>NZ_QFQZ01000006.1 GCF_003243465.1 Caulobacter segnis
TCGGCTCTGGGCTATATCAGCCCCGCCGAGATGGAACGCAGAGCGGCTTAACCCCGTCCACTTTTTCGGGGGAAGATCACCATGATCGCGCGGCGCTTGGCGGTGTGGTGGCGCGGCAAGCTGCACTCAAGGGCGCGAAGGTGGTTCAGCTCATTGTGGGTGTAGAGAAGCGCATGAACCAGCCCAGAGCGGGCGCCGATCATTCGAATGGCTTCCTCGTCTGGGAGCTGGCGCACGGTGGGCGTGCCGCAGATGTTCGCCAGCTTAGGCATCGGACGCCTCCCCGCTCTTAGTGGTGAGGGCGGCGCGGAGGTCTGCGAGTGTGTCGGCCACTGCCTTGAAGCGGTCGTCATCCGGACGAAGGTTCTGGACTGGCGTGTCCTCCAACGCGTCCCGAGCGAAAAGATGGGCGCGGATCGCCTCGTCCTTTGCCTTGTTCTTCCCCTCTGCTTCTTCAAGAGCAGCAAGGAGGGAGAGGACCGTGGCGGGGTTGGCGGCGGCGTAGTATCGGGCGTCGGCTTCATTCCAGACGCGGCAGGTCTCTCTGCTCAACGACACTGCCACAACGCCATAGTCGCAGCAGTCGGTGGGTGTGTCGGGGCAGGAAAGCGCGACGTGCTCTCCGGGCGTCGCTTTCTCAGCCAGCGCCTTAAGCTCTCTCCGTCCTTCAGGTGTAGTGGTCATGGCTGGGCCTCTCCATCGGCGGCGGCGATGAGCCGCTCGGGAAGCGAGGCGACGCCCGCGGCGAAGGCCCCAAGCACGGCGAGCATGGTCGCCAGGACCACGGCGGCGCAGGCGGGGCCTGTACGGGTCTCTCGGGTCATGCCGCCAACCGCTCCTCGGCGGGGTAGTAGTTGACGGAGAGAAGGGCGGCCGCCGGCGGCGGACTGACGCTGTTCCCGGCCATGCGGGTCTGGGCCGTCTTGGTGAGCGGCTTCCCTTCGAAGGTGATCTCGATCTTGTAGTCGGCCGGGAAGCCCTGGGCGCCGTACAGCTCGCGCGGGACAAGCATGCGCATACCGATATCGACGATGCGCCAGACCGTGCCGTCCATGACGACGAGGCCGAACTTGAGGCGACCGGCGGGCGTGGCGAGCGGATTGGCGCGCTCATCGGCCGTGGGCTCGCCGAAGTGCTTCCAGAGGAAGGCGAGGACCGCCTGGCGTCGCTCCGACGGTTCGGCGTCGAAGCCCTCAAGCTCGCAGTCGACGAGGCGTTGGGTGCAGCCTTTGCCCACGATAGTCGAGACCGGCTCGCGAGCGTCATGGCCGACCATGCCGGTATTGGCCTGCTCCAGGTAGGTCGCGTTCAGGCCGAAGCGCGGCTTGGTGGTCGCCGTGTCGAGCGGTTCATCGGCCTCCGACGGAACGCCGGTAGCGTAATACTTGTCGATGGTGATGTCGGCCAAGGTGTCCTTGCCCTTGGTGGTCGCGGTTAGGGACGGATCGGCCGGGTCCGAGCCGACACTACCCTTCGCCATGCGCCCAAGGTACGCGGTGATGACCTGGGTCTTCCCGCCGCCGCCGTCGGCCATGACTGTCGGCATGGGCTGTTCCGGATCCTGTGCGACGCCGGTTCCGAATTGGCGATTGAGGCAGGCCGCGACCTGATAATGCCGAGGGGCGCCGGCCATAGCCGTGTGCAGCGGGTCGCCGATGTCGCAGCCCTGTCCATTCTCCGCCATCTTCTGGAGGAAGGTGGCGGCGACGCCGAACCCGCCGCTGGACACCGCCGTCCGCAACGGGTCTTCCGGATCGAAAGCGCGGCTCGCCCGAGTGCTGAAATTGTCCGTTCCGACCACGACCGGCGCCATGGTGGCCGACGCAACGCACTTGTCGGCCTTGGCCGTTGCGGTGCCGAGCGGATCGTCGAGGCCGCGGGGCGGCGACTGGCCCGCGCGCCCGCCGCAGCCGACGATCGCGCCACCAAGGACGGCCTCAACAAGCCGCCCGCCGTTGCCGCCAGGGACGACCGTGGGATAGGGCGAGCTATCAACGTCGCGAGCCCGCGGTTCTTGGCCGTCGCGCTCGCCGTACTGAGCGGTGAGATAGGGGCTGACCAAGCTGAACTCGCCGCGCTTCGGGCCGGCGGTCACCGTCTTGAGCGGGTCCGCGCTGTCGTAGACCCGCTCACCGCCGGTCGAGTGCGTCACCGGCACGATGAACGGACGACCAGCCTCGATCACGTACCGCTTGATGCCCTTGGCGATGCGGGCGTGCGTCTTGGGCTCCAGGGGCTTCTTGCGGCCGAAGATCGACGGAACCGGGATGGACCAGTCGATGATCGAGGCGGCCGGGAGCCAGGGCTGAAGCCCGAGGAGACCGGCCTTGTCGCGCGGCGCGTGGGTGCGTTCAGGCCAGACGATCGGTCGGGCATCGCAGCGAGCAATCAGGAAGAGGCGTTTGCGGGTCGTCGGCGCGCCGTAGTCGGCAGCGACTAGCTCGCGCCACTCGACGGCATAGCCGAAGCTCTCCAGCTGGCTGACCCAGCGGCGGAAGATGATGCCCTTGTGGCGCGGATCGGGCTGGCCTGCCTTGTAAAGGCGGCCCTTGCCCTTGGAGTGTTGGAGGTCGGCGTGAAGCTCGGCGGCGCGGTCCAGCGCGGGCTTGATCGCCGCCTGGATCTCGTCTTCGGTCGGGTCGAGCAGGTTCCAGAGCGAGAATTGCTCGTCCGGGATGGCCGCGTCGAGCTGCTGCGCCAGGCTCTCGATCTCGTCGTCGCGGATGAACGTGTCGGCCTCGAGGAGCGGACCCCAGTCCTGGAATTCTTCGACGTTCTCCAGAGCGATTACGCGCGGGCGGACCTGGGCGGCCCAGCGGACTACGATCCACGCCAGCGACCGGATCTTCTTCTCGCGTGGCTTGCCGCCACGGGCTTTGGAGTGGTGCTTGCAGTCGGGCGAGGCCCAGAGAAGGCCGACCGGGCGCGCGCGGCCGTCCGGGCCTGGGAACTCGGCGACGGCCTTGCGCGGGTCGACCTCGTTGATGTCGGCGCAATGGTGGCGCGTCGTGGGATGGTTCGCGGCGTGAAGGGCGATCGCCTCGGCGTCGTGGTTGATGGCGATGTCAGGGTGACGGCCGGTCGCGGCGAGGATCGCCGTCGAGGCTCCGCCGCCGCCGGCGAAGCAGTCGACGATAAGCTCGCCGGCGTCGTTCGCCGGGCGGGCGGTGCGGGCGGTGGCGGCATGGATGGCCATGGCGGAGACGTTGCTTCGCGTCATGCGGTGCGGTCCTGAGACTTGAGGTTGGGGTTCTTGGGGTGGACGGCCCAGGCGCGGGCGTGGTCCGGGCAGAGGTCACGGTCGTGGCCGACGTTGGTCGCGCAGGTCCGGCAGATCGCGGCGTCGCAGGTGCCCTCGCCGACCTTCCAGTCGCAGAGGAGATCAGCGGGGCGGCGAGAGCCGCAGGCGCAGGGCTTGGCGCGCTTGAGGCCAGGGCCGCAGGCGAAGCCGATCGAGTTTCCGATCTTTATGGGGACGCACGGCATCAGGCGGCGTCACTCAGCGCTGGCACTAGGCCCGGCTCCGCGATCCCGTCGGACGCGCGAACGCGGAGGCCATGAAGCGGGCAGGTGATGAAGCCGTCGGCGTCTGGCTCCAGGGAGCCCATGGGCCAATTCTGGTGGGGGCAGACCCAGCCGGAGCGAGCGCGCTTGCACTGGTGACCCGCGTAGTGCTGGCGGAGGAAGCCGACGTTTGGCTGGTCGCCGTGCTGGTAGGCGGTGGCCAGGCGCGAGCACTTCACCCGCTTCCACGCGATGGGCGGCAGCGGCTTATCCTTGCGGTCCCAGCGGCTGTTTGAAAGTGGCGCGCGTTGGAGGCGATCCAAAGCGTAGCCCGCACCGCGACCTCCACCGGCAAAGCGCCACTGGCGCGCGCCGAGAAATCTCGGATCAATGTGGTAGTGGTCGTGTTCGAACTGGAAGAACCGGGCGTCTTCGTGCTTCGGCAGGAAGACCGGCCATGCCGACGTGAGCCCGTACCATTCTAGCTCGACCGTCGGCACAAGGTAGAATCGGCCGACGATCGGCGGAGCGGAGAGGTTCGTGATGCGCTCGATCATCAGCACTGCTCCTTGGCCGCTCGCGCCGCCTTCTTGGTCGGCCCAACAGAGCCGTCGAATTTCCGGGTGCGGTTGGAGAAGCCCGCCGACTTGATCGGCTTCGATCGGCGGTTCTGGCCGGTCTCGCCGTTGAGGCGCTTGGCCTTGGCGATGGCCGGGAGGTCCGCCTCGCGGGTCTTCTTGTCAGAACAGGGCTTGCGCCATAGCTCGCGGTTGTCGAGCGCGTCGGACCCGCCCAAGGCGCGGGGGATGCGGTGCTCGTCGATGACCTTCTCGCGGATAGCGTCAAGCTTGACGCCGCAACCGCAGGCGCAGCGGCCGTTCTGGTCGAGACAGAGCTGGAGGTATTCGGCGCGGGTGAGGGGGCGGCGGGGCGCGGTGTTCGCCGCGACCGGCTCGCGCTCGGGAATAATCGTAACTTCAGGCCGCACGACGTCTCTCCAAGCATTTCCAGGCCACGCGCCGATGAATCCGGCCGACCATCGTTTGAGTGATGCCGAAGTCAGCGGCGATCGCGCTTTGACTGCGCGTCCCCTTCTGAGCGAGGATCGCGCGCGCATCGGCTTCTGTGAGTTTGTTGGCGTGCCGCTCGCCCTCGGAGAGCGTGCCGTGCCGCAACATGTCGGCGGAATTGCCCTTCGGCGTCTTCCACGAGAGATGCCAAGGCGCCACACAGGCCTCATGGCCCTTTCCGCAGGAGTGCGCGGCTACGAACTCGGGTCCTGGCGGGGGACCGTGAAACTTTTCGCAGATCACTCTGGAGGCGAGGCGCTTGCCAAGGTCCGGATTATTGATCTGGGCATAGCCAGCGCCGTTCGTGGCGAACGGCCAGCGCACGCAGCCGACTCCCGTCGCGGGAATAGAGTCGAGGAACGCCTTCGGTCGACCTGGTTGGGTGAACCGGTTCTTGGTGATCGTTGGGTCGCCGTGAGCGCGCCACCGGTTGTAGTGTTTCCGGCACATCTCGCGTGCCCAGACGGGCTGGTCGCACGGGGTGACGTAGCAGATGCGGTCTAGGCGGCTCATGCGGCCACCGCCTGCCGCTGCAGGGTCGTCACATCGACGCCGATGAGATCGGAGACGTAGGCCAACAGAGCGGCCTTCGATGCCCTGAATTCTTCCCGGTCCATGGCGCCTTGCGCCTGGCTCTTGGGCGTCCGGACGATGACCCAGGTTCCGCGACGGCTGACCAGAGCAAAGCCGTCCGCCTGGGCGGCGTGCGCGGCCGTCTTGATCGCGTCCACCTCGGTCTCATGAGCGATCCGCGCCTCGTTGTAGAAGCCGGTCTTGACCAGGGCCTTCTTGCGGAGAGCCTCCGGGGCGGGGAACTCCTCGGCCAAATGGTGGGGCAGGTTCTCCCAAGCCATCCGGATCAGGGCGAACATGTGCTTGTGGTCTTCGGGCGTCCGATCCGGCGCCAGGAGGTAGCCATAGCCGTTGGTGAACATGGCGGCGGCGCGGCGCGCATAGTCGGGCTGAACCCGCATCGCGCGGGCCTTCTCGTCCCAGATGAAGCCTATGGCGTTGGTCATTCGGGCCAAGCTCCGAAGATCGCGTCGCTCGCCGCCCTGGCGGTTTCAGCGTCGCGGAATTTGATGAGGAGGGCGGGGGAGCCGTCGGCCGCCGTCGTCTCTTCCCAGCGTCCGGCCTGACCAAAAGCGCGAAGGTCCCGGACGTTTTCTCCGAACCGGCGAAGGTTCTCGGCTTCGCTGGTCCGGCGCTGGGCCGCGCTGGCTGCCTGCGCGCGCTGTTCAGCGACGAGCTTGGCCTTGGCGGCAGGAGAGAGGGCGGCGGCCGACGACATCAGGCGGCCAGGGCCGGGGCCGGGCGGCCGAAGGCCATCACCTGATCAACGAGACGGTCGAGGTCGGCGTTGAACTCGCGGACCTCCCGCGCCAACTCGGCGATGAAGAACTCGTCGCGGTAGACCCGAACGATCGGCATAGGCATACCGGGGCAGTAGAAGGCCAGATCGACCCACGGCCGGCCCGTTACCCAGAGTTGACCTTGGCATTGCGCCTTGTGCTCCGACGGGCACGACGCATCCCAGTTGGCGATCAACTCGACCATCAGGTGCGGAGCCTTGGTCTTGATCTCCAGGAGGCCCTCGCCGCCGACATCGCGGTCGGGGCTCGCGCCGGCGCGAAGGTCGTCATCGCGAGCGAAGCCGATCTTGGAAACCGTCACGCGCTGGAGGAACGCATAGTGCGCCGCCGCTTCCTCCTCCTGGGCATGGCCTCGGGCCATATCGTCGTTGGAGTAGGTCTCCATCGGGCGGCCCTGGATGACCTCGCCCGCGATCTTCCGAAGGTAGGTGTCGCGCGTCTTGCGCTCGGTGCCGTTCTTGGCCTTGGCGAGCAGGTCCTTGAAGGACGACGCCGTCGGGATGCCGAGGCGCGCGGCGTGCCATTCCGGCGAGTTCTGGTCACAGTCGATGAAGCGAACAGCCATGATCAGGCGGCCTTTCGGGCTTGGAGCAGCCGCTTGGCGTGCTCGAATTGATGGGAGGGGAGAGCGGCGAGGTTCGTGACCTTCAGGAGCCGCGCGAATTCGGCTTCGTCGGTCGCGGTGCTGTCGAGCAGGAAGACCAACTCGGCATATTGGCCGCCGGTGATCGCCTCCGGCGGCGGGGCGACGATGTTGCCGTCGCTGTCCTTCGCCACGGCGATGTTGAAGGCCAGGCACAGAAGGTAGCGCTGGGCGTAGGTGAAGGCCGACGCCGTGGCGTGAATGAGGGTCTGCGCCGGGGCGCCGTCATCGCCCAGGCCGTCGGCCGGGAAGTCGGCGCGGTGCGTCTCGCCATGGCCGTCAACGTGGTTGAGGACGATCACGACCCGCTGGTGACGCTGCAGGTCGCTCGGCTCGGTCGTGAACCCGACCGTGAAGCCATGCGCGGTGTAGATGGGGCGCATGGCGCGATCGAGCGCGGCATAGGTCGCGTACTGGCTGTCGAAGTCGCTGTTGACGGCGTTGGCCGCGATCGGAGCCATGGCCGCCTGGGCGGCGTTCATGGCGACGGTGTAGGCGCTGCGGGCGGCCGAGGTGCGGGCCTCCAGGTAGAGGCGGCGCATGAACTCCATCTTCTCGACCGGGACGGCCGGATCGAGGGCGGCGGCGGTGATCGCCGCCAGGATCGCCGGAGCATCCGACTTCACGACGGCCAGCCTCGGCCTGACGGAACCGGCGCGGACGCGGGCGGCTGGTGCCGGGGCGCGCGCGGGTCCGGACGCGAACTGCTCCAAGGCGTTCGGATCGAGGGCGGCGCTAGCCGACATGGGCGTTCTCCCGGGTGATCGTGAGGTTGGCGACCTGGCCCCGCGCGATCGCGAGGACGACGCGCTTGGCCGTGTCCTCGTCGAGCCCGCAGACGTCCATGAGGCCGGTCTTGGCGCGGCCAAGGATGATGGCCGTCTCGCTGGGCGAGGCGGTTGGCGGAGGCGGAGCAGGCGGCGCGACGTGGTTTTCCGTCGCGGCGGCCGGCGCCGCGGCCTCGGCCTGCACCGTTGGCGCAGCGGCGGCGGCTTGGGCGGCTTGGGCGGCCTGGGCGGCGCGGAACGCCGCAAGGTCGGCCGCGTCCTTCTCCGCTTGCTTGACGCGCTCAATCGCCGTCGTCAGGGCGTCGATCGCGATCCGCTGGAGCCGTTCGGCTGCTTCTTTATGCTCGGCTTCGAAGTCGTCGCCGAAGGTGGCGGCCTGGACCTGGGCCAGGCGCGCCGCAAGGCGTTCGCTTGTGTCGCCGGGCTGGGCCAGCGGAGCCGACTGCAGGAAGTCGAAGGCGGCTTGGATCCGCGCCTTGCGCGCCTTCTCGGCCGCTTCCCAATCGGTGAGGGGCTGGCGAGCGGCGGCGGCGAGGGCGGCGTACCGGGCCTCTTCCTCCTTGCCGACCTTGTTGATGCGGTCGACCTCCTTGCGGAGGTCTGACGTCAGGTCCAGGCGAGCCTTGTCGATCGCGGTCTTGGAACGCGTGACCTTGTAGGCGATTGAGCCGATGGCCTCCCGGCCCTTGGCCGTGGTCAGGTCAGGGACGTGCGCCTCGACCTCCGTCTTTACGGCGGCGAAGAACGCGTCGGCCTTGGACTTGTCCGTCAGGACGATCTTCGGATCGGCTTCGAACAGGGCGACGATGTCGGCGGCAGGTTGCTCGGCCGCCTCGATGGGGGTGATGGCGTTCATGGCTAGGCCGCCATCGCTTGGACGCCGGCCAGCTTTTCAGCGTACTTGATGAAGTCGCCGACGGTTTGGCATTGCTCCCAGGCGTCATCCGAGCCTTCGGCGTCGACGATCTCCTCGATATCGAGGCTGATCTCGATGCTTTCCAGGTCGCCGAGGCCAAGCTCATGCAGGGTGTCGGCGGCGCTGAGAATGGCCGCGTCGCGGTTGCTGTAACCGGCAATGATGCGCCGGACCCTTCCGGCGATGGTGGTGTCGGTGGTCATGCGGCGACCTTCTGGGAAAGAGCGCAGGCGTCGGCGGCGGCCGACTGGGCGCGGAGGCTGGCGAGCTTGCGGACGAGACGGCGCGCCTCGTTGCGGAGGCGGCGTGCGTCGGCCTCGGCCTTGGTCAGGGCCGTGGTGGTGCTGAAGCCGGTGCAGGCCGACCGAATGGCGGTAGCCGTCGCCGACAGCGAAACCGCCGAGGCCGAGACATGGGAAGGGATGGGAACGGACACGGTTACTCCCTCTCTGGGTTAGGCCGCGCTGGGCGGCGTGAAGTCGGGGCGGGGCGTCGGGCGCGTGAGCGGGACGACGTTCGAAGCGTCCGGGGCGGTCGCGGCGACCGCGGCCCCAAGCCGCCCATGGGTCACGGTAGACGTGCAGAGCACGACGGCTAGGGCCTCGGCGGTCGTCACGTCCGGGAAGGACAGGATGAGCCGATCGCCGCCCAAGGGGCCGATCAGCAGGTGAAAGCCGCCGCCCTGGCGTGGCATCACGCGCATGTCGTCGGCGTTGGTGATCTCGATCGAGGCGGAGACGCTGGGCATCAGGCGACCTTTCGAAGGGGGAAGACACGGGTGACGCGGACGCATCCGGTGGAGCCAGCGACGGCGTGCACGACGCCTCGCTCGGCGAGCCGGTTGGCGGTTGCGATCCGAAGGGGCTCGGTTTCGAGCGTCACGCCGTCGATCATGTCGAGGTCGAGCAAGAGCTCGTCCTCGAGGTGAGCCCATGCCTTCGCCTGGGCAATCGGCGACATGCAGCGGATTAGCGCCTCGGAGAGCTGCATGGTCAGAGCCCTCGCAAGTCGAGGGCGGTGACGATCACCGCGGCTAGCCAAGCCAGCGCCATGGCCAGGATTTCCCCTTCACCGAAGCCGAGCCGGATGTCTCCGACTGGCATCTGACCGACGAGGAAGAAGGCCAGGAACACCGCCCCGGCTAGGGCGTAGAGGCGGCACGCCGCCCGGAGGATCCGCCAGGTATGGGCCATCATGCGGCCCTCGCCATGACCGGCGCCTTCGCCCCGACACACAGGGCGCGAAGGGCGACCGAAAGGTCATTGGCGCGAGCCTGAAACTCGTCAGACTTGGCGCGGTAGCAGGTCGCGATCCATTCAAGGCCCTTGGCGGAGGCTTCGTCGGCGGCGTCCGCCCAGTAGCGAGCGCTCTTGGCGCAAGTGGCGCGTTCGGCCTTGGCTTGGTCGATGGGGTTGAGACGAGCCATTGGTCAGGCCCTCGCCAACTGAGCGGCGACTTCGCGCTGGCAGGAAGGGCAAGCCATGCCACAGGGCAGCATGTCAGGCGCCCAGCGCGCGCCGTGGTCCTGGCGGCCGATCCGATTGGCCTCGGCGACCTTGGCCTTGCAGAGAGCCAGCGTCGCGGGCGTGTAGGCTTTCCAGCCTTGGCGCTCGAGCGAGGGAATGCTCATCGCGCTCACTCCGCCGCCATCTTGAGAGCTTCGGCGCCTTGGCGGGCGCTGGCGAGCTGATCGTTCAGGAAGGCGACTTCGGCGGCGGCGCTGACGAAGCAGCCCAGCTTGGCGCTGTAGCCGGGAGCGGTCTTGATGGCCTCGGCTTGTTGGCGACCGATCTCGGCGATCTCAGCCTTGTAGGCCTGATGAGCGGCGTAAGCCTTCGGGGCCGTGATCTCGCGCTTGAAGGCGCGGTCGATCGCGGCGAACATCTCTCCAGTGGTCTTCGGGGTGGTCGACATTGGGTCGCCTCATCGAGTGGATGAGGTGACTATGTGCGACTATCGCACCTTCGTCAAACGAAAATCGCACATCTCGTCGCACATTTGTGCGGGCAAGTGCGATCGGTGGGAATCGCGACCATATCGACTTGGCGGGCTAAGCCCCGCACCAAATTTTGTAAGAGCTCTCGAACGCGGTCTTCAAGACCGGCTGACCGTTGAACGTCGGCCCGCCGTCGCCAGGGTCGATTTCCGCGGTATCTTTGTCGCCATGGAAGCGGACGAAGCCGCTGTAGGCGCCGAAGCCATTCTTGCCGTTGATCTCTCCGCAGACGTGAGAGCCCGTCACCCGCACGTTTCGGAACTGCGCTGACGAGGGGTCTCGCAACAAGTCCGCCGCATGGGCCTTTGCGGCTTCTTCGGGTGACTTACTGCAGCTGGCGAGCGCCAGGCAAACCAACGCGACTTGAAGTCGTCTCATTTTGCACCCCCCCCAAGTTGCACGACCGTCCTAAGCGGGAGGTCTATCGCGGCGCCGGTAGTCCGCCACGACTACGCCAATGATCTTTACGCCGTCCTGGTCCGCCTCATCGCGGGTGCGCAGATAGAACGGCTCTTGATAATCAGGGTGGTCGCTTCGCGGCCACAGTGCAACTCTGCCGTCCGCCTCTTCGACATATTCCTTGAGCGTGATTTCGGTGAGTGAGTCCTTCCGGCGCTCGACCACGACATGATCGCCGTTTCGTATGCCAGCTTCCGCCGGATCCGCGAGAACTACAAAACGTCCGGGCGGATATAGCTTGTTCATCGAAGGCCCGACAACGCGCATAGCGCGGAGTGTTGCACTCTCGTATCCCGCGACATCGATCGGCAGATATTCCTCGACCTCATAGGTCTCGCGCACGACCGCTTCCAACCAAACCCCCGCCTGTACGTCCCCGACAACGGGAATGCGCCGGGCGATATTCTTGATGGGCGGTACGACAGAAACGGGTGGGGATGGTGCCGGGCGCACCTCAGGCGCGCCGCCACGATACTCAGCGATAAGCGCCTCGAGGCCAGCGACCTCGTTAAACTTCACGCTCCGCTTGCCGGAAAGCATCTTCGTCGCGGCCGTTCGGTCGCGACCGATCACCTTGGCGATCGCATCGTGCGGCACCTGAAGCCGCTTCAGCTCTTCGACGATCTCGGAAGGTCCCATGCTCGCGACTATCCGATTTTCGCACATCGCACGCGAGTGCGATTGACGCACGGCACATGTGCGATTACGGTGCGCTAATCGCACATCGTGATCAACCTGGAGCCCTTCGCTGTGAAGAGCGTCTTCCAAAAGTTCGACGGCATCCGGCCTATGGCCGCGAAACTGGGGGATGTTCCCCCGTCGACCGTCAAGAGCTGGCACGCCAAGGGGCACATCCCGAGTTGGCGGCATGACGCCATCTTGGTCGCCGCCGCTCAGCACGGCATCGCCTTGGAGCGCGACGAGCTAATCCACATCCGGCCCGACGAAATCGACCTCTCCCAAGAGGCCGCCTGATGTCGGCGCTGGCCTTCTTCGCTCTCATGGCTGTGGCTGCCGTCGGCGAAATTCTGCGGCGGCGCGTCGAAAAGCGACTCCGAAACATCCGCGCGGTTCGCGCCGACGCAGCAGAGCTGCGATCCACCAGCCAAAGCCTGCGCGTCAGCGTCTTGTCCGATGAAGTGACAAGGAAGTCCGCAGTTGCCTTCACTCAGGAGAGGCAGCTTGGCTAAGCTCCGCTTCTGCTTCGTCGTATCCTTGCGTGAACGCCGCAACCGCGCGTTCGGTGATGCCTGGGTGCGAAGGCTCAAGGTCGGCAAGAACCGATCGGAACGGCTGGGTGATGCCTCGCAAGAGCTTTGCGTGGCCCTGGACGTTGGCGTTTTGTCCAGCCGCGACGGCGAGTTGCTCTCGCGAAAGCGCGACGATCTCGCGTGCCAGTTCCAGATCCATTTCAAGTTCTCCGTGGGTAGTGTTGCAACGCACACGGGAACGCACCCCGCCGCGCTGGTCAAGCCGGCCGGCGGGGTGATGACCTGGTTGGCGGCCTGACGCCATGTGGTGCGGGGCTCAACACAATCAGATCGACAAGACGAGCGGGCGCTTCCTCCCCCAGCGCCCCGCCGCTCGTCATGTCGCGGCGCGGGCGGAGTGTGAATGGATCCGCCCGCGCCACCCGGTTTCACTGTTTCACCCCTTCGCCAGCGAGGCCACCCCCCGGGCCTTGGCGAACGCTCGCGGCCGCGTAGTTCCCCCGGCGCGGCCGCGAGCTCCTCTCTATCGAGACTTTGACCAAGCGCATCGCCATGGCCCGGCCCGCATAGGCGCGCGCCAAGAACTCCTCGGCCTGCCGCTGGTCCTCCTGCGCTGCGAGCAAATACCCCAGCGCTCGCTCCATGTCGTTCATCGCCGCCCTCCAGCCCAAGCCCGCCGCCTGGGTGGCGGCCACATGCCCAGAACGGGTTTCGCCCGTCATCCGAATAGGGAGGCCTGAAATTTGGCCCTGTATCTCGCAATCAAGTCGATCTGCCGTCAGATCGAGGATCGGTACGGCTCTGGCAAGCTGGCCGCCGCCGCCGCTGGCGTCACGCCCGGTGTCTGGTCGACCTACTGCAATGACGACCATCCCGACTGCACCATACCCATGCATCGCGTGCCGTTCGTGGCAAACGCTAGCGAGCGGGCGGCTCTGGCGGCCCTGATCCTGGGCGATGATGGCCCCGCTCCGGCGAGCCTTCGCCTTGAAGCCTGCGAAGCAACCGAGGCGGCCGCCGACGCTCAGCGCGCAGCACGCGAAGCGGGCGACACCCCCACGCCAGCCGCGGCTAGGACGGTGCGCGATCGTGCCGCCGCTGCACTCATCGAGATCATGGACGTCGTTCGAGCCGCCGAAGCCGTCCAGCCCGGCCCGCGCCTGAGGGCCGTCTCGTGAGGCGTTTTCATCGCTTCGCCTTCGCCCGCGTCGCGGCCGTGGGCGCCGCCGGCCTGGCCTGGGCCGCCATCCACTTCATCGACAGAGCCTTGTTCTGACGATCCGGGCCACCGGCTGGGGCCCTTCATGACCAGCCGATAGGAGAGGGCTTTCTCCAATGGCCGATGACGCCACCCCCCATGCGGACGTGCTGGGCAGCAATGCCCAAGGACAACTCCGCTCTATCGTGGACCGCTTGGAACGGCTCGCCCAGGAAAAGGCCGAGATCGCCGAGCAGGAAAAGGAAGTGCTCGCGGAGGCCAAGGGAAATGGCTTCTGTACCAAGACCCTCAAGAAGGTTCTCGCCCGCCGGAAGCTCGAGCGCGCCAAGCTCCAAGAGCAAGAGGCGATGATCGAGCTCTACGAGTCCGCCCTCGGCGAATTGCCCCTTTTCGAGGCGGCAACTCCGGACACGGGTCTGGGCATTGCCAGCATCACACTGACGATGGAGGGCGGAAAGAGCGTCACCGGTACGCCTGACCAGCTTGGCGCAGCAGAGCTCATGGTTCGCGGCATGTCGGAGGACCAAGCGCTCTACGACCAGGCCGTGACGATCGTGCGGCGAGATCGCAAAGCGTCGACCTCCTACATCCAGCGCCGCCTTCAGATCGGCTACAATCGCGCCGCCCTAATCATGGAGCAGATGGAGAAGGCTGGCGTCATCGGGCCGCCTGACCACGCCGGCAAGCGCGAAATCCTGATTCAGGCGGAGGCCGCCTGACCATGAGCACGCTTCGCTATTTCCTGACCGCGTTCACCGACGAGACCTATCCGGCCGAGGCGCCGACGCTGGCGGCCTGGGCGAAATGGCTGGCCGACCCGATGCTGATCGCGCCGGGCTACGGGCGCGACGCGCCCGCCGAGGACGGCGAAGAGTTCGACGGCAGTGTCGACGCGGAGGTCTACCGCGCCGACCACATCGTTGGCCAAGACCATCCGGTCTGTCCCGTGACCTGGGTTTGGGTCGTTGTTGATGGCGATTGGGAGTCGGGCAGCGATAGCATCGCCGCGACGCTCGACTGTCTCGACGACGGCGACGAGGTCACGCTGGCCTTCTATCGCCAGATTGACCGCCGCTATCGGTTCAGCGTCGTCGACGGCGTTCCGCAGCTGGTCGACACCGACCCTGACACCGCGCCGACCGAGGCCGACTTCGACAGTGAGCCTGATCAACCCTCGCTCTTTATCGGAGGCGCGTGATCATGCCCCGCGCCGTCGCTCACCCCAAGGCGGCCGTCGGCCACGATGGCGGGGCCTTCTCTTCCTGGCTCCGAGGGATTGGCGAGGCTCTCCGCCACCCTTGGCGCTTCATGACCGTGGACCTCACCAAGCCAGCATCGGCGCCTAAGCCTGTAGAGCCTTTCGAACGGCTCCGCGCCGCAGCCGGGTCGAGCGATCCCGGCTGCGTTGAGGCGCGAAAGCTGCTCCGGGTCGCCACCCTTCGCGGCCTTGCCGCAGCGACCGGCAAGCCCATGCCGAAGCTACGGCCCTAGCCATGGCCGGGGGCGTCCAATTCCAGCGCGTCAACCAGCACTGTGACCGCCGGGGCGGGGTGTTTCCCTTCCTGGTGATCCGGTGCTCGACGTGTCCAGCGACGGCGAAGACTGCCGAGGACCCCGAGAGGCCGATCGGTCTCACCCGCGCGTCCCGCGCCTTCGTCGGCATGGGCTGGCGCGTCGCCGCAAAGCGCGCCGCGGATCAATGCCCCCACTGTGTGGCGGGCCTCTCGAAATCACCGAAGCGACCGGCCGCGCCCGTCGCCAAGCCGAAAGAGCCAGCAATGGTCCAGACAACCGTTCCGCCAAAGGCGCCGGCCGCCGTGCCGCCGCGCCAGCCCTCGCTCGCCGACATCCGCAAGATCCGCCAAGCCCTCGACGAGGCCTATGACGATGAGGCGGGCTGCTATCGCGGCAACGCCTCCGATCGGTCCCTATCCGAGCGCCTGGACGTTCCGCGGGCCTGGGTGAGCAACGAGCGTGAGCACGCCTACGGCCCGGAGCGCTGCGAACAGGACCGCGAAGACCTCGCCAAGGTCGAAGGGATCAAACAGCGGGCCGCCGACCTCGAAGCCCAGGCCATGGAAGTCGCCCAAGCGGCCGAGACCCTCCGCCGTGACGCTGAGGCCATGCGCGCCCGTCTTGCCGCGCGAGGTGTCCAATGATCCACGACGGCTACACCGCGCGCCGCACCGCAGCCGATAGCCGGCCGGCTCGCCCCTTCATCCGTCCGAACGACGGCCCCGGCGACCTGACCATCCGCGCCCGCCTAGCGGACGAGGCGAGGGCCCGCGTCGAGCGCAAGCGCTACTCGATCGACAAGCCGCAAACCGCGGCCGAACGGGCCCGCGAAGTCCGCGAGGAGCACAAGCGCGAGATCCTCGCCTTCGTCGCCAAGTCCGAATTCGGCGCCGACCAGCGCAACATGTCTGAACTGCTCGGCTTCCAATACTCACTCGTCCGGACCTTGGTCGACGAGCTGGAGTGCGCGGGCCTGGTCGAGACGGCGATCTCCGGCCGGGTCGGCCGTGGGCAGAGCATCACCGTCACCGCGACTGACGCCGGGCTTGATGCTGCGGAGGCGGCATCTTGACCGACCTTTCGGCCTACCACGCCCTGATCGCCCGCAAGCGCGTCAGCTTCGAGCCGCGCGGCCTTGCGCGCGTTCCGGCACTGAACACAGCGCTTAAGCCGCACCAGGCGCACGTCGTCGACTTCGCGCTCCGTATGGGCTCGGCCGCGCACTTCTTGGACACCGGCCTAGGCAAGACCTTCTCCGCCCTGGACTGGGGCCGGGTTATCGTCGAGCACACGAACCGGCCCGTGCTGATGCTCGCGCCATTGGCCGTTGGCCGTCAGCACCAGGGCGAGGCAGAGCGCTTCGGCATCGACGCCATAGCCATCAGAGAGCCGGAAGAGGTTCGCGGCGCCCGGGTCTATGTGACGAACTACGAGCGGCTCGCCAAGTTCGATCCCTCAGCCTTCGCAGGCGTGATCCTGGATGAGAGCTCGATCCTAAAGAGCTTCACCGGCGCGACGACCCGGGCCCTGACCGAGGCTTTCAGGTCGACGTCCTATCGCCTGGCCTGCACCGCAACGCCGGCGCCGAACGATCACATGGAACTGGGCCAACACTCAGCCTTCCTCGGCATCATGCCGGGCCCGGAGATGCTCTCGCGCTGGTTCATCGCCGACCAGACCAACATGGGCCGCTATCGGCTCAAGAACCCCGCCGTGCGGCCATTCTGGGATTGGGTCGCCTCGTGGGCGCGCTGCGTCTCTAAGCCCTCCGATCTGGGCTACAGCGACGAGGGCTACATCCTGCCGGAGCTGAACCTGCTCCGGCATCTGGTCCGCGCCGACACCACGACCGATGCAGGATCCGAGCGCGACGGCCAAGGCCGGCTATTCCGCATCCCTGACACCTCTGCGACCTCAATCCACAAGGAAAAGCGCCTGACAATTGGCGATCGGGCGGACCTGATCGCGGCTAAGGTGGCGGCCGAGCCTGGCGAGCCGTGGGTCATCTGGTGCGACACCGACTACGAGGCGGACGCCCTGACGGCGCGCATCAGCGACGCGCTCGAGGTCCGCGGCTCCATGTCGGCCGACGAGAAAGAGGACCGACTGCAGGCGTTCAGCACTGGCGCGGCTCGCGTGATAATCACCAAGCCTTCCGTCGCTGGCTACGGCCTTAATTGGCAGCATTGCGCCCGGGTGGGGTTTGTCGGTCTCAGCTTCTCTTACGAGAGCTTTTATCAGGCCGTCCGGCGCTGCTGGCGTTTCGGCCAATCCAGGGCCGTAGACGTCCATGTCGCCTGTGCCGACACCGAGGAGGCGATCTGGAACGTCGTGAGCCGCAAGGCCGGCGACCACGACGCGATGAAGCGGGAGATGACGGGCGCGATGCGCCGCGCCGCCCGCGTCCACAAGACCCTGGAGGACTATGACCCGGCAGTGCCGGCAATCCTCCCAACCTTCTTGAAAGAGGCCGCCTGATGGTCAACGTCTTCGACCAGCACGTCACCGAGCGCTTCGGCGCCTACCACGTCGACGCCGTCGAGTTCGTGGCGAACATGCCATCGAACAGCATCGACTTTTCCGTCTACAGCCCGCCGTTCAGTTCGCTATACATCTACTCCGAGAGCGCGCGTGACATGGGCAATGTGTCAGGCGACGAGGAGTTTCGCGAGACCTACGAGCACCTATTGCGCGAGCTCTGGCGCGTGACCAAGCCCGGCCGTCTCACCTGCATCCACGTCAAGGACCTGGTCTACTATTCCAACGCCTCCGAGGACGGCTCGCGCGGTCTTCGCGACTTCTCCGGCGACTGCATCGCCGCCCACGAGGCGGCCGGAGCAGAAGCTGCGCGCATCGCCAACGTCGTTGGCGGCTGGGCCTATCACCGCCGTGTGACGGTCGACCGCTGCCCGGTACGGGAGATGCAGAAGACCAAGGCCGACCGCCTTCTCTACAAGCACTTCCGCGAGGACGCGGCGCGGACCGGCGGCGGCTTGCCCGAATACATGATCTGGTTCCGAAAGTGGGCGCCGGGCATGGAGGACGTGGACCCCGTCGTCCACCGGCCCGAGGAGTTCCCGCTCGACACCTGGCAGGAATGGGCCCAGCCGATCTGGCGCGGCCTGACCGAAACGGACGTGCTCAACGTCAAGGTCGCGCGCGATGACGGGGCGGAGAAACACCTCTGCCCGATGCCACTGAACCTGACAGAGCGTGCCATCAGACAATACACCAACCCCGGCGATACCGTGTTCTCGCCCTTTATGGGCATCGGGTCCGAGGGGTATGTCGCCCTTCGCGCCGGTCGGCGCTTCGTTGGGACCGAGCTGAAGGACAGCTACTTCCGGACAGCGGTGAAGAACCTTCGCGAAATGGAGGTCGAGAGCAGCGCGCCGAGTCTACTGGGGGCGGCGTGACCAAGAGCGCCAAGCCCGATACCTGGATGCCACTTGTCATCGGCGACTACCGTAAGGACACCGGCCGCCTGACGACGGAACAGCACGGCGCTTACCTGCTGCTGATCATGGACTATTGGATTAGCGGACCGCCGGCCGATGATGATGAAGACCTAATGGCGATCACCGGCCTCGACGCCAAGTCGTGGAAAAAGCAGCGGCCGAAGCTACTGCGCTACTTCCGCGTTGAGGACGGCGTATGGCGGCACAAGCGTATTGACGAAGAGCTAGAGCGCTGGGCGCGGAAGAAGGAAGTCTACGCCTCGCGCGCCGCCGCCGGTGGTCGCGCCAAGGCTGCTAAAAGCACACCGCAAGCACATGGCAAGAAGCCATCTAAGCACGAAAATAGCGCGGAAAACGCCTGCTTAAGTCCTGCACCGCAACCCGCATCCACTGAGGAAGAAGACCCTTCGGGATCTTCTTCCCTCAGTGGCGGCGCTGCCGTCCGCTCGTCCGTTCCGGCCGACGTCCGCGCCGCCTTTGCCAAGGCCCTGACGCCGGAATGGGAGCTTTCCTACATCGCCCCAGGCGGATGGATTGCGGAGACCCGGACCATCGTCCCGGTCCACGAAATGGCGGCTGGGATCATCCGGCGTGATGGCCGGCGGGCTATGGCCGCGCTGGAGGAAGCGGGAACGCCCGTCCTAGTCGATGCGAAGGCGAGGGCGGCATGAGCGCCGACCGCATTCGCGTGCTGTCCTACGACGCCGCCGGGATCGCCCAGCGCATGGCCTTCAGCCTGCTCGGCGCCGTCTGCCCGACCCTACCGACCGACGTCCGACTTAGGTGCATGTCGGACGTATTCTTCCTCTGGCCGGCGCTCGCTGAGCGCATGGGGGAGCTCGAAGGGCTGGCCCCGCGAAGCGCGACCGGCGGCTACGAAAACCGAGAACGCCTTAACGAGCGCCTGGCGGCATTCCGAGCCCGCCAGCTTTCCGAAACGACCCTTCCGACCGCGGAGTCCGACCAATGACCATCACCGATCCCGCTCGCTGGTTCGCCGCCCGCTGCGCCTCTGGCCGGGAGACCAAGATCATCGAGGCCATCGAGCAGCTCGCCAAACGGGATGGCTTGAGCATTGAGCCCTACATGCCGACCGTGACCCGCTGGCGCCGAGTCCGCCATCACCGGAAAAACGTGGTCCGTGAGAAGTTCGAACGCGCCCTGTTCCCGGGGATCATCTTCCTGAAGTGCATTTCCTCGCCCAGCGCGGTCGAGGAGGTCGAGGGCGTCAAGCTCTACACCCGCCGCGACGGCAAGGGCGACAACGTCCCCGCCATCATGCCTTCGAGGGATATCGAGGCCATCCGCTGGATGCACATCAACGGCGAGTTCGACGAAACGCGGCCGAAGGAGCCGGACTACGTCCCCGCCGTCGGCGACAAGGCCTTTGTCGAGAACGGCGACGTCGTCAGCCGCGTCGGCGAAATCCTGAAGATCCAGGCCAAGCATGGGACGGCGACGCTCCTCATCGGAAAAATGAAGGTCAAGGCCGGCCTGAAGACGCTTCGCCCTGCGCCGAAGGCGGAGGAGGCGGCGTGAAGCCCGAGGAACTGGTCGCGCTCTGCGACGACGCGATAGCCCGACACGCGGCTGGAGAAATAATCAGCGATCAACCGAAAATCATGCTGACCATGCCCTATGATCGCCGTCGCCCACCACGCAGCAACCGGGTGCGCCTCGCCGGCCGCTCTAGCCCGCTTGGGTGCTTCATGTCGGTAAACACCCGCTATGATCCGCCGATCATGATCACCTGTTTTGACGCAAGGGCCGTGAAGTCCTGGGTTGAGCGAGGGCTGTCGCAAATGGCGCATGGGGCTAGCTGAGCCACATATTGCGTCCAGCCGCGAACCAGGGCACAGATACGGTGTTCTCCGGTCCCCATGTGACCGCCTTCGACACCCTCGGGAGCTACAGAGTATTCTGGTGCTCGAGGGCGCGAGATCAAACCGGCCCGAGCGCCGGTGCTACCGCTTAAGAAAATCACCCAATAGCCGCCAGTCGCGTGCTGCTGGCCCAGCCCGCCCGCTTCCTCGCGCGGCGGGCTGCTCACCTTTCCCGCCCCTCTCATTCCCTCGGCATGAGAAGCCCCCTCCAAGCAGAGCAGGGAGGGGCGGGGGAGCCAGCTTCGCGCCGCCGTCACACCCTACAGCAGGTCCTCGATAGAGGCGGGCCTGGCGCGAACCCCCTTCACCCGATCCGCCCATGTGATGCGGTACGCCAAAGGCTGGCGCGGATTGGACGATAGAGGCCCTGGCCTCAAGCCGCCGGAGGGACACATGCCCGTCCTTTCCAATTCCCGTCACGAGCGCTTCGCTCAAGAGCTCGCCAAGGGGGAAACCGCAGACTCGGCCTATGTTGCAGCCGGTTACAAGGAGAACCGCGGCAACGCGGCTCGCCTGAAAGCAAATGAAAGCGTCGTCGCTCGGGTCAACGAGATCCAGGGGAAGGCGGCCACCCGCGCCGAAATCACGGTCGCCGGCATCACCGATCGCCTGCTTGCCATCGCCGAGGTGGCTGAGAAGTCGACCGAGGCCCCCATGCTGCAGGCCGCCCGCGCGGCGCTGATGGATGCAGCGAAGCTCAACGGCCTGGTGGTCGACAAGACCAAGCATGAAGGCCTCGGCCCCGTGACTGTCACCTACGTGACCAAGGGGGGCGAGGCCGCCGCGCCGAGCGACGAGGACTACGAGACCGACTGATGCGGTATGAGCCGATCCCGGCTTTCCGGTTTCTGACCGAGAAGCCGCTGGGCTCCTACCGTTTCCGGGCCGCGTTCGGTGGCCGGGGCTCGGCGAAGTCTTGGGAGTTCGTCAACGCTGCGATCTTCTGTGCGGTGACGACGCCTGGCCTGCGCGTGGTGTTCCTCCGCCAGATCATGGCGAACCTCAAGGAGTCGTCGTTGGAGCTGGTGAGGAGCCGGCTCAAGTTCTACGGCCTGCTTGATGTTCCCGGCGCCTACTTCCGCGAGGTTGACGGCACCTTCGTTGGCCGAGACGGCCAGAAGATCATGTTCATCGGTCTCTGGAAGGGCGGGAAGCCCGAAGGGATCAAGTCGCTGGAAGGCGCAGGCCTCACCATTCTGGAGGAGGCGCAAGAGGCAACCCAGGACTCGCTCGACGTCCTCATCCCGACTGTCCTTCGGACGGACATTTCCGAACTTTGGGCCATCTGGAACCCGTCACTCGCGACGGACGCAATCGACGTCTTCTTCCGCGGTCCGGTCAAGCCCCGCAAGGCGATCGTCCGCAAGATCAACTATGACCAAAACCCGCACTTCCCCGAAGCACTCCGCGAACAGATGGAGCTCGACTTCAGGAAGAACCGGCTTCGGGCGCTGTGGATCTGGCTCGGCGCCTATCGGCCCTCGATCGAGGGGGGCATCTTCAACCGAGAGGGTTTGGACGCTGCCTGGCTGGCTGGGCGCCACGTAGAGGATGGCTGGGGGCGGGTCGTCGTCGGTGTAGACCCGTCTGGTGGTGGCGACGATGTCGGTATCGTCGTCGCCGCAGAGTACGCCGACGGAGCGATTGTCCTCGAGGACGCGACCTGTCCGGCTAAGAGCCCCCACGCCTGGGCGATCCAGGTGGCGAAAGCCGTGGACCGTTGGGGCGCTGACTGCGTGGTGGCCGAGAAGAACTTCGGCGGCGATATGGTCGAGAGCACCTTGCGCGTCGGCGGCGTCAACACCCGCGTCAAGATGGTCTCGGCCAGCCGTGGCAAGCACGTCCGGGCTGAGCCGGTCGCGGGCCTCTACGACCAAGGCCGCATCTTCCACCGTGAGCAATTCCCGCTGATGGAGGCAGAGCTGCTTGCGACCACGCCAGCGGGCTACCAGGGCGGCCAGTCGCCGAACCGAATGGATGCCCTCGTGTGGGCGGTAACTGAGCTGAACGTCCAGGAGCAAAGCCGGGTGGCGATGTTCCTGAGCCGAAAGAACCGAAACTCGGCGGGCTAGGAGGTCGACATGTCGATGCTCGACTTCATGACCAACGCGGTGACGCGGCGCCTGGCGACGATGTTCCCGGGCTACTTCGACGGGGCTAAGCACAACCACTACGCCGACTTCGGCTATCCGGATGACGTCACGTTCAAGCTCCTGTACGCGACCTATACCCGGAACAGCCTGGCGAACGCGGCGGTCGACAAGACTGTGCTGAAGACCTGGGAGACCAACCCACTCCTCCAGGAATTCGCCCGCGACGGAGCGAAGAAGGGCAAGCCCGAGACGCGCCGCGAGGCGCTGATCCGCCAGAAGTTCGACGACCTCCGCCTCTGGCAGCGCCTCGCCGAGGCCGACCGCCGCAGCCTCGTCGGCCGCTATGCCGGCGTCATCCTCCGCATCGCGGACAACAAGGCGTTCGACCAGCCAGTCGATGCCGTGTCGGGCGGACTGGACGCCCTGGTCGAGCTGATCCCGGCTTGGGAAGGCCAGCTCTCCGTCAACCAGTGGGACACCGACGACAAGTCGCCCACCTTCGGCGAGCCGATCATGTACGCCTTCGCGGAGTCCGCGGTGGAGGGCGTCAAGCAGCCTCGCAACCTGATCATTCACCCCGACCGGGTCATCATCTGGTCGGAGGATGGTACGCTAAACGGCCGGGCCCCTCTGGAGGCCTGCGTCAACGATCTGCTCGACGCCGAGAAGGTGAGGGGCGGCGGAGCCGAGGGCTTCTGGAAGAACGCCAAGTCGTCGCCATATCTCGAGGTCGATAAAGAGGCCAAGATCAGCGACATGGCGAAAGCCATGGGCGTCTCGCCGGACGAACTGGCCGACAAGATGAACGCCCAGGTCGAGGACTTCCAAAAGGGCTTCGACAAAGTCCTCATGCTCCAGGGCATGACGGCCAAGCCCATGACCGTCACCCTCCCGGCCTCGCCCGAGCAGTTCTTCCTTCTCCCGGTCCAGGGCATCGCGGCGAAGTTCAAGATGCCACTGAAGATCCTCGTCGGGTCTCAGAGCGGAGAGCGGGCCAGCACTGAAGACGCCGGCGAGTGGGCCCGGACCAACATGTCCCGCCGGGCCAACATCGTCGTCCCGGCCATCAAGACGCTGATCCGCCGCCTTGAGCGCTTCAACATCATCCCCGTGCGGGATTGGCACTTGGATTGGGCGGATCTTGGTGACGCCTCGCCCGAACAGAAAATGGACCGCGTCGTGAAGATGGCGGACGCCAACGCCAAGATGGCGACGGCCAACGGTGAGATCGTCTTCACCGGCGCTGACATGCGCGGCGCCGTCGGCATGGAGCCGCTGAGCCCCACTGAAGCCAAGGTCGAGAAGGTCACGACCACAACGACCGAGCCAGGCCAGACCGACCCGGCCAACCCCACCGATCCGGCGGCCGACCCGGCAGCCCAGGCGGCCTAGCCTAGGAGCGCCCCATGAAACACGTTCTCGTCCACGTCCGCTGCAACGCAGCGGGCGCGATCCGCCGTGAGAAGTTGAACGGCCGGGACGTCGTCATCGTCCCCAGCGCCACCATGCCTGACGACGTGGTGATGAACTCGATCCTCTATCCGGCCGCCGAGATCGCGAAGGGGTTCAAGACCCTGGAGCGCACCCCGGCCCCGCTGGGGCACCCGAACGTCAACGGCAAGTTCATCTCCGCCCTGGATCCCGAAGGCCTGAACCTAGGCTACATCGGGGCTTTCAACATGAACGTGCGCCAGGAGCAGGGCTCCGACGGCAAGAAGCGCGTCCTGCTGGACAAGGTCATCGACGTCGAGATCGCCAACCAGAGCGAGCGTGGCAAGCGCGTCCTGGCCGCGATCGACAAGGGCGAGCCGGTCCACACCTCGACCGGCATCTACTGCAACCTCGAAGCCGTCTCAGGCGACGTCGCCCACAAGTTCGTGGGGCGCGACCTTGATTTCGACCACGACGCCATCCTCCTCGATGAGCCCGGCGCGGCCACTCCCGACCAGGGCGTCGGCATGATGGTCAACGCCCAAGGCCAGCCCGAGGAAATTGAGGTCATCAACTCAGCGCTCGCCGACATGGCTGAGCGCGATCTGGATTGGGCGGTGGACTCCCTCGCCCGAGCTCTGGAGCAGCAGGCCCGCCTGCCTCTCCTCGAGCGAATTCGCTCCGCCGCCATGAAGGCCTTCGGCCTTCCCGAGCGGGCAACCACCACCAACCAACAGGAAGACGACATGACCGCTCCGACGAAAGAGCAGTTCGACGCGCTTTCCGCCGAGGTGAAGGGCCTCTCGGAAAGCGTCGGCAAGATCGGCGACACCGTCGCCACGGCGATCGCCAACGCGCTCAAGCCGCTCAACGAGCAGCTCGAAGCCAACGCCGCCCAGCAGAAGGCCAAGGACGAGGCCGAGCGCAAGGAACTGACCGACAAGGTCATCAAGGCCAACGTGCTGGACGAAGCCGCCGCCGCCCTCGTGCCGCTGCCAGCCCTTCGCACCTTGGCCGCCAACGTCAAGACCGGCTCGGCCGCCCCGCTGAACGGCGGCTTCCAGGCCAACACCGACGAAGGCGCCTTCAAGCTGCCGGAAGGGGAGAAGTAACCCATGCCCCGCTACAACAAGATCTTCGCGGGCCCGCCCGGTGAAGTCGACGTGCAGGTCGAAGAAGCGCCCTGCAACGTCTCCCTGACCCCCGGCCAACTCGTCGTCCTGTCCTCGGGCAAGTGGGTCGCTCACGCCACCGCCGGCGGCCGCGGCCGCTATCGCGTCCTCCAGGACAACTACCTGGCCTGCGAAGACGTCGATACCCAGATCGCCGCCAACGACACCGGCGTCGGCCTCATCCCGCATGGCGACCTGCTCTTCTATGTGCGCGTCGCCACCGGCCAGAACCTCGCCAAGGGTGACGCCCTGGTCTCCAACGGTTCGGGCGTGCTCGTGAAGGGCGCGACCTCGGGCCACCAGATCCTTTTCTGGGCCGAGGAGACCTACAACAACACCTCCGGCTCCACCCAACTCGTCCTGGTCCGTCCGGCCCAGGGCACCGTGCCGTAAGGAGGGCCGGACATGCGCTATTTCGACTCGCAACTGGTCGCCAACTCGCGCCAGCACGCCAACTGGTGGAAAGAGCTGAGCGCTCACCGCGCCTGGTTCCACCACACCGAAACCGCCATGGCCCAGGTCATGCGCGCCAACGGCGTCGTCGCCAACTCTGCCGGCGTCCTGCCGCGTGACGCCTGGCTGGAGATGGACACCATCACCCGCCGCGTCATGCGTTCGGACGAAGGCCAAGCCTGGATGGCCGACCTGATGCCGCTGGCGAAGGCCGTCGACATCGGCAAGCTGGTCCACCTGACCCGCGTCGCCTCGGACACCAACAACCCGGTCGTTCGCTCGATGAGCGGCAAGGTGCCGACCGCGATGGACAAGACGGTCTACACCTACCGGGGTACGCCGGTTCCGATCTTCTCGGACGGCTATGGCCGGGAATGGCGCGAATGGAACACCCTGCAGAGCGAGAACTTCGACGCTCTGTCGGACGACCAGGAGGCCACGACCGCCAAGCTCAAGCGCGACCAGGCCAAGTACGTCCTGGACGGCGACCCGAATATCTCGGTGAAGGGCTACAAGACCTACGGCATCCGGACCAATCCGCTGTCGAAGGCCATCAACGTCGGCGCCAGCGGCAACAACATCGACCTGACGGCGATCGCGACCACCTGCGACGCGATCGACAACTTCTTCACTCAGAAGCTGGGCAAGCTGCTCGACGACAACTTCATCACCGGCGCCGTCAATCTCTACATCTCGCCGGATATGGGCCGTAGCTTCGACCGCTCCTATTCGGGCTCGTCGGGCTACAAGAACGGCACGCTGCTCCAGTACCTGCTGACGAACCGCCGCATCAACAAGATCGAGGTCTCGTTCGAGCTGTCGGGCAACGAGTTCTTCTTCTTCGTCCCGAGCGCCGAATACGTCCGCCCGCTGATCGGCATGGCCATGAACACCACGGCCCAGGCCCGCCAGAACCCCACCGACGACTACAACTTCCTCGTCATGGGTGCGATGGGCCTGGAAATCCGCGCCGACTACAACGGCCGGACCGCCGTCGGCTACTCCGTCAGCTTCTAACGCGGCGGCGGCCCTGGCTCAGCGCCGGGGCCGCCTCCTGGAGATTCCAACATGGACATCAAGATCACCGGCCGTGGCGTCTATGGCGCCGACGGCGAATACGAGATCGGCACGGTCATCGCCGGCCTGGAAGCCGAGCCCACCAGCATCGAAGGCCGCTATGACGTGGTCGGCGATGAGGGCGCGCGCGTTCTCGTCACCAACCCGGCCGCCACGCCCGCCGGCGGCGCTCCCTACGACGTCCGCGAGACCTCGCCGGGGTGGTTCCAGATCTACGACGCCAGTGGCGCCGAAGTCGGCAAGAAGCTCCGCAAGGACGACGCCGAGGCCTTCGCCGCCCTGACCGACGAGGAAAAGGCCGACTTCCTGAAGGGCGAGGCCTAAGACAGTGGCCGGCTATGGCTCCGATAACGGCTTCGGCCAGTGGTTGGCCGACAATGGCTTGACCCTGCCCGGTGACGCGCCAGCGCCGGCCGCTCTCCGACAGCGCGGAAGCGCGCATGTCGATGAGCACGAATTCCCCGGATCGCCGACCAGCGGCTTCGCCCAGGAGCGCGCATGGCCGCGTACCGGCGCGACCGCGAACTGTCAGGCGATCCCCTCCGATGTGATCCCCGTGGCGATCGTCAACGCCGCCTATGCGGCGGCCTACCACGAAGCCTTGAACCCAGGCTCGTTGAGTGGCGCGACGAACCGCGACCCTCACGTCAAGCGCGAGCGCTTCCGCGTTGAAGGCGCCGTCGACAAGGAGACCGAGTATTTCTCGACCGGCGACGCCGCTGCCGACGCCAAGATCGTCATCCCCGCCGTTGAGGGGCTCTTGGCCCCCTTCGTCCTAGAAGAGCCGGCCGTCGCGCTCGGAGTGATGGCGCTCGGATGACGATCTACAGCGAGGCCCGGGCCGCGGCTATTCGCCTGCTGGCCCCGGTTGGCTCCAACCCCGATGCGGCCGGGCAGGTCGCGACGCTGACCTATCAGCCGGCGGGCGTCTATGACCCGACCACGGGCGGCGTGACGTCACCCGCCCCCGTGGTCCAGACGATCAGCGGCGTCGAAAAGGCCATCAAGGTCGACCGCGTCAACGGAACGACCATCCTGGCGGGAGACTCCGAGTTCGTGATGAGCCCGGTCACGACCTCCGGGGCGGATGTGCAGTTGCCCGACGACCTGCCGTTGCAAGCCACCCTGGAGCTCGCCGACGGAACCGTGAAGGCCGTCGTCGGCCCACTCCAGCCCAAGCGCCCCGCCGGCCTCCTGATCAGTGCAACCCTGCAGCTTCGGGGGGCTTCGTAGTGGGGGGCTTCGCAGACACGGTAGCGACGGCCTGCGACGGCTTTCTCTCCCGCGCCCGCGCCATGCCGGGAGCCGTGGTTGACGAGGCCGCCGAACGCATCATCGGCCGGTCGCCGATCGGGATGCCTGAGACGTGGAAACGGGGCAAGGCGCCGGACGGCTACGTCCCCGGCCAATTCCGATCGAACTGGAACCTTGGCGTCGACTCGATCGACCGAACCACCACGACGCAGACCAACAGCTTCTTCCTCCAGGGCCGGGAGCGGATGCCGGCCGACCCGTTCGGCCACCGCTTCTACATCTCGAACGCCAAGCCCTACGCTTGGCGCCTAGAGGTCGACGCTTGGTCGCGCCAGGCTCCGAACGGAATGGTGCGGCTTACGGCGGATGAGTTCGACACCATCCTGCAAATCGCGGCCAAGAAGGTGGGCGGTCGGCCGCCAGCGATGGAGTACGCCTGATGAGCTTCGCCAGCGTCCGCGCCGCCCTTGAGACCGCCTTGAACGGCATTGCGCCGCCGCTTTCGACCGCCTGGGAAAACACCGCCTTCACACCCGTCGTGGGAACGCCTTATCAGCGCGCCGTGATTATCCCGGCCGCGCCGGCGAATGACGAAATCGGCCGCGCCTACAATGAGCGCGGCATCTTCCAAGTCAGCCTGCATTTCCCGCCGAACACGGGGCCCGCCGCCGCCTATGTGCGGGCCGACTTGATCCGAGCGACCTTCTACCGCGGTGCCACTTTCCCCAAGGACGGCATCACCGTCCAGGTCGTCGGGACGCCGACGATCCTGCCGCCGCAAGACGACGACCAAGGCCGCTACGTCCTGCCCGTGAGCATCAACTTCCGGGCTTCCGCCCAGACCTGACCGGCAACCCGCCGCCAGAACCGACGATCTCGGACAAGCGCCGAGCGTCTCCGCACATCCAAACATCAAGGAGATATCCATGGCGCAAGCCCAAGGGATCGCGCGGAAGATCGCGCGCGTGAAGCAGTCCGGCAAGGGAGCGGCCGGCTCGTCCGGTAGCCAGCTTATCCGCCGCACCTCGGCGACCTTCAACAAGGTCAGCGACACCTTCGAGAACAACGAGATCGTCGACCACCAACAGTCGACGGGCAGCACCGAGGGTGTTTACGCCACCACCGGCCAAGTCGAGGGCCTGCTGTCGGCCGGGACCTATGCGCCGGAGTTCGCGAACCTGCTCCGCAAGGACTTCGTCGCGACCTCGACGATCACGGGCATGACGATTGCTGTGGCGGGTTCGGGCCCGACCTACACGATCACCCGATCGGCCGGCAACTTCCTGACCGACGGTGTGAAGCAGTTCGACACGGTGAGGCTGACGGCTGGCGCGTTCAATGCGGCGAACCTGAACAAGAACCTCTGGGTCCAGAGCATGACCGCTACCGTGCTGACGGTCGTTCCGGTCAATGGTGTCGCCCTGGTCGCCGAAAGCGGCATCACGGGAGCCAGCCTCGCCGTTCCGGGCAAGAAGGCCTGGGTTCCGACCACGGGGCACACCAACGACTACTACACCTATGAGGTCTGGCAACCCGACGTGCCCTCGTCGGAGCTCTACGTCGACTGCAAGACCGTCCAGGCGGACATCACCGTCCCAGCGACCGGCAATCCGACCGTCTCGTTCAGCATTCCGGGCCTGTCGCGTGTCAACGGCACGTCGCAGGTGCTGACCAGCCCGACGGCCGCGACCACGACGCCCGTCCTGGCGACTGCCCAGGGCCTGATCTTGCTCAATGGTGCCCTCACGACCGTGACGAGCGTCAATGTGTCGATCACCGGCAACGTCAACCCCGGCGAGGCCGAAGTCGGCAGCAAGTCGCGCTCGGACCACCAGATGGGCCGCGTCGCGGTCTCCGGCTCGTTCTCGGCAAAGTTCAAGGACACGACCATCCAGGCCATCCGCGACGCTCAGGTGCCGGTGTCGCTGGCGGTGCTTGTCGCTGCGGACGCCTCGGCCGGCGCCGACTTCATCACCATCGTCATCCCGGCGATCAAGATCTTCACCGACGAAGCCAACGACGGCGAGGTCGAGATCATCCGGACCTACAACTTCACGGCCCAGATCCCCGCTACCGGCGGCGCGGCGCTGTCGAACTGGCAGACGATCGTCTCGATCCAAGACGCGCAGGCCTAACGCCTGCACCGAAACCCGGCTTCCCGCCGGTTGCCTCGCCGCTGGGCTTTCAGCGGCAATCCCCTCCCTCAACTTCAGCGCCCAGGTCGCGCCTGGGCGTCCTTTTCAGGACACCACCTCATGACCAAGAATATGCTCGACCGCGACCCCTCGTTCTACGACGAGGTCGCCGCCAGCGATAAGCCGTATCAGCTCGCCATCCTGAACGCCGATGGCACCGAAGACGGCCTGGTGCTGGACATCCTCGGCAGCCAATCGGAAGTGGTCCAGATGGAGGTCAACCGCCTCGTCAACGATCGCCGGAAGCGCAAGGCGCAAGCCGCCGCCGTAGCGAAGGGCGAACCGTTGGACTTCACCCCGGTCGAGGACGATATTTCGTTCGGCCACCGCCTCACCGCTGTCCGCGTGGTCGGATGGAACCTGAAGGCGCCGTTCTCGGCCGAAGCCGCCTACCGACTGGTCAGCCGAAGCGCTCGCATCTCCGAGCAGGTCACGGCGGCGTCGAACGACCTCGGAAATTTTACCAGCGCCTCGTCGGAGAGCTGATCACCTTCGCACGAGAGCAATTCGCCTTGGGCGCGCGCCAGCAGGACGGCGCGCCCCTTCGCGATCACCTCGAGATGATGTCTCGCGGACATGATCAACAGGCCGCCGACGCCCGCCATCGACTGGCGAACCCACCACCGTTGCCCGAACTGGCGGCGCACATCTGGCGCTATTACGTCGAGCCGGCCACCGGGCTGGCGGCCACCAGGCCGGTCAACGGAATGGCCCTAAGCCCGATTTCACGTCTTGAGATCGCGCAATGGGAGCGGGACGAGATGGTCCGGCTGGAGGCCTGGGAGCGTCGCGCTCTGCTGCGACTTGACCACGAATATAGAACCGCGAACGCGCCCGCTGGCAGCAGCAAGGCGGGCGGCGACGGGCAACCGGTAGAAGAGGCCTAGACCTTCTTCGCAAGCGTTGCAGAAAGCATTGCGCGGCCGGTAAAGAGCCGGTCGCGCAGCTTATCCCAGGGGCCGAGGTCCGTGTTGCACTCGGCGCAGCGGCTTCTACCAGAAGGTGAGTGCATTTCGGGGTGGTACCAGTCCTGATGGCCGCATGACGGACAGGCGTACATCACGCCGTCGGCGAACTCGTCATCCTCTTCCATCGGTTCTCGCGTCACGGTAGCGTTGCCGCTTTGAGGGGAGGGGTCATGCAGTGGCTTTCGACTAGGGCGCTGGCGATCATCGCCGTTGCGGTGTGGGTGCTGCTCTTCGTAGTGCTGCATTTCCAAAAGCTTGAGCGCGAACGGCCTATGAGGGAGGCGGCTGCCGCCCAGGCAGAGGCCATCGAGCGAGCCGAGACAATCTTGAAGGCGCGGCTGAAGGACCCGTTCAGCGCCCAGTTCTCAGACGTTCGCGTTCTAGGAAACGGTGCGCAGGAACGCGTCTGCGGCCGCGTGAACGCGAAGAATAGCTTCGGCGCGTATGGTGGGCCCGAGCGCTTTCTCGTCATGTCCGGATCTGCATACTTGGGCGATCAGAAGCCAGGTAAGGCGATTTGGAGCCGTCCCGAACACCCCTGTGATGTGTTCTAAGCATTTTTCGCAGGATCGCGGACGCCCCAGCTGATCAGCCCTTCGGTAGCCAGGCGCCGCACGGCTTCAGGCCGTGACGGCTTCGGGTCGGGCTGCTGATCAATCCACGCGTCGACATCAGCAAGGATGTTGGGCTGCAGTCGAACTTGAACCGGGGTGCCCTTGCCGGTGGCCGGCGGGCCGGGCTTCTTACGTAATTGTGGTTGCACGGTCATGGCAACCATGGTACCACAAACAGGTCGGAGCGGAAGAGCGTTGGCGCGCCCAACCGCCCCTAACCAGAGAAACGCGAAAGGAACTCGCGATGTCCCAGGCTAAGAACGCCTGTACCACACGCCGCGCCATTTTTGGAGCCGGCCTTGCTGTTGCGGCGATTGCCGCGCCGGCGGTCACCATTGCGGCGCCATCCGCGGATGCCGAGCTGCATCGCTTGATCGACACGCTGACCGGCGTTCGCGCGCGCATGGAAGCCGCCGACGAGGTCTGGTGGGCTGCGGTTCAGAAGTTCGATAAGGCCAAGGGGGAGGAGCCCGCGGTGCTGAAGAAGCGCCGCATGTCCGACTGGTCGGCCGGCCTTCCCGTGGATGATGGCGAGAGCAGCTATTTCCGCGTCGACGACCTCCCGGCGTGCCGCGAGGCCCTGGCCCGCAACGACAAGCTGTTCGTGGACACCAAGGGCATCTTCAACGCCACCTCGCGGAACCGATGCGCGGAGGTGGTTACGGCGCTAGAGGAGCGCGATGCCTACCTGAACGCCCTTCAAAGCTCGCTTGGCGTAGAGGCAGCTAACGTCAAGCTGGAGGCCATCATCGCTGAAGAGGAAGCCGCCATCGCCGCCGTCCAGACCTGCCGCGCCAAGACCGTCGAGGGTTTGAAGCGAAAGGCCGAGCTGGCGGGAACGTGGGAATTCGGCGACCAGCTCAGCAGCTATGAGACCGGCTGGGCCCGTGCGCTCTTGGCGGACATCAAAGCCATCTCAGGCGCGTGAAGAATAACCAACGTCAGAACCGGACGCCTGCTTTGGTCCGAAAATTCGCGTTCGGTATGAACATCGTGTTGGTAGCAGGAAAGGCCCTGGTCGCGCGACGCGACGAGCCAACGAGATCTCCGGTTCGGCGGCCGCAAAACGTCGAGTTACCGGTGATGCCTGCGGTGCAAGACGCAGGTCGGAAGCCACGGCGCCCTGCCCTAGGAAGCTGTCGCCGTGGCCTCCTCGCTCCAGCCAGCGGTTTGCGGCCGCTGGTGACCAGCAAGGGAGGCTATGATGGCCAACCCCCGTCCCGTCAAGGCGGACGAACAGACGAGGAACTACCAGCACCGCGCCCAACCGGGCGTGACCCAAGCGCCGGCGAACGAGATCACGGTCTCGCCATTCGCCGTCACCGTCCTGAACGATGAACCCCGCGTCCGCGACCTCGACTTGGCCGAACGCCTCGGCTTCGACCGCCCGCGCAACATTCGCAATTTGATCGAACGCCACCGTGCGGAGCTTGATGGTTACGGGGTTTGCTTCGCCGTGAAGCAAACCTCCGGACCGAAGGGCGGCCGACCCACCACGGAGTACTACCTGAGCGAAGAACAGTCGCTGATGCTGGCAGCCGTCTCGAACGCTCCGGCCGCTTCGCTCGTGCGACGCGCACTGATCACCACCTTCGTTGCCCTCCGGCGCGGCCAAGCGCCAGCGGCTCTCGACCAGCCCGACCGCAAGGTGATCGGCGGTATCGTGAAGGCGATCGTTCACAAGGAGATCGCGGACGCGCTCACCGAGGCTCTGCCGCTGCTGGTGGCGCAGAAGCTCGCCGAAGACCCTCGCCGCGCCGTCATCGACAAGGTCTCGATCCGTCAACTGCTGGAAGATGAGAAGGTGCCGCCGAAGGGCCGACGCAGCCTCCAGCGCAAGGTCTTTAACCGCCTGATGGCGTACTGCGTTCAGAACAAGATCGACGCTTATCAGTGCGCTCACAGCAAGACTTGGCTGTTCGACCGGCCAAAAGCGACCTGGTTCATCCGCGAACGCTGTGCTGGTCTGATCGCCGACCACCTCGCCAAGTACAACGGCCAGGGCATCCTTCGCCTCGTGGTGCCTAAGCGGAACCAGGGCCAATGACAGTCGTTCAGATGCGTCCTGAACATGTCTCAGTCCAACCGGTCGGTGCTGATCTCTGGTGGGTCGCTTGGGTCTGTGACCAAGGCGCCGCGCTCTACGTCACCGACCCCAGCTCGTTCGACAGTGCCCTGACTGAGGCCTACGAGTGGGAACTGCCGGTCTTCATTGATCGGATGAACTAAGCCGGAAGGGCGGACGGTCTCTACAACCGCGAGCCCGTTTTTATCAGGCGCTGGAGCGCCAATTCCAACATTGCTGAAGCTTCGCCCGCCATCGCGCGGGCGCTTGGCATGCGTGAAAGGAGGCCATCATGACCGAAGCGACATTGGCCGTCCTGAACATGGAAATTCGCGCGAAAGACGCGACGACGGCAGCTCAACAGCTTGAGCGCCTGACCAAGGCGGCTAGCGACGTAGACGCGGCCTTTGGTCGCGCGGGGCAGGCCGCCAGCACCGCCGGTGCGGCGACGGGCCGGGTCGAGCAATCTCTGCGCCCGCTGATCGCGGTTTACGGTCAGGCTCGCGACGCGCTGGGCCGGTTCACCGATCAGGACGGCAGTTTCCGACATAGCCAAGACGCGACTGCGAAGATGCTGTTGCAGAACGCCAAGACGGTCGAGGCCTACGAGCGGCAGATCGAAAAAGCCACCAAGCAAGTCGAAGCGCTGACCCGCGCCTTTGATCCGGTTGGCGCGGAGATACTGAAGACCAATAGGCAGATTGAACAGGCATCGAAGCTCCAGGGCGACCAGAGCAAGATCGTCGACGGGCTAAAGGGTAAGCTGGCCACGCTTGAAAAGGCGCACGCTGGGGCCGCGAATGGAGCGAAGCTCCAGAGCTATCAGCTGCTGAACCTGGGTCGCCAATTCACGGATGTTGGCGTCTCGATCGCCTCCGGACAACCGGTGTGGATGGTAGCGATCCAGCAGGGTGCGCAGATTGGCGAGGTCTTCGCAGAGGCCAGGACCCAAGGCGTTTCTCTAAAGTCGGCGTTGGGCAGTGTCGCGGCTGTCGCCGTGGACATGGTCAAGAAGTTCGCTCCGCTCATTGGTACGGGAGCGATCCTCGGCGGCGTCGCGCTCGCCGCCTATGGCGTCTGGACCGAAATCAAGAAGACCCAGCAGGCGATGAAAGACCTGGAGGCCGCGACCAACGAGGCCAACGCCGCCATCGCCAACGCCCGAGAGACCATGAAGGAGGCCAGCCTCGGCGCGGGGACGTTCGGCCAGGAGTCGCTCGGCGCGGCCTTCGGCATCAAGAGCTTCGCCGGAGAGGTCGGCGACGCAGCGGTAAAGCTCTACGACTTCGCGGCTGCGGCGAAGACCGCCACCGTCAACGGCCTGATGGCGCAGCGCGTCGCCCTGTCCGAGAAGATCGCCAAGCTGGAGGAGCGCTCGACCGAAGGCCGCCGATCGGCACTCACTGGGCAGTGGACGCCGGCGCGCATCGCCGAGAAGCTCGGAAACCGCATCGGCGGCGACCTCCTGTCGCTCTGGACCGGTGGCGAGAGCGACCGAAACATCTCCAATGACATCGGTGCCGCCAAGAGCGCCATGAAGGAGCTCGAAGCCGCGCTTACTGATGTTCTGAACAAGGACCTCAAGGGCTGGGCGGACGAAGGCCGCGCCGCGCTCGGCGATCTCGGCAAGAAGACGAAGGAGCAAGTCAAGGAGCTCGCCGGCCTCAAGCCGTTCGACGAGTCGAAGCTGCTCAAGGCGACGGACGAGGTCTGGCCCTACATGGCCGACGTCATCCAGGCGACGGAGAAGCGAACCCGTGACCTCAATGCCGCCACCCAGGACTTGGACCGCACCCTGGAGGCGATCCGTATCCCGAGTGACCTTGAGAACCTGGCCTCCGAGCTTGAAGAGCAAGCCAAAGCGGTGCGCGACCTGCGCTACGACTTCGAAGACCTCGCCTACGCGATCAACGAGAACGACTGGGTCTCGGCCTTCGCCGGCTTGGTCAATGTGCTGGCCAAGGTCGAAACCGCCTTCAAGAACGCCAAGACCTCGCAGGACAAGTTCGCAGCGGCGGCGATGCTTGCGCAGGGGGTGGGCAGCGCGGTCGGCGGCACGGGTGGCAACGTGCTGGCCGGCGCGGGCTCTGGCGCCCTCGCCGGTCTGAGCGCTGCGAGCGCCCTCACGACCCTTGGCGTTGTCTCTGGCCCTGTTGGCTGGGCCGCTCTAGGGATCGGCGCGGTAGTTGGTGGCCTTGGCGGACTGTTTGGCTCGTCTTCCAAGAAGAAGAAGGCCCGCCAGCAAGCCGCCGCCCAGGCTGCGGCCGAAGAAGCCCAGCGCCAGCAGACGATCGCCGACACCGCGTTCTCGCTCGACGTCGCCCTCCTGCGAGCCCAGGGCAAGGAGCTCGAGGCCGTCGCCAAGGAGCGCGACAAGGAACTGGCGCGGCTCACGGCCCTTTCGCCGTCCCTGGCGGAGACGCAAAAGCAGCTCTACGCCCTGGAGGACGCTGCCTCGGCCGCTGCGAAGGCGGCGGAACAGGCGGCGGCGGTAGAAGCCAAGCGCCAGTCCATTCAGGACGAGATCGACAAGCTGACGCTGTCTTCGGCGGACCTGCTGTTGAAAGCGCGCGCCAAGGAACGCGCCGAAGCTGTCGCGCTCGATCCCGCCCTCGGCGACCTGATCGACAAGCTCTATGGGCTGCAGGACGCTGCGACCGCGTCGGCGGAGGCGGCTAAGGCCGACCAGGACGCCATGGCGCAAGCCTCCGCCGCTTGGGCTGAACAGCAGCGCCTGTCGACCTATTTGACGGACCAAGCGACCAAGGCGCTGGAGGCGCAAGCCTCCGCCGCTCAGGCCGTGAGCGACGTGTTCGGCGTGGCGATTAAGGCCTCGGAGGATCTTGAGAAGAGCCTGCGGTCCTTCGCCGATAGCTTGGGGCTGGCCGACGAGGCGACGGCGGCGGCGTCCTACGCCCAGGCCAAGGCCGCCTTTGTGTCGTCGCGGGGCGCGGACCAGCAGATCAGCGAGCGGTTCCTGTCGGCCTCGGCCGCGCTGAACGGCGACAGTCTGGCCTATCAGTTGGACCGCGCTTTGGTGAGGTCGGCGACCCTGGGCGTGGCCAACCAGCAGGCCGGCGCGCGGGACGGCATCGCCAGCCTGTTCCGGGGTCTTGAGGCGCAGGGCCTTCTGCCGGGGGCGTCGTCGTTCTCGATCGCCCCGACGCCTACGATCTCCGCGTCGGATATGGCGGCTCCCATAGTCGCTCAGCCCACGGCCGGCAACGACAATGGCACTGCTGGCTTGGTCTCGGAACTCCGAGCGCTTCGTCAGGAAGTCGCCCAACTTCGCGCGGAGGCCGCGCGCGGCGCCGACGCCAGCGAGGCCTCTCGCGACCAATTGCGCCACGGCACTCTAGCGGTCGAGCAGGTCTGATAATGGCGACATGCACCATCCCTATCCCGATCACCGAGGCGGTGCTGACCGCCGCGTCGGTGGCCGAGCCCAGCCCTGGCGAACAGGTCTGGAACAGCCTCACCGGCTACGCCACGGGTGAAAAGGTCATCCTGGGCGCGCCGACCACGACGGTGACGATCAGCAACGGCGCGCCTGCCGTGGTGACATGGACCGCCAACGGTCTGCCGAACGGGACGCCAGTGATCCTGTCGACGGCTGGCGCCTTGCCGACCGGCCTGACGGCGGGGCGGATCTATTACGTGGTCAACCGCTCGGCCGACGCTTTTCAGTTGGCTGAGGTGGTCGGCGGCGCGCCGATCGCAACGTCCAGCGCCGGTTCGGGCGCGCACACGGCCAAGGCCTCGATCCATCGCACCTATCAGAGCGTCAAGCTGACGACCAACACCGGCAATCCGCCCGCGATCGACGATGGAACCAACTGGTACGACGTCGGCCCGACCAACCTGTGGAGCATGATCGACCTTTATCGGCCCAGCGTGACCTGGGGTGTCTCGCCCATGACCTTCCAGCTGACGCCGGGCCAGCGCATCCGCTCGATCTTCCTGGGCGAAATGGACGCCGAAACCGCGCGGGTGGTGGTTAAGGTCGGCGGTGTGACGGTCTATGACGTGACCTCGCAGCTGTGGACGCGCAAGACGTTCACGCCGACCGATTTCTGTTTCAAGCCATGGACCCGGCGCAAGGACGCCCAGCGCATCGACCTGCCGCTGTACTCCAACCCCGTGATCGAGGTGACCCTGACCAAGTCGACGGGCCAAGTCGGCATCGGCGAGGTGGTGATCGGCAATCCGGAATACATGGGGAAGACCCAGTACGGCGCCAAGCGGCCGTTCAAGAACTTCACGAAGTTCGATCGTCGAACCGACGGCACGCCAAACGCTCCCAAGCGCCAGCGCAATGTTCCGACCGCATCCATGTCGATCATGTTCGACAAGGAAAATACGCCGAACTTGCTGGATCTGGCGGACCGCTCCAACGGCTTGATCTGCGTTTGGTCCGGGATCGACGACGACGCCCATTCCTACTTCCCCGCCGCCCTGATCCTGGGCCTGGCCACGACCTTTGAGCCGGATCTCTCACAGCCTGACCACGGCCTCCTTACGCTTGTGGCCGAGGAGTATTGACCCATGCCGACCCCCGCGATCACGACCGCGCCGACCGCGCCGTCGTTCAGCCGCCCCGCCCTGTGGGACCCGGAAATGATGACGTTCCTGGAGTGGATGCAGGCGCTTCCGCCCCAGCTGAACGCGCTCATTCCCTACCTAGCCGCCGCCGCCGGTCCCAACGGCGTCGCGGGCGTGGTTCGGTTCAGCACCACGACCACGGCGGCCGATCCGGGCGCGGGACTGCTGCGCCTGAACAACGCGACCCAGGCCTCGGCGACGGCGGCGTATATCGACCTGACCGACGCGAACGGCATCGACGTGACCAACCTTGTGGCGCGGCTAGGCCTGGGGACCAGCGCCATCAAGGGCGAGTTCCGCCTGGCGCTGTCGGGCGACCCGACCAAGTTCCTGTCCTTCGAGCTGACCTCGGCGACTTCGCCGACCGGCTACCGCGCGCTCGTCCTGCAGAACGGCGTGACCTCGGTCGCCAATCCGTTTGCGGACGGCGACGTGCTGATCTGGTCTTACAGCCGGACGGGCGACAAGGGCGACGCGGGGATCAACGTGCCGTGGTCCTCGCCCCTGGCCGCCCAGACCATTTCTGGATCGCCGACGACGATCACGTTCGGCCCGCTGCCGAACAACCTGGCCAACGTCAATTTCGATTTGAACGCCGTGACGATCGCGACCACGGGGCAACTCTACGCCGCGTTCAGCACCGACAACGGCGCGACGTTCGGCACGCCCGGCCAGATCACGTCGGCCGGCGGTCTAAGCGCCTGGACGATGCTGTTCGAGGTGATCGACTACTTGGCCGCGTCGGGGTGGATCAAGGCCAACGGCACCGGCGGTGCTGTCGTGTGGCGCCGATCGGGCGGGGCGGTCACGCACGTCCGGTTCTCCGCCGGCGGTACGGCCTTTTCCGGCGGCGTGATCACGCCGCGCCTGATCTAGGAGCTGACCATGCTGGACCTTTCCACCGGCGCCGACGGCGAACCGATCCTGCGCGAGCTGACTGCGGAAGAGGCGGAGGCGATCCTGGTTCCGCCGCCGCGTCGCCTGCTGCCGAAGTCAACCGTCACCGGACGGCTGATCGCGATGGGCAAGGCCGCCCAGGTCAAGGCCGGGCTGGACGCCGACCCGGTGGCTTGGGCCCGCTGGTTCACGCCCGATTGGCCCAACGTCTACGCCGACGACGATGGTTTGATCGCTTTCCTTGGTGAACAAGGCCTGGGACTGACCCCGGCCGAAATCGACACCGTCACCGCGCCGTAAGGCCGCCACGCTAGGCCGATCGGCCAAGCCATCAGACATGGAGCAACCCATGAAGAACCTGCTTAAGCGGGCGGCGCTGGTCGCCTGCGCGCTGCTCTGCGCGACTTTCTATGCCATTTCGGCCCCGGCGGTTGCTGGTGTCGTCCCGTTCGCGAATGGGACGCCCTACACGACCGGCATCCTATCCGCGACTAGCGGCGCGGGGAGCGAAAGCAACTACGCAATCCCGGTCCGGGGGCAGGGGTTCAACGTCACGCTTTCCGGCGTCGGCGTCGGAACGGTCGTCCTCGAGCGCTCCTTCGACAAGGGCGTGACCTGGTCGGGCATCTATGCCGCGGGGGTCCAATTCTATTCCTGGACCTACTCCGGCACGCCCATCAGTGAAATTACCGTCGAGCCGGAGAACAACGTCTACTACCGGCTCCGGGCGACAAGCCTGACGAGCGGCTCGATCAACTATCGTATCAGCCAATAAGCCGAGCATCTCATCATGAGCATCCACCGGAACAAGCCCGGCGTCTTCGCACGCCTGCTCACCCTGGCCATGGCGATCGTGATCGGCGTGGGTGGGGTCACGCCCGCGTTTGCCCAGGCCATTGATCCCATGGCGCGCGGGGCAGCGGTCTACGCCGCCCGGCCGCCGATCGTCTCGGTGACGGCGACAGCGGCCCAGCCTTTGGCGACGGCGACCGACACCCTTGTCTCGCTCAACAAGACCACGATCAACCCGGCGAACTTGACCGTCAGCAGCTCGCCGGCGTTCGTAACGATCCCGACCGACGGCGTCTATGCCGTGCGGGGCACCGTGTCGTTCGCCACGAACGGTACGGGCGCGCGTGCGGCCAAGATCGTCTCGGTCAACGCCTCAGGCGCTGTGACCAAAGTCCACAAGGCCGTCACGCTGGACGCTTCGGCGGCTAATCCGGTGACGATCTCGCTGTCGGCGACAGTCGTGCTGATCCAAGGCGAGAATGTCGGCCTGGTCGTCAATCAGACCAGCGGCGGCTCGCTGAACACCGTCGCTGGCGCGACGCTGGATATCGAGCGCCGGATCGAAGCGGCGGCCGAAAGCCTGGTGGTTCCCGGTCCCTTCGCCACCCTGGCCCGCGCGCTGCTGAGCAAGCAAGCGTCGGCGCAGCCGATCGGGCAGATGGCCAGCCCGCCGACCTACAGCATCGGCGCGGCCAACGCCGTTTCGACGCTGACCGGTGCGGCGACCACGGCGCCGAACGTGCTGGCGACCCTGAGCAGCACGGCGGTCGTCACGGGCTCTATCCCGGCGGCGGCGACGTCCACGGCGTCGACGATCAGCGGCTATGTCTTCACGCCGGGCGGAACGATCACCGGATCCTGGGCGGTCGGCCAGGTGCTGTCTGGCTCCGGCGTCACGGCCGGAACCCTGATCGCCAAGGACAATGGAAACGGCACCTATCAGGTCGACAAGTCCCAGAGCGTGGCGTCGACCGCGATCAAGGCGCTCGGCAACGTCCTGATCGTCACCAACATGTTCTCCGGCGCGAACACCCTGGTCGGTGGTGTCGGTCTTTCGGGCAACGGCACGACGACCGGAACCCATATCCTGGCGCAGATCTCCACGTCGAACGGAGACGCGCCGGGCAATCGCGGGACCTATCTCGTCAGCATCCAGCAGGATGTGGCGTCGGGCAGCATCACGGCCTCCACGCCGAACCCGATCCTCGTCGATCGAGGCGGCAAGCGCAGCGCGACCAGCGGGGCGACCGGCCAATATATCTCGCAGGCAAACCTTTCCGCCTCGCAGACGGCGAACAACGGCTGGGGCATCCGCTTCACCGTCACCGGATCCGCCTTCGACCTGGCGGTCGGCACCTTCCAGAACGGCCAGGGCACGCGCCTGAAGTGCGACGGCAAATGGGCCGACACCGGAAAGCGCGTCATCCCGGATTCGTCGAACATCTTCTATCAGAAGTGGGATTTCGGCACGTCGGCGACCCGTGTCTGTGAGATCTGGTTCGACAAGGACGTCTATTTCCGCGGGCTGAACGTCAACGCCGGCGGCTCCATCACGTCGGGCGCCTTCCCGGCCGGCTCGATCACCGCTTATTTCATCGGCGAGAGCTACGCCGCCGGCGCGCTGGGGGGCGGGGCCAGCAGCAACCTGGGCTCTGAAACCAGCGGCACCGTCATCATGGGCGGCGCCTGGCCCTTCAAGATGGGCGAATACTGGGGCTGGGAAAACGTCGTCACGGCCGCCAACGGCGGCACGGGCTTCCTGGTCAACGGGACGACCCGCAAGTACATCGAGCGGCGCAACGATCCCAAGCGGATTGGGACGCCCGACGTCATCGTCATCGCCACGCCGATCAACGACTGGCTTAACCGGACGGCGGGCGGCGACGGCGGCACGGCGACCTCGGCCGCCCTGCTGCAGGCGGCCGTGACGGCCGAAATCGCGGCGATGCGGGCCGACTATCCGAACGCCCTGATCCTGGTGTTCGGTCCCTGGCGCGGCAAGGGCGATCCGACCGGATCGACCTATTACGACGCCACACAGGCGGCGACCCTGGCGGCCGGGCAGAACGATCCGGGCGTGATCTATATCGACAACCAAGGCTGGCAGAACGCCGGTAACGACGCCCTCTATATGGACGTCGACAACACCCACCCGACCACGGCCGGGCAAACCTATCTCGGCTACGAGAAGGCCGGTCCTGCCCTGGTCTCGCCGCTCAAGGCGCTGTCGAAGACGTCGAACTAGACGAGCAGGGCCCGGCCGGCGTCTCGCCGCGCCGGGCCCCAACACATTTCATCATCCTCAAGGAGACGGTCCGCCATGGACGACAAGCACCGGCTGCACGCAGCGGCCGTGGGCCTCATCGTGTCCGCCCTCTGGGCCGGTTTCGCGATGGTGGCCTTTATCTTCGGCGAGCCGCCGCCCGGACGACGCAAGGTCATTCAGGTGGCGTGCGAGAAGATCCTCACCGTCCTGGCGGTCACCTTCGCCGCGCCGATCGCCGCGCCCTGGGCGGCCGATCTGGTCAATTGGGCGCTTGGCCTGGTTCCGATCAAGATCGGCTTCAAGGTCGACCAGCTTACCGCCGTGGCGCTGCTGGCCAGCCTGACGGTGCTGCTGATCGCCAATCCGGACGCGCGGGCTCGCGTCTTTGCCTGGCTGAAGGGCAAAGTGGGAGTGACGCCATGAGCGGCTTTCTCCACGTCCTGAGCGTCGGACTGGCGATGGTCGCAGTCGGGACGTTCCTCATGTCGGCGTTCCTGCTTGGTGTCGACGCCAAGGGCTGGCGCAACGCGCCCGTCTGGCTTCGCCAGGTCCTGCACCTGCTGGCGGTGTTCTGGCTGGCGGCCGGCTTTGTGGCCATGCGCTACCCGGCCGCCGTCATCACGCCCGTCACCATCTGCGCGGTTGTGATCTTCGCACTTGGCGGCTTCGCCCTGCTGGCCTGGCTGATCAAGCACCGGCCGGCGCGCCACGGCGCCGACCTTCGCCGCTGAGCGGCGCGGCGCGCGAAACTGGTTCGCCGCCCCAATCAAGGACATCGCCATGAATGCACCGCTGGGACCGATCCGGTTCCTGACTATTCACTGCGCCGCCACGCCGGAAGGCCGCGACGTCTCGCCCGACGATATCGCCCGCTGGGACATCGACCGCTTCGGCCAAGAAAGCTATCACCTGATCGTCACGCTGGACGGCGAGATCCATCGCCGTCTGCCCGACACGGTCAAGGGCGCGCACGTCGCCAAGGCCAACAGCGGCAATATCGGCGTCTGCTACGTCGGCGGCCTGGCCAAGGACGGCAAGACGCCCAAGGACACCCGCACCGACCTGCAGCGCGCCGCCCTGGCGCAGATCGTCCACGACTACCGCGAGCGCGTGCCGAACCTGATCGTGCGCGGTCACCGGGATTGGCCGGGCGTGGCCAAGGCCTGCCCGAGCTTCGACGTTGCGCCGTGGCTGAAGTCGCTGGGTTGACGTGAAGAGGCCCCGGCCTGTCACGAGCCGGGGCCTATTGACCGCCGTCAGTCGGGGGGCGTTTGGCGGTCGATCGGAAAACGCCCTCGTTGGGGAATGGTTCCCGCGCATCTGCGCCTTATCAACCGCGCCGGCCGGTCGCCGGCAAATCTCCCGTGCTGGAGGCTCCCATGAAATCCCTAATGTCGTGCCTCGCCCTGTTGGGCGTGGCGGCGATCCTGACCGCGTGCGTGGCGCTGCCGTCGAAAGACGACATCGCCCAGGCCGTGACCGCGCCCGGCGTCGACGCCGCGGCGGCCAATTTCGAAACGGCGGTCGCCGTGCTGGCCAGCTCGATCGCCATCGCGGTCGACGATCCCGACGCCGGCGTCGACGAGGCAAAGCTGGCCAAGGCGGTGCGCAAGGCCGCGGACGCCCTGGACGAGGCGCGGGTGGTGTTCGACGCCCGCAGCGGCGATCCCGGCGGGCTGATCGACAAGGCGTTCGGCGCGCTGGGCGAGGCCGTCCCGATGACCGCGAGCCCGCGAATCCGGTTCGCCCTGTCGGTCGCGCGCGGCGCCGGGCAAGTCTATGCCGGCAGGCTGCATCTGGTCGGCGCGCCCGCCGCGCCGTCGGAACGGCTGAAGGCCTCGCGCGAGGACGCCGACCGGGCCATCGCGGGCTTGCTCGCCCGCCTCCCGCCGCCCGAAACCTGACGCCTCGGCCTGACGCCTGACCGCTCGCCCGCTCGCGGGCTCGAGCGCACAACGACAAAGCCCCGCCGGCTCGCGCTGGCGGGGCTTTTTGCTATGGTCCAGGCGGGAGAACCGAAGGGGCGCGGGCATGAGCGGCAAATGGCCGGACGGGGGAGAGCAGCCGCTGACGCGGCGAGAGCGGCTGATCATGGGCGCGGTCGGGGTCGTGCTGGTCGCCGCCCTGGTCGGCCTGATGCTGCTGGCCGCGCTTTCGCTGATGGGCCGGCGTCCGACTCCTGTGGCGTTCGCCGCGGTCGCCGCGATCAGCGTGTCGATAAGCCTGCTGTGGGTTCGGCCGTGGGACGGCCCGCCGTCGACGCGATAGCATCCGCCATGGACGAGTTGGAAAAGCGCCTCGCGGCCCTGGAGTTGGTCGTCATCGAGCTTGGGGCCTGGCTGGACCCGGCCGCCATCGACGACGCCATGCGCTCTATCGCCGCCGGTATCGAGACCGGATGCGACGAGGAGCGGGAGATCCGCCGCCAGGCGCTGCACCTGCTCCAGGACGCCCGCCGCCGGTTCGAGCCGCCGGCGGCCGGCGTCGTCATCACCTAGAGCGGCGTCTCTTCGGGTTCCTTCGGCGGGTCTTGCTTCACGCCGACGCCGCGATTGACGATCACCAGGGCGTCGTCGGCAAGCGGTCGCTGCAGAGCCTTGGCCTCGTCCCAGGGCGCCCGCATCCAGACGTCGCGCTCTTCGGCCGTCGTCAGGATCACCGGCATGGCCTTGTCGTGGACGGCGCCGACGACACTGTTCGCCGAGGTGGTCAGGAAGGCATAGAGATCGCAGGTGACTTCGCCCTCGCTGGCCTTGCGAACGCAGGTCCAGGCCGGTTGATGAACCCCGGCGAAGAAGGCGAGCGGGCGTTCCTCGTTCAGCGCGAACCAGACGTTTTCACCCGGAACCCCGCCGACCTGGTTCGGCTCGGCGAAGGCGGTCAACGGCACAAGACAGCGATGTTCCGGCGTCAGCCAGCGCCGCCAGTGCGGGCTGTCGGTCTTGCGGACGTTGGTCACGCCGCGATCGGGTTCGGCCTTGATCAGCTCGCCCAGGCGCGCGTCGTCGATGACGTGGCCTTTCTTGCGAAGCGCCTCGGCCCGCTTCTCGGCCGCCTGGCGCTGGACGAAGAACGGCGAAGGCATCCCCCAGCGCGCCATGGCGAGCTCTAGCCCCGACCCGTCGGCCGCCTGGCGCACGATCGGCGCGGCCATGTCCGGAAAGATGCCGGGCAGGGGCGGCATGTTGCCGACCCGGTCCATGGCGCGCGTCGCCGCCAGAATCTCGGCTTGCCCGCGGCGCTGGCTGTAGAGGTTGCACACCGCCTCAGCCTTTCAACCAAAGCTCGACAGTCCAGCAGTCCCCGGCCGGATCGTCGCCGACCAGCTGGCGCGCTTCGACGTGTTCGACCGACGGGTGCGCCGCCCAGAAATCGCGGTCGGTCTTCCATTCGCCGGAGAGGGTCATGTCGGGCGCGCGGGCCGGACGCTGCGTCGCCGCCGCGTCCGGCGCGTCCAGAGTCGCCAGCCATAGACGCACGGTCGCGGTGTCGCCGTTGGGTTCCGCCGTCTCTATTGCTTGCGAGACGAGGGGATGACGCGTCCAAAAGCCGTGCGGCGCCCGCGTCCCGGTGGCGACAAGCGCCGCGCCATCCTCGTAGAACCGGCGAACCTCGCCCGTCGCCTCGTCAACGGTGCGCCAGGTGAAGGGCTCTGCAGTCATCTGGGTCTCCATGGGCGGAACCTATCGGCGCTGCTGGCCGGCGCCTAGGCCGCCTTGTGGGTTGGTCGGGCTTCCCAGCGCGCCACGGTCTTGAGGATGCCGACATCCATCGCCGACACCTCTACGCTCGCGGCGGGAATGCCGTTGCATCCGTACTGAACCTTTGAGCACTTGAACACGCCGCGCGCGAACAGGCGCTCGATCGAGACGTCACCCATCGCGCTCTTCGCCAGCCCGCTCAGCGCCAGCATCGTCGAGACCCCGCACTTCGGACAGCTGACCGTGACCCGCCAGTCGAGGTCATGACAGGTTCGCAGCGTGATTCGATGGGCCGTGACGGGCCACATCAGGCGCAGGTTCTCACGCGCAAACAGGCGCGTTGGGCCAACATGGCGATTTCTCCGATGTTCCGGAAGTGTTCTCATCCAGCATGGGGAGGCGAGTCAAGGCGACTCACGTACGAAGTGGGAACGCGCCGCCCAACTCGCTCCCAACTCCGTCTTGGAGAGCGCCGAATGGTATAGCTAAGTCATTGAATTTGCTGGAGCGGGCGGGGGGAATCGAACCCCCGACATTCAGCTTGGGAAGCTGACGTTCTACCTCTGAACTACGCCCGCTCAGGGGACGAACCGTTTAGCCCGGCTCGGGGCGGTACTCAAGCGCTGGCGCGACTTGATTTCACGATAGCGCGCGCGCTCTCAGGCTTTGCCCGCCGCCGAGGCGGGACCGCCGGCGCCGACGCAGCGGGCGAGCATCTGCGCCAGGGCCGAGGCCTCGATCGGCTTGGGCAGCACGTCGTCCATGCCGGCCGCGTGGTAGCCGGCGGTCTCCTGTTCGAGCAGGCTGGCCGTCACGGCCACGATGGGCACCCGCCTCCGGCCCAGGCGGTCTTCCTCCTGGCGGATGGCGCGGGTGGCCTCCACGCCGTCCATGACCGGCATGTGCACGTCCATGAAGATCGCGTCCCAGGGCTGGCGCCGCCAGGCCTCGAGCGCCTCGCGCCCATCGGCGGCGAAGCCGCACGCAATGCCGAAGGGCTCGACGAGCGCGGCGATGATCTTGCGGTTGATGGCGTTGTCGTCGACGACCAGCAGGGTCGGGGGCTCCTCGCCATCGTCGTCGCTGCGCAGGACGGCGGTGCGGGACGCCGCTTCGGCGGTGGTGACCGGACAGGGGATCCGCAGGGCGAAGGTCGACCCCCGGCCAGGCTCGGACGTTGCGGACATCTGCCCGCCCATCTTGGCGACCAGCCCTTGGCAGAGGGCCAGGCCAAGGCCGATGCCGCCGGCCGCGCGCTTGGTGGAGTCGTCGAGCTGGCTGAACCGCTCGAAGATCACCGCCATCTTCTCCGGCGCGACCCCGTCGCCGGTGTCGATGACCTCTATCCGCAGTTCGTCGCCCGCGCCAACGATCCGGCAATCGACGCCGCCCGCCTGGGTGAACTTCAGGGCGTTGTCGATCAAGACGCTGACGAGTTGCCGGAGGCGGTCCAGGTCGCCCAGCCGGGTCTCGCCCGCGGCGGCCTCCAGCTGCATGGTCAGGCGAAGCCCGCGGGCGTCGGCCGTCGGCCGGTGCAGGTCGTCGAGCGACTGGGCCAGGGCGGCCAGCGCGAAGGCGCGCGGTTTCAGGCGCAGGGCGCCGTCGTCCAGCCGGCAGAGGTCCAGGACGTCGTCGACCATCATGCGCAGTCGCCGCGCCGCGCCCTTCATCTCCCGCACCTGTTCCCGTTGGGTCTTGTCGAGCGACGAGCGGCCCAGGATCTGTCCGACGCCGAGAATGGCGTTCAGCGGCGTGCGCATCTCATGGCTGACCGTCGCGAGGAAGCGCGACTTGGCCTCGTTGGCGCTCTGGGCGCGTTCGCTCGCCGCCTGCAGCTGCTGTGTGCGCAGGGCGACGCGGGCTTCGAGCTCCTGGTTCAGGGTGTTGAGATCCCGGCCGCGGCGCGCCAGCGCCTCGACCAGGTCGCGGTTCTGGTCGCGGAGCTGGATCGAGTCGACGAGCAGGGCGTGGTTGTTGCGGTGACCGGCCAGCATGACCAGCCAGAAGGCGGCCCCCAGCAGGCCAAGCGCCCGGTCTTGCCCGAGCAGCAGGGCCGTGGAGGCTGGAAGCAGGATCAGGGAGATATAGATCCTTCCGGTCAGCTTCATCGGCGACAGCACGCCGGTCGCGCCCCCAGCCAGGGCCGACAGCACCACGATGATCACGAAGCGCGTGCGCTGGCTGTCGATCGGAAACCGAAGCCAGGCCAGGATCGCCCACAGGGCGGCGCTGACCAGCAGGCCGGCCGAGAAGGTCGCCACAAGGCCATCCAGGTGCTTGGCCAGGGCGCCGCCGCGCAGCGCCGAGGCGAGCAGGCGGTCCACGACGACCCGCACCAGCAGGACGGCGAGGGTAGTCGCTAGCCACATCCAGTAGAACGGTCGCTCTGACGGCAAGGTCGCCAGGGTCACGCCGACAGCCGCCGCCGCCTGGACGCCCATGGTCGCCACGCTGTTGCGCGAGGCTTGCCGAATGAGGTCCAGGGTCAGGGACTTGCGTTGAATGCTCGAACGTCCTCGCGCCGGAGTCACGGTTGTTTTCGATTATGACTGAGCTCGCCGAAGCTTATGCATGGCGTTGGCCGCCGAGTCATCGCGCGTCCTCGCGACAAAGCGCCGCGCAAAATGGTCAACAGCCCGTCAACCCTGTCGGCTCCCTGCCGGCTCATCTTGGCGATACTTGTCGGGCGGTGTCGTCGATAAACAGCGACACCCAAGCCAGCGGGGCGTTCCAGTTGATGGCGACTTCGTTCTGGGTGAAGGCGCGATAGTCGTCGGTCCAGCAGGTCTGGGGGCGGCATCGGCCGCGCATCGGACTGGCGACCGGATCGTCCATGCTGGTCGAGTTGGGTCCTCCCGACAGCACGCCGGACGGCGGCGCCGGATAGGCCGGGTTCGCCTGATGGGCCCAGAAGCGATGGTGCGGATTGCGCATGGCCCGCGCGCCGAAGCCGCTGACGAAGGACTGATCCAGCGGATTGCGGCCCAGGACATAGTCCAGCGCGTCGACGGCGCCGGCCCGATACCTCGGCTTGACGCTGAAATCGTAGGCCAGGCCCAGAATCACCGCCCTGTTGAGGATCGCCGCATTGGAGCCCCAGGGATAGCCGTTCGCCGCGTAGGGTGGGGCGTAGCCCTGGCTCGCGCCCTCGGCGAGATAGCGGTCCGCGCTGGCGATCAGGCCATTCCGCGCCTGCGCGATCTCGGCCGTCTTCAGCCCATTGGGCGCGAGGGCCAGGGTTGCGGTCCCCAGCGCGCCGACCGAGCCCCAGCTAATGTCCCCGGTAGGGCGCGGCCCCGTGACCGGGGACGCCAGGAACAGCGGCGAGGCGCGCAGGGCTGTCTCATAGGAGGCCTCGCCGGTGGTGGCGTAGAGCTCGGCGGCGGCCCAATAGAATTCGTCGGTCAGGTTCGGATCGCCATAGCCCCCGCTGCCGGCGAAAGCCCCGATGGCGTAGATGTCGGGATTGCGAGCGGCCGCGGCATAGGCCCGCCGGGCCGCAGACAGGCAGCGGGCCGAGAAGGTCGGGTCGAGGGTCTTCCAGACCCGCGCCGCCTGCGCCGCGACAGCCGCCAGGTTCAGGGTCGCCGCGGTGGTCGGATAATAGAGGTAGCGCGTCTGGTGGTCGTCGGCCGGCGCCGTCGGCACCGGCGTCCACTGATCGTCGGCGATCTTCTGGTGGGCCATGCCCGAGGCGTTGATCGGCGTCAGGACGAGCTTGCCGTCGACGGGCTGCTGATGACCGACCGGGACCGGAAGCGTCTGTCCCTCGGGGACCTGCATGGCCAGGAGAAAGGCCAGCTCGTAGCGGGCCTCGTCGAGGATGTCCGGAACGCGATTGTTCCGCTCCGGCAAGGCCAGCGCCCCGTCGCCAATGGCCTTCAGCGCGGCTGAGCGCTTGCGCAGCGCGGCGCGTTCGTAGGCGTTGACCAGGGTCCAGACCGAGACGCCGCCGTTGACCGCGTACTTGCCCTGGTCCCCGGCGTCGTACCAGCCGCCGCTGGCGTCCAGGGTGTAGGCGCAGCCCGGCCAGACTTGGCCGCGTTCGTCCGCCTTGTCGAAGCAGGTCGCCTTGTCCGGCGCATGACCGGCGGGCCGCGCGAGATCGGGGCGCTCGACGAAGCGGGCTTCGATCGGCACGCTGGCGCGCTGCTGGTAGAAGAAGGAAAGGGCCGCGCGGCTCAGTTTCCCGTCAGGCTTGGCGCGGACGGCGAACGGCCGGCTCTCGGCGTCGCCGACCTTCAAGCGATAGCCGTTTCCCGGCTTGGCGAAGGCCGTGAAGTCGATCTGATGGACGTGCTCGCCGGACGCGGCGTCGTCGCCGAACACACGGGTCTTGCCCGTCAGGGCCACCGCGCCCTTGGCGTCGAGCAGGGCCCAGCCGAGCGGCTGGAGAGAAGGGCTGGCCAGCATGGCGCGCTTCGGCCCCCGGGCCTCGACGCCGGTCTGGTTGAGGCGGATCGGGCGAGGCGCCTCTTCCGCCCGCACCGTTGTCGCCAGAGGCAGGAGCGCGGCGAAGGAGAGCGCGACCAGACGGGAGAAGGACATCCTGAAGCGTGCTCCGAGTCTCGGCGTGGCTAACGAGCGCCAACTATAGGTGGAGCGGTCAAGTCGGCCTAACGCGAACGACTCGTAGGAGGAAGCAGCCCGAGTGGGGGCCGGGCGACCATGCGTGTCCGGGTCCCCAAACACGAACGCCGCCCGGCGGACCGGGCGGCGCGTTTGAGTTCTTCGACCTTCGGGTCTCGGATCAGTTCTGGGGCGGCGGGCCTTCCGGCGGCGGGCCGGGAGGCGGGCCGCCTTCCTGCATCCGACGCTGGCGCATCTTCTCGAACGCCGCCTTCAGCTCGTCGAGGGTGATCTTGCCGTCCTTGTTGGCGTCGATCATGGCGAAGCGGTCTTCAGGCCGACCGGCGGCCTTCCATTCGGCGAGGTCGACCGCGCCGTCGCTGTTGGCGTCCCAGCGCTTGAAAATGGCTTCGGGCGAAGGCATCTGCATGCCGGGCGGCGGCCCGTCTTGAGCAAGAGCGGCGCCGGCGGCGAGCGTGGCGCAGGTTGCGAGCGCGGCGAGAAGCGTGCGGCGCATATGGGTCGTTTCCTTCCGGGTGATTGTCCCTGGACGCCTTGCATGAGCCCGGTTTGTTGCGGCTGTGTTTCGCGATTACGGCGAGATCGCGAGCCGGCGTCCTCAGTGCTTGCCGCGATCGCGGCCGAAGTTCGGCTCCGCGCTCTCCTGGCCCGCCGCCACGATGCCGCGGCGGATCGCGCGGGTGCGGGTGAAGTGGGCGTGCAGGGTGTCGGCGTCGCCCCAGCGGATCGCGCGGCTCATGGCCTGCAGGTCCTCGGTGAACCGCCCCAGCATCTCCAGCACCGCGTCCTTGTTGGCCACGAAGATGTCGCGCCACATGGTCGGGTCGCTGGCGGCGATGCGGGTGAAGTCGCGGAAGCCCGAGGCCGAGTACTTGATGACCTCGTTCTCGGTGACGTTCTCCAGGTCGGCCGCGCTGCCGACGATCGTGTAGGCGATCAGGTGGGGCAGGTGGGAGACGACGGCCAGGACGAGGTCGTGGTGCTTCTCGTCCATCAGCTCGACCTGGGCCCCGAAGGCGCGCCAGAAGGTCGACAGCCGGGCCACGGCGGTGGCGTAGGCCTCGTCCTCGCTCTCGAGCGGCGTCAGGATCGTCCAGCGGTTCTCGAACAACTCGGCGAAGCCGGCGTCGGGTCCCGACTGCTCGGTGCCGGCGATCGGGTGGCCCGGGATGGCGTGGATCTTCGAGCAGTCCTGGGCGCGGAACGCCTCGGCGACATTGCCCTTGGTCGAGCCGACGTCGGTCAGGGTCGCGCCCGCCTTCATGGCCGGGATCACCTGGGCGGCGAGGTCGGGGATCGACAGCACGGGCGTGGCGAGGACCACGAGATCGGCGTCCCTGACCGCCTCGGCGATGTCGCCGGTGACGTGCTCGGCGATGCCCAACTCGGCGACACGCGCCCGATGCGCTTCGCTGGCGTCGGCCACGGTGACCTGGCCGACGACGCCATGCTCGCGGGCGGCGCGGATGATCGAACCGCCGATCAGGCCAGCCCCGATCACGGTCATGTTCGGATAGAGAACGCCTGGATTAGACATGGCTAGGGCTCACTTCAAACCGATTTCCCCGGCGAATGCCGGGGCCCAGATTCAGCCTGAGCGGTTTGGGATGATGCGCCTCTTGTCCCCGTTCAAACGAAAGGCGGTTTTGGGTTCGATCTGGGCCCCGGCATTCGCCGGGGAGGTCGGGAGAAGCGCCAGACATCTAGCGGCCCATGAACTGGGTCAGGTGCTCGACCACGGCGCGGTTCTGCTCTTCCAGTCCGATGGTGATGCGGATCGCGTTCGGCAGGCCGTAATTGGCGACCGCGCGGACCAGATAGCCTTTCGACGCCAGGAACGCCTCGGCCTCCAGGGCCGTCTTGCCCGGCGTGGTCGGGAAGGTCGCCAGCACGAAGTTGGCCGCCGACGGAGTCACCTCAAGGCCCAGGCCGCCCAGCTGCTGAGCCAGCCACGGCCGCCATTGCTCGACCAGCGCCAGCGAGCGGGCCTGGAAATCGTCGTCGAACAGGGCCGCGACCGCCGCTTCCTGGGCGGGGATCGAGGTGTTGAACGGCGGACGGATGCGCTCGATCGGCTCGATGATGTGGCTGGGCGCGTAGCCCCAGCCGACGCGCAGGGCGGCAAGCCCGTGCAGCTTCGAGAAGGTGCGGGTGACGATCACGTTCTCGGCGGTGCGGGCCAGATCGAGGCCGTCCTCGAAGCGCGGATCGCTGCAGAACTCCGCATAGGCGCCGTCCAGCACCAGCACCACCGAGGGCGGCAGGGCCGCGTGCAGGGCGCGGATTTCGTCGCCGGTCAGCCAGGTACCGGTCGGGTTGGCGGGATTGGCGATGAAGACGAGGCGCGTGCGCTCGTCGACGCATTTGACCACCTCGTCGATGTCGATGCGGTGGTTCGTTTCCTTGGCCATCCGCACCTCGCCTTGGCAGGCGCGGGCGCCGATGGCGTAGGCGGCGAAGCCGTGCTCGCCCTGGACGATGTTGTCGCCCGGCTCGAGATAGACTTGGCACAGCAGGGCGAAGATCTCGTCGCTGCCGTCGCCGAAGGTCAGGCGCTCGGGTTCAAGATTGAAGCGTTTGGCGACTGCCTCGCGCAGGATGTTGGCCTTGCCGTCCGGATAGATGTGCAGGCGGTCGACCGCGTCGCGATAGGCCGCCTTGGCCTTGTCGCTGCTGCCCAGGATGTTCTCGTTGCTCGACAGCTTCACCGGATGGGCGACGCCTTCGACCTTCGACTTGCCGCCGACATAGGCGTGGATGTCGAGGATCCCGGCCTTGGGGACGGGGCGAGGCGCGGCGAAGCGGTCGGCGGCGGAGGCGGTCATCGGTCTACTCTGGCTTCGTACCAGTCTGTGTACGGCGGCCGCTTCTTACACGTCGAACTGCTCGGGCGCAGCCCCGATGACGCCGGTCAGTTGGCCGGGCGCCCGCGCCAGCCGTTCGTCATCGACCTGGAAGAAGCCCGACAGCGAAAACAGCTTCAGGCCGCCGGCTTCGGCGATCAGCTCGGCGGCGACGCCGTCCCGGCCCAGGGCCTCGACGATGGCGGCGGCGCTCTTGGGCGAGTCGCTGACCCAGAAGGTCTGGTCGCCGCCGGTCGGCTCGACGTCGACCTCGGCGACGGCGAGCGCCGCCTGCGGACCCCAGGTCGCCAGGCAGGGCAGGGCGGCGAACACCTTCAGCTTGGGCTCGGCCAGCAGGCGGCCCCACCAGGGCGTTTCGCTGACCAGCGGCAGCACCGCCACGCCCCACGGCGAACGGGCGACGGCGAGGGCGTCCTGGGCGGTGGGGACCAGCGACAACCGCGGGGCCGTGCCGAAGCGGAGGCGGGTCAGCTCGACGGTGCGGGCCGGTTCGCGGCCGCCGAATACCCCCAGCTGGTACGGACCCTGCCGCGCCAGGTTGTCGGCCATGATCTCGCGCCAGATGCGGATGACCAGGGCGTTCGAAGCCCCCTTGCGCGGCGCGTCGAGCAGCTTGCGGACGATGTGGGCCTCGCGGCCGGGGCGCAGGCCAAAGCCGGTGTCGCCGGAGGCGCGCTTGGCGGCGGCGACCGCGCCGGCCAGGCTGGCGCGCTCGTCCAGCAGCTTCAGCAGTTCACCGTCGATGGCGTCGAGCCGCCATCGGACCTCTTCGAGAGACGGCGTGGCTTCCGTCGCGTCGCTGCCCATGTTCTTCCCCGAAATTGGAGGGCGGACCATAGTCTTTGCCGCGGAACACGCAATAGCCAGCCATCACGGGAAGAAAATTGCGTTTCGGGTGGTTGACGCTTGGTCAGTACACCCTTGGCGCTGGACCGGTGTCGAGCACGCCCAGGAAGCTGCGTCCGTCGCGGAAATGCAGGCTGGCTTCGATGACGGGTTCGCGTCCCAGGGCCTGGGCGGCGGCGGCGAAGGCCTGCTCTGGCGTGCGGATCGGCTTGGACAGGTCGGCGCGCTCCTTGATCGCCACCTCCAGGTCGCCGGTCAGTCGGCCCTCGGAGTCGACCGACAGCACGCCCGACTTGGCCTTGCCCTCGGCGTCGCCGGCCAGGATCTGGCTCTGCTCGAAGGTGATCTGGCCGCCCGCGGCGCTCCACCCCTTGACCGCGGCCTCCCAGTTGCGGCCGCGCAGGGACGAGACGTGCGACAGCCGCGTCTCCAGGATCATGGACGCGGTCTTGTCCTGGGCGATGCGGCCGAGGAGGCCGGTGAAGGCCGTCTTGGCGCCGTCGGCCTTGAAGAAGATCGCGCCCTGGTCATCAGGGCCCGCGCGCAGGTGCAACTGCATGCCGTCCGCCGAGACCAGCTGGAACGGCTTGGCGCCCGGCGCCGGCGTGAAGGTCAGGCCCGCGCCTTCGACCGAAATCCGGGGCGGGTGTTCCTTCACGTGCGAGATGCTGGCGCGGAGCGCTTGGCCCGTGATCGCCACATCGCCCGCCTCCGGACGGGTCAGGACCACGCCCTCCGGCGCCACCAGCACCCAGTGCGTCACGTCGAAGACCGCCGCCTCGCCCTTCAGCACCGGCGCGCGGACCGCCCAGCCGGTCGGTTCGGCGATCCGGGCGTCGGTCAGGTCAATGTTCATCCGGAACGGAAAGCCGTGAAAGGTGCGCGCGCTCCAGGAGAGATCGTAGCCTCGCGACTTCAGGTCCGCCGCCTGGGCGTCCATCTTCTGCTCGGCCTGGCCGCGCAGCCAGAACCATCCATAGCTCCAACCGCCCGCCACGAGGGCGGCGAGGATGAAAGGCGCGAAGAGGCGGCTGCGCCGGGCTTTGCGGGACGGGGCGGCGTCGCTATGGGTCATGGAAAGGCGCGTCCAGTCGGGAATGGTGATGGGTTTGGCAGGCGGCGGCGAAGATCGCTGGGTGTTCGGATACGGATCGCTGATGTGGCGGCCCGGGTTCCCGTTTGTAGACCGAAGAACGGCCGTGCTCCACGGGCGGCGACGCGCCTTCTGCATCTATTCGGTGCATCATCGCGGGACCTACGAGCGCCCGGGCCTCGTGCTGGGCCTGGCGCCGGGCGGGGCGGTTCGCGGCATGGCCTATCGGGTGGCGGCGTCGGAGTGGGAGGGCGTCTACGCCTATCTTCGCGAGCGCGAACAGCCGACCGAGACCTATTTCGAGACCTGGCGCGACGTGAAGCTGGACGGCGCGGCCAAGGTCCCGGCGCTGGTTTTCCTGTCGGACATGAAGCACGCCCAGTGGGCGGGGGCCCTGACCCTCGACCAGCAGGCCCGGCTGATCGCGGGGGCGACCGGGCTTTCGGGACGCAATGTCGACTATCTCAGCGACCTCGTCTCGCACCTGCGCGAGGACGGCGTGCGCGACCACGCGATGGAAAAGCTGCTGAAGATGGTCGAAGCGATCGAGGCGGCGGCCTAAAGGCGTTCGTCTTCAAGCGCCTTCGTGGCCCCGTCGACGCGCGTCTGCAGCTCGCGCATGAACTCCGCGCGTTTGAGGCCGGCGGGGATCGGTTCGAGATATTCGAAGACGATCGTCCCCGGCTTGCGCAGGAAGCCCTTGTCCCAGTGGCTGCCGCAGTTCAGGGCCAGCGGCGTGACGGGGATGTCGAGCTCGCGATAGAGGGCCGCGACCCCGGGCTTGTAGTCGCCGGGCTGGCCGACCTCGCCGCGGGTGCCTTCGGGGAAGATCACGATCTGGCGGTCGTCCTTGAGGCGGTCCTTGGCGTCACGCACCAGCTTCTTCAGCGCCGCCGAGTGGCCGTCGCGATCGACGACAATCATGTCGGCCTTCAGCCCGTGCCAGCCGAACAGCGGCACCATCAGAAGCTCCTTCTTCATCACGAAGCAGGCGTCCGGCAGGATGGCGAACTGGCTGAAGACATCGAACATCGACTGGTGCTTGGCCGCGACCAAGGCGGGGCCGGTCGGGACGTTTTCGCGGCCGCGGATTTCCACCCGCACCCCCGCCAGCCAGCGCAGGCTCAGTGCCACGCCCTTCGCCCATAGGGTCAGGCAGGCGCGGTTGACCGCCCGAGGCAGCGGGAAGGTGGCGATCATCAGGATCGCCACGGTCGCGGACCAAAGCCAGAAAGCAAGCTGGAACAGGAACGAGCGCAGGTAGATCAAGGAGCGTCCTTCGCCGGCGGGGCGTCTTTGGTCTTGGGGCCAAGGCCTAGAAACGCTTCGCGTCCCAGGATGGCCAGGTACTTACAATATTCCACGATCATCCGCCGCGCGCTGATGCTGGTTTTCCACCAGCGATGGGCGTTGAGGTCGGTCTTGACCGGATAGGGATGCAGCTTGACACCCGGCATGGCCGCGCCGAGCTCCAGCATCGAGCGGGGCATGTGGTAGTCGGCCGTCACGACGATCAGGCTATCATAGCCCTTGGACCGCGCCCACTCGGCGGTCTCCAGGGCGTTACCCACCGTGTTGGCCGCGGTGAAGCCCAGGTCGACGCAGCAATCGTAGATCGGCTTGACCGCCTTGGTGACGCTCTGGACGTCGGCGCGGGTGGCCTCGCGGTTGACGCCAGAGATCAGCAGGCGCTTGCCCTTACCTTCCTCCAGAAGTCGGGTCGCCGCCTCCAGGCGCAGGTTGGAGGCGCCGGTCAGCGCCACGACGCCGTCGGCTTCCGGCGGCTCGGGCGCGGGAGTCGACAGGTCCACCCGGCCGGTGAATGCCACCAGGCCCAGGCCCCAGATCATCAGGGCGATCAGCAGGGCGGCCAGTGACTTCACGCCATCTCCCTCACGATCCGCGACGCGGCCAGGCGGGCCGAAACGCCCGCGATCAAAGCCGCGACGAAGGGGGCGGGCGCGGCCGCCAGCAGGTCGGTCCAGGCCAGGGGCAGAACGGGCGCAAGGCCAGCCCCGCCGCCGAAATAGCGCAGCAGGGCGCCGATCCCCGCCGCCGCGGCGCCGCCCAGAAAGCCCGCCAGGGCGCCCATCATGGCGAAGCGGCCTTGGAACAGGCTGGCGATGAAGCCGCGCTCGGCGCCGGAGAAATGCAGCACCTCGATCACCTCATGACGAGCGGCCAGGCCCGCGCGGGTCGCGAAGGCGATCACCGCCGCCGCAGCAGCAGCGATCAGGGCGAAAACGCCCAAGGCGGCGAATCTGGCCATGTCGGCGGCGCGCTGGATGTCGGCGATCCAGCGGCTGTGGTCATCGACGGTGGCGTCGACGCCTGCTGAGCGCAGCGCCTTGTCCAGGGTCTCGGCCGTCGGCGGCGCCTTGGGGTCCAGATCCAGGGTGACGAGGCGCGGGGTTGGCAGGTCCTCGACCAGGGCGTCCTTGCCGATCCAGGGCTCCAGAAGGGCCTCGGCCTTCTCGCGGGTCTGGGCCTGGGCCTCGACGACCCCCCGCACGCCGGACAGGGTCTCGGCGGCGCGGGCGGCGGCGCTGTCGGGCGTCTCGCCAGCCCGGGCCCGGACGACCACGGTGGCCGAGCCGGTCAGCTGCGCCGTCCAGCCGTGGGCGGCGCGGTTGGCGGCGAGGGCGGCGAATGCGGTGAGGCAGGCCAGGAAGCACAGCACCGCCACGACGAAGACCAGCGACCCGTCGCGCGCGTCGCGTGGGGGCAGCAGCGGTCCGGGCCGCCAGCGGGAGACGTCGAACAGCGCGGTCACGACGCGACCTCCGCGCCCAGCAGCCGACCATCGTGCAGCCGCATGGCGGGCCGGCCGGCCCGCGCGACTATGTCCTCGTCATGGGTGGCGATCAGCACGGTGGTGCCCAGGCGGTTCAGCTCGACAAACAGCCGCAGCAGGCGCAGCGACATGGCCGGATCGACATTGCCGGTCGGCTCGTCGGCCAGCAGGATGTCGGGGCGATCGACGACCGCCCGGGCGATGGCCAGGCGCTGCTTCTCGCCGCCCGACAGCGTGGCGGGCAGGGCGTGCATCCGATCGCCAAGACCCACCCAGTTCAGGAGCTCGGCGACGTCCTCGCGGTAGGTGGCCGGCTTGCGCTTGAGGATACGCAGGGGCAGGGCGGCGTTGTCGAACACCGACAGGTGCTCCAGCAGCCGAAACTCCTGGAAGACGACGCCGATCCGGCGACGCACGAACGGCAGGTCGTGGGCGTGGAGCAGGCTGATATCCCGGCCGAAGAGCTCGACGCGTCCTCGTGACGCACGGTGGGCCAGATAGATCAGTTTCAGCAGCGAACTCTTGCCCGCGCCGGACGCTCCGGTCAGGAAATGGAACGAGCCCTGACGCAGGGAGAAGCTGATATCCTTGAGGGTTTCCGGCGCTCGCCCGTAGCGCATGGAGACGCCGTCGAAGCGGACCACCGGAAGGGCGTCATCGCCCTGTTCTGTGTCGATCCGCAAGGCGCGTCACTGGGCTTTCTGGACATCAGGGTTAAAATCGGCGACCCCGTTGTCTGCGTGTGGGGATCGTTCGATTCGGCCATGATACTAACCTGCCCGGAGTGCGCCAGCCGCTATTTCGTGGACGACTCCAAGGTCGGACCGGAAGGCCGGGTCGTGCGTTGCGCCGCCTGCGGCCATCGCTGGACCGCGCGCAACGAGGAGCCGGCCGACCCGTTCGCCGACGCGGAAAGTCCCACCCTGGCCAGCCAAGGCGAGCCGGACCCCGCGCCCGCCGCTGAAGACGATCAGGCCGAAACGACGGCCGTCGAGGTGGCGCCCGTCAGCGAGCCGCCCAGCGAAACGGCTACCACTGTCGCCCCCGCTCGCGCCGCAGCCCAGCGGCGACGTCGCGACGCCATGGTTACAGGCATCGTGTGGGCGGGGATGGCGGCGTTGATGGCCGCGCTGATCATCGGCGCCCTGATCTTCCGAATCGACGTCGTCCGGATCCTGCCGGGGACCGCCGGCGCCTACGCCGCGGTGGGCTTGCCCGTGAATACGGTGGGCCTGGTCATCGATCGGGGGAGCATCAAGGCCCAGCCCGTAATGAAGAACGGCCGCGCGGCGGTCACGGTGACCGGCGCGATCCGCAACATCACCGAGCATGCGGTGGTCGCCCCGGCGCTGAGCGTCGAACTGCTGAACGCCGAAGGCAAGCGGGTCTCGGGTCAGCTGGCCAGCGCCCACGACGCCAAGATCCCGCCGGGCGAGGTTCGGCATTTCTCGATCACCTTCCTCGACCCGCCGCGCACGGCCAAGGACCTGCAGGTCGGCTTCGCGACGGAGCACGGAGGCGTCAAGGCTCCCATCCACCCCGAGCCCGGCCACTCCGAACCTGCTCACGGGAAGGGGGCGGAAAGCCATGGCGGCGAGCCTGAAGTCGCACTACGCGGCGCGCAGCAGACCTCGGCGGCCTCAGAAGCGGCTGGACAAGCAGCCCCCGGACATGAGAGCGGGAACAAAACCGCCCCTACAGCCTCTCACGAACCCGCTCACCATGAATGATTCCAAGACGCCCGAAGTCCTGATCTCGGAAGCCGAGATCGCCGAACGGGTGAAGGCGCTGGCCGAAAAGATCGCGCCGCGCATCGACGACGACACCGTGGTCGTCTGCCTTTTGACCGGCGGCCTCTGGTTCGCCGCCGACCTGACGCGGGCGCTCTATAAGGCCGGCCGCGACGTGCGCTTCGACGCCCTGTGGCTGGCCTCGTACCACGACGAGCGCAAGAGCTCGGGCCGGTGCGAAGTCCGCGCCGACCTGCAGCGTCCGCTGGTGGGACGCCGCGCCCTGGTCGTGGACGATGTGTTCGACACCGGCCTTTCGCTGTCGGAAGCCGCGCGCCTGGTCAAGGACGCCGGGGCCAGCGAGGTGCTGACCGCCGTGTTCGCTCGCAAACCCTGGCCGAGCTCGCGCGGCATGGAGCCCGACTTCGTGGCCTGGGAAGCGCCCGCCCGGTATCTGGTCGGCTACGGCCTCGACGACGAAGGCAAGAGCCGCGGCCTGCCGTACATCGGCGCGCTGGACTAAAGGGCGTAAGCGCGGCCTTCCTAGGCCGCGCGCTGCTCCGCTGACGCGGCGGCCTCGCGGCCGATCTCGAACATGTCGACCCGCTGGGCCAGCTCCTGAGCCTCGCTGCGCAGGGCGTGGGCGGCGGCGGTCGACTCCTCGACCATGGCCGCGTTCTGCTGCACCACGCGGTCCATCTCGCCCATGGTGGCGTTGACCTCACCCAGGCCCTGGGCTTGGTCGCGCGCCGAGGCGGCGATGGCGTTGATCTGGGCGTTGATCTCGGCGACGCGGGCGATGATCCGCTGTAGCGCCTCGCGGGTGCGGCCGACGCGCTCCACGCCCGCGCTGACCTGCTCGCCGGAGACGTTGATCAGGTCCTTGATCTCCTTGGCCGCGTCGGCCGAGCGCTGGGCCAGGGCCCGCACTTCCTGAGCCACCACGGCGAAGCCGCGACCGGCTTCGCCCGCACGCGCGGCCTCGACCCCGGCGTTGAGCGCCAGGAGGTTCGTCTGGAAGGCGATCTCGTCGATGACGCCGATGATCTTGCCGATCTGGCCCGACGAGGTCTCGATCTGGGTCATGGCCTCGACGGCCTCGCTGACCACAGGGTCGGAGCGTTCGGCCTCCTGGCGGGCGGCCGCGGCGGCGGCGTTGGCCTGGTTGGCGCTTTCAGCGGTGGTCTGGACGGCGACGGTGATCTCGCCGAGGGCGGCGGTGGTCTGGACCAGGCTGGCGGCCTGATGCTCGGTGCGGCGCGCCAGTTCGTCCGAGGCGCGGGACATGTCGGCGACGCCCGCGGTCATGCTGGCGGCGTTGCCGGCGATTTCGCGCATGGCCGCCTGCAAGCGGGTGAGCGCCTCGTTGAAGTCGGCGCGCAGGGGCTCGTAGCGGGCGGCGAAGGCCTTGGTGAGACGCCAGGTCAGGTCGCCGCGGGACAGATGGGCCAGCGCCTCGGCGAGTTCCTCGACGACCTGGGTCTGCTCGGCCTCCAGGGCCGCCTTCTGGCGGGCTTGCTCGGCGTTGGCGGCGTCGCGGGCGGCGCGCTGGGCCTCGGCGTCGGCATTGGCGGCGTCGGCGCGGGCGGCCGCGTCCAAGGCCTTGTCAGTGCGAGCGGTGACGGTGATGAACAGCCTTGAAACACTGGCGGTCAGCCAGATCAACGACCAGGCGGTGGCGAGGGTGACGCCGGCGTTGAAGGCCACGGACAGGACCGTCGCGTCGCCAGCCATCAGCAGATGCGGAGCAAACAGCGCGCCCGCGATATTGATGGCGATGATCGCGGCGGCGGCCAGGGCGACCGCGCGCCAGTCGCCATAGGCCACCATCAGGGCCAGCGCGGCCAGATAGGCCATGCGCGCTTCGGATTGCAGCGGGTGGCCGGCGAAGGCGGCGACGAACAGGCTGACCTGACCCATCAGGGTGACGGCCGTGGACAGGCGCTGGGTGGCGTTGTCGCGCCAGATCGCCCAGCCGCCCCAGCCCACGGCGGCCAGCACCGCCGAACCGCCAGCCAGGGCCAGGGTGAATTTCCCGCCCGTGAACAGGCTCGCGGCCGGCGTTATCAGCACCAACGCGGCGATGCAGGCCAGCACAAGCTGTCCGCCGACCTTTCGTTGAGCTTCGATACCGTCGAACTCTATGAAGCTGCGCACCGAGATACTCCACGCCCTAAGCGGCGCTAAACGTGGGTTATCGCGGTTAAACTAACGTGAGGATGGCTGAGACTTTTTGTCCTTAAGTGTGCGCTAAACCCATTCTGGGACCAGGTCCCTGGCCAGCATCTCGTCATAGCTGGGGCGCTTGCGGATCACGGCGTAACGATCGCCGTCGACCAGGACCTCAGGGACCAGCGGCCGGGTGTTGTACTCGCTGGCCATGGCCGCCCCGTAGGCGCCGGCCGACATGAAGGCGAGCAGGTCGCCCGTCGTGAACGGCGGCAGGGCGCGGTCGCGGGTGAAGGTGTCGCCCGTCTCGCACACAGGGCCCACCACGTCATAGACGGTCTCGCCGCCGCGCTGCAGCACCGGACGAATGTCGTGGAAGGCGTCGTACATCGCCGGCCGGATCAGGTCGTTCATCGCCGCGTCGATGACCAGGAACTTGCGCCCCTCCGGACGTTCGTGGACGTGCACGACCTCGCTGACAAGAACGCCGGCGTTGGCGGCGATCACTCGGCCCGGCTCGAAGGCCAGGGTCACGGGCAGGCCCTTGGTGACCTCGCCGACCATGGCGGCGAACTCGGTGGGCGAGGGCGGTTCGGGGCTATTGAAATAAGGAACGCCCAGGCCGCCGCCCAGGTCCAGCCGCTCGATCGAGAGGCCTTCGCCCAGCAGTTGCTCGACCAGCCCCCGCATCTTGGTGAAGGCCGCGCGCATGGGTTCGAGGTCGGTGATCTGGCTGCCGATGTGACAGGCCACCCCCACGGGCTCCAGGCTGGAGTTGTTGCTGGCGTTGGCGTAGAGGCGCGCGGCCTCGGCGAACGAGACGCCGAACTTGTTCTCGGACTTGCCGGTGGCGATCTTGGCGTGACCGCCGGCCGCGACGTCCGGATTGACGCGGAAAGCCACCTTGGCCTTGACGCCCATTTCGGCCGCGACCTGGGCGATCAGGTCGAGCTCGGGTTCGGACTCGACATTGATCTCGGCGACACCCGTCTCAAGGGCGAAGGCGATCTCGCGGCGCGTCTTGCCGACGCCTGAGAACACGATGCGCTCGCCGGGGATGCCGGCCGCCAGGGCGCGGCGGATTTCGCCTTCCGACACCGTGTCGGCGCCGGCGCCCAGGTCGCCGAGCACTTTCAGCACCGCGACGTTGGAGTTGGCCTTCACCGCGTAGGCGATCAGCGGATCGACGACGCCAGCCGACGCCAGGGCGTCGCGAAACACGGTGAAGTGCCGCTCCAGCGTGGCCCGGGAATAGACGTAAACGGGCGTTCCGACCTCGGCCGCGATCTTGGCCAGGGAAACGCCTTCGCAGGCCAGGCCCTCGGGGCCGTATTCGAAGTGGTTCAACGCGAGGTCCTAGTTGGGCGTGGCGCCGGGGAAGCCGGCGGCGGACGGGCCGCCGAACGGGTCGTTGGTGCCGGGTAGCGGCGCGGCGCGGATGGTGCGGCTGCTCGAAGCCGGGTCGCGGAGTTCCTGCGTGCCGCCGGCGCGGGCCGGCTGGTTCGCTTGCGCCGAGGCGGCGCGACGCTCGGCCTCCCAGGCGGCTTTCTTGGCTGGGTCCCACAGCGGAGCGGGACGCTCCAGTGCGCCTTGCTTGCCGCAGGCGGCGGCCGTGACGGCCAGGGCCGCCAGCGTCAGGGTGGTGAGGGTGCGGCGCACGATCATGCCAGAACTTCCTTCCAACGCGCGATCTGGGCGCGGACCTGGGCGGGGGCGGTCCCACCATAGCTCATGCGGCTGGCCGCCGAGGCGGCCGGGGTCAGGACCGCGTAGACGTCCTGGGTGATCCGCGGCTCGATCGCCTGGAACTGCTCCAAGGTAAGATCGGCCAGATCGACGCCAAGGCCTTCGGCGGTCTTCACCGCCGAACCTGTCACGTGGTGCGCGTCGCGGAAAGGCATGTTCAGCGTGCGCACCAGCCAATCGGCAAGGTCGGTGGCGGTCGAGAAGCCGGCGCCGGCCGCCTTGGCCATGTTTTCGGTGTTCGGCGTCAGGTCGGCGACCATGCCGGCCATGGCCAGCAGCGCAAGCTCCAGGGCGTCGAAGGCCTCGAAGGTCGGGACCTTGTCCTCCTGCATGTCCTTCGAATAGGCCAGCGGCAGGCCCTTCATGACCACCGTCAGGGTGGTCAACGAGCCGAGAATCCGGCCGACCTTGGCGCGGATCAGCTCGGCCGCGTCGGGGTTCTTCTTCTGCGGCATGATCGAGCTGCCGGTCGTGAAGGCGTCGGTCAGCTTGATGAAGCCGAACATCGGCGTCGTCCACAGCACGATCTCCTCGGCCAGGCGCGACAGGTGCGTGGCGGTGATCGAGGCGGCCGACAGGGCCTCCAGGGCGAAGTCGCGCGAGGAGACGCTGTCCAGAGAATTGGCGGTCGGACGGTCGAAGCCCAGCGCCGCCGCCGTCTGGTGGCGGTCGATCGGGAAGGGCGAGCCGGCCAGGGCGGCCGCGCCCAGCGGGCATTCGTTCATCCGGGCACGGGCGTCGCGGAAGCGCGAGGCGTCGCGGCCGAACATCTCGACATAGGCCATCAGGTGGTGGCCGAAGGTCACCGGCTGGGCCGGCTGCAGGTGGGTGAAGCCCGGCATCAGGGCGTCGGCATAGGCCTCGGCCTGGGCCACCAGGGCCTTTTGCAGGGCCTCCAACTGGCCGACCGTGCGATCGCAGGCGTCGCGGACCCACAGGCGGAAGTCGACGGCCACCTGGTCATTGCGCGAGCGGGCGGTGTGCAAGCGGCCGGCCGTCGGGCCGATCAGCTCGCGCAGCCGCGCCTCGATGTTCATGTGGATGTCTTCGTACTCGTCGCGGAACGGGAAGGCGCCCGCGGTGATCTCGCCCTCGATGGCGTCGAGACCCTTGAGAATTTCCTCGCCGTCGGCGCTTGCAATCACACCTTGGCTGATCAACATCCGGGCGTGGGCGCGCGAGCCTGCCAGGTCCTGCGCCCACAGGCGCTTGTCGAAGCCGATGGAGACGTTGATCGCCTGCATCAGCTCGGCGGGCTTGGCCGAGAAGCGACCGCCCCACATGGCTTGGCCCTGGCCCTTGGCGGCCTGGGACATATCGGAGGCGTGGTCGGTCATATGAGCGAAGTCCAGTCGGGTCAGAACGAGCCGGGCGCTGCGAAGCGCAATCCTTTGAGGCTGGCGCTTGCGGGCGTCCTCCTCGTCGGTGTGGCGGCGGTTCTATACGTCATCGCGACCGCTTCGTTCAAACCCCAAGGGCCCGCCGACCTCACAGAATTCAAGAAGGGGACGCTGGCGAAGCTGGACGTGCCCGCCAGCCCGCGCGCAGCCCCGGCCACGGTGTTCACCAGCCTGGACGGCAAGCCGGCGACCCTGGCCGACTTCAAGGGGCGCGTCGTGATCATGAACCTGTGGGCGACGTGGTGCGCGCCGTGCAAGGCCGAGATGCCGACCCTGGCCAAGCTGCAGGCGGCCTACGCCACCCAGCCGGTGACCGTGCTGCCGATCAGCGTCGACCGCGACAGCGACCTGAACCTTGTCCAGGCCGAGATGGCCGCCAACCCGCCGCTGAAGACCTATCGCGATCCGTCCTACAAGCTGTCCTTCGACCTGGAGCCGCGGGCGGCCGGCTATCCGACTACGGTGATCTATGACCGCCAGGGCCGTGAACGGGCGCGCCTGGCTGGCCCCGCCGACTGGTCTGCGCCGGAGGTGCGCGGTCTGGTCGAGAAGCTGCTAGCCGAAAAGTGATTGATCCCTCGGTTATCGAACCGCTGGCCGACGACGCCTGGCCGGCGCGTGAGCGCGAGCGACTGGGCGGCTGGCGGCTGAATGCTTCGTCCGGCTTCTCGATGCGGATCAACGCCTGCTGGCCGCTGTCGGCGCCCGATCGCGACGTCGAGGCGGCCATCGACGTCGTGGAGGCCTGGTACGCCGCGCGCGGCCTGCCGCCACGCTTCAAGCTGACCGATGGCGTGCTCGCGCCGACCGACCTCGCCGACCGCCTGACCGCGCGAGGCTATCACGCCAGCAAGGACACCTTGCTCATGGTCGGCGTGACGGGCGGGGAGGGCGACCTGTCCGTGGCGATCTCCGCCGCGCCCGACGCGACCTTCGAGGGTGTTTTCACCGCCTCGGCAGGCGATCCGGAGGATGGTCGCGAGCGGACCGAGGCCCTGGGGCGGATGCCGCCGCCGGCCTTGTTCGCCAAGCTGGAGATCGACGGCGCGCCGGCGGCGATCGGCGTCGCCGCGCTCGGCGGCGGCTTCGCGGGGATCTTCGGCATGCGCACCGTTCCAGCCCATCGCCGCAAGGGCCTGGCGCGTCGAATCCTCAGGGCTGTGCTGGCTGAGGCGCGGCAGGCCGGCGCCGAGCGCGCCTGGCTTCAGGTCGAGGCGGACAATGCCGCGGCCATCGCCCTCTATGCCGACGAGGGCTTCGAGCCCGCCTATCGCTACCGTTACTGGACCCGCTGACCGGCGCCTGCCCCGGTGATGGCGCCGCTTGGATAGGTTCGTGCTAGACAAGTTTACAAAACAAACAAGTTGATGCACTGTTTCCGCACTTCAAGGAGGAGGCCCAGTCATGCACGCGCCGCTCAAGGCCCTGGACAGTTCGCCGCTCAGTCGCGGCGACGGCCGGAACGCGCCGATCGGCGCGCTCCGCGCCTTCGTCACCCTGTTGGTGGTCGGCCACCACACGGTGCTGACCTACAATCCCTATGCGCCGCCCCCGAAGGCGTTCGGCGCGCAGCCGATCTTGTGGACGGTCTTCCCGGTCGTCGATCCGCAGAAGTTTGCGCCGTTTGGCCTGCTGACCCTGGTCAACGACCTCTTCTTCATGTCGCTGATGTTCTTCATCTCCGGCGTGTTCGTCGCCGACGGCTTGCGCGCGAAGGGAGCCGGGAGCTTCCTGAAGGCGCGGGCGCTGAGGCTCGGGGTTCCGTTCGTGATCGGCGCGGCGCTGCTGGCGCCGCTGGCCTACTTCCCCGCCTGGCTGCAGTCAGGCGGCGCGCCAGACTTGCCGGCCTTCGCCCAGGCTTGGGTCGATCTGCCCTTCTGGCCAAGCGGCCCGGCCTGGTTCCTGTGGGTCCTGCTCGCGTTCGGCGCGATCATCGCGGGGGTTCATGCGCTGTTTCCGGGTTTCGTGGAGGAGCTGGGCGTTCTGGCGAAGGGCGCGGACCGCAAGCCTGCGCGCTTCTTCTGGGGGCTCGTCGTCGTCAGTGCGCTGGCGTACCTGCCGCTGGTGATGACGACGCCGTTCGGCCACTGGACGACGATCGGGCCGTTTTCGGTCCAGACGGCCAGGATCGGCCACTACTTCACCTACTTCCTCGCCGGGATCGCGGTCGGCGCGGCGGGCGTGGGTCAGGGGCTGACGGACCCGGCCGGGCAGCTCGCGCGGCGTTGGTGGCTGTGGTGCCTGGCGCCGGTTCCCCCGATCGTCGTGACCTTGGGAGTCCTGGGCGTGGCGTTCTCGCCGAACCCGCCGCCGCGCGCGGTGCTGGATGTCGTCGGCGGTCTGGCCTTCGTCCTGGCGTGCGCGGCGCTCTCTTTCGCGGCCCTGGCGGTCGCCTTGCGGTTTGTCCGCCGGACCGGCGCGGTCGGCGGCAGCCTGCAGGCCAACGCCTATGGCCTCTACCTGACCCACTACGTCTTGGTTTCTTGGCTGGCCTGGCTGGTACTGCCGCAAGGGTGGGGCGGTCTGATCAAGGGAATCGTGGTGTTCGCGGGCGCCGTGGCGCTGGGCTGGTTGATCACCATGGCCCTGCGACGCATGCCGCTGTTGGGGCGAATCCTGTGACCATTCATGATGCGACGCCGAAGGGAATTCGCCCATGAACGACAAGCTGAAGACAGTCCAGGATGACCTGGCGTTCCTGCGCGGCCTCGCCGACGGCGCGGCGGACAAAGGCGGGCTCGGAGCGGCCGGGGGTGCGCTTTACGGGGCCGCCGGCCTGCTCTACGGCGCGCAGACCCTGGCCTACGCCGTCCAGGAGCGCGGGTGGCTTCGCATGTCGTCGCTCGCCAATCTGGTGATGGCCTGGACTCCGACGGTCATCTTCCTGATCCTGATGATCATCGTCATCGTCATCGATCGCAAGCAGCCCCGCCGGGGTGTCGCCAGCCGCGCGGTGAACGCCGCCTTCGCCGGAGCGGGCATCGCCAACCTGGCTCTGGTGCTGATCTTCGCGGCGGCGGCCGTGCGCAACAACGATTTCCGCTACTGGCTCTTCCACCCGGCGGTCGTGTTCGTGCTTCAAGGGGCCGTCTGGTACGTGATCTTCATGCTGCGCAAGCGGGGCTGGACGGCCCTGGTCGCGATCGGCTGGCTCGTTTCGGGCGTGGCGCTCGGGCTTCTTGTCGACAAGCCCGGTGTCTATCTGCTGGTCGCCACCTTCGGACTGTTCGCCTTCATGATGGTTCCGGGCTTTCACATGATGCGCCAGGCCATGCGGCCCGCATCCTGAGATCACCCGTGGCCGCCCCCTTCGACATCAATGGATTGGACGACGTCATCCATGGCCGCGTGCGGCTGGGGATCGTGGCCTATCTGGCCAGCGCCGAGGTCGCCGATTTCACCGAGCTGAAGGACCTTCTCGAGGTCACTCAGGGAAATCTGTCGGTTCACCTGCGCAAGCTGGAGGACGCCGGATACGTGGCCATCGACAAGAGCTTCGTGGGGCGCAAACCCCTGACCCGCGTGCGCTTGACCGAAGCGGGAAGGGGCGCTTTCGCCAACTACCTGAAGGCCATGGGACAGCTCGTGGAGCAGGTCGGCAAGACCTGATCAGGCGAAGCCGAGCTCCTTTCGGAGCGTCCCTGGAAGAGCCCCCGCCGTGCGGAGCTCCTGCAGCGTCTGGGCCTTGTCACGCTTGGCGTAGCGCTTGCCGTCGGGGCCGACCAGCAGGCCGTGGTGGCGATAGACCGGCGTCGGCAGGCCCAGCAGCGCCTGAAGCAGGCGCTGGATGTGCGCGGCCTCGAACAGGTCGGCGCCCCTGACGACGTGCGTCACCCCCTGCAACGCATCGTCATGGACGACCGCCAGATGGTAGGCGACGCCGACGTCCTTGCGCGCCAGCACGATGTCGCCGGCCGTCTCGGGCCGAGCCTGGATCAGGCCGGTCTCGCCGCCCGGTCCGGCGCCTTCCTCGATGAAGGTCAGGGTCTCGAACCCGCCCAGCGTCTCGCGCGCCGCCGCCAGGGACAGGCGCCAGGCGAAGGCCTCGCCGCGGGCCAGGCGTTCGGCCTCTTCGTCGGCGGGGAGGGGGCCGCCGACATAGGGGACCGCCGGCTCATGGGGCGCGCGCCCGATATCGATCTCCTTGCGGGTCTTGAAGCAACGATAGACGAGGCCGCGCTCGCGGAGGGTCTCGATCGCCGCGTGGTAATCCGCCAGGTGTTCCGATTGCCGCCGGACCGGACTTTCCCAGGACAGGCCCAGCCAGGAGAGATCCTCCAGGATCGCCGCCTCGTACTCGGGACGGCTGCGGGTGATGTCGATGTCCTCGATCCGCAGCAGAAAACGGCCGCCGGCCTCGCGCGCGGCCGTGTAGGCGGCGAGGGCCGAATAGGCGTGGCCGCGATGCAGGTAGCCCGTCGGCGAGGGCGCGAACCGGGTGACGAAGGCCACGCCTAGGCTCGGTCGGTGAACTTCGCGAACATGCCCAGGTGCTCGAACACCGCGCGCAGGAAGGCTTCCTCGCCGCCCAGCAGCGCCTTCAGCGGCGCGAACTGCTTGAAGCCGATCATCTCGGCGAGACCGTGCCCGGCGCACCAGGCGGCGATCGTCGCCAGTTCCAGGTCGAGTTCGGTGACCGCGCCGCCGGCGTGCTCGGCCAGGGTGTCGCGCACCTGGCAGTAGGCGCCGTCGTCCTTGAGCTGGTCGGGCAGGGCGTCCTTGTCACGCGAACGGTCGTACATCACACGGTACAGGGCGGGGTTGTCGCGCGCGAAGCAGACATAGGCCACGCCGATATTGGTCATCCGGGTGCGCGGGTCTTCCGTGGCGGTCCTGGCCTTGGACAGGGCCGCGTCCAGCTCGACCCAACCTTCGTGGGCCACGGCCTCCAGCAACTCGGCCTTGTCCTTGAAGTGGTGGTAGGGCGCGGCGGGACTGACGCCGGCCTCGCGCGCCACCCCGCGCAGCGACAGGGCGGCGGGGCCGTCGGTCTCGAGGATCTTGCGGGCGGCCTCGACCAGCGCGCGGCTGAGATCGCCATGGTGATACGGACGGGATTCGGCGGTCGCGGTGCTCATCGATCTCACTCTAACCCCAGCTTTCTAAAATTTCATCCAAACGCTGTAAAGATCATCTTGACGGCGTTCAGATTTGCGCTATCTAAGCATCGTCCAGATTGGATCGCCCCAAGGGACGGCCGATGGTTCGTCGTGAGCCTGGACACAACAACAGCCGAGGGGCTATCGCCATGCTTCGCTACGTAAACGCCTTTGAGAACGCCTTCGACCGCCTCGCCGGCGGCTATTTCCTGGTCATCGCCCTGGCTGTCGCGGCCGCCGTCGCCGGCGTCGTCCTTTAAGCGATCCGTTCGCGATCGGCGGGCGGCCATGGGCCCCCGCCGCCGCGTCCCGTCTTGAAGCCGCCCGTGTACGGAGCTAACCAGACCAGGACGCGTTAGGCCTCCGACGCCGCCCACCGTGCGTCGCAGGCGAATTCAGATGATCCAGACTTCCGAGCGGCCATGAGCGTCGCCTTCACCAAAGAGGGCGACAGCGAGGCCTTCGCGGCCGATCTGCCCGACCGCCCGATCTCTCCCCATCCCAATCTCGTCACGGCCGAAGGCCTGGCCCAGATCGAGGCCGAGCTCGCTTCGGCGCGCGCGGCCTATGCCGCCGCCCAGAGCGCAGGCGGGGCTGCCGACGGCGATCGCACCGCCATGGCGCGCGCGACGCGCGACCTGCGCTACTGGTCGGCCCGCCGCGCGAGCGCCCAGCCGATGGAGCGCGATCCGGGCAAGACAACGGTCCAGTTCGGCGACCGCGTGACCTTCGAGCGCGAGGACGGGCGGGTTCAGACCTTCCGCATCGTCGGCGAGGACGAGGCTGATCCAGCCAAGGGCTCGATCTCCTATATCGCGCCGATCGCGCGCGCCTTGTTCGGCAAGGCGGTGGGCGAGACGGCCGCTGCGCCAGGCGGTGAGATCGAGATCACCGCCATCGACTAGCCGCAAGTTCCGGATTGCCTTCGGGCCGGAGGCATCGCACCTGCAAGCCATGTTCGCTCCCCCGACCGCCGCTGTCCTGCTGGAGGCCCGCAAGGCCTTGGCCGACGCCGATCCGGCGCTGGCGGCGATCGAGGCGGTGACGCCGGCGTTCGACTGGCGCGTGGGCCTCGGGGGCTTTCCCGGCCTGCTGAAGATGGTCGTGCAGCAGCAGGTCTCGATCGCCTCGGCCACCGCGATATGGTCGCGGGTCGAGGCGGGCTTGCCGCAGATGACGCCCGAGGCGGTGCTGGCGCACGACGACGCCCACCTCCTGTCCCTCGGATTATCGCGACCCAAGGCGCGCTACGCCCGCGCGATCGCCCAGGCCCATGTCGCCGGGACCTGCGACTTCGACGCCTTGCGGGACCTGCCGGACGACGAGGCCGTGGCGGCCCTCACCGCGATCACCGGCATCGGCCGCTGGACGGCCGAGGTCTATCTGATGTTCACCCAGGGACGGATGGACATGTTCCCCGGCGGCGATGTCGCCCTGCAGGAAGCGATGCGCTGGATGGACCGGGCCGAGGTTCGCCCGAACGAAAAGCAGGCCTATCGCCGCGCCGAGCTCTGGCGGCCCTATCGCGGCGTCGCCGCGCACCTGCTCTGGGCTTTTTATGGCGCGGTGAAGCGGCGGGAAATCGCGCCATTTTGACGTAAGGCCACAGATGTCTTGGTTCTGTCGCTGATATGGCTCATCCTTTCCTTGCGTTCGGGAATGAATGCCGATTCCCAGAATTGCGTAGGAAGGAGGCCCGTCTTCAGTCCTGTCGCGTACCCCCTCAGCCGAGGCCCTGGGTGTTCTGACGCCCGCCTCGAAGGGAGGATCTGATGCAGGTCCTCACACGCCCCCCGTCGGGCATGCCGGCCCTCGTGCTCAACGCCGACTTCCGGCCGCTCAGCTACTATCCGCTGTCCCTCTGGCCCTGGCAGGAGGTGATCAAGGCGGTGTTCCTGGACCGCGTCGACGTCGTGGCCAGCTACGATCAGGTCGTCCATTCCCCGTCGTTCGAGATGAAGCTGCCCAGCGTCGTGGCGCTGAAGCAGTACGTCCCGCAAGAGCGACCGCCGGCCTTCACCCGCTTCAACCTGTTCCTGCGCGACGCGTTCAGCTGCCAGTACTGCGGCTCCACCGAGGACCTGACGTTCGACCACGTCATCCCGCGGTCGCGGGGCGGCCGCACGACCTGGGAAAACATCGTCACCGCCTGCGCGCCGTGCAATCTCAGCAAGGGCGGCCGAACGCCGCGTGAAGCGGGGATGCAGCCCTATCACAATGCGCGCCGGCCCTCGATGCACGAGCTTCAGGAACGCGGACGGCGCTTCCCGCCGGGTAGGCTCCACATCAGCTGGCTGGATTATCTGTACTGGGACATCGAGCTGGAGGCCTGAGGCGCTTTCTGTCGGCGTCTTCGTGCAACCGGAACCATGGCGGCGGGGTTTTATCTCCGAAGGCTCAAGCCATCGGAGATGAAGCCATGACCGATACCAACAAGGGCGACGACCGCCACTTCACCCACGGCACCGCCGCCTCGACGGCAGACATGGCGCCGGACGGACAGGTGCGCCCCGAGGACAAGTCGTTCGACGCGCCCCACGCGCGCGAGGCGGACGAACCGCTCCGCGAGGGCGAGAAGCACGATCAGCTGGCGGCCAAGGTCGAGACCGCCGAGAACCGCCAGGAAGCGCTTCTGGACGAAGGTCTGGAAGAGAGCTTTCCGGGCAGCGACCCGGTCAGCGTGAAGCGGATCACCTGAAGGTTCGTCAGCGGGCCGGAAAACGGCGCGAGGCGCGCTCGGCGAAGCTCACAGCGGCCGATGCGCCTCGCGCTGGTTCGAAGGTGGCGCGCTGGCGACGACGCCGGCGCCGGTCCAGCGCGGCGAGCTGCGCGAAGGTGAGGTGGCCGTGCTCGCGCGCGGCCTTCCGCACCTGCTCGATCATGCTTGCTCCATACACAGCGAAGACGCCCGCCGCGTCCGCCAGCCAGTCAGAGATGCTCGCGCTGCGGTGGCCAAACAGCTGAGCCACCTCGATCGCCGCGCCTAGAACGAGGGCGGCGATGGCGAGGTCGCTGCGCCGGCTGCGCGGAAACCCGAGAAACGCGATGGCCAGCAGACCGCCGAACGCGATGGCGTGGGCGCTCTTGTCGGTGAGCCCGAAGATCTTCTCCGCGCCCTGGAACGGGCCCAGCGTCAGAACCGCGACCGCCAACGATCCGGCGACCAGCACCAAGCGCGCCGCGGATACGATGTGGGTGGGCCCGAGCATGGGCGATCTCCGAAAGACGTCCATGCTTTAAGGGCCAACATCGCGCCAAGCGGTGAACGGACAGGGTTAGCGAGCCGTCACCAGACCAAGGCCTGCGCCGGCCGGTCCCTATTTCGGCGTGGCCTGCGCCTTGCGCTTGGCCTCCGCGGCGGCCTTGTCGGCCTCGTCCTTGGCTTTTTTCCACGCCTGATAGGTCTCGAGATAGGGCTGGCGGCGCAGCACCTTCGAAGCCGGATCGACGATCACCGGCGTGGCGTCGCCGACCCTCAGGCGTCCCGCGCCGCCGGTCATCGGAACCGTGATCACCCTATCGCCGACCTTGACATCGACCGGCATCGGGAACGGCTTGTCCTTGGGCGTCTTCCACGCCAGCACCAGATCGGCGCCGTCGCGGGACTGCAAAAGCTCAGGCTGCTGGGCTTCGTAGAGATAGACGTCGAAGAACCAGCCGTAGTCCGCGCCAGTCACCTGGTTGACGATCTTGATGAACGCCGGCGTGCTCAGATAGCGCGGCGAGAAGTTGCCCGGCTTGGGATCGGGCGTGCCATAGACGGCGGTGCGCGTGATCTTGAAGAAGGCCTCGTCGCTCACCAGCGCCCGCAGCGTGTGCAGCACGTTGGCGGCCTTGTAGTAGATGTCGTTCCCGGGACCGCGCTCGCCGTTATAGACCTCGTCTTCCTTCAAGGCGCGGCCAGAGACGATCGGGAAGCGGTTCTTGGTGTCGACCCGCATCTGGTTCAGGCGCGCCATATATTCCATGTCGCCGTGCAGCCATTGCGAGAACAGCGGTTGCATGTAGGTGCCGAAGCCCTCGTGCAGCCACATGTCGTCATTGTCGGCGTTGGTGAGTTGGTTGCGGAACCACTCGTGGGCGAACTCGTGCTGCAGCAGCCAGTCGAAGCCGTAGACGTCCTTGCGGTACTCGTTGCCGTAGGCGTTGAACGTCTGGTGCTCCATGCCCAGGTGCGGGGTCTCGACCACGCCCATCTTCTCGTCGCGAAACGGGTAGGGACCGATCATCTGCTCGTAGAAGTCCAGCATCGGCGTGAATTCTGCGAACAGAGCCTTGGCCTTTTCGGCGCGGCCCTTCAGGTGCCAGAACGACATCGGGAAGCTGTCGCCGTAGCGGCTCTTGTAGGACGCGGTGAGTTCCTCGTAGGGGCCGACATCCAGGGCGATGGCGTAGGTGTTGGGGGTCTTGGCCCGCCAGTTATAGGTGCGCCAGCCGTCCTTTTCGGTCATGCCTAGGAACACGCCATTGGCCGGCGCGACCAGCGGGGCGGGCACGGTGATGTGCAGGTCGACCAGCCTGGGCTCGCCGGTCGGGTAGTCGATGCACGGCCAGAAGAGGTCGCAGCCGTCGCCCTGAACGGCCGTGGCGATCCAGGGTTCGCCGGTCTCGGTCTTGCTCCAGACAAAGCCGCCGTCCCAGGGCGCGCGCTTGGCCTCCAGCGGAACGCCCGCATAGGCGATCGCCACCGTCACCGCCTTACCCTTGGTGACGCGTCGGGGCAGCGTGATCGTCATCCGCCCTTCGGGATTGGTCCAGGCCGAGGGCTTCAGCGCCTTGCCGTCGATCGTCAGCTTGCTGATCGCGAACACGCGGTCGAAGTCGAGGACCAGCTTGTCCAGCGGTGACTTGGCGGTGAAGGTCAGGGTCGCTTCGCCCTCGATGGCCTTCTTGTCTGGGAAGATCTTGAACTTCAGGTCGGCGTGATCGAAGGCCAGGGCCTGTTGCTCCGACGGCATGGGGCCGCCGGTTTCCAGCGACAGCGGGCTGGTCTTCAAGGGCTCGGCGGCCAGGGCGCTCGTCGCGGTCGACAGGGCGAGCAACGACGCGGCGCAGGCGGCCAGGGCGCGAATACGGACGGACAAGGCGGGCGACTCCCGAAGGCGAAGATCTTGGGGCGCATCGGTAGGCGCGGCCGCGGGCGGCGCCAAGCGCCGGGGCGCGTAACGCCTAAATCTTCTCGCTGATCTTGATGGCCGCCCGGCAACCGGCTTGGATCACGGCGCTCAGCAGCGGATAGCCCGGCGCCTCGCGGGCGCCTTCCTCGACGGCCAGGTCTCGGTGGGCCAGCTCGTCGTCGCGGAACTGGGAGAGTTCGGCGGCCAGTTCGGGATCGCGATCCCGCAGCTCGGTGATCTGGCCGGCATAGTGCTTCTCGATCACCGACTCGACCGCCTCCGTGCAGGCGTGGGCGGCCTTGTCGCCCATCAAGGCGGTGCCGGCGCCGAGCGCGAAGGCCGCCGCCCGCCAGACCGGCGACATCAGGGTCGGGCGGACGCCCTTCTCGGTCAGCAGGTCGTTGAAGCGGGTCAGGTGGACCTGTTCGTGGCCCTCCATCTCCTTCAGCTGTTCGGCGATCCGCTCGCGGCCGGGCGCGTGACGCATCACGGCCGCCTGGCCGCGATAGATATGCACCGCCGCGAGTTCGCCAGCCTGGTCGACGCGCAGGATTTCACCCAGGCGAGTCTTCTGGGCGCCCATGCCAGGGCGCGGGGGCGTGGGCTTGCTCATGCGGCGGCTCCCGACTTGCGCAGCGCCGCCAGCACGGACCAGACGGCGAGTTTCAGCGAAACCAGAACGTTCCAGCCGGCCATCGACAGGCCCAGGAACACCCAGGCGGCCTTGTCGCAGGCCGGCGCCTTGATCTTGGCGGTCCCCTTCAGCATCGCCTCCAGGTCGGAGACACCGGCGTAGCCGACGCCGGAGCAGGACGCGGGCCCCGGCCACCACTTCCACTCCGCTCCGGCGTGATAGGTCGCCAGGCCCGCCCCGTAGAGGAACAGGCCGCCCAGCAGCAGGTTGGCCGGCAGGCGCAGGCGCGGCCACAGCGGCGTGCGTTGCAGGCCCCAAGCGATCAGCCCCACCGTTCCGGCGACCCAGTAGACCTCGCGCTGCTTGAGGCAGAGATGGCATGGGGCGAGGCCGCCGAAGCGCTCGAACGCGTGGGCGATCGCCAGCATCAGCGCGCTTGCCAGCACGGCCAGCAGCGGCCAGTGGCGCGTGACGAGGTCGTAAAGCCTCGCTAGCGGGCCGCCCGCGTGATCGCCGCTACCGTCATTGCTCATGCCACGCACGCTCCGCCGTGTCCGCCTCCGCCGATGAAATGGCTCGCGGTCAGGCCAATGACAATGAGGGCGATCAAGATTCCGGCGAACAGGGCCAGGCGACGCTCGACCACCGGCAGCAGGGTGGGGCCGAACTTCTTGATGATGAAAGCCACCAGGAAGAACCGCGCGCCACGCGTCGCGGCCGAGGCGGCGATGAAGATCGGGAAGCTGAAGGCCGCCAGGCCCGAGGCGATCGTGACCAGCTTGTAGGGAATCGGCGTCAGGCCCTTGGCCAGGATCACCCAGACGCCATACTTGCCGTACCAGCACTGGAACTGTTCCAGGCCGCCCGCGTGTCCGGTCGCCGCCATCATCCACAGGCCGAAGTCCTGGAGGAAGTAGCCGATCGCATAGCCGAGGACGCCGCCCAGCACAGACGCGATCGTGCAGATCAGGGCGTAGCGCCACGCCTTCTCGGGCTTGGCCAGGCACATCGGCGCCAGCATCACGTCCGGCGGGATCGGGAAGAACGAGCTTTCCGCGAAGGAGACCGCAAAGAGGCTGATCGGGGCGTGGCGGGACGCGGCCATGCCCATGACCCAGTCGTAGAGGCGACGCAGCATGCGAACTCCGAGGAAGGTGAGAGCCCGTAGCTAAAGCGAGATCGACGAAAGTGTAAGGGGTTTTGACGCCGACCTCGCCGCGGAGCGAGGGAACGCTCTGATTGCGGCGGCTCGGACGCGCGTAGGGCGCTCTTGTCCCAAGGAATGGGCGCGCGCGGATCTGCGTCCACGCGCGCCACTTGGCCCTAGAACTTCAGCGCCAGCGAGACGCTGTAGTTGCGGCCGGGCTGGCTATAGGCGTCCTTGACGGCGGAGCTGTCGGCCAGGCCGCGCATGTCGCTCCACCACCAATACTTTTCATCGGTCAGGTTGAAGACGCCGGCGCGCACCGTCACCGCGTCCGTGACCGCCCACCATCCGGTCAGGTCCGCGACCGTGAACGAGGGCGGCATGAAGCAATTGTTGGCCGAGCTGCCGCCTGTCCCCGCACAGGTCACGCCGGCGCGGCCGGCGGACTTCCGGTCGGAATGGATCAGGCTGAGCTCCCCGCCAAAACGCCCAGACGGCGCGCGATAGTTGACGCCGCCGGTGATCTTGACCGGATCGATCGAGGCCAGCGGCGCGTTGACGCCATTGGTCTTGGACGAGCCCCGCGCGTAGGCGATCGCCGCCTTGGCCGTGAAGCCTGCGCCCAGATCGAACGATCCCTTGGCCTCGGCGCCGCTGATCTTTACCGCCGACAGGTTGATGTACTGGTAGACGGCGGGGGTGGCGGCGGTGAAGTTCCCCGACACCTGCACCTGCTCGATGAAGTCGTCGTACTTGCCGGTGAAGCCGGTAACGGCCACGCGCCAGCGATCGCGATGCAGGCGGAAGCCGCCCTCCAGCGTCCGGCTGGTCTCGGGCTTGAGCTCGGGGTTCGAGATCGACCTATAGTTCGACACGAGGTTGGCGAAGCCGGTGTTGACCTGCGACGGGGAGGGGGCCTTGAAGCCTGCCGCGAGATTGGCGAACAGCGTCACCAGCTCGGTCGCGTCCCAGACGACGCCGATCTTGGGGCTCAGGTGGGTGTCGCTCTGGCCGGCCGCCGCCGTCGTGAACAGCGGATCGGCCTTCGGGTCCAGCTTGTAGTAGTCGAAGCGGACGGCGGGGTAGATCGTCACCGGACCCGCCGTGATCTCGTCCTGCACGTAGAGACCGCCCAGGGTGAAGTCCGTGGTCGGGAAGGCCTTGCCGGGGAAGGTCTCGCCGGCGGGCGGGACCGTGCCGTCGCGTGTGCCCTGTTGGCGGGTGATCGAGCCGTCGCCGCCCCAGACGACCTCATGCTGGAAGGCGCCCGTCTCGAGGCGGCTGTGAAGCTCCACACCTGCGCCGAACACGCGGTTATTGAAGGTCGCGTCGCGCGTTCGGTCGGCGGCGGTGTTTCGATCTTCCGCCGAGAACTGGCGGGTCTTGCTGCGTTGCCAGTAAAGCGTGGTCTGGGCGGCTTCGATCAGGCCATGGCCGCCGTCGAAGCGGTGGTCCAGGCTGACGCGGTCGCGCTTCAACCGGTCGAAGGCGGTCAGGCCCAGGACGCTGGTCGAGGCCAGCGGCGGCTTGGCGATCGCCGACAGCACCGTCCAGTCCACGTCGCGATCCAGGTGGTCCACCGTCAGGCGGAAGCGGTTGTGGTCGTCCGGGCTGTAGATGAGCTTGCCAAGGACAGCGTTGGACTTGTTGTCCTCGGGGTTGGCGGTCGTGCGGTCGGTGTTGGCCGAGTCGTTTTTCCCCGCCGTCTTCTGACCTTCGCCGTCCCGGCGGGTATAGGCCAGCAGGCCCTCCCAGCGATCGCTACGGCCCGCCAGCACCAGGCTCTCGCTCCAGCTTTCGTCGGCCGAGGCGTAAGCGACTCGCGCGCGGCCGGCGACATTCTGGCCGGGCTTGAGGATGTCCGCGGGATCCTTGGTGATGAAGCTGACCGAGCCGGCCAGCCCATCGGCGCCATAGAGGGCGGAGGCTGGGCCGCGCACGATCTCCACGGACTTCAGGAGGTCGAGGTCTACATAGTCGCCGCGTCCGGTCGACTGAGCGCCGAACGCGAAGCCGTCCGGCACGCGCACGCCGTCGACCACGATCAGCACGCGATTGCCTTCCAGGCCGCGAATGTTGAAGCCGGCGTTCCCGTCGCGCCCGGTGGAGGCGCCGGCGGCCGTGAAGCGGGCGGGGGCGGTGCGGACCGACACCCCAGGCTCGTCGCGGACCAAATCCTTGATGTCCTTGACCAGTCCGTCCTCCATCTCGTCCGACGAGAAGACGCTGACCGTCGCGGGCGCTTTCGACAGCGGCTTTTCCGAGCGCGTTGCGGTGACCGTGACCTTGTCGACCTCGTTGGCGTCGACCGGGGCTGAAGCGTTGTCGGCGGCCCGGGCGGTCGAGGCGAGCAGGGCGGCGGTCGAGGCGGCGGCCAGGGCGGCCAGCTTCAGGCGAGACATCGAGAACCCCTTCGATGGAAATATGCGAACCGTTCGCAATTGAATGGGCGAGGGGTTAGAGCGCGGCCCAAAACCGGTCAAGCTATTTGCGATTGATTCTCAGAACTAATCGCAATATCGGAGTCGCGCCGCGTTCCAGCGGCGCCAGGGATAGCAGCCATGATCCGTTCTCTTCGCGCCGGCCTACTGGGCGGCGCGCTCTTGCTGGGCCTCGCCGCCTCCGCCGCGCAGGCTCACTCGCCCTATCTGCTTCCAAGCGTCTTCGACGCCTCTGACCGCACGCTGGTGACGGTGGAGGGAGCCTTCACCGAAAGCTTCTTCACGCCGGAAGTGGTGATGAAGTCCGACGCCTATGCGGTGATCGGGCCGGACGGCGTCCGCACGCCGCTGGCGCCGACCTATCTGCGCCAGCTGGCCGTCGCCGAGATCGTGACCGACAAACCTGGCACCTACCGCATCACCACGGGCCAGCGGGCGGGACGTGTGGCCAAGGCGGCGCTCGTCGATGGCGACTGGAAGTTCTTCGAGGGCGACAAGGCGCCGGCGGACGCCATCGATATGCAGAGCCTGACGACCGCCGAGGTCTATGTGACGCGCGGCGCGCCCAGCGACGCGGCGCTGGCGCCGATCGGCAGGGGGCTGGAGTTCCGCGCCATCACCCATCCCAGCAAGATCGTCACCGGCCGGGACGCGGTGTTCGAGGTCCTGTTCGACGGCGAGCCCCTGGCGGGGCAGGCGGTGATCCTCAGCGCCGCCGACGACCGCTACGCCGACGCCAAGCCCGCCCCGAAGACCTTCATCGCCGACGCCAAGGGACGGCTGACCCTCAAGGTCGAGCGCTCGGGCGTCTACCAGATCCAGGCTCGACATCGCGTCGCGCCCGCCGGGCCGGGCCAGGCGGGACAGAGCCACACCTACGCCCTGACGTTCGAATCCCTTCGTTGATCCAAGGAAACCTGATGACCATTCGTAACCTCTTCGCCGGTGTCACGCTGGGCGCCGTCATGGTGGCCGGCGGCGCTCACGCCGCCTCCCACGCCCGCGACACCTTTATCCGGGAGCAGGATCAGAACGGCGACGGCGTCGTCACCAAGGAGGAATACGCCGCCACCCGGTCCCTCCAGTTCGCTCGCACCGACACCAATGGCGACGGCATGCTGTCCCAGGCCGAGTACATCGCCGAGTTCAAGGCGCGGTTGGAGAAGACGCTGGCCGGTTCGGATCGTACGTCTGAAAAGAAGGCCGAAGAGCGTGAGCGCCAGATGCGCCAGGCGGACGTTCGCTTCCACGTGCTCGACAGCGACAAGAGCGGGGCGATCTCGCGGGCCGAGTTCGACTATTCCGGATGGCGGATGTTCGTCCATCACGATACCAACGAGGACGGCGTCGTCTCCGCCGCGGACCCGGTGAAGGACAATCAGCAGACCTAGGCGAAAGGCGGCGTGCGGCGTTGGATTTGGACTTTCGACGTTTCGTGGGTATCACCGCCGGCCAAGACACGGGCCAGCGCGCCCGCCTGCAAGCTGGAAGACCATGAGCGACACGCCTCCCGACCGCCTCTCCGTCAATCCTGACAGCCCCTATTACGACGCCGATCTGCTGGAACGCGGCATCGGCATCCGTTTCAAGGGCGTCGAGAAGACGAACGTCGAGGAATACTGCATCAGCGAGAAGTGGGTCCGCGTTGCGGCCGGCAAGACGCTGGACCGCAAGGGCAACCCGATGACCATCAAGCTTCAGGGCGAGGTCGAGGCCTATTTCCGCGACACCGCCGAAGGCTGAGGTCTTGGCGGACGATCCTGACCTGGAGGCCATGGCCCGCGACGAGCTTTCGCGGGCCCTGACCCTGCGCTGGCAGGATCTGCGCGGGGTGGTCCCCTGGGGCGACACCTTCGAGGGGATCTCGCCCGCCGGCCGCTATGTCGAGGTCGAGCGCAGCTACATCTGGGCGGCCGAGCTGGGCGGCGACATCCTGTGCGAAGTCGCCGTCTACGGCGGACCCTCGCGATACGATCAGGGCGCGCGGATCTCGGCGGTGATTCCACGCCCCGCCTAGCCACTTCGCACCCGGTGTTGCGAAGAAAAACACGGGTCTTTCAGATCTGGAGGCATGAGAACGCCCTCCGGGAAGGCGAGAGAGCTATTCTCTGCCCACGGGGCGTGCGAAACTGTGTCTTCGTGAGGGCGTATGACGCGGTCCATTGTGACCGCGGCGGGTCGCGCTCAGATCAAGGCGCGTGCGGGCCCAAACGCCAGGGTCCGGTGAGCGCGCATGGGTTGGCGAAGGCCGCTCCTCCGAGGCGGTCACGCCTGGGAGGACGAAAGGAACGGGATATGACCGCGACGGTCTCTCCGATCACGACGAGCGCCCCTGATGCGCCCGAAGCAGCTGTCAGTCTTTCCGATTATGTGCCCTATCGCCTGGCGACGGCGTCAGCGGCCGTCAGCCGCCTGATCGCGCGGGCCTATGAAGACCGCTTCGGCCTGACCATCCCGCAATGGCGGCTGATGTCGGTGCTGGCCGAGGGCGCCCTGACCCCGCACGCCGCCGTCACCCGGACGGCCATGGACAAGGTGCGTGTCAGCCGTGCGGCCCAGGACCTGGTCGTGCGCCGTCTGGTGGCTCGCACCACGGTGCGTTCCGACCGGCGCTCGCATACGCTGGAACTGACCGCCGCCGGCCGTCGCCTGTTCGCCGAGATCGCGCCCCTGGCCCTGGCCTACGAGGCCACGCTGCTGGCCGGCCTGGCGCCCAGCGAGGTGGCGACCTTCAAGCGCCTGCTGAATCATCTCGAGACCGCCGCCATCCAGCTCGCCGGGGGCGAGACGATCACGCCGCCCTAGCGGCGTAGACCGCGCGGGCGATCGCGCGGGCCAGGCAGTCCGCCGCCGCCGACCCGAGACGCGCGAGCATCGCGGCCCGCTCCGGGCTCTCGCCCAGCGTCGTCGCGCCCGAGGCCAGGGCGAAAACGATGTCGCCGTCGAAGGTCGTGTGTGCCGGCCGGATGGCGCGGCCCATGCCGTCATGGGCCATCATCGCGATGCGCTGCGCCTCGGCCGTGGTTAGGTCAGCGGTGGTCGCCACGATCGCCAGCGTGGTGTTGGCGCCGGGGCGCAGGCGGCCCATGGCCCCAAGCTTGGTGTCATCCGGCATCGGGTCGATCGCCATCGGCATGGCGCCGGGACGACGTCCGCCGAACTCGCCGTCGATCTCGAACGGCCAGGCCCAGAATGTCTCGCCGTCGGGCATATAGACCGAGCCGACGGGATTGGCCGCCACCAGGGCCCCAACGACCAGGCCCTCGCCCAGGTCCAGCGAAGCTGAGCCAAGCCCGCCCTTGACCACGCCCGCCATCGCCCCGCGTCCGGCCCCGACCGAGCCCAGCGGGAAGTCGACGCCGGCCGCCGCGACGGCTTTCATCCCCAGGTCTCGATAGGGCGGGGCCAGGCCCCAGGCCTTGTCGCCGCCGTTGCCCAGGTCGTGCAGCGACGCGGCCGGCACGATCGGAATGGCTGGAGAGCCTGCGGCCAGCTTGACCCCCACGTCGCGGCCCGAGAGGGCGATCGCCGCGCCGTCGGCGGCGCCGAGGCCGAACACCGAGCCGCCCGACAGGCAGATGGCGTGGGCGCGGGAAAAGCTGTTCTCCGGACGCAGGGTGTCGGTCTCCCGAACCGCCGGCCCACCGCCGCGCACGTCCACCGCCGCCGTCCAGGCGTCGGGGCATAGCAGCACCGTCACGCCGGAGCGGACGGCCTCGTCCTCGACGCATCCGACCGTGAGGCCAGGGACGTCGGTGATCAGGTTGCGCGGGCCTGGCTTGAGCATCGGGAATCTCCGTGAGCTTCGATGCTAGACCGGTCGTCGCGAGACTGGAATTCGCCGCCGACGCCTGCTAGGAAGACCACCCTTCGCGTTGCGAAGCCTGCGGGCGTGGTGAAACTGGTAGACGCGCCGGACTCAAAATCCGGTTCCGAAAGGAGTGTCGGTTCGACCCCGACCGCCCGCACCAACTCTGTCTTCCTCTCAAAAGAAGCGTCGGTTTCGGCTTGAAAAAGCCCTGGCGTGACCGCAGCATCGTCGCTGATACCGGTGTCAGTATGCGCATCGGGGAGGAGACGTCATGACCGCGTTCAAGGCCTTCGGCGAGCTTTCGCGACCGATCGGGCGGCGAGTCGTGCTGGGCGGTCTTGGCGCGCTTTCAGCGGGACTAGAAGCCTCCGCCATGGGCCGGCGGCCCCCGCGTGACGCGCCCGATCAGACGCGCTGGACCTTCGATCGCCTGACCAACATCGGCGGCGTCGCTACGACCGTCGAAGGCGACCCGCGCCTGATCGACACGCCCTACGGCAAGGCCGTGCAGTTCGACGGCGTCGATGATCGACTGGTCATCGACCGCCATCCGCTGGCGGGCATGTCCCAGTTCACCTTCGAGGCGCTGTTCCGGCCCGACGGCGGGGTCTTCGCCCAGCGCTGGTTCCATCTCAACGAGGAGGATCCGACGCCCGGCGCGCCGCCTTCCGTCACCCGCATGCTGTTCGAGATCCGCGTGACAGGCGAGGTCTGGAGCCTCGACGCCTTCGCCACGGGGCCGGGGTACAAGCAGACCCTGCTGTTCCAGGACAAGACCTTCCCGGTCGGCCGCTGGTGCTGGGTCGCCCAGAGTTACGACGGCAAGACCTACCGCGCGTTCGTGAACGGCCAGCTGCAGGGCGAGGCCGAGATGGCCTTCACGCCGCAAGGCCAGGGCCGGTCGTCGGTTGGCGCGCGGATGAACAAGATCGACTACTTCAAGGGCGCGGTCCGCGAGGCCCGCTTCACGCCGCGCGCCTTGGCGCCCGAGGCCTTGCTGCGGACCTAGAGACGCCGAGTCGCCGTGACCTGGGCGATCAAGCCCTTGAGCAATGTGCGCCCCTTTGTCCAAGGGCCGTGTCCAGAGTCGACATTGATGTGACCCGCGCGGCCGAGGTCGACGAAGTCCGCGCCCCAGCCGCGGGCGAAGGCTTCGGCGCGGTCGATCTCGACATAGGGATCGTTCCGGCTCGCCACCACGAGGCTGGGGAAGGGCAGGCGCTGGCGCGGGATCGGCGAGAAGCCGACCAGCAGGCGGCCCGCCGGACCTTCGCGATTGACGTCGGCGGGGGCCACGAGCATTGCTCCGCCGACGCCGCGTCCGCCCGTGACCTGGGCGAAGTGGGCGACGAGAGCGCAGCCCAGGCTGTGGGCGACCAGGATGGCGCCCGGCCGCTGGCGCACGGCTTCGGCCAGGCTGATCGTCCAGTCGCCGAGCAGGGGGCGCTCCCAGTCCTGCTGGTCGACCCGTTCGGCGTTGGGCAGCTCGCGCTCCCAATGGGTCTGCCAGTGGTCGGGCCCCGAATTATAGAGGCCAGGCACGATCAGGATCGGCGGACCGTCGGCGTCGTCGCGACGGTGGCGACGCGGCGTTTCGAAGGCGTGCGGGGCGGGGTTCATGATGCGCTCGGGTCAACGGATGGCCGTCGAGCGCACATGGCTCCTTTCGGGGTCTTGGCTCAATTCATATGAATTCAATAGGAATTCAGAAAAGCTGGGGCGAGACCACCGTCTCGCCCGCCGGATCAGCCGATCCTGTCGCCGCGATGCAGCGGGTCGGGCAGGGGATCGCCCGCTTTCACGAACTGCAGCGACACAGAGTTGATGCAGTAGCGAAGCCGCGTCGGCGCCGGGCCGTCCGGGAAGACGTGGCCCTGGTGGCTGTCGCAGCGGGCGCAGCGAGTCTCGATGCGGACCATGCCGTACGACGTGTCGCGCACGCCGATCACATGATCCTCGGCGAAGGGGGCGTAGAAGCTGGGCCAGCCCGTGCCGCTCTCGAACTTGGTCTCGTGCTTGAACAGCGGCAGGCCGCAGAGGCGGCAGCAATAGGCGCCGGGGCTCTTCTCGCCCAGCAGGCCGCCGCAGAACGGGGCTTCGGTGCCGTGGTGCAGGAGAACGCGCGCCTCTTCGGCCGTCAGGTCGGCCTCCAGGCGTTCGCGTTCGGGCTCCGTCGGCGGGGTAAGATCGAAGCCGGCGGTTGAAAGGATGGCTGCGTCTGTCATGACAGCCAATGTAGGCGTTCATCCGCCGAACCGGTAGCTCCAGGAGTGAACATGACCGTCGCCGTCGCCTTTCTGCAGCCAGGCTGGGCCGATTGGGAGGCCGGTCCCGTGCTGGCCCTGCTGCGCGAGCACCTGAAGGTCCAGATCGAGATCGCCACCCCGACCGGCGATCCGGAGACCTCGATCGGCGGGATCCTGGCCGCGGCCGACTACCGTTTCGACGATCCGGTGCTGAGCGACGCCGACCTCTTCATCCTGATCGGTAGCGATGAATGGTCGAAGGGCGAGAACCCGGCGATCACCGCGCTGCTGCGCCAGGCCTTCGCGGACGGCAAGCCGGTGGCGGGCATTTGCGCCGGCACGACGGCCCTCGCGCGCGCGGGCCTGTTCGAGGGGCGCAAGCACACCTCGAACGGCAAGGACTGGCTGGAGGGCGTTGTTCCCGGCTACGCGGGCGCCGAGCACTATGTCGATACGCCCAAGGCGGTCGCCGACGGCAAGGTGGTCAGCGCCTCGGGTCTGGCGCCGACGACCTTCGCTGCGGCCGTGGCGCGCTTGGTGGCGCCGGAGGCCGAGGACATGATCGCCGGCTTCGAGGCGATGTTCGCGCGAGAGTTCTCCTGAGCGGATAAATCTCTCGAAGATTGTAATTCGTCCCGATGCCCGCTAGCTTTTCTGCGCGGGACAGGGGGCGACGACATGGCGGATCCGTTTCCATCCGGACCGGGTTCGGTCGAGGCGGCGGGGCGGCTGAATGTCCGGCGGGACAAGCCGCGGACGACGTCGCGGAAGGTGCGGGTGATCGAAGCCGGAACACGGTTCACGGTCCGCAAGTCGCTCTCGGGGGAGTTGGTCTCGGGCGTCAGCCAATGGTTCGACCTGGGGGGCGGGGAATATGTCTGGGCCGGCGGCTGCCGCGACTTCCAGCCGCTGGTCGAGGAGGACGCCGAACGTCCCGACCGCCGCCAGCTGCATGACTATGCGCCGCCGCGGTTCAAGACCGCCGACGGCGTTCGCCACAAGGTGCAAGGCCGGCGGCCAAACGGGCTCGAGGGGCTGATCGTCCACTTCGACGCCTATCACATCAAGAAGGCCGGAAACGGCGTCGAGGACTCCGACGCCCGGACGCTCGACATGATGCGCTCGGGTCAGGCCAACGGCTTCCACTATGGCGAGATCAGCCGCACCGGCACGATCTTCCTGCCAGAGAACTTCGAGTGGAGCGAGTGGGGCTCGCACGCCGGCGTCAGCGCGTGTCCGGTGACAGGCCGGACGAGCGTGTCGCGCTACTATGTCGGCTTCGAGATGAACAACCCCGGCCGCCTCTACGAGGCGCAGGAGGATGGGGTCTTCTGCCCCTGGTTCAACGCCGTCCGCGACGCCGACGGCAATGTCGTGCTCGACGGGCGGGGGCGCTGCACCCGCAAGTCCGCCCACGACGAATGGTACGCCGCCTCCGAGGTCCGCACCGTGGCGGCCGACGGCAACATCAAGGCCGGGACCTATCTGCCCTACAGCTTCGACCAGTTCGAGTCGCTGACGAACCTGTGCCTGTATCTGGCCAAGACCTTCCCGGCGACGTTCAGCCTGGACCGCGTGTTCGGCCACGACGAGGTCGCGCCGCATCGCAAGAACGACCCGGGCGGAGCCCTAGCCGACCCCGCCCGTCTGATGACCATGGCCGCGTTCCGGGCCTATCTGAAGTCGCTTATCTAAGCGTCGCGGCGGCGGCTCGGGCGACGATCCCGTCCTCGGGCGCGGAGCCGCCGGAGACCCCGATGGCCCCGACGATCTTGCCGTCGACCAGCAGCAGCTCGCCGCCCTCGATCGCCATGGCGCCGGTGAAGATGGCGTTCAATGTGCCGGCCTTCACCGCGTTCTGGAACTCGGAGGTCGGGCGGCGGAAGTTGGCGGCGGTGCGCGCCTTTTTCAGAGCGACTTCCTCCGAGCCGTACTGGGCGCCATCCATTTTCTCGGAGAGGACGACCGCGCCGTTCGACTCGACCACGGTGATGACCATGGACCAGCCGTTCTTTCTCGCCACGGCCTCGGCCGCGGCGACCACCGACTTGGCCTCGGCCAGGGTGATCACCCGGCCGGAATAGGCGGGATGGGGCGCGGGCGGCGGCGGGGCCGTCTGGGCCAGGGCGGGCGCGCCGGCCAGGCAGAGGCCGGCGGCGATCAGCGTCAGGGACTTTCTCATGGCAGCACGACCTCGTCGTTCAGGCGGGTGTTTTGGGGTTGGTTGGCGACGATCCGCACCCGAAGGCCCTGCGCCTTTACGCCCGCGGGGATCTTCAGCTTGACCGCGGCCGTCTTGGGGAGCAGGTCGCGGGGCGCCTTCAGGGCCGGGGTCGCGGCGCTGGCCAGCACCTTGCCCGACGCATCGACCAGTTCGAGCTTGGCCGGCGCGGCGTCCTGGGCGCCCAGGCTATGGACGACGGTGGTGACCGTCGAGCCCTTCACCGTCACGTCCCCACGGCCGACGCCGAGGTCGGCGCGCTTGGCCGGATCGTCGCCGGCCGTCGCGAGCTTCATGTCGATGACCGTCGTCTGCCGCGGGGCCAGAACAACCTGGGTCCCCAGGCTGCGCTCGAAGGCGACCGAACGGCTCTGCGCCGCGCCGTCGATGGTGTCGTCGCCGTTGGCGTCGAGACCTTGCGAGAGCATCCATTGGCCCGGCGCGACGTTCCAGCCGGTCATGGTCGCGATCACCGGCTTGTCGGTGGTGTTGTAGGCGATGACCTTGAAGCCTGTCTTGGTCGCATCCTTGACCAGCAGCGCCACGTCCGTGCCGTCGGCGTTGTCGAAGCGCCACGAGACGACGTGGCCCGGAGTCATCTGGGCGCGCTTGTTGGCGATACCGCCGAGGCGGGTGCGCTGCAGGATGTCTGAGGGCAACTCCACGCGATCGGACCACCAGTGGCCTTCCGTGTGCATGTAAATGTGCTGGGCGTTCCACTGGATCTCGTCGGCGTAGAGATCCTCAAGGAACGTCTTGTCGCCGGTCAGCGACCAGGCGGCGTAGCGCTCGAAGGCGCCGCCCTTGGCCGCGGCCCTGACGAGGGTGTCCTTGTTGGCCGCGCCCAGGTTCATCGCGGTGAGGGCGTTCTCATTGACCGCCGCCAGCGACTTCAGGCCGTTCTTGCCGATCCGCCACTGGATCGGGACCAGGTATTTGGGGTCGCTCGTCAGGCGCCAGGCGGCCCAGAACACCTGGAAGGGACCGTCCGCGCCCGAGCCCTGCAGCACCGTGCCGCCGCGCTCGGCGTCGGTGCGCCAGTTGATCTCGTTGGGGTACGAGCCGTCCTTGGCCACGTGCGCCAGGTAGCCGTCAGCCAGGCCGATCACCGTGTCGCGCGCGGTCGGGTCGCCGTTGTAGTCGCTGATCAGGATCGAGGGGTGGGTGACGCCGAACGAATACGGCTTCTGCCACTCCCACGGACCCTCGCGGTACGAAATCTTGCCGCTGTACCAGTTGGTGTTGAAGTGCACGTGGCCGGCCGGGTTCTTGTCGACGACGCGGGGCAGGGCCTTCACCGTCGTGAACAGCCGCTCGACCGCCAGCGGGTCGCCATAGTTGACGTACATCGCCTCCGAGTTGGAGTTGATGCCCTCCTCGTAGGCGTGCAGCTCGTCGGTCACGATGGTCGAGAGGCCATCGGTGAACATGCCGTTCTTGTAGACCGCGTCGGTCAGGCGGTTCAGCGAGTGGGTGATCTTGTCCGGCTGGACGCCCATCAGGGCCAGGCCTGGCCATTGTTGCAGCAGGTCGGTGTCGTCCGACAGGCCGCCGCCGAAGTCGCCGAAGTCGGCCTGGCGCTCGTCGATCCACCAGTTCACGAACTTGGAGACCAGCTTCAGGTCCTCCAGCTGGCGGAAGGCCCACAGCGGCGTGGCGTCCTTGGGCTTGGGCTGCTCGAAGGCGGGCCAGCCCTGGCTGCCATAGGTGATGTCGCCCCAGTACTCACGGCCGATCTGGTTGTCGGGATCGACGCGCAGCAGGTCGGTGATGTCGGCGTAGAGGCGACGATAGAGGCCCTGGCGCTTGGAGGTGGTGTGCTCCTCCACGAGGAAGGCCCAGTTGTCCTTCACCTGGTTCAGGCGATCCTGGATGTGCTCGACCTTGGCCTTGTCGCGGTCCTTCAGCACGAGGCGGATCTTGGCGCCGTCCAGCGCCTTCGGGCCGAACTCGGCGCTGTCCGCGGCCAGGGTCAGGTACAGGCTGTCGGCCGTCAAGATGCGGTCACGCAGGTCTAGCCAGACGGTGCGGGCCTCGCCGGCCTTCACCGAGACGCTGACGTCGATCATGTTGCGGCCGGGCCAGATCGGGTCCTTCACCTGGATGTTCAGCGGGATGATCGTTCCCGCCGCGCCGGGCAGGGCGGGGATGTCGATCGCTATGCCGTCGAGGCCGTCGCGGGCGTTCTCCCAGCCATAGGCCCAGTTGCGGGCCAGGGGCTTGGCGGCCGGCGCGTCGCCGAAGCCCGACGGGATCAGGATGTGGACGATCGGCAGGCCCTTCGCCGTCAGGTCCGTCGCTGGGCGCGGACGATTGGGGGCGCCCTCGGGGATCGCCACGACGGTGGCGCGCTCGCCCGCCGGATGGCGGCCGGCGATATAGGCGTTGAGGTCGGCGAGGTTAAGGTAGTCCGGCGCGACGTCGGCGCGGACCGTGTAGCTCATCTTGAAGGCGTCCTTCGGCTCTGCGCCGGCCGAGAAGTTGTAGGCCCAGATCTCCTGGATAGGGGTCTCCTGCGCCACATTGGTGAAGGTCAGGACGCCGCCCTTCAGCGGTTGGGCCAGGCTGGTGACCGTGCGTTCCTGGTCCTTGGGGCGGGTCCCGACATCGGCCGTCTTGTCTCCCGTCTTGGCCGCCCATGAGAGCGACCCATAGGCGGGGCCCTGGATCTCGAGACGGTTGATCGGCTCGTCAGGCAGGGTCAGCGTCAGGGCCTTGCCGCCGTCGACATAGACGTTCCAGTCGGGCAGCTGGAAGTAGTCGTCACGGCCGGGCAGGCGCGAGCGGTTGTAGACGCCTGGCCAGGTGGTTTCGGCGATGCCGTCCGTGCCTTTCCACATCCACTCCTTGATGTCCTTTACGTCCGCGAACTCGACCTTGCGGATCGTTGTCTGGGCGTCGGTCAGGACGGGCGGCAGGTCCTTGTTCCAACCGTAGCGCTGCTTCCAGGCGGCATGGACGGCCGGGTCGTCCAGTGTGGCGACCGGCGCGGCCAGCGACGGCGTCTCGTTGCGGGCGAGGGCGGCGATGGCTCCGGCGTCCAGCGCGCGATCGTACACGCGCAGCTCGTCCAGGTCGCCGCCGCGCGTGAAGTTGTAGCGGCTCTGCACCTGGTGCGGAGCGATCACCCGGCCGGCCACGCCGAACTGGTCCAGGCCCGCGTCATAGACCGCCTTCGCCTCCTTCTTGGCCGCCAGCTTGCCGTCGACATAGAGCTGGACGCCGGTGGTCTCGTCCCAGGTGAAGGCCAGGTGCGTCCAGACGTCGGGGGAGGGGTTCTTGTCGACCTTGAACGAGACGCGGGTCCGCGCCAGGCCGTTGTCAGTGACGAAGGCGTCGAAGCCGTGGCCGTTCCAGTCGATGCGCAGGAAGGCCATGTCCCAGCTGGAGTGATCGGCGTAGCCGACGCGGAAGATCACGAACGGCGCGACGCCGACCGGATAGCCCGAGCGCCAGAAGAAAGAGAGGGTGCCGCGCTGGGCCTGGATGTTGCCGGGCGCGTTCCAGGAGACGACGCCGTCGTCGGCGGCGCGAAAGCCCTTGCCGACCTTGCCGTCGATCGGCGTCACCTTGTCGGCGAAATTAGGGATCGGATCGCCTGCCGCGACGTCGGCCACGAGGCCCTTGTCGCCCGAGAGCTTGAACAGAAGGCCCGGCCCGGCCGGCGCAGGGGCGGCGGCCGCCGCATTGGCCAAGATCAGCGCGCAGGCCGAACCCAGGAAAATCGCCTTCATGCAACCGTCTCCTCCGGCTAGCGGATATCCGGCTTTTGGTAACCGGTGTCATTCCGCGCCTCTGATGTAGCGCCGTAAGGGCAGGCTTGCAAACCCGACACGGCCTGATAGGCCATGCTGCAAAGCACAAAAATTACGGGCGGAAGTAGCCGATGTTCAGCAAGATCCTGATCGCCAACCGGGGTGAGATCGCCGTCCGGGTTATCAAGACCTGCCGTCGCCTGGGGATCGCCACCGTGGTGGTCTATTCCGACGCCGACGCCGGCAGCCTGGCGGTCGAGATGGCGGACGAGACGGTGCATATCGGGCCTTCGCCAGCCGCCCAGTCCTACCTCGTCGCCGACAAGATCATCGCCGCCTGCCGGCAGACGGGCGCTCAGGCGATCCATCCGGGCTTCGGCTTCCTGTCCGAGAACGCCGGCTTCGCCCAGCGTTGCGCCGACGAGGGCATCGTGTTCATCGGGCCCAACCCCGGCGCCATCTCGGCCATGGGCGACAAGATCGAGAGCAAGAAGTTCGCGCAAAAGGCCGGCGTCTCCTGCGTGCCCGGGCATATCGGCGAGATCGCCGACACGGCCGAGGCGGTGAAGATCTCCGAGGAGATCGGCTATCCGGTGATGATCAAGGCCTCGGCCGGCGGCGGCGGCAAGGGCATCCGCGTGGCCTGGAGCCGCCAGGACGTCGAGGAAGGCTTCCCGGCCGTGCGCGCCGAGGCCAAGGCCAGCTTCGGCGACGACCGGATCTTCATCGAGAAGTTCATCGAGAGCCCGCGCCACATCGAGATCCAGGTGCTGGGCGACAAGCACGGCAACGTCGTCCATCTGTTCGAGCGGGAATGCTCGATCCAGCGCCGGAACCAGAAGGTCATCGAGGAGGCGCCGTCGCCGCTTCTTGACGAGGCCACGCGTCAAGCCATGGGCGCCCAGGCCGTCGCCCTGGCCAAGGCGGTGAACTATGACTCAGCCGGCACGGTCGAGTTCGTCGCCGGCCAGGACAAGAGCTTCTTCTTCCTGGAGATGAATACCCGCCTGCAGGTCGAGCACCCGGTCACCGAGCTGATCACGGGCCTGGATCTCGTCGAGCAGATGATCCGTTCGGCCTGGGGCGAGAAGCTCGCGTTCGAGCAGAAGGACCTGAAGATCAACGGCTGGGCGATCGAGAGCCGCATCTACGCCGAGGATCCTTACCGCAAGTTCCTGCCCAGCATCGGCCGGCTGGTGCGCTACGACCCGCCGTCGGAAGGGGAGAAGGACGGCTACACGGTCCGCAACGACGCCGGCGTCCGCGAGGGCGACGAGATCTCGATGTACTACGACCCGATGATCTCCAAGCTCTGCACCTGGGCGCCGACGCGTCTGGCCGCCATCGACGGCATGGGCCGGGCGCTGGAGGACTTCCACATCGAGGGCCTGGGCCAGAACATCCCATTCCTGGCCGCCGTGATGGACGAGGACCGCTTCCGCTCGGGCAAGCTGGCGACCAGCTACATCAAGGACGAGTTCCCGGACGGCTTCAACGGCACGGCTCCGACGGCCGCCCAGCTCGACATCCTGACCGCCGTCGGCGCGGCCATGCAGCGCGTCTACGCCGCCCGCGCCCGGTCCTACGCCTCGGGCCTGGTCGCCTCGGCCCCGCGCGACGAATGGGTGGTCTTCGTCGGCCATGCCGAGCGCCGCGTGAAGGTGGCTGGGGAGGGCGATATCACCGTCGCGCTGCTCGACGAGGGGCGCACGCTCACGCTGACCGATATCGACTGGCGTCCGGGCAAGCCGGTGTTCAAGGCCGCGCTCGACGGCAAGGCCTTCACCGTGCAGGCGACGCCCGCCGCCGAGGGCTTCACCATCCGCCACCGCGCCGCCAAGGCCCGCGTGCTGGTCCTGACCCCGCGCTCGGCCGAACTGCATGGCAAGCTCCCCGAGAAGCAGGCCGCCGACACCTCCAAGCTGGTGCTGTCGCCAATGCCGGGCCTGGTGGTTTCGATGGACGTCGCCGCGGGCCAGCAGGTGCGCGAGGGCGAGGTCGTCTGCGTGCTCGAGGCCATGAAGATGCAGAACATCATCCGCGCCGAGCGCGACGGGGTGGTCAAAGCCGTCAACGCCAAGGGCGGCGACCCCGTCGCGGCTGACGAGGTGCTGGTGGAGTTCGCCTGAAGCTGCGCTTAGATTGCCGGCGAGATCGAACGCCGAGTCGGAGCCAAGGCGAGCATGAGCGAACGTAGCGAGTGGGCGGAGCTGTTCCTGTCGTCGAACGGCCGGCTGGCGCGCACGCCGTTCCTGATCGCCGCCGCCGTCCTGCTGGGCGTGGCGGTGCTTTACGAGGCGATCGCCGGCTACACCCTGCACTGGCTGACCGGCTGGGTGGTCTATCCGGCCCTGCTGTTCTCGGGCGCCTGCGTGCTGTCCAAGCGCCTGCACGATCGCGGCCGGTCGGGCTGGTGGTCGCTGCTGATCCTGGTGGCCTTCATCGCCGTGTGGCCGCAGCCCGAGCACTTCCTCGACTTCATGTTCTGCCTGGTCATCGCCTGGGCGGTGGTCGAGCTGGGTGTGATGGGCGGCGAGCAGGGCGCGAACCGCTATGGGCCTAATCCCTTGAAGACGATTTCCATTTGAGGGTTCCTCTCCCTTGGGAGAGGAGGGACCCGCCGCGCAGCGGTGGGAGGTGAGGGAATACGCAGGTTGACGCCTTAAACCCTCACCCTCCCATGCTTTGCATGGGCCCCGCCCTCTCCCGGCGGGAGAGGGTGGCTACAAGGGCGCCGCCGCGTCCTCGACCGGCCCGAACACCTTCACGAAGCTCGCCCTCAGCGCCGCGTCGGCCTCGTCCATGGTGACCGGCAGACCCAGGTCCACCAGGCTGGTCACCCCGTGCTCGGTCTGGCCGCAGGGGACGATGCCCGAGAAGTGCGACAAGTCCGGCTCCACGTTCAGGCTGATCCCGTGGAAGCTGACCCAGCGGCGCAGCTTCACGCCGATCGCGGCGATCTTGTCCTCGCGGCTCCAGCCGGCGCCCTTGCGCTCGACCCAGACGCCGACGCGGCCGTCGCGCAGTTCGCCCGTGACGTTGAAGGCTGCCAGGGCGTCGATGATCCAGGCCTCCAGCGCGGCGACGAAGGCCCGCACGTCGCGGCCGCGCTTGGTCAGGTCCATCATCACATAGGCCACGCGCTGACCGGGGCCGTGATAGGTGAACTGGCCGCCACGGCCGCTCTCGAACACCGGGAAGCGGTCAGGGGCCAGAAGATCGCCCGCCTTGGCCGAGACGCCGGCCGTGTAGAGCGGCGGGTGCTCGAGCAGCCAGACCAGCTCGCCCGCCGTCCCGTCGGCGATGGCTGCGGCGCGCGCCTCCATGGCGGCAACCGCTGCCGGGTAATCGACGTAGTCGGTCGAAACCGCCCACCCGACCGGCGCCGCGTCATCACGCCTCATGCTCGGAAGTCCTGTGTTTTCAGCATTTAACGGCAGCGCAAGCATACGGCCCTAATCTTGCAATTCGGACGCCGCGACCCGGTCGGTCGCGCGTGTCAGTTTCAGGGGCCTTACTTCGTGACTCAGGTCAACGCCGTCAATGTCGAGATTTCCGTGCTTCTGGGCCGCTCGATCCTGCCGATGCAGCAGCTGCTGCGCATGGGCCGCGGCGCGGTGATCCCGCTGGACGCCAAGACCAATGACGAGGTCTGGATCCTGGCCAACAACCACCCGATCGCCCGCGGCGAGATCCAGATCAGCGATGATCGCATCGCCATCCAGGTGACCCGCGCGGCCGACGTCTACGACTACATGGCGGGCGGGGCGTAATTCGTCGCAGGGGAGAAGTTCGCCAGACGCGAACTTCCGACTTCCCAAAGCCGATTCAGTTTGCTACCTGCCGCCCCTCACCACGAGCGGTCGTGGCGGAATTGGTAGACGCGCAGCGTTGAGGTCG
>NZ_QFQZ01000092.1 GCF_003243465.1 Caulobacter segnis
AGGCCAGGCACTCGTCGTAGTCGGTCTTCTCGGGGACGTCGAAGCCCTCGGCGATCTTCTCGGCCTTGCCCTCGGCGCCGGCGTAGGCCGCGCGTTGCACCGACTTGGAGCGCAGGTAGTACAGCGACTTCACGCCCCGCTCCCAGGCGCTCCAGTGCAGCATGTGCAGGTCCCACTTGTCGACGTCGCCGGGCAGGAAGACGTTGACCGACTGGCTCTGGCAGATTTCCGGCGTGCGGTCGGCGGCCAGTTCGATCACCCAGCGCTGGTCCAGCTCGAAGGCGGTCTTGTAGACGTCCTTCTCGTCCTGGTTCAGGAAGTCCAGGTGCTGGACCGAGCCCTCGTGCTCCAGGATCGAGCCCCAAACCGTGTCGGTGTTCTGGCCCTTCTCCTCGAGCAGCTTCTCCAGATAGGGGTTCTTCACCGCGAACGAGCCCGACAGGGTCTTGTGGGTGTAGATGTTGGCCGGGATCGGCTCGATGCCCGCCGAGGTGCCGCCGCAGATGATCGAGATCGAGGCGGTCGGGGCGATGGCCAGCTTGTGCGAGAAGCGCTCCTTCGCGCCGCGGTCGGCGGCGTCGGGGCAGGGGCCCTTCTCCTCGCCCAGCGCCAGGCTGGCCTTGTCGGCCTCGCGGCGCAGGTGCTTGAACATCCGCATGTTCCAGCTCTTGGCCAGGGCGCTCTCGAACGGGACGTTCTGGCTCTGCAGGAACGAGTGGAAGCCCATCAGGCCCAGGCCCACCGACCGCTCGCGCATCGCCGCATACGCGGCCGTCGAGGCCGCGTCGGGCGCGCGGTCGATGAAGTCCTGCAGGACGTTGTCGAGGAAGCGCATCACGTCCTCGATGAAGGTCGGGTGGTCGCGCCACTCCAGGAACGTCTCGGCGTTGACCGACGACAGGCAGCAGACGGCGGTGCGCTCCTGGCCCAGGTGGTCGGTGCCGGTGTGCAGCATGATCTCGCTGCACAGGTTCGACTGGCGCACCTTCAGGCCCAGCTCGCGCTGGAACGCCGGCATGGCGCGGTTCACGCTGTCGGAGAAGATCAGGTAGGGCTCGCCGGTCTGCAGGCGCAGCTCAAGAACCTTCTGCCACAGGGCGCGGGCGTCGACCTCGCGCAGGACCTCGCCCGTCTTGGGCGAGCGCAGGCCGAACTTCTTGCCGTCACGCACCGCGAACATGAATTCGTCGGTGATGTTGATGCCGTGGTGCAGGTTCAGGGACTTGCGGTTGAAGTCGCCCGACGGCTTGCGGATCTCGAGGAACTCCTCGATTTCCGGGTGGTGGATGTCGAGATAGACGGCGGCCGAACCGCGACGCAAGCTGCCTTGCGAGATGGCGAGGGTCAGCGAGTCCATCACGCGGATGAACGGGATGATGCCCGAGGTCTGGCCCTGGCCCTTGACCTTCTCGCCGATCGAGCGGACGCCGCCCCAATAGGTGCCGATGCCGCCGCCGTTGGCCGCCAGCCAGACGTTCTCGTTCCAGACGCCCAGGATGCCGTCGAGGCTGTCGTTGACGGCGTTCAGGAAGCAGCTGATCGGCAGGCCGCGATCGGCGCCGCCGTTGCTGAGCACGGGGGTGGCCGGCATGAACCACAGGCGGCTCATATAGTCGTAGACGCGCTGGGCGTGGTCGGCGTCGTCGGCGAAGGCCGTCGCGACGCGCGCGAACATGTCCTGGTAGCTCTCGCCGGGCAGCAGGTAGCGGTCTTCCAGCGTGGTCTTGCCGAAGTCGGTCAGCAGGGCGTCGCGCGAGCGATCGACCTCGACCTTGCGCACCAGGGCCAGCTGCGGGCGCTTGGCGGGCTTGATCGCCGCCACTTGAGCCTCTTTTCGGACGGTCGTCTTCGCCGCTTCACTGCCGTTCATGACCAAATTCCATTGCTCAATCAGCGTGTTCCGGAGAAGGGTCTTGCCCCGCCCAGCCGCTATATCTTGTGGCTGAGGAGCCCCCTCAGCCCAGATATGGGGCCACAGTGGTGAATGACTCGTCAACGGTGTTGGGGCGAGTTTTTCGTTAACAAGCTGTGAACGGCTGGAACTTGTGAGGCAGGATCAAGGGGTTGCGCGGTCGAACTTTTTTCACCCGCGACGGAGCGTCGCAAGGCGGCCCTTAAGCTCCGTCCCCGGACTCCGGCGTTCGCCCACAACGGCTCCACAAGATGTGGTGTCGGGATAATCTTAACCCGTGTCACCCCGACCGAACGCGCGCTTGGCGGTGGTCGGGATGACACGGAGGTTGCGAGGGGCGTTAGCCCAGCATGACCTCGGCGATCTGCACCGCGTTCAGGGCCGCGCCCTTGCGCAGGTTGTCGCCGACCACGAAGAGGGCCAGGCCGTTCTCGACCGTCGGGTCGGGACGCACCCGGCCGACGAAGACCGGGTCCTGGCCGGTGGCGGCCAGCGGGTTCGGCACGGCGTCCACGACGACGCCCGGCGCCTGGCCCAGCAGGTCGAGGGCCTCGGCGACCGAGACCGGCCGCTCGAACTCGGCGTTGATCGACAGCGAGTGACCGGTGAACACCGGCACGCGCACGCAGGTGCCCGAGACCGGCAGGCCGGGGATCTCGAGGATCTTGCGGCTCTCGTCGCGCAGCTTCAGCTCTTCCTCGGTGTAGCCGTCCTCGCCCAGCACGTAGTTCAGCGGCACGACGTTGTAGGCCAGCGGCACGGCCCACTTGCGGGGCTCGGGCAGGGGCGCGGCGTCGGGCGAGCGGGCCAGGCCGTCCAGGTCCCCGGCCGCGCCGGCCCGCAGCTGCTCGGCCAGGACCTCGATGCCCTCCATGCCGCCGCCCGAGGCCGCCTGGTAGGTGCTGACGGTCAGGCGCTTCAGGCCCGCCTTGTCATGCAGGGGCTTGAGCACCGGCATGGCGGCCATGGTGGTGCAGTTGGGGTTGGCGACGATGCCCTTGGGGATGTCGTTCAGCGCGTGCGGGTTCACCTCGGCCACCACCAGCGGCACGTCCGGATCCGAGCGCCAGGCCGAGCTGTTGTCGATCACCACGGCGCCGGCCGCCGCGGCCTTCGGCGCCAGTTCGCGCGAGGTCGAGCCGCCGGCCGAGAAGAACACGATGTCCAGGCCGGCGAAGTCGGCGGTCGAAGCGTCCTCGACCACGATCTCCTGGCCCTTGAAGTCGACCTTGGTCCCGGCCGAGCGCGCCGAGGCGAACAGGCGCAAGGAGGCCAGCGGGAAGTCCCGCTCGGCCAGCAGCTCGCGCATCATGCCGCCGACGAGGCCCGTGGCGCCGACGACGCCGACGTGGGGCGGATTAGAACGGGAAAACTTGAAGCTCACGGTCTTGCGTCTCCTAAAAAGGTGCGGAGCGCGGGGAGCTTTGAGGTCTCTGGAGTTGAGAGCCGCCCCGCGCATCGGCGGGGCTGACTTCGGATGCTCGCTAGTTCGCGCACGCACCCGCAGACGCCCCGCCGCGGCGGGTCGTTTTCGGGGTGGTAATTTTGGTCGCGCGGACTTGCATCGGCGGCGCTTCTAGCGGGGAAGCGCCGCCGCGTAAAGCGGGTTTAGAGGAACAATGATGCCGCATTGCCGAAGTTGTGCATCAGCACGGGCAATAAAATGCTCCCGGTGCGCAGGCGGATCCACACGGCGATCAGCGACGGACCGGCGGTGAGGGCGAAATACAGCGGCTCGAACGAGACCTCGCCCTTCGCGATGCCGAACGCGTGGGCCAGGCCGAACAGCACGCAGGACAGCACCGCGCCCCAGCTCCAATCGACGCCCAACAGCCGCGCGCGCCCGGTGAAGGCGCGGTCCAGGACCAGCAGCAAAAGGCCGCGATAGAAGGCCTCTTCCTCCAGCCCCGGCATGGTCAGCTGGAAGGCCATCGTCTCGGGCGTGGCTGGGTCGCTCTTGAAGGCCAGGGCCAGGCCGACGAACAGCAGGGCGTAGAGGCCGGCCACGATCAGCGGCGCTTTCAGGTCGGCCTGGCGCAGGGTCAGGCCGCTGGCGCGCCAGCCGAAGGCGGGCAGGGCGGCGATGGCCAGGGTGGCGGCGAGGGCCAGGATCTTGCCCTGCCAGTTCCAGTCGCCGCCGATCAGGTCGGGGAGCAGGCGATAGGCCCGCGTCAGCAAAGCATCGTTCAGCAGCACCAGGCCCGCCGCCATCAATAGCCAGCGGAGCGAGACCCCCTTGCCCTTGCCCAGCAGGGCGATCGCCCCGCCCGCCGCCAGGAGCAGCGCGACGATCGCGCCGATGGTGAAGACGCCGTCCATGAACACACCTCGAAACCGGAAGAACGAGGCTTGGCCATAGGGCGAAGGCGCCGGCGCGCGCTTCTCAGAAGGCGGCGGGGCGTTCCTCAGGAGTCGGCAGGCTGCGAAACGCGCTGGGCGGCCGGCCCTCCACCGCCTGGAAGGCGCGGTTGAACGAGGCCAGGGAGGCAAAGCCGCTGTCCAGTGCGATGGCGATCAGCTTGTCGCCGGCCCGCGCCGGATCGGCCAGCAGCCGCCGCGCCTCGGCCACGCGACAGGCGTTCAGGAAGGCGCGGAAGTGGTCGTGGCCCAGGCGGTGATTGATCAGCTGGCGCACGGTTCGCTCGGGCGCGCCCATCCGCCGGACGAAGTCGGCGAAGGTCAGGTCGGGCTCGAGATGGACCTTCTCGACCTCGACCAGCACCCGCAGGCGCTCGGTCAGGCGGACTTCCTCGCCCCGTACGGGCAGGGGCGCGGGCGCGGCGATGACAGCGGGGGCGGGGACGGGCAGCAGGCGCAGGGCCAGCCAGGCGGCGAAGGCCAGCAGGGCCGTGTTCTGGACGATGGTGAAGCCTTGCGGCCCCCAGTCGAGGCCCATGGCCAGGTCCACGAGGAAGTCGGCGCCCAGCTGACCGGCCAGCAGCACGACGACTAGGATCCGCGCCCGCCGCCGCTCGTCCACGAGGTCGCCGGCCCGGTCGCGCACCAGGCGCCAGAAGAGGTAGCCGATCATGCAGAGGCCCAGGCCGATCAGCGCCCAGGACAGGCCCTTGCCCTCCAGCGCCGGCCCCAGCAGCCCGCGATCGGCGCTGGCGATGATCAGCCAAGCCAGGCCTACCGCCAGCACCCCGCCGCGCGGCCGGAACGTCGGATCAAAGCTCGCCAGGCAGAACCACCACAGGAAGACGGCCGCGTAGCCGGCGGCCAGCACGGCGGCGTGGCCCAGCGGGCCGCCCAGGCGCAAGGCGGGCTCGGGCGTGTTGCCGGCCAGGAATCCGGCCAGGCAAAGGGCCATCGGCGCGAAATAGGCCGCGAGGCGCCGCGTGCGCGGATCCCGCGCCAGCAGCGCCGCCAGCGCCAGCAGCAGCGTCGCCCCTGCGACCCGCGTGATCACGTCCAGCTGGCTGAGCTCCATGGGCTCCGAGGCTTGAAAACCGTCTCCCGTCGGGAGAGGGCGGGGTTGGGTGATGGGTTTTAGGGCGCTTCAGCCCCGCGCCGCCAGGGGCTGCGACCGAGTCTCCGCTTCAGCGTGGGCTCCGCCGCCGGGGCTTGGCGTCCTGCTTGCGGGCCGCGGCCGCCAGCGACTTACGGGCCCAGTCCAGCAGGATGTCCTGGTCGTCCAGGGCGTCGGTGGGCGCGGTCCAGTAGCTCATCGGCTTGTCGGCGCCGAACGGGGCGAAGGCGTGACAGCCGGCGGCTTCGAATTCGGGCCTCAGCGACTCGTCGGTCTTCAGGTAGAGGACGTCGTCGTCGATCAGGGCGAAAAACACCCCGTTGGCGTAGATCCCCACCCCGCCGAACATCCGGCGGGCGGTGACCTGGCCCAGCGGCGCCAATTGCTCCAGAACGAAGTCCCGATAGTCCGCAGAGACCGCCATGTCCGTCACCGCCAGCGTTTCCATCAGGCCCGCCACGCCCGCCGACGCGGCCCTGATCCATCAATTCATCCTTGATCTCGCCGAGTATGAAAAGCTGCTCGAGACGGTCGAGGCGACGCAAGCCGACACCGAGGCGGCGCTGTTCGGCGCCCAGCCGCGCGCCTTCGCCGACATCGCCGAGCTGGACGGCGAGCCGGTCGGCTTCGCCCTGTGGTTCTACAACTACTCGACCTTCGTCGGCCGCCACGGGATCTATCTGGAGGACCTGTTCGTGCGGCCCGCGGCGCGCGGGGCCGGGGCCGGCAAGGCGCTGCTGGCCAACCTTGCCAAGCGCTGCGTCGAGGAAGGCCTCGGCCGCCTGGAGTGGTCGGTCCTCGACTGGAACGCGCCGTCGATCGCCTTCTATGACAGCCTCGGCGCGGCCTCGATGGACGAGTGGATCATCCGCCGGATGACCGGCGAGGCGCTGAGGAAGCTGGCCGAGGCCTGACGCCTACTCCAGCCGATCGGCCTTGCGCAGCTCGGGGAACAGGAAGGCCCAAATCCCCGTGACCGCCATGGCCCCGATCCCGCCGAACACCGCCGCGCCGACGGGACCCAGCAGCCAGGCCGCCGCGCCGCTCTCGACCTCGCCCAGTTCGTTGGAGGCGCTGATGAACACGCCCGAGACGGCGGCGACGCGGCCGCGCATGGCGTCGGGCGTCACGATCTGCACCAGGGTCTGGCGGACATAAACGGACAGCATGTCCGCGCCGCCCAGCACGGCCAGCGCGCCCACCGACAGCCACTCCAGCCGGGAGAGGCCGAAGACCACGGTCGCCAGGCCGAAGACGGCCACGCCCGAGAACATGATCAGGCCGGCGTTGCGGCGGATCGGGTTGGCGGCGAGGTAGAGGCCGACCAGGGTGGCCCCGATCGCCGGCGAGGCGCGCAGCAGGCCAAAGCCGCCGGGACCGATGTGGAGCACGTCCTTGGCGAACACCGGCAGCAGGGCGGTCGCGCCGCCCAGGATCACCGCGAACAGGTCCAGCGAGATCGAGCCGAAGACGATCTTGTTGTTCCAGACGTAGGCGAGGCCCTCCTTGATCAGCTCCATGCGCGAGCCGGGCTGCTGTTCGGGCTTGGTGGGCTTGCGGATCAAGAGGGCCAGCAGGGCCGCGAAGAGATAGAGGCCGAACGAGACCCCGAAGGCCAGGGCCGGTGAATGGATCAGCAGCAGGCCGCCCAGCGCCGGGCCGACGATCGATCCCGACTGCCAGGACAGGGAGTTCCAGGCGATGGCGCGCGGCAGCAGGGGCCGCGGCACCAGCATCGGGCCCATGGCGCTGCTGGCCGGCGAGAGGAAGGCGCGGCTGGCGCCGAACATCACCGAGATGGCGAAGATCGGCCACAGCTGGTGCGAGCCCGTCAGGGCCAGGATCATCAGGACGGCGGCGCTGACGGCGTCGAGCGCCAGGGTCAGGGCCACGATCAGCTTGCGCGTCCGCCGGTCCGCCGTCTCGCCGGCCACCAGGGTCAGCAGGAACAGCGGCAGGAACTGCGCCAGGCCGATCATGCTGACCAGGAAGGCCGACTCGCCGACCGACTTGGTCATGCGGGCGATCGCATAGACCTGCCAGCCTAGCGCCACCGACTGGACTTGCACCCCCAGGGTCGAGCTGAACCGGGCCACCCAGAACAGGAGGAAGTCACGCTCCCGCAACAGGGCGCGGGTAGAGGTGTCGGGGGCGGGGCCAGTGTCGGCTGAAGCGGGGTCGGACATCGGCCCGCACCATAGGGCGAAGCTCCCGCGCCGCAACGTTATTGACCTGGAAAAGTCTTGGCCCTACAGCGCGCGCACCAAATGGAGGTCTCAGGGCATGCGACGCCTGCGACGAATGCTGCGCGAACGCGCCACGATCTGAACCTCTCCCCTCGCGCCTTCGCGTCGGGAGCCGCCCGACGTTCTTCCGCATTCCCCGAAGGCCGATGACCTCCGTTCCGCAAACCCTTCCTGTTCCGCCCGCCTATCCGCCCCTGGTCCTGGAGACCCCGGCGATGGAGGCGTCCGTCACCGCCCTGATCGACCGGGTGTTCGGCCCCGGCCGCTTCGCCAAGTCGTCCGAGCGCCTGCGCGAGGGCAACACCCTGCTGGCCGACTGCTCGTTCGTCGCCCTCCGCGACGGGCGGCCGGTCGGCTGCTGCCGCATGTGGCCGGTGACGATCGGCGGCGAGCCTGTCGCCTTCCTCGGTCCGCTGGCCGTCGATCCCGACGAGCGCAGCGCTGGCCTGGGCCAGGCCCTGGTCGAGAGCGCCTGCGAGGCCGCCCGCGCGGCGGGTTGGCGCGCCGTGCTGCTGGTCGGCGACGGCCCCTATTTCGGCCGGATCGGCTTCACCAACGCCCACACGGCCGGCGTGGTCATGCCAGGGCCGGTGGACCAGCGCCGCGTGCTGCTGTTGCCCCTGCGGCAAGGCGGCGACGAAGGGCTCTCGGGGCTGGTCGCCATCGCGCCGGGAGCCCGCGCGACGTCATGATCGCTTGAGCCGGACGGCGGGACAGCCTAACTGATCGGTATGACCGACGCACCCGCCGAACCTGGTCTGGCCAAAACGGGTCTGGAGAGCGTCGCCCAGGCCGCCAAGGACGCGGGGGCCTCCGGCGAACGCGGCCTGCCGCCGGTATGGCTGTGGAATCCGCCTCATTGCGGCGAGATCGACATCCGCATCGCCAAGGACGGGACCTGGTTCCACGAGGGCACGCCCATCGGCCGCGAGGCGCTGGTGCGGCTGTTCTCGACCGTGCTGCGCCTCGATCCGGACGGCTATCACCTGGTCACGCCCGTCGAGAAGATGAAGATCACGGTCGAGGACGCGCCGTTCATCGCCACGCGCGTCGACCAGGAGGGCGAGGCCTTGGTCTTCCAGACCAATGTCGGCGACACGGTCGTCGCGGGCCCCGACAACGTCATCCGCGTCGAGATCGACCCGGCCACCGGGGAGCCTCGGCCCTATGTCCATGTCCGCCGTGGCCTGGAAGCCCTGATCGCCCGCCCGGTCTTCTACGAACTGGTCGAGCTGGCGACGCCGAAGGACGGCGTCTGGGGCGTCAACTCCAACGGCGCCTTCTTCCCGGTCGCGCCGCCAGGGTCCGCGCCGGCATGACGCGAGACGAACGCCGCGCCTGGATCGCCAGCCGCCTCGACCCGATCGATCAGTATGATCCGAGCCTGGCCAATCCGCTGCGCTCGGACTTCGACCTCAATCCCGGCCTGAAGTTCGACAATCCCCACGCCCTGCGCCCCGCCGCCGTGCTGGTTGGGCTGATCGAGCACGACGAGGGGCTGACGGTCCTGCTGACCCGACGCTCCGACACCCTGCGCAGCCACACCGGCCAGATCGCCTTCCCCGGCGGCCGCTGCGATCCCGGCGAGACCCCCTGGGCCACCGCCCTGCGCGAGGCAAACGAAGAGGTGGGCCTGGATCCCGCTTGCGTGACCCTGGCGGGCCTGCTGCACGGCTACCAGACGGTGACGGGCTTCCACGTGACGCCGGTGGTCGGCTTCATCGACCCGCGCGCGACCTTCACGCCGAGCCCCGAAGAGGTGGCGGACGTGTTCGAGACGCCGTTCGAGTTCCTGATGGACCCGGCCAATCACCAACGGCAGCACCGCGAGGCGCCCGGCGGGGTCAAGCGCCACTTCTACGCCATGCCGTGGAACGACCGCTTCATCTGGGGCGCGACGGCGGGCATGCTGCGCTCGCTGTATGAACGGCTCTATGACGACGCCTCCGAGGCGTTGACGGGCTGAGGGGAGAACAAGGCTTGAGCGGCGTATCGATCGGCGTGCCCCCCTGGATGGCGCTGCCCCAGACGCGGGCGGTGATCGCGGCGCTGGAGGCCGAAGGCGGCGCCGGCTGCGCCCGCTTCGTCGGTGGGTGCGTCCGCAACGCCCTGATGGCCAAGCCGGTCGATGACGTCGACATCGCCACCACTCTCACGCCGGACCAAACGATCGCGGCGGCCGAGCAGGCGGGCCTGCGCGCGGTTCCAACGGGTGTCGAGCATGGGACCGTCACCGTCCTGTCGGGCGGCCGTCCCTACGAGGTCACGACCCTGCGCCGCGACGTCGCCACCGACGGCCGCCGGGCGGTGGTGGCCTTCACGACCGACTGGGCCGAGGACGCCCAGCGGCGCGACTTCCGCTTCAACGCCCTCTACGCGGACGCCGAGGGCACGGTCTACGATCCGGTCGGGCACGGCGTCGAGGACGCCCGCGAGGGGCGCGTGGTCTTCGTCGGCGATCCGATGACCCGCATCCGCGAGGACTATCTGCGGATCCTGCGCTTCTTCCGCTTCCAGGCCTGGTACGGCCGGGGCGAGCCGGACGCGGACGCCTTGGCCGCCTGCGCGGCGCTGAAGGACATGCTGCTGGGCGGCACGGCCGAGCGGATCCAGAAGGAGCTGCTGAAGACGCTGGCGGCCGACGATCCGCGGCCCGCCGTCCGCCTGATGGCCGCCACCGGCGTGCTGGGCGCGATCCTGCCGACCGTGCGGTCGCTGGCCCGCTTCGACGCGCTCGTGGCCATCGAGAGCGAGCAGCTGTTCGAGACCGACGCCGTCCTGCGCCTGGCCGCCATGACGCCCGACGACGGGGACGCCAAGGCTCTGGCCGAACGCCTGCGCCTGTCGAACGCCGAGCGCGACCGCATTGTCGCCGCCAAGGCCGAAGGGCCCAAGATCGTCTCGTGGATGAGCCCGCGCGAGGCGCGCCGGGCTATCTACGCCCTGGGCCAGAGCGCCTTCCGCGACCAGGTCAAGCTGGCCTGGGCCAGCGCCGAGCGCGCCTCTACCACGCCCCAGTGGCGCGCGCTGCTGGCGCTGGCCGAAACCTGGACTCCGCCCGCCTTGCCCTTGACCGGCGAGGAGATCCTGAAGGCCGGCGTGCCCAAGGGGCCGATGGTCGGCAAGGTGATGCGCGAGGTCGAGCTCTGGTGGATCGACCACGACTTCATCGACGACAAGTTCAGCGTCATCGAACGCCTGAAGGCCGTCGCCCAGGGCATGGTGTACTGAACCAGATGACGGAGGCGCGCTTGAAGATCGGCCTGCTGGAAACCGGCGAACCGCCGGGCGACCTGCTGAAGACCTACGGCGGCTACGGCGCGATGTTCGAGGCGCTGCTGGGGCCAGGCCATGTCTACCGCACCTACGACGTCCAGCGCGGCGAGCTGCCGGCGGACCCGGCCGAGAACGACGCCTATGTGATCACCGGCTCGGCGGCGGGCGTTTACGACCCTCTGCCGTGGATCGAGCCGTTGAAGGCCTTCCTGCGCCAGGCCAAGGGCGAGACGCCGCTGGTCGGCGTGTGCTTCGGCCACCAGATCATGGCCGAGGCGTTTGGCGGCAAGGTCGTCAAGTCCGACAAGGGCTGGGGCGTCGGGCTGCATGCCTATGAGGTCACCGATCCCGCGCCGTGGATGGACGGCGCTCCGGTCGTGGCCGTGCCCGCCTCGCACCAGGATCAGGTCGTCGCGCTTCCGGAGGGCGCCCGCGTACTGGGCGGCAGCGCCTTCACACCCTACGGCATCCTGTCCTACGACGACGCCAAGGCGATCTCGATGCAGTTCCACCCGGAGTTCGATCCGGCCTACGCCAAGGCCCTGATCGAGGCCCGGCGCGGCACGCGGTTCACCGACGAGCAGGCCGACGCCGCGCTCGTCACGCTGGGGCAGGCGAACGATCGGGCGCGGATGGCCGAGTGGATCAACCGCTTCCTGGCCCAGGCGAAGGCCTGATCAGGGCCACTTCACCGCCGGCGGCATGGAGCTGAGGATCGACTCGACATTGCCGCCGGTCTTGAGGCCGAAGGTCGTGCCGCGGTCGTAGAGCAGGTTGAACTCGACATAGCGGCCGCGCTGGACCAACTGCTGCTCGCGCTCGTCGGCGGTCCAGGCCTCGCCCATCCGGCGACGCACCAGGGTCGGATAGATCTCCAGGAAGGCGCGGCCGACGTCCTGGGTGAAGGCGAAGTCGCGCGCCCAGTCGCCGCTGTCGTGGTGATCGTAGAAGATGCCGCCGATCCCGCGCGGCTCGTTGCGGTGCGGTAGGAAGAAGTACTCGTCGCACCAGGCCTTGTACTTGGCGTGCCAGGCCGGATCGTACTTGTCGCAGGCCCGCTGGTAGGCGGCGTGGAAGTCGATGGCGTCGGGGAAGTCCTGCTGGCGCTGGTAGCCGAGCAGGGGCGTCAGGTCGCCGCCGCCGCCGAACCAAGTCTTGGTCGTGGCGATGAAGCGGGTGTTCATGTGCACGGCCGGCACGCGCGGATTGGTCATGTGCGCGATCAGGCTGACGCCGGTGGCGAAGAATCGCGGGTCCTGGTCGGCGCCCGGCATGTTCTTGGCCATTTCGGGGGTGAAGGTCCCGTGCACCGTCGAGACGTGGACGCCGACCTTCTCGAACAGGCGCCCGTGCATCATGCCCATGACCCCGCCGCCGCCGGCCTCGCGCGTCCAGGCCTTCTTCTCGAAGCGGCCAGGCGCGCCGGGATAGAGGTCCGCCGGGGCCTCGTCCTCCAGGCGTTCGAACGCGGCGCAGATCTGGTCGCGCAGGCTTTCGAACCACGCCCGGGCGCGGGCCTTCTTCTCGTCGAGGCTCAGGCCGTCGAGGTCTTGTTCGGTGCTCATGCTCGCCGATTAAGCCGCTCGGGGCGCGCGTGCAAAGACCCAAGTCGCCGGCGCGGCGAAATTCGACAAGCGGCGGGGGGCGATCCCATATAGGGCGGAGACCGTCCTCGCTCCGGAGCTTTCGCCATGGCCGTCGCTTCCTCCCCCTCCTCAGGCGTTTGGCTCGCGGCCGGGGTGCGCACCCCGTTCGCCAAGGTCGATGGCGCGCTGGCCGGCCATGACGCGATCGGCCTGTCGGTCCCGGTGGTCAAGGCGATGCTGGCCAGGGCCAAGCCGGACTTCGCCATCTGGGGCACGGTCATCCCGAACCTGACCTGGAGCAACCTGGCGCGCGAGGTGCTGCTGGACGCCGGCGGCGACCCGACCATCCCGGCCTTCTCGACCGTGATGGCCTGCTCGACCAGCATGATCGGCGCGATCGAGGCGGCCGGCATGGTCGACGGACGCGGCCGGGATCTCGCCTTGGTCGGCGGGGTCGAGAGCATGAGCCGTGTGCAGCTGGGCCTGTCGGTCGCCCTCTCGGACTGGATCCGCAAGTTCCAGAACGCCAAGACCGGCCAGCAGCGGCTGGCGGCGCTCGGCGCGCTGAACCTCAAGGACGTGCGACTGTTCATTCCGAAGGTGGTCAACCGCGTTACTGGCCTGTCGATGGGCGAGCACACCGAGATCACCGCCAAGGAATGGAACCTCTCCCGCGCCGACCAGGACGCCATCGCCCTGGCGAGCCACCAAGGGGCGGTGAAGGGCTGGGAGAGCGGCTTTTTCGATGACCTGGTCATCCCCGTCGGCGAGGCCAAGCGCGACAGCATCCCGCGCAAGGACACCTCGCTGGAGAAGCTGGCCAAGCTGGGGCCCGCCTTCGACCGGACCAGCGGCCAGGGCACGCTGACGGCGGGCAACTCCTCGCCCCTGACCGATGGCGCGGCGGCGGTCTGGGTGGGGTCGGCGGCGGGCATGGCGCGCTTGCCGGGCGAGACGCCCAAGGTGCGGCTGGTCGACTACGAGGTGACCTCGATCGACCTGCGCCACGAAGGGCTCCTGATGGCCCCGGCCTATGGCGTGCCGCGGATGCTGGCGCGCAACGGCCTGACCTATGCCGACATCGGCCTGTGGGAGATTCACGAGGCCTTCGCCGCCCAGGTGCTGTCGCACATCGCCGCCTGGGAGAGCGCCAAGTTCCTGAGCGACAAGGCCGGCGTGGCCACGCCGATGGGCGCCTTCCCGCGCGAGCGGATGAACCCCAACGGCGGCAGCCTGGCGCTGGGCCATCCGTTCGGCGCCACCGGCGCGCGGATCCTCAGCCAGACGGTCAAGGAACTGGCCTCGCGGCCCAAGGGCGAACGCGCCATCGTCAGCATCTGCGCCGACGGCGGCCAGGGCACGATGATGTTGTTGGAGAGCGCCTAGATCTCTCTCTCGGCGTCAGGTCAGCGCCGTAAAGATCAGGGCCACGACGGTGACATCGAAGATGCGGATGGCGAGAGACAGCATGACAGGCTCGCGGCGTTGAGTGCGCGAGCGGTCAAGCAAGTTCCACGCCAGGGCGGCCGTTAGCGGCCGCTTCGGTGAAAACAGCCGCTAGATGTTGGTCTTCTTGAGCAGGCCGGCCTTGGGTCGTCGGTCCGCGGGACCGGAATATTCGGTGCCGAGGTAGGTCGATCTGGCCGCGTTGAGCACTTCCTGCCCACCGCGCAGTCCCTTCTTCTGGCCGACCTGGCCCATCAGGTGGGCGGCGAAGGCGGCGAAGCCCTCGCCGCGGGGCGGCGGCGAGGCGGGGCGGCCGTCCTCGTCCGGCGCCGACGGCCCGACATCGTCCTCATCCGGGTGACGGCCGGCGTCGCGCGACGCCGAATGGGCGCGTCGCGAGAAGCCAAGGCGTCGAATGGGATCAATCGGGCCAGTCATCGGACAAGGACGGTAGGAACAGGACGGTTAAGAAGGTCTCGCCAAGCGTGGTTAAGACTTGGTGGCCAGCTTGGCGATCTGCTCCTGCATCGCCGCCAGCTGGCGCTTGAGGTCGGCCAGGGAGTCGTCGGTCGGCGGCGCGGCCGGAGTCGGCGCGGGCGCGGGCTCGGGCGGCGGGGCCGGGGCGTCCTCGGGACGGGCGTAGGCGAACGGCGAGAACATCTTCATGGCGCGGTCGAACAGCGCCATGTTCTGGCGAATCTGTTCCTCGTAGACGCCCATGCCCGGCATCTTGCCCGGGGCCATGTTCGAGAGCTGGCCGCGCAGGCGCTCCTGCTGCTTGGTGAAGCTCTCCAGCGACATCTCGAGATAAGACGGCAGGAAGGCCTGCATCGAGTTGCCGTAGAAGCCGATCAGCTGGCGGAGGAACTGGATCGGCAGCAGGTTCTGGCCGCCGCCGCGGTTCTCTTCCTCGAAGATGATCTGGGTCAGGACCGAGCGGGTGATGTCGTCGTTGGTCTTGGCGTCATAGACCACGAAGTCGACGCCCTCCTTCACCATCTCCGAGAGGTGTTCCAGCGTGACGTACGAGGAAGACGCCGTGTTGTAGAGGCGACGGTTGGCGTATTTCTTGATGATCACGCGCTGGCCGGCCGCCTTTTCGGTCCCGGCGGCCGTTTCGCCTTTTTCAGGGTTCTCGGACATTTCGTTCCCTAGACAGCGGTTTCCGCCCGCCTTTCGCATCGCACTATCGCGAATGCAAAGGCATGGCGCCAGTGGTCTGATGACTTGGAGCCGTCATCAAGCCGTGAAAATGTGCAGGTGACGAAGACGTTTGGGATGTGCAAGGTGGTGTTGCACTGCAAAAACGGCGGCGCCGCAGATGCGAAAGCGCCGTCTCAGATCGTTACGGGAGCTATCGCATGAGCGACGTGGTCATCGTTTCCGCCGCCCGCACGCCGGTCGGTTCGTTCAACGGGGCGCTCTCGAGCCTGCCCGCCTCGGAATTGGGCAAGGTCGCCATCGAGGCCGCCGTGTCCCGCGCCGGCTTGCAGCCGGGCGACGTCGACGAGGTGATCCTCGGCCAGGTGCTGCAGGCCGGCGCGGGCCAGGGGCCGGCGCGCCAGGCCTCGGTCAGGGCGGGCATCCCGGTGGAGAGCCCGGCCTGGAGCCTGAACCAGCTGTGCGGCTCGGGCCTGCGCGCCGTGGCCCTGGCGGCCCAGCAGATCGCAGCCGGCGACGCCAAGGTCGTGGTCGCCGGCGGCCAGGAGAGCATGAGCCAGGCGCCGCACGCCCAGAACCTGCGCGGCGGCCAGAAGATGGGCGACTTGGCCTTCGTCGACACCATGATCAAGGACGGCCTGTGGGACGCCTTCCACGGCTACCACATGGGCCAGACGGCCGAGAACATCGCCTCGCGCTGGCAGATCACCCGCGCTGACCAGGACGCCTTCGCCGTCGCCAGCCAGAACAAGGCCGAGGCCGCCCAGAAGGCCGGCAAGTTCGACGACGAGATCGCGCCGGTCACCATCAAGGGCCGCAAGGGCGACACCGTCGTCGACAAGGACGAATACATCCGTCACGGCGTGACGCTGGAGAGCATCTCGGGCCTGAAGCCCGCCTTCACCAAGGACGGCTCGGTCACCGCCGCCAACGCCTCGGGCCTCAATGACGGCGCCGCCGCCCTGGTGCTGATGAGCGCCGACGAGGCCAAGGCGCGGGGTCTCAAGCCCCTGGCCCGAATCGCCTCGTGGGCCAACGCCGGCGTCGAGCCCGAGATCATGGGTACGGGGCCGATCCCGGCCAGCAAGAAGGCCCTGGAAAAGGCCGGCTGGACGGTGGCCGATCTCGACCTCGTCGAGAGCAACGAGGCCTTCGCCGCCCAGTCGCTGTGCGTGGTCCGCGAGCTGGGCCTCGACCCGGCCAAGGTCAATGTCAACGGCGGCGCCATCGCGATCGGTCACCCGATCGGCGCGTCGGGCGCGCGGGTGCTGACCACCCTGCTGCACGAGATGAAGCGGTCGGGCGCCCAGAAGGGCCTCGCCACGCTGTGCATCGGCGGCGGCATGGGCGTGGCCATGTGCGTCGAGGCGGTCTGACCTCTGACGTCACCGGGGAGACGCGTCTGGCTCCGGCCAGGCGCGTGGTGACGACGAACGAAAAACAATAACCGGGAGAGAGAAATGACGAGAGTTGCGTTTGTGACGGGGGGAACCCGCGGCATCGGCCGGGCGATCTGCGAGCGACTGATCGCCGACGGCCACAAGGTCGCCGCCGGCTATTCCGGCAACGAGGCGGCCGCCGAAGCCTGCGCCAAGGACCTGGGCGTCATGGTGGTCAAGGGCAATGTCGGCTCCTTCGAGGACTGCCAGGCGGCCGTCAAGAAGGTCGAGGCCGAGCTGGGGCCGATCGACATCCTGGTCAACAACGCCGGCATCACCCGTGACGGCATGCTGCACAAGATGACCTACGAGCAGTGGTCGGAGGTCATCCGGGTCAATATGGACTCGGCCTTCAACATGAC
>NZ_QFQZ01000093.1 GCF_003243465.1 Caulobacter segnis
ATCCGGGTCAATATGGACTCGGCCTTCAACATGACCCGCCCGGTGATCGAGGGCATGCGCGAGCGCAGCTGGGGCCGGATCATCAACATCAGCTCGATCAACGGCCAGAAAGGCCAGATGGGCCAGACCAACTATTCGGCGGCCAAGGCCGGCCTGATCGGCTTCACCAAGGCCCTGGCGCTGGAGAACGCCAAGAAGGGCGTGACGGTCAACGTGATCTGCCCCGGCTATATCGACACCGAGATGGTCGCCGCCGTGCCTGAGAACGTGCTGGCCGGCATCATCGCCGGCATCCCCGTCGGGCGCCTGGGCCGCGGCGAGGAGATCGCCGACATGGTCTCGTTCCTGGCCGGCGAGCGCGCCGGCTTCGTGACGGGCGCGACGCTCACCCTCAACGGCGGCCAGTACATGGCCTGACGGCCGCGCGCGGACCGCTCCGTACGGACCGCATCCCCCGAAGTCGGACTTGACGGCGACTGTGGCGTTTTGGCCTCATGGGTGCGTCTTCGGGGGACCGACGCTTTGCCGTCCAAGATTCGCCCCAGTCGCCGGGCAGTACGGATCCTATGAAATTCTGTAAGGCGCAGTTGGGCGTGAGGGGGAGAAAGTCGGCCCTGCCGGTCCTGGCTCTGATGCTCATGGCCGGGGCGGCCGACGCCCAGCAGCTGCCGCATTCGCTGCGCGACGCCCTGCTCGGGCATCGGGGCGCGGCCGAGGCGCGACGCGTGGCGCCGCCGCCCGTCGCCCGCTACGCCTCGGAGACCGGCGGGACCTTCGTCTTCGACAAGGCCGCGCCGCAGCCCTTGTTCAAGTTCGACAACAGCACCGAGGTCTGGGTGCTTTCGGCCCAGCCCGCGTCGCGGGGCGATGTCATCTACCGCAACGATCTGGGCGAGCCGGTCCTGCGGGTCACCAAGCTGGGCGGGGTGATCCTGTTCACCGACGATGCGCCGACGGGCGCGGCCGCGGCGCTGTCGGGGCGCGCGACGTCGATCCAGCCGCCGGCGGTCCTGTCCTTCGCTGCCCTGTTCCAGCGCCTCGTCATCGCGGCCAATCGCGCCAGCCGCGCGGCGCAGCGCCAGATCGAGTTCGCCACGCTCGAGGACGCCCGGCCTGAAACATCGGTCCTGATCGCCGACTCCGCCATGGTGACCGCCGAGGCGTTCGAGCAGGCCGCGCGCAAGGGCGAGCGCTCGATCCTGTCCAAGATCGGCCGCGTGCTGTTGACCGAAGGGCGCAAGCCCAGCGCCCAGGTTCGGGACGGCTCCCTGATCGTCACCTACGCCCCCGGACAGGGCCTGGCGGGGCGCCCGTCGTCCAAGCGCATCATCAAGGTGATGAACCGCTAGGTCGCGGCCGGACTGACGCGAAGGCGCCGCCCTGTGGCGAGCTCCAGCGGTTTCTGCGCCGTTAGGCCCAAATCGTAACCATATAACCTTAGATTGTGTTTACACGCAGGCGATAGCAGCGGTTTCTCACACTGTATCCACGTCCGCCGTCGTTTCGGTGGCGGCGTTCACGCGGGCTGTGGCCCGCAAGGTCTCGCTGTCGACATGGACTGTCCCGAGCTGGTTCCGCCTCCCGACCGGGGGCGCCTGAAGATGGCCGACATCGCGCGCATGGCGGGCGTCTCCGTCTCGACGGTGTCGCGGGCCCTGGCGGGCAACCCCCTGATCCCCGAACCGCTTCGTGACCGCATCGCCGAGATCGCCCGGACGCACGGGTATGTGGTCAACCAGTCGGCCCGCAGCCTGCGCCTTCGCAAGACCGAGACCATCGGGGTGATTCTCTCCCTGGCCCACGAGGCCGGCCAGATGATCTCGGACCCGTTCTTCCTGGAGATGGTCGGGCGGCTCGCCGACGAGATCACCCGCCGCGACTATCTGGTGCTGCTCAACAGGGTGATCGCCACCGAGCCCGGATGGCTGGATCGCATCATCCAGTCGCATCGCGCCGACGGCTTGCTGGTCATCGGGCAGAGCGATCAGCACGAGGCGCTGAACAGGGCGGCGGCCTCCTACCGCCCGATGGTGGTCTGGGGCGCGCCCATGCCGGACCAACGCTATTGCCTGGTCGGCGCCGACAACCGCGAGGGCGCGCGGCTGGCCATCGCGCATCTGGTGGCGCGGGGGCGGCGAAGGATCGTCTTCCTGGGCAAGACCGATGCGCCCGAGGCCGCCCATCGGTTCGAGGGTTATCGGCGCGGCCTGGAGGCGGCGGGGATCGCCTTCGATCCGGCGCTGGTCATCCCGTCGCGCTATACCCGGTCCGACGCCGAACGCGCGGTGAACGCGCTGCTGGCGTCCGGCCTAGCCTTCGACGCCATCTTCGCGTTTTCGGACGTGCTGGCGCTCACCGCCCTGTCGACGCTGCGTCGCTCCGCCAGGGCGCGGGACCGCGACGTGGCCGTCATCGGGTTCGACGACATCATGCTGTCGCAGCACAGCACCCCCTCCCTGACCACCATCCGGCAGGACATGGAGGCGGGGGCGAGGGCCATGGTGGATCTGTTGTTCCGACGCATGGCGGGGGACGACGCGGCCTCCGTCATCTTTCCCGTCGAACTGGTGGTGCGCGAGAGCGCCTGAGCGTCCGCTCAGTTCACGTCGACGCCGACGGTCTTCAGCTCCTTGAGGAAGCGCGTCAGGCTCTGGTGCGACCGCCGCAGGCCATTCATGAACTCCGGCTGGACGAAAACTTCGTGTGGGATGATGAAGCCTTCGCGGCCGACCCGCTTGGCGACGCCGCGGTCGAGCATCTCGACGAAGCGGCGGCGGACCGTCTCATAGGGGAGCCCCAGGGAATCGGCGACCTGGCGGACCGTCAGCGGGCGACGCTCGTGGTCGGGGGGGACGTCCTCCAGCTCCGAATAGGCCGAGCCCCGCAGGTGCGAGACGTTGCCCGCCCAAAGGGTCGTGAAAACAAGGCTATACAGAATGTCCGAGTGATGGACGTCGTTGGCGATCTCCACCCAGCGCAGCATGTAATCGGTCGCGTAGCGATGGGCGGCCCGAACGTTCGCGAACTCTTCCGACATGGGTAAAGCAACACTCCCTCGGTCAGTCCTTTGACTGACTCGGAACTGATCGCACGGTTACATGGGCATGGCCATGTGACCAAGTTGCTCAATTTGAGTATTCGCCCGATCTCCCGCGGCGAAATGTCGCGCTTTGCGGGCCCGGTCAGGCGCGCGTGGGCGTCCAGTCGCTCGGGGCCATCTCGAAGCCCTCGAATCGAAACCCGGGCGCGACGGTGCAGCCGACCAGGGTCCAGGCGCCCAGGCTGACCGCGGTCTGCCACCACGCGGTGGGCACGACCACCTGCGGACGGCAGCCGGCGCGCAAGTCCGGACCCAGCACATAGGCGCTGACGCCCTGGCCGTCGGGCGGCGACAGGCTGATCGAAATCGGCGCGCCGGCGTACCAGTGCCAGGTCTCGACCGCGTCGACCCGATGCCAGACCGAGACCTGATCGGCCTCGAGCAGGAAGTAGATGCAGGTCGACTTGGCGCGGCCGTCCGGCCCCGGCTCGTCCTGAAAGGTCTGGCGGTACCAGCCGCCTTCCGGATGCGGCTGCAGGTCCAGCATCCGGATGATCTCCTTGGCGCCCAGGTCGCCCGAGATGGCCCCTCCGGCCCGATGTGGCTCGATCACGCTGCTGCTCATCCCTTGAAACTGTCCTTGGCCGCGCGGATGTCGCCGAACGCCGCGGCGGCCGAGGCCGCCTCTGGCCGCAGCAGCGGCGCGCGCAGGAACGGATTGGTCGCCTTTTCGGCGGCGATCGTGGTGGGCACGGTCGGCTGGCCCCGCTCGCGGGCGGCGAACACCGCCTCGGCCCGCGCCTTCAGCGCCGGATCGTCGTCGACGGACAGGGCGAAGCGGGCGTTCGAGGTCGTGTACTCGTGGGCGCAATAGACGGTGGTGTGGTCCGGCAGGGCGGCCAGACGCGACAGGGAGGTCCACATCTGCTCGGCCGTGCCCTCGAATAGCCGCCCGCAGCCCAGGGCGAACAGGGTGTCGCCGACGAAGGCGATCCCGTCGGCGGCGTCGTGATAGCTGACGTGGCCCAGGGTGTGGCCGCCGGTGTCCAGAACGTCGAAGCGGGTCTCGCCCAGCATGACGACATCGCCGTCCTTCACCGTTCGGTCCAGCGGCGCGATCCGCGTCACTTCCGCGGGGCCCACGATGGTCGCGCCCGTCGCGGCCTTCAGGGTCTCGTTGCCGCCCGCATGGTCGGGGTGCCAGTGCGTGTTAAGAATCAGACCGAGGGTCCAGCCCAGCTCGCCCAGCCGCGCCAGGATCGTCTCGGCGTCGGGCGTGTCGATCGTCGCGACCTGGCCGCTGGCCTCGTCGCGGACGAGAAAGCCGTAGTTGTCGGACAGGCACGGGAACTGGTGGATGGTGACGGGCATGGCGCAAGCTCTATCGCCACGACGCGGGCGCGAATACAAGGATGGCCTCCAAGTGCGGGAGACTCAATGCGTCGCGACGTGCTCGATCTCAGGGCCTTCTACGCCGCCCCGCTGGGGCGCGCGGCCCGGACCATGCTGACGCGGAAGGTCGAGGAAGCCTGGGGCGACACCCGGGGCCTGGACGTGCTGGGCCTTGGCTACGCCACGCCGTTCCTCGACTCCGCGCGCGCCAACGCCCGCCGCGTCGTGGCGGCCATGCCGGCCCAGCAGGGCGTCGAGGTCTGGCCGCACGGCGGCCGAAACCAGGCTTGCCTCGTCGAAGAGACGGCCCTGCCGCTGCCGAACGCCCTGTTCGACCGCGTCCTGGCCGTCCACGCCCTTGAGGAAGCCGACAACCCCGCCGCCCTGCTGGCCGAGATCGGGCGGGTGATGGCCCCGACCGGCCGGCTGATCGTCGCGGTCTCGTCGCGCGACGGCGTCTGGGCGGGCGCCGAGGGCACGCCCTTCGGCCATGGTCGTCCCTACAGCCGCAGCCAGCTGGAAAGCCTGATCCGCGAAGCGGGCCTGGAGCCCGCCGGCTGGACCCGTGCGCTCTATGTCCCGCCGTTCGCCGCCATGTCCGGCTGGGCCGAAGGGTTCGAGCAGGTGGGGGCGCGCCTGTGGCCGCGCTTCGCCGGCGTGATCCTGATGGAGGCGATCAAGCAGACCTTCGCGGTCAAGCCCAAGGGCCGGCGTGCGCCGGCCCGGGTGTTCGCGCCAGGCGTCCTGCTGCCCAGCCCCGCCGGCCCGGCCCCCGTCCGACACGGCAAGGGGCGCCCGGCGCCCGTTCATAAGGCGCCGAACAAGCCTTGAGCGCGAACGGGCTTGGAGCCGAGCCTCCGGACGCCTAGCTTGGACCTGTAACCCCTGTTCGCTCGCTGGAGCCGCGCCATGAAGATGATCGTCGCCGTGATTAAGCCGAGCCGCCTCGACGCGGTGCTCGAAGCGGTCACCGAGGCGGGGGCGTCCGGCCTGACGGTGACCGAAGTCCGCGGCTATGGCCGCCAGAAGGGCAAGACCGAGGTCTATCGCGGCGCCGAATACGAGGTGAAGCTGCTGCCCAAGGTGAAGCTGGAGATCGCCGTGCCCAGCGACGTGCTCGAGCCCGTGATCGAGGCCCTGCAACGCACCGCCAACACCGGCAAGATCGGCGACGGCAAGGTCTTCGTGATGGACCTGGAGCAGGCCCTGCGAATCCGCACCGGGGAGCGGGATGCGGCGGCCATCGCCGGCTAGCCTCTCCACGTTTCGACAAGACCTCGCCTTGAAGCGGAGCCATAGGTCGCCTCCGCGCGTTGTCCAGGTTCACGGCGTTCAGGGCGACATGGATTCGACTTCTTCCGTTTTTGAACCGGGCCAGACCTGCTGGCGCGTCGAGGCCGCCGATCGCGTGGCCCTGCTGATCGACAACGACGAGGCCTTCGACGCGCTCAAGCCGCTGCTGCTGGCGGCCAAGAAGTCGATCTGGATCCTGGCCTGGGTTTTCGACCCGCTGACGCGCCTGGATCCCGACCGCGTCCGCAAGAGCCGCGATCCGACCCAGGCCGACCGCATCGGCCTGATCCTGCGCCGGCAGGCGGCGCTGAACCCGGCGCTGGACGTGCGGGTGCTGACCTGGGACATGCCGTTCCCGATCGCGGCCTCGCAGCTGTTCGGTCCCCATCGCGGCGCTGCCTTCTTCGCCGGATCACGGGTCAAGTACCGCTTGGACGCCACCCTGCCGGCCAGCGCCTGTCATCACCAGAAGGCGGTGATCATCGACGGCGTTACAGCCCTGGTCAGTGGCGGAGACATCGGCGTGGATCGCTGGGACGACTGCCGTCACCTGGACAACAATCCGCTGCGCCGCCTGCCGACCGGTCGCCACTATCCGCCGCGCCACGAGGTGGCGATGCTGGTCGACGGCCGCGCCGCCGAGGTGATGGCCGACCTGTTCATCGACCGCTGGCGCGCCTCGGGCGGCGACGCGATCGAGCGGCCGGCCCGCCCCGACGTCACGCCGTGGCCGAGCCATTTGACACCGGACCTGCGGAGGCTGCCCGTCGCCGTGGCTCGCACCTCGGCCGAATGGCAAGGGCGGCCGGAGATCACCGAGTGCCTGCTGCTGCACCTGGCCGCGATCAAGAGCGCCCGGCGGCTGATCTATCTGGAAAACCAGTACCTGACCTCGCCGATCATCGTTGAAGCCCTGGCCGAGCGCCTGTTCGAGCCGGACGGGCCCGAGGTGGTCACGATCGGGCCGGCCCGCAGCCCCAGCTATTTCGACCAGATGACCATGGACAGCGCCCGGACGGCGGCGATCAACCGCCTGCGCGAGGTCGACATCCACAAGCGCTTCTCGGCCTTCTCGGCCCATACGCCGAACGGCGCGCCGATCATCGTCCACTCCAAGGTCACGATCATCGACGACCGGCTGCTGCGGATCGGTTCGGCCAATCTCAACAACCGCTCGATCGGCCTCGACAGCGAGTGCGACCTGGCCTTCGAGGCGCGCACCGACCTGGAGCGCGAGACGGTGCGAGCGTTCCTGGGGCGGCTGGTCGGTCACTTCATCGACCGCTCCGCCGCCGACGTGCTGGACGCCGTGGAGCGCGAGGGCGGGCTGGCGGCGGCGATCAACGCGCTGGACGTCCACGGCGGACCGCCGCGTCGTCTTCGGCCCGCGCCCGCCCGCAAGCTGGGGCGCGTCCAGAAGTTCATCGCCGACTGGAGCCTGGGCGACGCCATCGCGCCGGACGACGCCTGGCGGCCGTGGGGACGCCGCGCGCGCCTGAAGCGGGACCTGGCGCGGCTTACCGCCCCGCCGCCGGCGCCGCCGGAGCGTCTGCAGCCGTGATCTCGAGGTCGACCACCAGCGGCAGGTGGTCGGACGCCACGCGGGCGAGGGCGTCGTAGGGCGAGCGCACGCCGCGCGTCTCCAGGCCCTTGGTCAGGAAGACGTGGTCGATCCGCATGAACGGGAAGCTCGACGGAAAGGTCGCGGTGGCCGGGCGCGGCCAGGTCGGCGAGGGCGCCTGGGCGTCGCGCAGCGCCGTCCGCAGCATCCGGTAGGTGGCCGAATAGGGCGTGGCGTTGAAGTCGCCCAGCACCACGCCCGGCGCGACCCAGCCATCGTCGCCCATCCAGTCGGGCCCCAGCAGGGCGGCGGCCTGGCGCTTCTGCTCCTGGGGCACCAGCCCCAGGTGGGTGTTGATGATCTGGACCTTGGTCCCGCCCACCTCGACCTCGACCCACAGGGCCCCGCGCGGCTCCAGGCCCGGCACGCGGCGATAGAGCGGCAGGCCCTTGGCCTTGATCCGCCGTTCCGGCAGGGCGGTCAGGATGGCGTCGCCGTAGAGCTCCTCTTCCACGGCCATGGCCGGGTGGAAGTGGAAACTCATCTTCAGGAGTTCCGCCAGCCGATGGGCCTGGTCCACGCCACGCGTGCGGGCGCGCCGCACGTCCAGCTCCTGCAGGGCCACGACGTCGGGCTTCTCGGCGGCGATCACCTCGGCCACGCGCTCGACATCGAGCTTGCGGTCGGCGCCCACGCAGCGGTGGACGTTGTACGTCATCAGACGGAGCGTCTTCATCCGCCGAAGAGATCGCCCGAGCCCGGCGAAGGTTCCCGGATTGCCGGTCCGCCGTTGCGGCTGAGCATGAACAGGCAGCTTTCCGAGCGCCAGTTCTCGATCGCCCGGGTCGGGTCGATCGGCCGCGCGCCGCCCTGGCCGGCGAAGGCGGCGCAGGCGTCCACCCGCAGGTTCAGGTCCTCGGTCAGGGCCATGAAGTCGGCCAGCGTGCAGAGATGGATGTTCGGCGTTGACCACCAGGGCAGGGGCAGGGCCTTGGTCTCGGGCATCCGGCCTCTGCTGAGCAGCGACCAGCGCACCCGCCAGTGGCCGAAGTTCGGGAACGAGACGATGGCCCGCTCGGCGATCCGCAGCAGCTCGTCGAGCACGCGGCGCGGGTTGCGCGTCGCCTGCAGGGTCTGGGACAGCACCGCGTAGTCGAACGATCGGTCGGGGAAGTGATCGAGATCCTGGTCGGCGTCGCCCTGCACGACCGACAGTCCCCGCGCCATGCAGGCCGCGACGCCGCTGGCGCTGAGCTCCAGTCCGCGGCCGTCGATCTGCTTCTCGTGGGCCAGGAGGTCCAGCAGCGCGCCCTCGCCGCAGCCGACGTCCAGCACGCGCGAGCCCGGGCGCACCAGGCGCAGGATCTCTCGGAAGTCTTCGCGGATGATCGTCACGCCAGCCCCCGATCGCGTTCGGCCGAACTGATGAAGCCGGCCAGGGCCGCGTCCATCACCGGCTCGTCCAGCAGGAAGGCGTCGTGGCCCTTGTCGCTCTCGATCTCGACGAAGGCGGCCTTGGCGCCGGCGGCGGTCAGGGCGCGCACCAGGTGGCGGCTCTCGGCGGTCGGATAGAGCCAGTCGCTGGTGAAGCTGAGCACGCAGAACCGCACGTTCCGCGCCCGGGTGAAGGCCTTGGCCAGCACCCCGCCATGGGCGGCGGCGATGTCGAAATAGTCGGTGGCCCGGGTGATGTAGAGATAGCTGTTGGCGTCGAAGCGATCGACGAAGCTGGCGCCCTGGTGGCGCAGATAGCTCTCGACCTGGAAGTCGGCGTCGAAGCCCCAGGAGAGGCCGTCGCGCTTCAGCTCTCGGCCGAACTTCCGCTGCAGGGCGGGCTCGGACAGATAGGTGATGTGCGCGGCCATGCGGGCGACGGCCAGGCCCTTGCCCGGCTGCACGCCATGCTCGGCATAGGCGCCGCCGCGCCAGTCCGGATCGGCCATGATCGCCTGGCGGCCCACCTCGTGGAAGGCGATGTTCTGGGCCGAGTGGCGCGAGGCCGAGGCCAGGACCACGGCGCTGAACAGCCGCTCGGGATAGTCCACCGCCCACTGCTGGGCCTGCATGCCGCCCATCGAGCCGCCGATCACGGCGAACAGGGTGTCGACGCCCAGCGCCTTCACCAGCATGGCCTGGGCCCGCACCATGTCGGCGATGGTGATCACCGGGAACGACAGGCCGTAGGCCTTGCCGGTCGCCGGATTGATCGAGGCGGGGCCGGTCGAGCCCATGCAGCCGCCGATCACGTTCGAGCAGATGATGAAGTGCTTGTCCGGGTCCAGCGGCTTGCCGGGGCCGATCATCCGCAGCCACCAGCCGGGCTTGCCCGTCGTCGGGTGCGGCGAGGCGACGAACTGGTCGCCGGTCAGGGCGTGGCAGATCAGGATGGCGTTGGACTTGTCGGCGTTCAGCTGGCCATAGGTCTGGTAGCCAATCTCCAGGCCTTCCAGCACCGCCCCGGAGTCGAGCCGCAGCGGTTCGTTCGCTGGAAACCGCCAGGTTCCCCCGCCGATCAGCGGGGCGGCGGGCGTGATCGGATCGAGCGCAGCCATCTCCGCCTTGGAGCGCTTGGCGAAGAAGGTGTCAACCGCCCGCTTCCTGACAGGCCAAGGTGCGGCTATGGAGGACGTCATGGACCGACTGATCCTGATGCGCCACGGCAAGGCCGAGCGGCACGCCCAGAGCGGGGGCGATTTTGAGCGCGCTCTGGTCGACAGCGGCCGCGCCGACGCGGCCGTCATGGGGCGCGTGCTGGCGCAGGCCGGGATCGCGCCGGACCTGCTGCTGGTCTCGTCGGCCCGTCGCACCCGCGAGACCGCCGAGCAGGTGCTGGCGGCTCACGACCCGGCGCCGCGTGTCGAGCATCTGCGCGACCTCTATCACGCCGAGCCGGAAGACATTCTGCAGGCCCTCGACGACCACGGCGACAGCGCCGCCACCCTGATGGTGGTCGGCCACAATCCGGGGATGCACGAACTGGCGCTGCGGCTGGCCGTGCAGGGCGGGGCCTCGCCGATCCAGACCAGCCGGCTGCGGGGGCGTTTCCCGACCGCGACGGTCGTCGTCTTCAGCTGGAATGGCCAGGGCGCGCCGGTGCTGGAGCATCTCTTCTACGCCCAGGAACACGGCGGAGCCGGCGGCGAATGACCCTGATCTACAAGATCCTGTCCCGCGCGGAATGGGCAAGCGCTCAGGCCGCGGGGCGCTTCGAGGGCTCGGCCGTCGATCTGGCCGACGGGTTCATCCACCTTTCCGGCGCCGAGCAGGCCCAGGAGACGGCCGCCAAGTGGTTCAAGGACCAGGCCGACCTTGTGCTGCTGGGCGTCGAGGCCGAGGGGCTGGGCGAGGCCCTGAAGTGGGAAGCCTCGCGCGGCGGGGCGCTGTTCCCGCATCTCTACCGTCCGCTTCTGACCGACGAGGTGGTCAGCCAGCGAGATCTTGTTCTGGACGCCGACGGCGTGCCGCAACTGGGCGTTCTTCCCGCATGAGCCTTCACGACGTCGCCGCCCGCGCCCTGCACGCCCTCGATCCCGAGGACGCGCATGGCCTGGCCATCAAGGGGCTGAAGCTGGGGCTGGGACCGCGCGACGCGGGTCCCGACGATCCGATCCTCGCCACCCAGCTGGCGGGACTGTCGCTGCCCAACTGCATCGGGCTGGCCGCCGGCTTCGACAAGAACGCCGAGGTGCCCGACGCCATGCTGGCCGCCGGCTTCGGCTTCGTGGAGGCCGGTACGGTCACGCCGCTGGCCCAGGCCGGCAATCCGCGCCCGCGCCTGTTCCGCCTGACGCAGGACCAGGCGGTGATCAACCGCATGGGCTTCAACAATGGCGGGCTGGAGCCGTTCGCGGCGCGCCTGTCCGCCCGCAAGGGTCGTGGTGGTGTGGTTGGCGCTAACATCGGGGCCAACAAGGACGCGACCGACCGCATCCAGGACTATGTCACCGGCCTGACCCGCCTGTGGGGCCTGTCGGACTATTTCACGGCCAACATCTCCTCGCCCAACACGCCCGGCCTGCGCGCGCTGCAGACCAAGTCGGCGCTGGAAGAACTGTTGGGGCGCCTGGCCGAGACGCGGGCGGCCTTGAAGATCCGTTCCGGCCAGGACTATCCGATCTTCCTGAAGGTCGCGCCGGATCTCGAGGACGGCGAGGTCGAGGCGATCGTCGACACGGTCGTCGGCGCGAGCCTGGACGCGATCATCGTCAGCAACACGACGATCGCCCGGCCCGAAACCCTGAAGTCGCCGCAGGCTGGCGAGAGCGGCGGCCTGTCGGGCGCGCCGCTGCTGGAGGCCTCGACGGCGGTGCTGAAGCGCTTTCACGCCGCCGCCGGCGGGCGCGTGGCCCTGATCGGCGCCGGCGGCGTCGCCAGCGGCGCGGACGCCTACGCCAAGATCAGGGCCGGCGCCCAGGCGGTGCAGCTCTATTCGGCCCTGGTCTATGGCGGACCGGGCCTGGTCGTGCGGATCAAGCGCGAGCTGGCCGCCCGGCTGCGGGCGGACGGTTTCGCGGCGGTGCAAGACGCGGTCGGCGCCGCATGACGCGCGAGCGGGTCCTGACGCTTCTACGCCGTTTCGGGCCCTTGGCGCTGATCGTCGTCCTGTTCGTCGCCGCCTTCGCCAGCGGCCTGGCCGATCACATCTCACTGGAGGAGCTGCGTGCGCGGGGCTCGGCGCTGCAGGCCTTCGCGCGCGAAAAGCCGCTGCTGAGCGTGGCGATCTATCTGGCCGTCTATGTCAGCTCGGTGGCGATCTCGCTGCCCGGCGCGCTGATCCTGTCGCTGACCGGCGGCTTCCTGTTCGGACCGATCGGCGGCGGCTTCGCGGCCGTCTCGGGCGCGACCGGCGGCTCGACGATCACCTATCTGGTGTTCCGCACCGCCTTTGGCGACATGCTGCGCAAGAAGCCGACGGCGTTCTTGACCAAGGTCGAGACCGGCTTCAGGGGCGACGCGTTCAACTATCTGCTGACCCTGCGCCTGATTCCGGCCTTTCCGCTCCTGGTGGTCAATGTCGCCTCCGGCGTCTTCGGCATCCGGGCCCGGACCTTCGTCCTGGCCTCGCTGCTGGGCATGATCCCCAGCTCGTTCGTCTATGCCGGCATCGGGGCGGGCCTTGGCCACATCTTCGCCCAGGGCGGACCGGTGACGCTGGAGACCCTGTTCTCGCCGCGCATCTATCTGCCGATCATCGGCATGGGCGTGCTGGCCTTTCTGCCGCCGTTGTGGCGCCATTGGCGCAAAGGGCGCGAGGCCGCGCCGCTGGACCAGAAGTAGCCGCCCCGGATGGTCGAAACGGTTTCGCCGTCGGAGACTGAGACCGCGCCGCCCCGGAGACGTTTTCCGTGGCCGGGCGGCCTGTCTGCGCGCCTGCTGCTGTTCACGGCGGTGGTCGTCGCATTCGGCGGCCTGCTGATCCTGCCGCCGGCCCTGGCCGCCTATGAGGAGCAGTGGCTGCTGGACCGGGTGCGGGCCGGCGAACTGGCCTCGACCATCGCCGAATCCGATCCAGAGCTGCGGGTCAGCGACGCGGTCGCCAACCAGCTGTTCGACCAGGCCGGAGCCGTCACGGTGGCCGTCCAGGTCGACGGCGCCCGGCGCCTCGTCCTGCCGCCCAAGCAACCTTTCGAGACCACGCCCTATCTGGTCGACCTGCGCCGCCAGAACCCCGGCTCGTGGCTGGCCGCGCCGTTCTTCACCCTGACTAGCCCCAAGGGCAGCCTGGTCAGGGTGATGGCCGAGCCGCGCTATCGCAAGGCCGAGTTCGTCGAGGTGGTGCTGCCCGACGCGCCGCTGAAGGCCAGGCTGGTGGGGCAGCTCTGGCAGCTGGCGGGCGTCACCCTGTTCGTGGCCGGTCTGGCGGGTCTCCTGGTCTACGCCTTCCTGAACATCTTCCTGGTCAGGCCGATGCAGCGCATCACCCGGGCGATGGAGGCCTTCCGGGGCGATCCGGACGATCCGGCCGCGCGCCTCGTCCCCTCCAACCGCCGCGACGAGATCGGCCGCGCCGAGCTGGAGCTCGACCGGATGCAGGCCGACCTGCTGGCGGCCCTGGCCTCGAAGGCGCGCCTCGCCGCCCTGGGTGAGGCCGTGGCCAAGATCAATCACGACCTGCGCAACATGCTGACCAGCGCCCAGATGGCCTCGGACCGCCTGGCGGCCCTGGGCGATCCCAAGGTGGCCCAGGCCCTGCCGCGCCTGGAGCGGGCCCTGGATCGCGCCATCACCCTGGCCTCCGACGTCATGGCCTACGGCAAGTCCAAGGAGCCGGCCCCCGTCGTCCGGCCGACGCCGCTGCGGCCGGCGCTGGACATGGCGGCCGAGGACGCCGGCCTGACGCCCGCCGGGGTCGCGCTGGAGACGGTGATCGACCCGCGCGAGCAGGTGGTGGCCGATCCCGATCAGCTGCACCGGATTCTCACCAACCTGTTGCGCAACGCCCGCGAGGCCATCGAGGGCGCGCCGGACCGGGGCGGCAAGGGCAAGGTGTTCGTCGAGCTGCGCCGCGCCGAGGGCTCCAGCGTGCTGCGCCTGTCGGACGACGGCCCGGGCGTTCCCGAGCGCGCGCGCGCCAACCTGTTCCAGCCGTTCGTGGGCTCGGCGCGCCGCGGCGGCACGGGCCTGGGCCTGGCCATCGCCCGCGAGCTGGCGCAAGGTCATGGCGGCGACTTGGTGTTGGTGGAAACCGGGCCGGGCGGTTCGGTGTTCGATCTGACGCTGGCCGGCGCGCCAGAGCCGCTGCCCGAGCCGGGCGGCCGCGCCGACACGGCGGCGGAGTAAGAGCGGAACAGGAGAGGATGCGATGACGACCACCTGGACCATCGCCGTGAAGCTGGGCGCCTCGCCCGACCTCGCGCCCATCCACGAGATCACCGTCGAGGCGCCGGACGCCCCGGCCGCCCTGCGCCGTGTGGCGGCCATGGTCGCCGTGCAGGAGGCCGCCGACGCCGAACTGCTGGTCGACGGCCAGGAGGAGGTCTTCTCCCGCGCCGAGGTCGAGGCGGGCCTGGAAGAGCACCAGGCCCGGACCTAGGAGAGGGCTTTCAGAGACCCTTGGCCACGCCTTCGCGGCGGGGATCCGCGCCGCCTTCCAGCATTTTCCCCGGGCGAACGATCACGCCCTGCAGGCCCGAGCCTTCGATCTGGCCGACCTTGACGTTGACGCCGCGCGCGTTCAGCGCCGCCAGCATCTCGGGACCGAACAGGTCGGCGTCGCCGGAATAGGTCTCGCCCCGCGCCACGACGTTGGGCAGCGACACGGCCTGCTGCATGTTCAGGCCCCAGTAGAACACGCCGACCATGGCCTTGAGATTGTAGGAAAGGATGGCGTTGCCGCCCGGCGAGCCGACGGCGGCCAGGAACTTGCCCTTCTTGTCCAGCACGATGATCGGGGCCATCGACGAGCGCGGCCGCTTGCCGCCGGCGATGGCGTTGGCGGCCGGAGCGCCGTCCTTCTCCTTCGGCGAGAAGGAGAAGTCGGTCAGCTGGTTGTTCAGGAAGAAGCCGCCGACCATCCGGCCGTTGCCGAACAGGCTCTCGACCGTCGTCGTCATCGAGACCACGTTGCCCTGCGGATCGACGACCACGAGGTGCGTGGTGCCGCCGGGCTCGTGAGTCATGTCGATTCCGACCTTCGGCGCACCCTTGGGATAGCCGAACGGCGGGGCGGCGCTGGCCTTGTCGGTGATCAGCTTGGCGCGCTCGGCGACGTACTTCGGATCCAGCAGGCCATCGACCGGCACCGTCACGAAGTCCGGATCGCCGACATAACGGTCGCGATCGGCGTACATGACGCGCTCGGCCTGGGCCAGCAGGGTCCAGGCGACCGGATCGGTCGGGCCGCGCTTGCCGATGTCGGTGTGCTCCAGCATCCGCAGCGCCTGGATGACGGCCAGGCCGCTGGACTGCGGGTTGGGCACGCAGACGGTGTAGACCTTCCACGGCCGGCACAGGGCGGGTGCGACGCGCGGCTTGTAGCTCTTGAGGTCCGCCAGGGTGATGCTGCTGGGCAGCTCGCCTTCGTGCAAGCGGTCGACGATGGCCTGGGCGATTGGCCCGTCCAGCAGCGCCGCCGGACCCTGGGCCGCGATCTGCCGGACCGTTTCGGCATAGGCCGGGTTCTTCAGCACGTCGCCGGCCTGGTAGCGGGTCCCGTCGGGCTTGGTGAAGTACTTGACCGCGTCGGGTTGTGAGGCCTGCGGGGCGCGGCCGTTGATCATGCCGGCCAGGCGCGGGCTGACCACGAAGCCGTCGTCCGCCAGCTTCTCGGCGTCCTTGAACAGGGTGTTCCAGGCGACCTTGCCGTGGTCCTTCTGGGCCAGGGACAGCATGGCCACCGCGCCGGGCACGCCGGTCGAACGCCCCGACAGCAGGGCCTTCACGAACGGCAGCGGCTTGCCGTCGGCGCCCAGGAACATGTCCGGGCCGGCCCCGCCGGGCGCCTTTTCCCGGCCGTCATAGGCGGTCACCTTGCCGGTCTTGGCGTCGTAGAAGACCAGGAACGAACCGCCGCCCAGGCCCGAGCTCTGCGGCTCGACCAGGCCCAGCACCGCCTGAATCGCCACGGCGGCGTCGACCGCGCCGCCGCCGTCGCGCAGCACGCGCAAGCCGGCCTCCACCGCCAGCGGATTGGCCGCCGCCACCATGCCCTTCGAGATGGGCGAGGTCGCGGCCGGCCTTGGCGTCGGCATGCCCAGCGCGATCGACTCCGCATTGGCGGCCAGCGGCGCGACGGTCAGCTGAAGGGCGGCGGAAAGGGCGAGCAGGGAGGCGAAGCGACGCATACGGATCCTCAGGCGAACGACGAGGGACGACCTGCCCGCCGCCCCGGAACCCTCCATGGACACCAAGCGCGCGGCCCTGTCACGCCCAGATAAGCTGCGGCGGGCTTCACGCGCCTTGCTTTGCGCCCACTTCGGGCAGGCGGCGCGCCGGACCGAACGCTGTTGCGCGAACTTTTCCGGATTATCCTGAAAACCGGGCTTGCGTCCCCGGATCGGCTGGGCTATCTCCCCCGCCTCGCCGCAAGGCAGTGCGCGCCCGTAGCTCAGCTGGATAGAGCATCAGACTACGAATCTGAGGGTCGGACGTTCGAATCGTTCCGGGCGCGCC
>NZ_QFQZ01000094.1 GCF_003243465.1 Caulobacter segnis
TGCGGACCTTGTCCAGCGCCGCCACGAGCGCGGCGTCTTCCGAGGCTGCGCCCTGCCCGTCCTCGCGCACGGCGATGTCCTGCGAGGCCAGGCGCACGGCCTTGCCGATCGCCAGGCCTGGCGCGGCCAGCACGCCCTTCAGCACCCCGTCGGCCGGCAGGGCGGCGGGCGCCAGCGGCTCGGGCGCGGCGATCGCGGCCGGAGCCGACGGAGCCTTGGCGGGGATCGGCGCCCCCTCGCCCATGCCGCTCTCGATCAGCTCGGCGATCGCGGTGACGGCGCCTTGCGCGTCCACGCCCGAGGCCAGCACCTGGATCGCGTCGCCATGGCGCACGGCCAGGGCCATCAGCCCCACCGGGCTCCGGGCGCTCGAACGGCGCTCGCCGGTCACCAGCGCCGTCTCGGCGGCGAAGGTCTTGGCCAGCTCGGCGATCCGCGCGGCCGGCCGCGCGTGGATCCCGTGCATCAGCGGCACGGTCACCGCGCGAGTGATCTCGTGGGCGGCGCCCGAAGCGCTCGCCGTCGCCGCGCCCGCCACCGGCCGCAGCTCCATCAGGAAGCCGCCGGCCTCCACGGCCGCTTCCTGGTCGCGGCGGACGATCTCGAAGGCTTCGGGATTGGTGATGACCACCGGGGTGATCAGGCTCTTGGCCCGCTGGGCCAGCAGGTCGAGGTCGAAGCGGATCAGCACGTCGCCGGCCTTCACCGCCTGGCCCTCGCGCACGCAGGGCTCGAAGCCCTCGCCGCCCAGCGCCACCGTCTCCAGGCCCACATGCATCAGGATCTCGGCGCCCGCCGCCGACCGCAGGGTCACCGCGTGACCCGCCCGGTGCGCCGACACCACAACCCCGTCGCACGGCGCGACCAACGCCCCGCCCAGCGGATCGATCGCCACCCCGTCGCCCAGCATCCGACCCGCAAACACCGCGTCCGGAACCTCCTCCAAGGACGCGATCCAGCCCTTGAGGGGCGATGCGAGAACGAGATTGGACACAGGCTTGGACTCTTCTCGGGATTAGTTCGCGAGCGTCAGGGTCACGCGCTCGATCGCCCAGAAGGGATCGACGCTCTTGGCCGTGAAGCTCAGGCAAAGATCGACCCTACCGGCGCGCGGCGGCAAGCGGCCGGTGATCGTCGATAGGCCGGGATTTTTCGCGGCGTCGCCCAGCGGAACGACGGCCAGGCGCTCGCCCGCGCAGCCGGCGCGCACCTCCAGCTCGCCGCCGGGCGTCGCGGGCGGGCGCAGCGGGATGCGATCGCGCTCGGCGCCGACCTGGAAGTTGAACGGGATCTGGCTGGCGCGGACGCTGAGGATCGCGCCCTTGGTCAGGTCGGCGCCCTCCCAGATCCAGCAGGGATTGAGGATGTCGACGAACATCATCGCCCGCTGGTCGAAGGCGCGCGGCGCGTCGTCGATCATGGTCAGCGGCACCTTCTCGGTGCAGAGCTTCAGCTGGGCGCTGAGGCGCGTATTCAGGAGAGCCGGGGTGATCGTCCAGGACCGCTCGCGGCCCAAGGCTTGGCCTTCCAGGAAGGTCCGGGCCTTCACGGTCGCGCCGTTCGGCAAGTCGAGCGCGTCGACGTAGGCCGGCGACCTCGCGGTCGGCCCCTTGCCGTCGAGCGTGTAGCGGACCTCACCGACGCCAAGCCCCGTGGACAGGGCGAGCCGAGTGTTGGCGCCCTCCCCCAACGAAGCCTTCGATTGGGGCTCGAACGGGACGGTGTTGGCCGTGACGCCCAGGATCTTCAGCCGCGCCATTTCGGCGGGCAGGCGGCGCGCGAAATCGGTCCAATCCGTCCCCCCCGCTGGCGACCAGCCACGCTCGGCCAGCGCCACCGCGCGCGGGAAAGCCATGGCCTGCATCCGCGCGTCGGTCTGCATGTGCTCGGTCCAGACATTGGCCTGGACGCCGAGTATGTGTCGCCGCTGGTCCTCGCTCAGTTGGGCCGGCGCCGGATCGAAAGCGTAGACGTCCTTCAGGCTGACCACCTTGCCCCGGCCGGTCGGCTCCTCGGGCGACGTGCTCTGGCGGTTGTCGAGATAGAGCGTCGGATGCGGCGACAGCACCGTGTCGTGGCCGGCCTTGGCGGCGGCGATCGCCCCGTCGATCCCGCGCCAGGACATGACCGTGGCGTTGGGCGCCAGGCCGCCTTCGAGGATCTCGTCCCAGCCGATCAGCCGGCGGCCGCGCTTTTCCAGGGTCTGGCCGACGCGCTGGATGAACCAGCTCTGCAGCTCGTGTTCGTCCTTGAGGCCCAGCGCCTTGATCTTGGCCTGGACCTTCGGGCTGGCCTTCCACTGGTCCTTGATCGCCTCATCCCCGCCCACGTGGATGAAGGTCGAGGGAAACAGGTCCATCACCTCGTTCAGCACGTCGTCGAGGAAGGCGAAGGTGGCGTCGTCGGTGTTGTAGAGCCAGGGGAAGACGCCCCAGTCCCCCATCTTCGAGGCGTCCGGCGGCGCCGAGCCGAGCTTCGGATAGGCGACGATCGGCGCCAGGGCGTGACCCGGCGCCTCGATCTCCGGGACGATGGTGATGTTGCGGGCCGCGGCATAGGCGACGAGGGCGCGGACCTGATCCTGGGTGTAGAAGCCGCCGTACTTCGGGTAGGCGCGCGCCGCGCCGGGATCGGTTCGCCAGGCGCCGACCTGCGTCAGCTTCGGATACTTCTTGATCTCCAGCCGCCAGCCCTGGTCGTCGACCAGGTGCCAGTGGAAGGTGTTGAGCTTGTGCGCCGCCATGGCGTCGAGCGTGCCTTTCAGCGTGGCGATCGATTGGTAGTGCCTTGCGCTGTCGACCATCAGGCCGCGCCAGGCGAAACGCGGCGCGTCCTCGATCATGGCGGCGGGAATGGCCACCGGACCCTTGGCCTCGTCAGGCGTCGCCAGCTGCCAGAGCGACATGGCGCCATAGAAGAGGCCGGTGCGCTGGGCGGCGGCGATGATGGCCCTGCTCGGCGAGACCTCAAGCTTGTAGGCTTCGCCCGCGGGACCGTCGCGCGTGAGGACGATCGCCGCTTCATCGCTCGCGGGCGCGCCCTCGACGACGGCGGGGCGGAAGCCGCGCGAACGACGGATCAGGTCGGCGAGCTGGTTGGCGACGCCTTGCGCCTCGACATCGCGCTTGGCGACATGGATGCGGGTGGCGGCGGAAAGCTTGAAGCTGCCCTCGGCTCGGACCGCCTTGGCCGGCGCGGGGGTGAGGGTCAGGTCGGCGGCGGTCGCCGGAGTGGCGAGCGAGGCGCCCAGGGCGAGGGCCGAGACGGCGGCGATGCGGAGCGGGGTCAGGGTCACGCGGCCTCGCGAGAAACAGGCGGCAAAAAGCGGGCGGGACAGCAAGCTATCCCGCCCAATCTCCATGCTTGCAGTCAGGAGGGGATCGGATCAATGCGCTCGAGCGGAGGCTCTGGGGCCAGAGCCTCCGCCGCCATGCGCGCTAGAAGCTCACGTTCAACGTGGCCTGCAGCTTGCGGCCCGTGCGGTAGACGCCGCGCGGCAGGGCCGTGGTGTTGGCGTAGGCGTAGTACTCGCTATCGAGCAGGTTCTGCGCCGAGACCGAAGCGGTGATGGTCTTGGTCACCGCATAGCCGGCCGTCACGTCCAGCGTCTTGGAGGCGCGGACGAACATGTTGTCGCCGCGGTCGACGCCGGTGAAGTACCTCGAGCGCCAGGTGAAGGTCGCCCGGGCCGAGAACGGACCGTTCTCATAGAAGGGGCTGACATTAACCTGGTTCTTGGAGCTGTAGGGCAGCGGCGCGCCGTCCTGGCCCGAGGCGTCGGCGTAGGTGTAGTTGGCAAGCAGGCCAAACCCGTAGGCGTAGGTCTGCTGGTAGGCCAGCGCCACGCCCTTCACCTCGGCCGAGCCCGCGTTGAACGGCCGGCTGATCTGGTAGGTCGTGACCTTGCCCTGCGACTGGTTGAAGTACGACTCGGGCTGGGTGCGCTGCAGGATATAGTTGGAGATGTCCTTGTAGAAGACCTCCGCCGACAGGATCGCCTGGGGCTGGAAATACCACTCGGCCGAGGCGTTGAAATTGCTCGACTTGTAGGGCTCCAGCGCCGGATTGCCGCCGCCGCCGGTCAGGATGCCGTCCGACAGCCAGAAGTAGTTGGTCATGTCGGCGTAGTTCGGGCGGGCGATCACCTGGGCCGCCGCGAAGCGGAAGACGAGGTCCTCGCGCGCGTCAACGATGATGTTCACGCTGGGCAGGACGTTGTCATAGCTCTTCTTGGTGACCTGCCAGGTCCAGTCGGCGGCCTTGTTGCACGGCGCGCCCGGCTTGCAGACATAGCCGGCGCTGTTCACCGAGGTCTTCACATAGCGGACACCGAAGTTGCCGCGGATGTTGTCGGCCTTGAAGTTGGCCTGGGCGTAGGCGGCGTCGATGTCTTCCTGGATGTTCCAGTTGCCCGCCGTGAACTCGGCGGCGGCGAAGATCGACGGTTGCGGCAGCGACGCGCCGGCCGCCAGCCACTTGCCGCTCTCGACATACGAGACCATCGACGGACCGCTGATCCGGAAGCGGTTCTTCATCTGGTCGCCGACGCCGTCGAAGCCCTTCAGATAGTTGCTGGGGACTTCGCTGGGGCTGAACAGCGAGGCCGGAGCAGCGACGCCAGTGATGGCGATGCCGGCGTACTGCTGGCCGGTCTCGTGCTCGCGACGCTTGTAGCCGACCTGGACGCGCTGGATGACGCCGTCGAAGTCCTTGCCCAGATCGATCTGGGCGTACTTCTCTTCGTCCGAGGTCGGCTTGGAGACCAGGTTGCCGCTCCAGCCCGGATCGGTCGCGAAGGCGGCCGGATTGCCCATGACGTTGGTGGTGTAGGTCAGGCTGCCGGGGCTCTTGGGCGCGCCGCTGATGTCGACGGTGTAGTTGGCCCAGTTCAGGAACTCGAGGAACACCTGGCGCTTGGTGCCGCCGTCGGCGGTGGACTTGCCGATCTCGCCCGACAGGTCCCAACCGTCGCCCTTGTAGCCGCCCTTCAGGTGATAGGTGTCGGACTTGAGCTCAGCCTCGCGATACTGCACGTCCAGCACCGACAGGGCGTTGTTGAACGAGGCCTTGGTGACGACGCCGTTGTTGACGCTGATGCCGGTCAAGGCGCCCAGGCTGTTCCAGGTGTTGCCTTGGAAGGCGTACATCGATTGGTTGGTGTTGTCGTAGTCGGCCTTGATCTTCAGCCAGTTGAACTCGAACGACAGCTGGTCGGTCGGCTTCCACTGCAGGGCCGTGGTGTAGGTGGTGCGGGTGCGGTCCTGCTCGAAATAGGAAGCGCCGAAAGCGTTGGGGCTGCGCGCCGTCAGGTTCGAGGTCAGGGTGGTGGCGCAGGTCCCGGTGCAGCCCTTGGTGCGCGAGTCGACCGGATTGTCCGGGTTGCCGCCGGCCCACTGGTTGGCGGCGATCGTGCCGTAGCTCTCGACCCCGTCGCGGCGCAGCTGGTCCTCGGCGCGCTGAACCGAGAAGCTGGCGCCGAAGGTCTGGGCGGCGTTCTTCCAGCTGACCAAGAGCGAGCCCTGGGCGTCGCCCTTCTTGGAGCGGTCGTTATAGAGATAGCTCACCGCGCCGGCGATCAGGCCCGACTTGAGGTCCAGAGGCTTGCGGGTGTTGACGATGACCGTGCCGCCGATGCTGCCTTCGTCGATGCGCGCCTCGGGCGACTTGTAGACGTCGACCTTGCCGACGATCTGCGGGGCCAGGAGGGCGTAGTTGAAGGTGCGGCCGGGGGAGTCGAGAATGAACCAGTCGGCGGAGGCGACGGTCTGGCCGTTCAGCAGGGTGCGGTTCAGCGCCGGATCGGTGCCCAGGATGCTGACCTTCTCGCCTTGACCGAAAGCGCGGTCTACGGTCACGCCGGGCACGATGGTCAGGGCTTCGGCGACGTTGGAGCTTGGGAACTTGCCCACGTCCTCGGCGGTGACGACGTCGATGATCGCGTCGGCGCGGCGCTTGGATTCGATGGATTGCAGCAGCGAGGCGCGGATGCCGGTGACGACCACCTCATCAACGGCGTTGCTGTCTTGCGCCAAGGCGGGAGCCGCGGCCGCGACGGCCATCACGCTGACGGACGCTGCCAGGACGGACTTATGGAAACTGTTCATACTCGGCTTCTCCCCATTATGCCGGGCCGTGGGCCCGGAGCCGAACCCCAAGCCCAATCTGGTACCAATTTTCTGGGAGGATCCGCAGAAACGGGTACTTCTCAGGCCTCTGGAGCGAACTGTGACGGAATTTTCTCGGATGACAAGGCCAAAAAGATACCAATTACGGACCAAGTTACCATTGGTATGAAAATGGTCATATGCTATCGAAATGTGCGGCCGGCGCCGCGGGTTTGCGTGGGGAGGGCTGGATGATGACATTCGCGGAACGGATCGGCGGGCTGGGCGCCGCCGATGATCACGCCCCGCTCTACAAGCAGCTGCAACGCGCCCTGCGAGAGGCGATCCACAAGAAGGTCCTGCGCCCGGACGACGCCCTGCCGGCCGAGCGGGACCTGGCCGACGAGTTCAAGATCTCGCGGATCACCGTGCGCAAGGCGCTGGACGGCCTGGTCAGCGAGGGGCTGCTAACGCGCCGGCAGGGCGCCGGCACCTTTGTGGCCGCGCGGGTCGAGAAGAGCTTCTCGAAGCTCTCTTCGTTCACCGAAGATATGATTTCGCGAGGCCGCACGCCGCGCAGCGAATGGATCAGCCGCAGCGAAGGCCAGGTCACGCCCGAGGAGTCGCTGACCCTGGGCCTCTCCCCCGGAACGCCCGTCTATCGCTTCGCGCGGATCCGCTATGCGGACGGGTCGCCGATGGCGGTGGAATACACGACGATCGCGGCCTTCGCCCTGCCCTCGGTCGATGCGGTCGGGGTCTCGCTCTACGAGGCGCTCGAGGCCACCGGCTATCGGCCCGTGCGCGCCCTCCAGCGGCTGCGGGCCGTGCTGTTCGCGGGCGAGCAGGCCGACCTTCTGGGCGTGCCGGCCAAGGACGCGGGCCTGCTGATTGAACGGCGCGGCTTCCTCAAGGACGGCCGGGCGGTGGAGGTCACCCAGTCCTATTATCGCGGCGACGCCTATGACTTCGTGGCCGAGCTGAACGCCCTGAGCTGACGCCGGTCGTTCATGCCAGCGGCCCTGCGATGGAGGCTGCTGAAAGCGGCGCCCCGCGGCTGGCGCAATGAAAAAGGGCGCTGGCCTCGCGGCCAGCGCCCTTTCGCATTTCAGCTCGACGAGCCGCGGAAGCCTAGAACTTCCACTTCACGCCCAGATAGTACTGGCGACCATAGTGCACGAACTCTTCCGAGCTCATGCGGGTCGAGTCGACCACCTTGCTGTCTTCCTGGTCGGTCAGGTTGATGCCTTCCAGGGTGATGGTGAAGTTCTTGAAGTTGTAGCTGATCTGGCTGTCGATGTTCAGGGTCTTTTCCTTGATCCGAACATCGTTGTTGTTGGTCGCCGACGGGGCCACCTGGATCAGGTACGGGTCGCGATAGGACGCCGAGACGCGCGCCTTGAACGGGCCCTTCTCGTAATAGAGCGTGGCGTTGTAGGCCTCGGGCGACAGGTTCACCAGCGGCTGGGTCAGCAACACGGCGGGCGAGGTCATCACCTTGGCGCTGTTATAGCGCGCCGGGGTGATGATGTACTGAATGTCGCTCTCGACGTGCGTGTAGTTCACGATGCCGCCGAAGCCGTTGAAGGGCTCGGGCAGGAAGGTGAACGGACGCTGCAGCGAGATCTCGTAGCCCTTCAGCTTGCCGCCGGGGGTGTTGATCTGCGTCGTGACCGTGAACAGCGTGTCGGCGGTGTTGCCGTTCGACAGCAGATTGTTGTCCAGGCCGGTCTGGGACCACGGCATGTTGATCGCGGCGGTTTGGATATAGGACTTGATGTCCTTTTCGAAGACCCCGACCGAGAACAGGGTTTCCTTGTCCGGATACCACTCGAAGCTCAGGTCCAGGTTGTTGGACAGCATCGGGTTCAGGTCGGGATTGCCGCGCGTGATGGTCTGGGCCGACTGGCTGATCGCGGTGTAGCCTGGCGTCAGGTTCTGCAGCTGCGGACGCGTCATCACCTTGGCGGCGGCGAAGCGGACGAAGAAGTTGTCGAACGGCTGGGCCGAGACGTTCAGCGACGGCAGGGTGTTGTGGTACTCGCGAGAGGTCGACTGCGTGCCGTCGATCGGCACGCGCTGGGCGAAGGTTCCGCCCAGGGTGGTGACCGTCTGGGTCGAGTTGCCGGTGCTAAAGTGGCCGGTGGCGTCCTGGACGGTCTTCACATAACGGACGCCCAGATTGCCGCGAACCGGAATGTTGAAGACATCGTAGTCGAAGTCGCCCTGGATATAGAGCGCGGTGTCCTTCTCGGTGATCTGGCGGGTGGCGCCCAGCTGGTTCAGCACGCTGAGACGGAAGTCGCCGTTGGCGTTCACGCAGTCGCAGTCATAGCCGAGCTTGGCCTTCAGCTTGTCGAGGTCCGGCGCCAGCCAGGAGGTCGGCACGCCGGACGGCAGGTCGAGGCCGCGGCCAAAGCCCGAGATCACCCGCGAAACGTCGGCGATCGAGGTGCCCGCGGGCAGGCCGAAACCGGCTTCCGAGGTAAAGGTCGTGGCCGAGTTGCCCGCCAGGACGCGCGAGTTCAGGCGCTTTTCCCACGAGCTGAAGCCGTACTCCTTATAGTTGCCGCCGTAGCGTAGCTTGAAGCCGTCCAGGATCTGGTAGTCGACGTCGGCCCGGATGGTCTTGAAGGTGTTGACCGCCTTGCTTGGCCGCAGGCGCAGCAGCGACGCGTCGCCCTTGGAGTTGACGGCGCTGTACTCGTAATTGGCCGGGTTCGTCGGGTCGAAGCCGTAGTTGAAGTTCGGCAGCTTGTCGTCGGCCGAGTAGTCGTAGCTGTAGCCGTCGCTGTCGTAGCGATCGAACGAGAAGGTCGTCTGGGTCGGGTTGTTCTGGATCGAGCGCGACTGGCCGTAGACGATGTTCAGGTGGCCGGCCTCGCCGAACTTGGTGTCGTAGGTCAGCGACAGCTGGTTGAACTCGGTCTTCAGGTCGTCGTGACGGTACTCGACGCGCGCGTCGACGTCGTCGAACGTGCCCTTGATCAGGTTGCCCTTGCTGTCGGCCGTGAAGTTGACGACGTCGGTCTGCGGCAGGCCCGCCTGGGAGCGGCTGAACGAGATGATCTCAAGATAGGTCTCGTCGCGATTGTTGGTGAACTTGGCCAGCATCGCGTCGAGGGTCAGGGTCGAGCGCTCGGTCGGACGCCATTGCAGCGAACCGGTGACGCCGAGGCGCTTTTGATCATAGTCCAGACGGCCGTAGCGCGGGATGCGCGGGTGCCAGAGGTTGTTGGCGGTGCCCGAAGCGGCGGTGACGGTCGGCGACGTGCCGCCGGTGACCGTGCCGATCTGGGCGCAGCTCAGGGCCGGGCCGCTGACCGGGTTATAGGCCGCGCCCGAGCACGGGAAGGCCGTGGCCGAGTTGTTGGCGACCGAGGGGTTTTCCCAGCGGCCGGTCGAAGAGCCTTCTTCGCGGGTCTTGCGGGTGGCGTAGGCCACCGACAGCAGGGCGCCGACTTCGCCGATGCCGGTGTCCCAGCGGTTGCTGACCAGGAAGGTGTAGCGCGGGTCGCTCTTCCGCGAGAGATCGTTCCAGCCGACCTTGGCGCTGGCGCTCATCGCGAACTTGCTGAAGTCGAACGGGCGGGCGGCCTGCAGGTCGACGATCGCGCCCAGCGAGCCCTCCTCGTTCATGGCCGAGGTCGATTTGCGGACGGTGACGCTGTTGAACAGCTCGGAGGCGAAGATCGAGAAGTCGAACTGGCGGCCGCGGTTGGCGCCGCCCGAGCTGTCCTTGCCGCCGGTGGTGGCCAGGGCTTCCAGGCCGTTCAGGCGAACGACGGTGAAGTCGGGACCCAGGCCGCGGACGGTGATGCTGCGGCCTTCGCCGCCGTCACGGTCGATCGACACGCCGGGAACGCGCTGCAGGGATTCGGCGAGGTTCAGGTCGGGGAAATCGGCGATATCCTGCGCCTTGATCACGTCGACCAGGTCGTTTTCACGACGCTTCACGTCGAGCGCATTGGCCAGCGAGGCGCGGAAGCCGGTGACGACCACCGCCTCAACCTCCTCGGAACCCTGGGCGGGAGCAGCAGCCGGAGCGCCCGTCGCCTGCGCCATGGCGCCGCCGGCCATCATCAAGGTCAGCGCCAGCGCGCCGCCCGAGACGCCGTATTGAAGAGCGCGCGCGCGCGCAGTGGTAGTCTTGGACATGTTGCCTCCTCCCGTGTCGACCATAGGCGCCTGCGCCCCTGTCTGGCCTTTGATCCGCTTCGCGACCTTCCCTCGCGAAACGAGTCCCAGCCGGTAAGTCTTCGTTTTTTGTCACCGGTGTCAGAAGCGGTTCGCGCTCGTTGACACCGGTAGCACAGTGCTAACAAAGGCGCGGTCAGGCCACAAGGCCGCAATACGGCCACAAGTTAGAGAACAGCGTGCGCCGTTGCGTTTCCGACACATAGCGCCGCTATCGGCGCGGGCCCTCAGGCCTCGTCAGGGCGGTAGTTGCTGACCTGGTAGAGCCCCTGCAGCATGGCGTCGCGCTGGGCGACAGGCAGGGCCGCGCCATGGGCGCGCAGCAGGCGCAGGGCGTCGATGTGGACGTCCACCGCGTCCCATCGCCAGTAGCCGGCGCCCTCGCAGCTATCGACCAGGGTGCAGAGCGACACCGCCGCCTTGTCGATGCCTGCGTCCGACACGAAGGCGCTGACGTCGATGATCCTGGAGCCGAGGACATAGAGTCCCTCGTAAGCTTCGGAAACGCGTTCCGGCGTGTCCTTGCCGAACCGGCGCTCGATCTCGGCGATGGCGTCGTCGAGGGCGGCCATCGACGACTCACGCAGGCTCTCCACCCCAGCCTCGGCGGCCGCGATGGCGTCCTTGGCCATGATCCCGCCCCGCTCCTTGATCATCGCGGTCAGGCGGTTGGTCGGTCGAAACTTGCGGACTTTCATATCTGCACCTTGGCTGGGCGCATCAGGTTTGCGATTTCGTCGTCGGACATGTTGGGCGTCTGCGCCTCGCCCACCTCCGCCGGAAGGTCATCCTTGCGTCGCCCGTCCGTGCCGGGCGGCGGCCCCTCGTGCTTGAAGCGCCGGTCAGGCCCGACATAGGTGTCGCATTCGATGAACGCGCGGTCCTCGCGGGCCACCCAGAAGATGCGCTCCAGCAGCACCTTGGGCGTGATCGGCTTGGCCACCATGAAGTTCGCCCCCGCGTCGCGGACCTTGAAGATCTGCGAGGTGCGGGTGTGCCCGGTGACCAGGATGACGGGAATGAAGCGATTGCTTTCGCCGCCCTCTCGCCGGAGCCATTGGATGAACTCGATGCCGTCGGTGGTCGGCATCTGGACGTCGCTGATGATCAGGTCGAAGGTCTTGGTGCGCACCAGCGACTGGGCGTCGGCGACGCTTTCGGCGCGCAGCAGTTGCTTGACGCCAAAGCCCGACACCACCTGGGACAGGATGTCGAGCGACGGGCCGTTGTCATCCAGAACAAGCACGGTCGCCCGTTCGAGGTTGATCCGCGTCGAAGGCAGAAGCGCGTCGGTCATGGACGCTAGAAGAAATCGAGTTCGCCGGCGACCGGGCGTTCATCGGCCGGGTCGTCGGCGCGCAGCCGCTGGGCCATATCGGCGAGGCCAAGACCGCTGAGGACCGGCGCGATCGACATGCTCCACTCGCCGGAGGCGTGGTGGCCGATCCGTTCCAGCACCTCCGAAAGGCCGTGCAGCCTCTGGCTCAGCTCGTCCAGGGCCTGGAGCCGCGCGAGCTTCTCGACGGTCGCGCCGCCGTGGGCGAGGTCGCCGGCCAGATGCTCGCAGTCGCGGCAGATCGCGGCGGCCGAAGCCAGCTCCGCCGCCAGACGCCGCGACAGCTCCCCGAGCGGCAGGTGCTCGGTGGGATCGGTCGTCGGCGAAGGCAGCGGCGCGACTTGCATCGAATTAGAACAGATCCACGTCGCCGCTGGAGGCGGCGGGCATCGGGGCGGGCGCGGGACGACGGACATCCTGCGGCGCGTTGTCGACGGCCACCAGGCGCTGGCGAACACGGCCCGAGGCCGGCCAGAACTCGACCCGGCGCGCCGACACGCCGCCCGTGCTGGACGAGACGATCGGAATGCCTTCGTCGCGCAGGAAGCGCTCGGCGAACGCGGAGTTGCTGGCGCCGACGTCCGAGAGGCCGTCGAACAGCTTGGCTCCGCCGAAGATCTTGGCTTCCAACCGGTCGCGGCGGGCGCCCTTCTTCAGCAGTTCGTTGATCAGCAGTTCCATGGCGTAGGCGCCATAGCGAACCGCGTCGCCGCCGGTGCTGCGTCCGTCGCCCGAGTCGGGCAGCAGGAAGTGGTTCATGCCGCCGACGCCCGATTGCGGGTCTCGGATACAGGCCGCGATGCACGAGCCCAGAACCGTGGTCATGACCACGTTCGGGTCCGTCGTCACATGGCTTTCGCCTTGGGTGACGTGCACCTTGATCGAGCGTTCGGTGTCTTCGGAGGGGGTGTGATGCGTCATGTCAGCTGTCCGAACACCTGTTCGATTTTGTCGCGCAGTCCCTGGACGGTGAACGGCTTGACGCAATAGTTGTTGACGCCGAACTGCACCGCGCGCTGGACCAGTTCACGGTCCGCGCGGCCAGTCAGCATGACGAAGGCCGTCTGGCGGATCGGCGGATGCGAGCGCACCGCGCGAAGCAAAGCCAGGCCGTCCATCTTCGGCATGTTGAAGTCCGAGATGACGAGGTTGGCCGGCTTGGCCAGGAGGTTCTTCAGAGCCTCCTCGCCATCGGGCGCCTCACGGATGTCCTTGAAGCCGATCTGCTGCAGCGCGTTGCGGATCAAGGCCCGCATGGTCAGCTGATCGTCGACGACAAGAACGGAAATGGAGCTTGCTTGGGGCATGGGTTCAGCGCCTCGCCGAGGCCAGATCAAGAATGGACTGGCCCATGGAGGACAGGGAGACCTGTTTCTCCACCGCGCCAGTTTCGTAAGCGGCTCGCGGCATGCCGTAGACGACGCAGCTGGCTTCGTCCTGGCCTAGGGTCCGCGCGCCCGCCTTGCGCATGTTCAGAAGGCCTTGAGCCCCGTCGCGGCCCATGCCGGTGAGGATCACGCCGACCGCCTTGTCGCCCAGGGTGTTGGCGACCGAGTTGAACAGCACGTCGACCGAGGGGCGGTGACCGCTGACCGGGTCGCCGGCCACCAGGCGGCAGCGCAGGCCGGCCGAGCGGACGACTTCCAGGTGCGTGGCGCCGCCCGGAGCGACATAGACCTTGCCCGGCTCGAGCATCGCGCCGTCCGAGGCTTCGGTCACCTTGGCGCCGCTGGCGCGGTCGAGGCGGGCGGCGAAGCTGGCCGTGAAGGTCGCCGGCATGTGCTGGGTGATCACTGTCGGCGGGCAGGTCTCGGGGAACTGCTGCAGGATCGACAGCAGCGCCTCGACGCCGCCGGTCGACGAGCCGATCGCGACCAGGTCGCCGGAGGGCATGTAGTCCTTGCGCGGCGCGCGAGCCGGCGCGGCGTCGGCCTTGGTCCGCACCGCGGCGCGGGCGGCGATCTTCACCTTGGCGACGATCTCGGCCAGGGCCTCCTGGGTGCCGGTGGCGTCCGCGGGCTTGCCCACGCAGTCCACCGCGCCCAGTTCCAGGGCCCGCAGCGTCATTTCGGCGCCGGCCTGGGTCAGGGTCGAGACCATGACCACCGGCATCGGCCGCAGGCGCATGATCTTCTCGAGGAACTCGATGCCGTTCATGTTCGGCATCTCGATGTCGAGGGTGACGACGTCGGGGTTCAGGGCCTTGATCATGCCCCGGGCTTCAAAGGGGTCGCCCGCGCCGCCGACGACCTCGATATCGGGATCGCGATTCAAGGCGGCGGAGATCAGGCTCCGCATGGTGGCGGAGTCATCGACGACGAGGACACGGATCTTAGCCATTAGCGGCCCACCTTTCTGTAGGCGGTTAGACCGCAGCTCTCGAACGCGGTCACGGAAGCGCCAACGCGCTCGGAGTGGCCGACATAGAGCCGGCCGCCAGGGGCGACGAGCGGCGCGAAGCGGCTCCAGACGCGTTCCTGAGTGGGTTCATCGAAATAGATCACGACATTCCGACAGAAGATGGCGTCGAACGGGCCCTTCATAGGCCAGGACGGACCGTTGAGATTCAGTTCCCGGAACGCCACCATGCTCCGGGCGGCCTCGCAGACGCGCCAGGCGCGGCGATCGCTGGCGTCACGCTCGAAGTACTGGCTGCGCGTGGCGGCGGGGATGCCTTCCAGCAGGCTCTCGTCGTAGACGGCGGCCCGGCCGGTGGCCAGGACGTTGGTGTCGATGTCCGTGCCCAGGATCCGGATGTCCAGGTCAGCGGCGTTCGGCCACACCGACAGGACCGTGAAGGCCATCGAATACGGCTCCTGCCCCGTGGACGAGGCGGCGGACCACAGGCGCAGACGGCCGCCGGCGCGAACCTTGTCCGCGACGGGTTCGAGGACATTGACCCGCAGGTCTTCGAAGTGGTGCGGCTCGCGGAAGAAGCGGGTGACGTTGGTGGTCAGCGCCCGCAGCATCTCCTGGCTCTCGTCCGCGCCCTTCTCGCTGGCCACGAAGGCGCAGTATTCGGCGAAGGAGCGCAGGCCCAGGGCGCGCAGGCGCTTGGCCAGCCGGGAATAGACCAGCGTGGCCTTGCTGTCGGGCAGGCTGATGCCGGCCAGGTCGTACAGCAGCGCGGCGATCCGCTTGAAATCCTGGTTGGTGAAGGCGAACTCGCCATCGACGATGGCTTCGCGTTCGGAAAGGGCTGCGGAGGTCATCAGGCGGCCATCGCCTCCCGTTCCGGCAGGATGCGGTCCAGCGAGATCTCGCTGATCATCCGGCCATCGATCGAAATGATGCCGCGCACGAAGCTGCGAACCGCGTCGCAGGCGACGTCGGGCGTCGGCTGGATCATGTCGTCGTTGATCGAAAGGATGTCCGAGACCGCGTCGACCAGCAGGCCGACGGTGCGGTCGCCCGCCTTGACGACGATGAACACGCTGCGAACGGTCGGCTCCAGGACCGGCATGCCCAGGCGGCAGGCCAGGTCCATGATCGGCAGGACCGCGCCGCGCAGATTGATCACGCCGCGCATGTAGCCGGGCGACTGCGGAAGGGTCGTGGCCGGGCTCCAGCCGCGGATCTCGCGGACGGCCATGATGTCGACGCAGTACTCCTGGTCGCCCACCCGGAAGGAGATCAGTTCGCGGCGGTCAGCGCCGGTGGCGGTGGCATGTTCGGTCATGACTTACTCCGCGGCGATGAGGGTGGGTTCGGTCGGCCGAGGCGCGCCGCCTTCGCGGCGACGCAGGTTGATCGTCGCGTCGACGTCGAGGATCAGGGCCACGCGGCCGTCGCCCAGGATGGTCGCGGCGGCGACGCCCTCGACCTGCTGGTAGTTCTGCTCGAGCGACTTGATGACCACCTGGCGCTGGCCGTGGATGGCGTCGGCGACCAGGGCCGCCCGCGAGCCGTCCTCGCCCTCGACCAGCAGCACGACGCCATCGGTCGGCGGCGGGCTCTGGTCGCGGTAGCCGAGCGTCAGGCCGACGTCGATCAGCGGCACGAAGCTGTCGCGGACCGCCAGCACCGAGCCGACGGGACCCAGCGGGCGGATCTCTTCCGGCTTCGGGCGCAGGCTTTCGACGATGGCCGCCAGCGGCACCACCAGGGTCTCCCCGGCGACATCGACCACCATGCCGTCCAGGACGGCCAGGGTCAGCGGCAGGCTGAGCGTGAAGGTCGAGCCGTGGCCCGGACGCGACGAGATCGAGATCCGGCCGCCCAGGGCCTGGACCGAGCGCTTGACCACGTCCATGCCGACGCCGCGGCCGGAGACGTCGGAGATCTTCTCGGCGGTCGAGAAGCCCGGCAGGAAGATCAGGTTGTCGATTTCTTCGTCGGTCAGCTGCAGGTCGGGCGCGATCAGGCCCTTCTTGACGGCGATGCCGAAGACGCGTTCGCGGTTGATGCCCTTGCCGTCGTCCGACACCTCGATGACGATCCGGCCGCTGCGGTGCAGCGCGGCCAGGCGGACCATGCCTTCGGGGTTCTTGCCGATCGCCTTGCGTTCCTCCGGGCTTTCCAGCCCGTGGTCGATGGCGTTGCGCAGCATGTGGGTGATCGGTTCGGCCAGACGCTCGATGACCGTCTTGTCGACCTCGGTGTTCTCGCCATCCATCACCAGGCGGGCCTGCTTGCCCGTCATGTTGGCGACTTCGCGGACCAGGCGCGGCATGCGCTGGAACACCGACTTCACCGGCTGGGCGCGGATGGCCATGACGCTGTCC
>NZ_QFQZ01000095.1 GCF_003243465.1 Caulobacter segnis
GTCCGCCCAGACGGCTTCGGCCCAGACCGTCGCTCCAGCCGGCGCGGACTGGCGCGTGCCTGACCCTAACAACGTCATTGTGGTTGAGACGAACAAGGGGCGGATCATCGCCGAGCTCTATCCGCAGGCCGCGCCGCACCATATCGAGCGCGTGCGAGGCCTGGTGAAGAGCGGCTTCTATGACGGCCTGACGTTCTTCCGCGTGATCAGCGACTTCATGGCCCAGACTGGGGACCCGCAGAACACCGGCATGGGCGGCTCTGACCAGCCCAACCTGACCGCCGAGTTCAACTTCCGCCGCGGGGCGGACCTGCCGCTCGGCGCCGGGTTCAAGGTCGGCAGCAACGAGTCTGGCTGGATCGACGCCCTTCCGGTCACCAGCCAGAACGCGGCGCTCGCCTTGATGACCGCCGATCGCAAGGTCTCAACCTGGGGCAATTTCTGTCCTGGCGTGCTGGGCATGGCCCGGGCCGGCGACCCCGACAGCGCCAACAGCCAGTTCTTCTTCATGCGTCAGGCCAACGCCTCGCTGGACAAGACCTACACCGCCTTCGGCCGTGTCCTGCAGGGGCTGGATGTGGTCCGCGCGATCAAGACGGGCGAGCCCGTGCCCGATCCGCAGGACAAGATGCTGAGCGTGAAGCTGCTGGCCGACCTGCCCGCGGACAAGCGACCGAAGGTCCAGGTCATGGATACGCGATCGGCGGCCTTCAAGGCGCTCGTGACCAAGCGCCAGGGCGAAATGGGCGCAGGCTTCACCAATTGCGACATCGACATCCCCGTTCAGGTGAAATGAGATGACGCTGCTCCGCGCGCTGCCGCCCTGCCTGGCGCTCCTGATCAGCGCGAGCGCCGCCACGGCGGCGGCGCCGAGCAAGCCGACCGAAAGGGACTGGCGCACGCCAGCGCCGGAGACGATCCTGGTGATCGACACCAACAAGGGCCGTGTCCTTGTTGAGCTGGTCCCCGAGGTCGCGCCAAACCATGTCGCGCGCCTGCAGGAACTGACCCGCGCCGGTGTCTACGACGGCCGCACCTTCTTCCGGGTCATCGACCGATTCATGGCCCAGACGGGCGATCCGACCAACACGGGGGAGGGCGGCAGCGACAAGCCGAACCTGAAGGCCGAGTTCACCTTCCGCCGGACGGCCGAGACGCCCTTCGTTCCCATGGCCGCGCCGGCCGGGCTGGAAGTCGGCTACTTGAAATCGCTGCCGGTCGTCAGCCAGGCCTGGAGCTGGAGCGAAATGACCAGCGACCACAAGGTGGCGGCCTGGGGGACCTATTGCCCGGGCGTCGTCGGCATGGCGCGCGACGAGGACAACAACTCGGCCAACAGCCAGTTCTTCCTGATGCGCCAACCCTATCCCTCGCTGGATAAGCGCTACACGGCTTTTGGACGTGTCGTCAGCGGCCTGGACGTTGTGCGCGCCATCAAGACAGGCGAGCCGGTTGCGGCCCCGCAGGATCAGATGCTGAAGGTGCGACTGCTGTCGGACATGCCCGAGGCCGAGCGGCCGAAGGTGCGGCTTATCGACCCCAAGGGGCCGTGGTTCGCGGCTGAAACTCAACGCCTGCGGGCGTTGAAAGGCGCGGACTTCTCTGTTTGCGACCTCGAGCCGCCGGTCGAAATCCGCTAAGCGCCTGCCTGTTTGGGCGAGACTTGGTTCACAGGGCCCCCTGAACCGCGCTAGAAGCGCGGTCGCATCATCCGCCACATAAGGGAAGACCATGTCGGCCGACCTCGAAAACACCCTGATCCTGACGCTGGAGACCGGTCCGGTCACGATCAAGCTGCGCCCCGACCTGGCCCCCGGCCACGTCGAGCGGATCAAGGAGCTGGTGCGTGAAGGCTTCTACGACGGCGTCGTCTTCCACCGCGTGATCCCGGGCTTCATGGCCCAGGGCGGTGATCCGTCGGGCACCGGCCGCGGCGGCTCGGACAAGCCGGACCTGAAGGCCGAGTTCAACAAGGAGCCGCACGTGCGCGGCGTCTGCTCGATGGCCCGCACGCCCGATCCGAACTCGGCCAACAGCCAGTTCTTCATCGTGTTCGACGACGCCACCTTCCTGGACGGCCAGTACACGGTCTGGGGCCAGGTGGTCGAAGGCATGGAACACGTCGACGCCCTGCCCAAGGGCGAGCCGCCGAAGGCTCCGGGCAAGATCGTCAGCGCCAAGATCGCCGCCGACGCCTAAGCGTCTACGCATCGCCAAGTTTACGGCTCCGGACTGCGTGTCCGGAGCCGTTTTCATTTTTCTTGGCGCCTGAAGGTCACGACGATGGGATGGTGATCGGAGCCTATCGCCGGCCCGCGCTCGACCTTGACCGCTCGCCAGGCCGAGCCGGAATAGACATGGTCGATCGGCAGGATGGGGGCGGGCGCCGTCGCGACGCGCGAGAACTGGCCGGCCGGCCAGGAGGGCAGGGCGCGGGTCCATCGCTGGAGGCCCAAGGCTCGGTCTTGCCTCTTGAGCGTGAAAGACCACGGCGTCGAATTGAAGTCGCCCGCGATGATCAGGCTTTCGGGATCGAAGCCGGAGGCCGCCTTGACCAGCATCGCCGACTGGGCTTGCTGGCGGCCCGCTGGCAGAGGCCAGACATAGTGGACGCCGATGATCGGGATCGGTCCCGCAGGATTCTCGATCACCGCCCAGACGCCGGCCACGCCTCTCGGCAGAGCGCCGGAGGCGGTCATCTTCTTGCGTGAGAAGATCCAAGGCTCGCACCGGGCCGTCGCGCAGGACGTGAACGGATAGGCGGCGCGCAAGCCCTTGATGATCCGCCGCGCGGCGCCGCCGCCTTCTTCGATCACGACGATGTCGGCATCCTGCGCCAGCAACCACGCGAGGCTTCGCGCGGGCGCGTCGTTTTCCTCCCAGGCGTTGAACTGGATGAGCTTGAGATCGCCTGGGGCGATCGGTTCGGGCTTGTAGCGCGAGGCGCTCCAAACCTCTTCTCGGATCAGGAGCGCGGAGCCACACAGCGCAACGACGCCGAGGATCACGATCGCCTTGCGCTCGGCGCCCCTGGCGAAAGCGAGTCCGAGAATGACGGCGCCGGCGCCCATGCCGAGCCACAGCGGCGCCATATGGGTCAGGCTGTCGAGCGCGGGGCTGAGCGCGCCGCCGAGACTGGCGATGGCCAGGGTCGCGCCGACCAGGCCCAACATCAGGGCCGAGCCGCGCACCAGGAGACTCGAAAGTTGGGCGATCAGTCGCATGGGTTGCTGTTAGCACAGGCCGGCCGCCGTCATCGCCTCAAGTTGAGAGGGCGCCGCCGCCGCGCCGCGGCGCGCCTGACTCTTGACCTTCGCGGCCCATCGTGCGCTTGAAGCGCGCCCATGCGCCTTTCCGATTTCGACTTCGATCTGCCTGAGGATCGCATCGCCCTGCGACCCGCCGAGCCACGCGACGCCGCGCGCCTGCTGGTCGTGAGCCCTGGCCAGGGGCTGGCCGACCACGTCGTCCGCGATCTGCCGGACTTCCTGCGTCCTGGCGACGCCATGGTGTTCAACGACACGCGCGTGATCCCGGCGCGGCTTTCGGGACTCCGGGAGGGCCGCACCACGGGTGGGGCGGACGGCACGCCGGTCGCGGTCGAGGCCACCTTGCATCGCCGCGTGGCGCCCGATCGCTGGAGCGCGTTCATGCGGCCGGGCAAGCGGCTGAAGGTCGGGGATCGGGTGGCGTTCGGCGCGCGCGACGACTGCGCCTGCGAAGCCGACCGGCTGGACGCCACGGTCGCCGAGAAGCACGAAGGCGGCGAGGTGGTGCTGACCTTCGATCTCTCTGGACCTGACCTCGATCTGGGCGTCGCCCGTCACGGCGACATGCCGCTGCCGCCTTACATCGCCGCCAAGCGCGGCGAGGACGAGCGCGACCGCGCCGACTATCAGACCGTCTATGCACGCGAAGACGGCTCCGTCGCCGCCCCCACCGCCGGGCTGCATTTCACGCCCGATCTGCTGGACGCCCTCAAGGCCAAGGGCGTCTCGACGCACTTCGTCACGCTGCACGTGGGGGCGGGGACCTTCCTGCCGGTCAAGACCGACGATGTCTCCGAACACAAGATGCACGCCGAGTACGGCCAGGTGACCCGTGAGGTCGCCGACGCCCTGAACGCCGCCCGGGCCGCCGGCGGCCGGATCGTCTGTGTCGGCACCACGAGCCTGCGCCTGCTGGAGAGCGCCACCGGCGAGGACGGCGTCGTGGCGCCGTTCGCCGACGAGACCGCGATCTTCATTACGCCAGGCTATCGCTTCCGCGCGGCCGACGTGCTGATGACAAATTTCCACCTGCCCAAGTCGACCCTGTTCATGCTGGTCAGCGCTTTCGCCGGACGCGAGACGATGCGCGCGGCCTATGAGCACGCCATATCGACGGGCTATCGCTTCTATTCCTATGGCGACGGCAGCCTGCTGTTCCGCGCCGAGCCCGAGAGCCGCTGATGGCCGCGTTCCCCTTCGAGATCAAAGCCACGGACGGCAAGGCGCGCACCGGCGTCCTCAAGACCCCGCGCGGCGACATCCGCACGCCGGCCTTCATGCCGGTGGGGACGGCCGCCACGGTCAAGGCGATGACCGTCGACCAGGTCAAGGACACCGGCGCCGACATCATCCTGGGCAACACCTACCACCTGATGCTGCGGCCCTCGGCCGAGCGGGTGGCGCGGCTGGGCGGACTGCACAAGTTCATGCGCTGGGACAAGCCGATCCTGACCGACAGCGGCGGCTTCCAGGTCATGAGCCTGTCGGGCATCAGCAAGCTTACCGAGGAGGCCGTCACCTTCTCCAGTCACGTCGACGGCTCCAAGCACGTCCTGACGCCCGAGCGGTCGATCGAGATCCAGGCCGACCTGCTGGGCAGCGATATCGTCATGCAACTGGACGAGTGCGTCGCTTGGCCCGCCGAGGAGGCACGGGCGCGCAAGGGCATGGAGCTCTCGGCGCGCTGGGCCAGGCGCTCGAAGGACGCCTTCGGGACCCGCGACACCCAGGCCCTGTTTGGCATCCAGCAGGGCTCGACCTTCGAGAACCTGCGCCGTGAATCTTCCGAGAAGCTGCAGGAGATCGGCTTCGACGGCTACGCGATCGGCGGCTTGGCGGTCGGGGAGGGGCACGAGGCGATGTGCGAGGTCCTGGACTACGCGCCAGGGCTGCTGCCGCACGACCGTCCTCGCTACCTGATGGGTGTCGGCAAGCCTATCGACCTGGTCGAGGCCGTGGCGCGCGGCGTCGACATGTTCGACTGCGTGCTGCCGACCCGTTCGGGCCGACACGGCCAGGCCTGGACCTGGGACGGGCCGATCAATCTGAAGAACGCCAAGTACGCCGAGGATGACACGCCGCTGGATCCGACCAGCGACTGCCCGGCCAGCCGCGACTACTCCAAGGCCTATCTGCGCCACCTGTTCAAGGCCGAGGAGATCCTGGGCCAGGTGCTGCTGTCCTGGCACAACATCGCCTTCTTCCAGGCGCTGACCGCCGCCATGCGCGCGGCGATCGCCGAAGGCCGTTTCGAGCAGTTCCGCCGCGACTTCGCGGCCCGACATCTGGCCCAGTAGAGGTCAGTAGGCGGGCCCCTTCGGCACGGTCGGCGCTTCCTCCTTGTGGATGGGGAAGCGCGGCCGGCGCGGTCCGTACGGATCGGGCGGCGGCGGCAGGCCAGGCTCGACGACAGGCGGTGGCGTCGGCGGCTTGTGCTGCGGCGTGGCGGGCGGAGAGCAACCGCGCGATTCTCCCAGGCCCTTAAGATAGGCGCGCCGAACGGCGCCGGACGCGATGGCGGCCTGAACGAGCCGGTCATGCCGCTCGGCGCCCGTCAGCTTACGCACCCAACCCCTAAAGGGGATCATGTCCTGCGCGGCGCTGGCCACGGCGCCCAACGCCGCCGTGCCCGCGGCCTTGCGTCCGCGATCCATCAGGTCCTCGTCCTGGTCGGCGGGCGTGCGGTCGAGGTCGTCGCCCAGGGCGGCGTCGAGCAAGCTCACCTGAGCCACCAGAGTCGCGCAGTTGGCGACGACGGGCCGCATATAGGGGTCGTCCATGGCCTCCAGCAGCACGCGCGGGATCTTGGTGCGAATGACGTTCACGTCGCGTAGCGGCGCGGTCATGGCCCCGGTGATTCCCTCCTTGTTGGCGTCCGAGGTCGACTTGATGCGCTCGTCAGCGTCGGTCTGCGGCGGAATCGCGCCGGCCTGTTGTCGCGCCCAGGCTCCACCGGCGGCCGTCACCGCCAGAAAGGTCGCTAAAAGCAAGGTCCTACGCATGACTCACCCTAACCTGCTCACAGCTTTACCACTCTGGCCGACAAAAACGGCGAAACCGTGCTTGCGACCGCGACAACCCCCGACTATGGTCCGCGCCGCTTCCACCGGTCCCCGCCGGATCGTGAGCGGGCCGGTAGCTCAGTGGTAGAGCATTCGACTTTTAATCGAATGGTCCTGGGTTCGAGTCCCAGCCGGCCTACCAAACTCAAGTCTCTGTTGTGAAAAAAGTTTCGACGCCGCGAGCAGGGCGCGGCGTGCGCGGCTCTGACCGCGTCGCTTGCAACGCGCCGCGCGGCTTCGCCAGTTTTTCTCCATCCGCCATCCGCCTTTTCTCGTTTGCCCCATGGTCGTGGTAGAGATTTAAGCGGCTCAGTTTTCACGACGCGGCGGGACCGGGAACGATCCTGCGCGTTCAGCCTCAACTAGAGCCATGTGGCGAGCCCGGACCCTGGACGACGATCAGACGATGACCGCCGACACCGCCGAGCGCCGGCCGCCGGCCAAGCGACCGCTGTTCCGCCGCCGCTCGGCGATTCCGGGCTTCGGCCTGACCATGGGCGTCACCCTGAGCGTGCTGTCGCTGATCGTCCTGATCCCGCTTTCGGCTGTGGTGCTGAAGGCCGCTCAGCAGTCGCCGGCCGAATTCTGGACCGTCGCCACCTCTCAGCGGGCCATGGCCGCCTATCGTCTGACGTTCGGCGCGGCCTTCGTTGCGGCCCTGGTCAACGGCGTGTTTGGCGTCCTGACGGCCTGGGCCCTAGTCCGGTACGAGTTTCCCGGCAAGACCATCGTCAACGCCCTGGTCGACCTGCCGTTCGCCCTGCCGACGGCGGTGGCCGGCATCGCCCTGGCGACGCTGTATTCGCCGAACGGCTGGGTAGGCCAGTTCCTCACGCCGCTGGGGCTCAAGGCGGCCTACAATCCCATCGGGGTGACCATCGCCCTGATCTTCATCGGCCTGCCGTTCGTGGTCCGCACCATCGAGCCCGTGCTGCGCGACGCCGCCGAGGACGTCGAGGAGGCGGCCGCCAGCCTGGGCGCGACCCGTCTCGACACCATCATCCGCATCGTCCTGCCGGCCCTGGCGCCCGCCTGGCTGACCGGCTTCGCCCTGGCCTTCGCGCGGGGCGTGGGCGAGTACGGCTCGGTGATCTTCATCGCCGGCAACATGCCCTACAAGTCCGAGATCGCGCCGCTGCTGATCATCATCCAGCTGGAGCAGTTCGAATATGCGCGCGCCGCGACGATCGCGGTCGTCATGCTGGCGGTCTCGTTCACGATGCTGCTGATCATCAACGCCATTCAAGCCTGGTCGCGGAGGTTCGCCTGATGAGCGCTGTCGCCCCGCGCCATCGCCGCGCCACCGATGATCCCATCTGGGCCAAGGTCCTGGTGATCGGCACGGTCATGACCTTCCTGGCGCTGGTCCTGATCCTGCCTCTGGCGGCCGTGTTCGCCGAGGCGCTGCGCAAGGGCCTGGACGCCGCCTTGGCCGCGGTCTCCAACCCCGACGCCCTGGCCGCGGTCAAGCTGACCTTGATCACCGCCGCCATCGCCGTGCCGTTCAACGCGGTGTTCGGCCTGTGCGCCTCCTGGGCGGTGGCCAAGCATGATTTCTGGGGCAAGCCCTTCCTGATCACCCTGATCGACCTGCCGTTCTCGGTGTCGCCGGTGGTCGCGGGCCTGATCTATGTGCTCGTCTTCGGCCTACAGGGCTGGATGGGCGAGTGGCTGCTGGACAACGACCTGAAGATCATCTTCGCAGTGCCCGGCATCGTGCTGGCCACCATCTTCGTGACCTTCCCGTTCGTCGCGCGGGAACTGATCCCGCTGATGCAGGAGCAGGGGACCAGCGAGGAAGAGGCCGCCGTGTCGATGGGCGCCAGCGGTCTTTACACGTTTTGGCGGGTGACCGCGCCTAACGTCCGCTGGGGCCTGCTGTACGGCGTGCTGTTATGCAACGCCCGCGCCATGGGCGAATTCGGAGCCGTGTCGGTGGTCAGCGGCCACATCCGCGGCCTGACCAACACCATGCCTCTGCACGTCGAGATCCTCTACAACGAGTACGACTTCGTCGGCGCCTTCGCCGTCGCGGCCCTGCTGTGCCTGCTGGCGGTCGTGACGCTTGTCCTGAAGACGGCGCTTGAAGTCGCCCAGCCCGACGTTCGCGCCGGGCGCGGCGGACACTGAACGGACTGAACGGCCCATGACCATCTCCATCCGCTCTGTCGAAAAGACATTCGGCCGCTATCCGGCCCTCAACAAGGTCGACCTCGAGATCGCCGATGGCGAGCTGCTGGCGCTATTGGGCCCTTCGGGGTCGGGCAAGACGACTCTTCTGCGCACGATCGCCGGCCTGGAGTTCCCCGACCAGGGACAGGTGCTGTTCCACGGCGAGGATGTCACCTACGCCTCGGCGGCCGCGCGCCGCGTCGGCTTCGTGTTCCAGCAGTATGCGCTGTTCAAGCATATGACCGTGGCCAAGAACATCGCGTTCGGCCTCGATGTCCGGAAGGGCAAGGACAAGCCGTCCAAGACCGAGATCGCCCAGCGGGTCGAGGATCTGTTGAAGCTGGTCGAACTGGAAGGGCTCGGTCAGCGCTATCCGTCGCAGCTCTCGGGCGGCCAGCGCCAGCGGGTGGCTCTGTCGCGGGCGCTGGCGGTTCAGCCCAGCGTCCTGCTGCTCGACGAGCCCTTCGGCGCGCTGGACGCCACGGTCCGCAAGTCGCTACGTCGCGAGCTCCGGCGCGTGCACGACGCCACCGGCGTCACCACGATCTTCGTGACTCACGACCAGGAGGAGGCGCTGGAGCTGGCGGATCGGGTCGCGATCCTGAACCAGGGGCGCATCGAGCAGATCGGGACGCCGGACCAGGTGCATGATCAGCCGGCCTCCGCCTTCGTCTGCGGCTTCGTAGGCGAGGCCAACACCTTCGAAGGACAGGTTCAGGGCGGCCGGTTCAGCGCGGGCGCCTTGGCCTTGCCCGCCGGTGGCGTGCGCGATGGGGCGGCGACGGCCTATGTCCGGCCGCATGACCTCGTGCTGGACGACGACGGCTTCGAGGTGCGCGTGGACCGCGCCCATGTGCAGGGCGCCCTGACCACGGTCAACGGCACGACGGCGGACGGGCGCCGCATCGAGATCAGCGCCTCCAGGGCCGAAGCGGGCCGTTTCCAGGGATCAGTCCGGGTGGCCGCCCGAAAGGCGCACGTCTACGCCGCCTGACAAGCGCGACTGCAACGACCGAGAGCCGCACAGGAAATAGAAAGAGTTGCGGTGCATTATACTGGCGACGGGGCGCTAGTTTCGAAGGTCGTTTGTCTATGGTCGAGCTTTCAGGCGTGGAGCGCCGCGCGCATCCTCGGATGCCGGCGACGCGCAAAATCTACATTGTCGACGATCCGCGCTCCTGGAAGTGCTCGCTGCTCGACGTCGCGGAGCGTGGCGCACGCCTGTCCACGGCCGGCGTTACGCCGCCGCCCGATCGCTTCATCTTCGTCGACGCCGGCGGGCGCCGGGTGCACCTGGCCGAAGTCGTCTGGCGTTCCTCGGTCGAGGCTGGCGTCCAGTTCCTGCAGACGGAGCGGATCGGCCCCCGCGCTGGCGGCGCCGCCGGAGCCCTCGAGATCGCCCGGCGCTTCGCGGCCACGCTTCCGCGCTGACCGCCGCGTCGCCTACTGCTGTTGTTGCTGCTGCTGCTGGTGCAGATCTTCGCGGACGGCGGTGGGGCGACGGCGACCGCCGGCGAAGGTGGGGCGCGCCATGCGCAGGAACTCCGGCTCGGCCAGCGCCGCCCGGGCCCTCCGAACGCTGACGCCGACGGCCAGCTGGCTCTCGGCGTCGCCCTTGTAGACGCCTCGAGAGGGCGTCACGTCCGCGTAGTCGCGCCCGACGGCCACAGCCACATGCCGCTCGCCCGCCATCATGTTGTTGGTGGGGTCGAACCCGACCCATCGCAGACTGGGCAGGAACACCTCGACCCAGGCATGGGTGGCGTCCGGGTCCGAGCGGTCGCCAGCCTCGCGGTCGGTGAACAGATAGCCTGACACATAGCGCGCCGGCACGCCCCAGCCGCGGCAGACCGCCAGCATGATGTGGGCGAAGTCCTGGCAGACGCCCCGACCGGCGCTAAGCGCCAGGTCGATCGGGCTGTCGGCGTCGGTGACGCCCGGTTGGTACTCGAAGGCGCTGTAGATCGTTTCGGACAGGGTCCGCACCGCCGTCAGCGGGTCCTTGCGGCGCAGGGCGTCGATGTCGTGTTCGTTGATGAAGGTCTGCAGCGCTTCGGTCGTCTGGACGAAACCGTGCGGTCGCAGGAAGTCGAAGCACTCGCCACGCACGAACTCGCTGCGCATCCGATCCCATTCGCCCATGTCCAGGCGATCGGGGCGTTCCGGAGGCGCTTCGGTCTCCACGGCGGAGCGGGCGACGATGGTCAGGTTGTCGTGCGGCTGCGGCACGTCGAAGTGGTAGACGGCGTTGCCGAAGCTATCGGCGTAGGAGAACACCTGGGCGGCCGGCTCCAGGTCCAGTTCGAAACTGACCAGCCGCTGGCGCGCGGTCTTCTGGGGCTGCATCCACAGCTCCATCAGGCTTTCCCGCACCGGGCGCTCGTAGTGGTACTGGGTGACGTGGCGGATTTCGAGCAGCAAGGGCGGTGACCTCTAGGCCGGCAGGCGCATTTCGAGCGGATAGGCCACGAAGGTCTCGTAGATCGCTTCATGGATGCGGGCGCACTCATTGACGACCGTGGTCAGCAACGGCCCGGCGCCGAGGGCCTTCAACTCGTCGACATCGGCATATTGCAGACGCGCCTTCAGACGTCCCGCGAGCCGTTCCGGACCCGCCCGTTCGCCGGCCGAAACACTGCGGGTGAGGGCGGTCAGGTGCTGCTCGATCTGGGCCGTGGCGAAGCGGATCGAGCGAGGGAAGTCCTCGTCGAAGACCAGGAACTCAAGAATGTGCCGGGGTTCGATCTCGGCCGTGTAGACCCGCAGATAGGGCTCCAGGGCGCAGGCCATGCGCAGCACGCTGACCAGGGCGACGTGGTCGTCCAGGCGGCCGTGGCGCGGCGAGTCGGCGAAGCAGACCTCCAGCAGGCGCGACACCAGCTGGGCGCGCTCCATGTAGATGCCCAGCATCATGAAGCGCCAGCTCTCGCCGTGGCTCATGGTGGTGTCAGCCGCGCCCTTGAACAGGTGCAGGTCGGCGATGACGTCGTGCAGGAAGCTGGACGAACTGTCCGAGAATTCCTTGGCCGCCCGCGGATCGGTGACCTTCAGATAAAGCAAGTTCAGCCGCTCCCAGGTCTCGGTCGTGATCTGATCGCGGACCTGGCGGGCGTTCTCGCGCGCGCGGGCCAGGGACGACACGACCGAGTTGGGGTCCTGGCGGTCGAGCACCAGCTTCCGCGCGGCCTCGAACGAGGCGACGTCGGCGCCATCGCCAGGCTCGCCGACGGCGGCCATGGCGATCCAGACCGCGTGGGCCCCCGCGTCGGTCTGGTCCAGGGTGGCGTTCAGCATCACGCTGGACAGGCGCGAGAGGTGCTCGGCCCGTTCAATGTATCGGCCCAGCCAGTAGAGGCTGTCGGCGACGCGAGCGAGCATCATGGACGCGCATTCCCGTTGGTAGGCGCTGGGTCGTCGGCCAGGACCCAGGTGTCCTTGGAGCCGCCGCCCTGGCTGGAATTGACCACCAGCGAACCGCGCTTCAGCGCCACGCGGGTCAGGGCGCCGGGCGTAACGATCGTCTTCTCTCCGGACAGGATGAAGGGGCGCAGGTCGACGTGACGCGGTTCGATCCGCCCATCGACCAGGCATGGGGCGGTCGACAGCTGGATGGTTGGCTGGGCGATATAGTTTTCGGGATCGGCCTTGATCGCCTCGGCGAAGGCCTCGCGCTCGGCCTGCGAGGCGTGCGGGCCCACCAGCATGCCATAGCCGCCGGACGCACCGACCGCCTTGACCACCAGCTTGTCGAGATTGGCCAGCACGTGGTTCAGCTGGCGCGGCTCGCGGCAGAGATAGGTCTCGATATTGGGCAGGATGGCGTCTTCGCCGAGATAATAGCGAATGATGTCGGGGACATAGGCGTAGACGGCCTTGTCGTCGGCAACGCCGGTGCCCGGCGCGTTGCAGATCACCACGTTGCCGGCCCGATAGGCGTTGAACAGCCCCGCAGCGCCCAGCGAGGAGTCGCGCCGGAAGGTCAGGGGGTCGATGAAGTCGTCGTCGACCCGGCGGTAGATCACGTCCACGCGGCGCAGGCCGGTGGTGGTGCGCATGTAGACCATGTTCTCGTGCACCACGAGGTCGCGGCCCTCGACCAGCGGCACGCCCATCAGGCGCGCGAGATAGGCGTGCTCGTAATAGGCGCTGTTGTAGACGCCCGGCGTCAGCACCACGACCTGCGGGTTCGAGCGCCAGTCGGCGGTCATGCTCTTCAGCGTGGCCAGCAGCAGGTCGGGGTAACGCTCGACCGGCCGCACCCCGGCGGCGCGATAGGTGCCGGGGAAGGTCCGCTTGGCCGCATCGCGGTTGGCCAGCATGTACGACACGCCCGAGGGGACGCGCAGATTGTCCTCCAGCACCGCGAACTGCCCGTCCTGGCAGCGGATCAGGTCGCTGCCGCAGACATTGGCGTAGGCCTTGTGCGGCACATAGAGGTGCTGCATCTCGCGGCGATAGGAGGGCGCGCCCAGCACCAGCTCGCGCGGCACGACGCCGTCCATCAGGATCTGCTGGTCGCCGTAGATGTCGTCGAGAAAGAGATTCAGCGCGCGCAGGCGCTGCGTCAGGCCCGCTTCGATGCGGGCCCACTCCGCGGCGTGAATGATGCGCGGGAACAGGTCGGTCGGAATAATCCGCTCGGTGGTGTTCTCGGCCCCATAGACGGTGAACGTGATGCCTTGGAGCAGGAACGAGCGCTCAAGGGTCCTCTGGCGCCCGGCCAGTTCATCGGCGCCGAGGGTCGACATCCGGGAATGCAGCGGCCCGTAGTGCTCGCGCACCGCGCCGTCTGGCGCAAACATTTCGTCATAGGCGACGCCGGGAAGGTAAGCGGCCTCCATCGTCGGCAGGGGCGGGGCTTCCGCCAAGGTCTGGGTCATCCCCGCCATGCTTTTTTCCAGGCCCATCATCCGCCTTGAGATCGTCTTCGTCTTGGACGCGGCGCCAAGACGTCCGCCTGAGGACTCTACGGCTTGGCGGCCTCCGAGGTCGAGGGATTCGACCTTCGCCGCGCCTTTACGCACGACTGCTCAGCATTTGGGCGCCTCGTGGTCGATTTGAGAAGCGACGATCTCGGCTCATCCATGCATTTCGGATCGTGACACGGGCGCCACCCCAGACTACAGCAGGGGCGGGGGCGCTTCGCGCGGGGAAAGAGAACTGGTGCTTGGGCGAACTTCCCTGGCTTTCACGGCGATAGCTTGGCTAGCCGCCTCCTCGGCCTGGGCTGACGAACCGATGGCCCAGATCCAGGGCGTGGAGGATAAGGCCCTTCGGGAAGCCATCCAGCGCGCCTTGACGCAATCCAAGCATCCCGCGCAGAGCCGGGCCGAAGCGCGTCGGCGCGCGAGGCAAGCGGGCGAGGACGTGATCGCCGTCCTGCGGGCCGAGGGCTACTACGCCTACACCGTCGAGCCGGACGTTCTTGAAGGCGAGCCGCCGCGGGCCGTGGTCAAGGTGACGCCGGGACCGGTCTTCGTAATCGCCGATCCGAAAATCGACTGGGCGGGCGATCCTCCCGATGAAGGAACGCGCCAGCGCGCCGCCTCCTCCATGCGCCTGACCTTGGGCGAGCCCGGCCGGTCCGCCGACGTGGTCGGCGCCGAAGGGCGCGTCGTGGCCCAGGTGGCCAAGCTGGGTTACGCCGACGCCGAAGCCCAGCCGCGAGAGGTGATCGTCGACCACGCGGACCACACCGTTCGCCCATCCTTCAGGATCTCGGCGGGCGAGCTCGTCCACCTCGATGGCGTCGAACTGGTCACCAAGGGGCGCACCAATCCTGTTTGGGTCGGGCGGCTCGCGCCCTGGGTCGCGGGGGATGTCTACGATCCGGAGGATGTCGCCGAGCTCGAGCGGCGCCTGCGCGACACCAGCGTCTACGATTCGATCTCCGTGGCCTTGGCGGGGCCGGACAAGGCGACCGCCGATGGGTTCAGACCCGTGGTCGTCACGCTGGCGGACCGGCGCGCGCGGACGATCGAACTGGGCGCTGGATACTCGACCAGCGAGGGCGCCGGTGTCGACGCCAAGTGGATCCGCTACAATCGATTGAAGCGGGCCGACACGACGACCTATTCGCTCCGTTTCGCCAAGCTGGAGCAGAGCGTCGGCGCCGAAATTTCGCTGCCGCATTGGCGGCGCCCGCAGCAGACCCTGAAGCTGAGCAGCGCGCTGTTCCGCAACGACACCGACGCCTACAACGAAACCGGCGGCCGCGTGGGGGTCGATGTCACGCGTCGTCGGCAGACGACGGCCTATCGCACCTTGGGCGTCACCTTGGATCTGTCGCAGACCAAGGAGCAGCTGAACCGCAACGGCTCCGTGGCGGGGCGCAAGCTCAACCTCGCGACCCTGGCGGGCCTGGCGGCCTACGCCTGGGACTTTTCGGACAACATCCTGGACCCGAAGCGCGGGTGGCGGCTCGAGGCGCGGGGGGAGCCGACCTATGTGATCGGCGACACCACCTTGCCCTATCTCAAGCTGACGACGCAGGGCTCGGCCTATCTTCCGTTCGGCAAGACCTACAGCACCGTGCTGGCCGGCCGGGTGAAGCTCGGGGCCATTGTCGGCGGCGGCATTCCGCAGGTGCCCGCCGCGAGGCGGTTCTACGCGGGCGGCGGCGGATCGGTGCGCGGCTATGCCTACCAGGCCATCGGCCCGCGACTATCGGACAACACCCCGCAGGGCGGCGTGTCGCTGGTCGAGACCTCGCTTGAGCTTCGCCAGAAGGTCACGGGGCGCTGGAGCGGCGTCGCCTTCATCGACGCCGGCGCGATCGGCACCCATGAGACGCCCCAGCGCGAAGACTTCCGGGCCGGCGCTGGCCTCGGCGTCCGCTATGATCTCGGCTTTGGCCCGATCCGCGCCGACGTCGCGGTGCCGCTGGGCCGACGCACGGGCGACCCCGCGTTCCAGATCTATCTCAGCATCGGGCAAAGCTTTTGAGCGGCGAGCAGGACAAGCCTGATCTGGCGGAAACGGTCGCTCAGGCCGCCGACGCGGCGAGCGAGACGGCCGTCAAGGCCGCCAAGAAGATCGGCTGGGGCGGCGCGATCCTGATCGCCGCGGCGATCCTCGCCTCTATCCTCGTGGTCATGGCTGGCGGTCTGCGCCTGGCGCCGATCACGCCCCAGGGGCGCATGTTCCTGGAGGCGCGCGCCTCGGGCCTGAAGCTCGGGCGGATCGGCAAGCTGAGGATCGAAGGCCTGTCGGGTGATATCTGGAAGGACTTCGGCGTCCGCCGCCTGACCATTTCCGACGAGCAGGGCGTGTGGCTGGAAGCGCACGATCTGCACGTGGCCTGGCGCGCCACCGAGCTCTTTGGCCGCCGCTTTCACGCCGAACGGATCGACGCCCGCGACGTGATCGTCCTGCGTCGCCCGACCTTGGCTCCCAAGGGCAAGTCGAGCGCGGCGCCGGTCTCGGTCGACCTCGACGCTTTCGCCTTTCGCCTGCTGATGCGGCCGGCGTTCAGCGGCCGCGACGGCGATTTCGACGTCGCCGGCGCCTACGAGATGGCTCGGCGCGGCGGTCAGAAGGGCAAGCTGGCGGTGGCCTCGCGGCTGCACCCCGGCGACCACTTGGCCCTCGATTTCGACCTCGGCCGCTCCAAGAGCCTGCATCTGGCGGCGGACGCCATCGAGGCGAACGGCGGGGCGATCGCCGGCGCGCTGGGCCTGCCCG
>NZ_QFQZ01000096.1 GCF_003243465.1 Caulobacter segnis
CTCCCCCTATGGGGGAGGTGGCCCGGAGGGACGGAGGGGGCGGCTCCGCATAGGCCGAGTAGCCCGCTAAGTCGCTGCCGCGACAGCTCCCCCAGAGGAGGAGCAGACTTATTATCAATTCGGCTTGCAGATCAGCACGTCGCGGCCGCCGCGCTTGGCCGGGATCAGGCTGCCGGCGCAGGGGACCGGGTTGACTGGATCGACGATGATCTCATTGCCGCCGATCGGCGGGAGCGTCTTGGCGGGCGCCGCGGCGGTCTTCGGCTTCGGCGTGGGTGCTGTCGTCGCGGCGGCGGGCTTCGCAGCCGGGGCGGCGGGGGCGGGCGCGGGAGTCTCGGCCGGCGTCGGCGTGGGTTCTGGCGTCGTCGGAGCGGGGGGCGGCGTCGTCGCCGAGCCGGAGTTGTAGTTCAGCGCCCGACCCAGGATCGACGACTTCACCTCAAGCGCCTTGGCGCGCCGCTCGCAGTCGCCGGGCGGGCTCCAGCTCATCCACATCTGGGCCAGGCGCGCCTTGTCGACCGAGCCGGCGCCCTGCCAGATGGCCGCGCCGCGCTTGACCTGGGCCGCGCCATACTCCGAGATCGGGCGCGGGCTGGCCTTCTCGGCCGCGGTGATCGCCGAGGCGAAGGCCTTGAGGTCCTTCTGCGCCTGGGCGCGCATCTCCGGATAGGTCTTCAGGGCGGCCTGGACGCCGTCGGGGCCGGGGAACGCCTTCTCGATCCGCGTCACCTCGGGCATCACCTGGTCGTAGAGCGAGGCGTAGCCGCCGAGGGCTCCGTAGCACCAGGCGACATAGCCGTACTCGTCGGTCGGCGCGGCGTTGAGCGAGGGCTGGGCGCCGGCCTGGCCGTTCTGGGCCAGCAGGGCGAGGGCGAGAAAGAGGGCGTTCGCCATGCGGCGGAGGTCCTTTCGAGGAAACTTGCAGAGTGACTAGAGCATTTCGGTCCGGATTGGGACCGTTGCGTGGCGAGCGCCAAGCGGAGCCATAACGAGCCAGAGGGCGATCGGCTCCCCGATCTTTTTGAGCCGGCGCTTTCGCCGCATTGCAACGAAGTCATGTGAATGATCATTCTCAATGTGCTAGAAGCACCTTCCGTTGGGTGATCCGTCCTGGGCCATCCCCCGTATCCGTCAATGTCCGTCGCTGGTTTCGAGGCGATTCATGAGCTTCTGGCGCAACATCGCGAGCATCGCCGCCCGGCGCCTCGATCTGGCCGACTGCACCGAATGTCCGGGCGGTCTGCCGGGCGAGGACCCGGCGTTTTCGACCGCGGTGACCGCGCTGGGCGCCAAGCTGGCCAAGGTCGACGGCCGGGCCGACGGGCATGAGTTCGCCGCCTTCACCGAGGTGTTCCAGCCCGATCCGGCCTCGGAGCCGAACATCCACCGCCTGTACGACCTGGCGCGGCAGACGACTCACGGCTTCGAGAGCTACGCCAAGCGCCTGGCCAAGCGCTATTCCAGCTGTCCGCAGCTGCTGGAGGACGTGGTCGATGGCCTGTTCCACATCGCCAAGGCGGATGGGGTCGTGACCACCGACGAGCTGGCCTATCTTGAGCGCGTCTCCAGCCTGTTCGGAATGTCTCCCCTGGCTTTCCGCCGCCTGCGCGCCACGCACCTGGGTGTCGGGGCCGACGACCCCTACGCCATCCTCGACGTGCCGGCGGACGCCGACGACGCAACGGTCCACAAGGCCTGGAAGATCGCCCTGGTCAACGCCCACCCCGACAAGGCGCGCGCTCGCGGGCTGCCCACCGAGTTCATCGAGGTGGCCGAGGCCAAGGCGGCCGCGATCAACGCCGCCTTCTCGACGGTCATGCGCGAGCGCCGGGAACTGGGCCTGGCCGCCGCCGGCTAAGGCCGAAAATCGGCCGAACCGGGCGTTTGCTCGGGAAAAAGTGTCTTTTCATCTGCATCTGGCGGGTGTTCAGTTGATGTTCAGCGCTTGTGAACCACCTAAGAATAATCATGAGCGTGACGAGAGGACGCCGATGACCAACACCGCCGCTGTTTCGCCCTGGCGTAATCTCGCTTGGATCGCGGGCGCGCTCGCGACGTCGGCGGCCGTGGTGATCGGCGCGGTGCTCGCCGTGGTGTTCGCGGCGACGGTCGTTGTGGTCGGCTTCATCGGCAGCGCCCTGTTCGGCCTGGCGGCCTTCGCCTTCCGCGGCCGCAAGGTCGCCGGCGCCCGTAACGCCGATCCCAGCCTGATCGAAGCCCGCAATGTCGGCGGCCACTCCTGGGTGGCCTACGGCTGGAACGAGCGGCGCTAGCTTCACAGCCCGATTTCCCGGCGAATGCCGGGACCCAGATCGAACCCACTTTCAGACGTGTAGCTCGCGCTGCTCGTTGGCGCGTCATCCCAAACGCTCAGGATGAATCTGGGCCCCGGCATTCGCCGGGGAAGTCGGTGATTGGGAGAGCGATCAAGCTCTCTCTAAACCCATAGCTCAGACTTCCCCAACGTCTCCCTTGCCCCCGCCGCTCGCCTGACCCATCCTGCCTTTCAAACAAATGTTGGGAGGCAACATGATCGGCGTCGTCGCGACCCTCTTTGTCCAGCCGGACAAGACCGCTGAATTCGAGAAGGTGTTCCTGGATCTGGCCGCCAAGGTGAAGGCCAACGAGTCGGGCTGTCTGATGTACCAACTGACCAAGTCCAAGACCGAGGCCGGCGTCTACAAGGTGCTGGAGCTCTACGCCTCGACCGACGCGCTGAAGCATCACGGCGGCACCGACTACTTCAAGGCCGCTGGCGCGGCGATGGGGCCGACGATGGCCGCCGCCCCGAACATCGAGTACCTCGACGCGGTGGAGTAGGGCGATGGACCTGGCGTTCTCGGCCGAGGATCTGGCCTTCCAGCGAGAGGTGCGCGACTGGATCGCCACCGCCTATGATGACGACCTGCGACGCCAGATGAGCCAGTCCAAGAACGGCTATCTGGACAAGGCCGGCCAGGTGAAATGGCAGAAGAAGCTGTACGAACGCGGCTGGGCGGCGCCGGATTGGCCTGTCGAGCACGGCGGACCGGGCTTCACGGCCTCGCAGCGCTACATCTTCAACATGGAGATGAGCCTGGCGGGCGTGCCGACCTCCTCGCCGATGGGGCTGAAGATGGTCGCGCCGGTGATCATGGCGTTCGGGACCGACGAACAGAAGGCTGAGCACCTGCCGCCGATCCTGCGGTCGGACGTCTGGTGGTGCCAGGGCTATTCCGAGCCCGGCTCGGGCTCCGACCTCGCCAGCCTGCAGATGCGCGCCGAGCGTGACGGCGACGACTATGTGCTGAACGGCTCGAAGATCTGGACGACCCACGCCCAGTGGGCCGACTGGATGTTCTGCCTGGTCCGCACCTCGACGGAAGGCCGGCCGCAGGAGGGCATCTCGTTCCTGCTGCTGCGGATGGATACGCCCGGCATCCAGATCAAGCCGCTGCCGACCCTCGACGGTCCTCCGGAAAACGAGCAGGAGATCAACCAGGTCTTCTTCGACAATGTCCGGGTGCCCGTCGCCAACCGCATCGGCGAGGAGAACAAGGGCTGGACCTACGCCAAGTACCTTCTGGAGTTCGAGCGCGGCAACGCCTACGCGCCGGGCCTGATGCACATGCTCAAGAAGGTCAAGCGCATCGCCGCCCTGGAGCTGGCAGACGACGGCGGGCGGTTGATCGACGACCCGGACTTCCGGACCAAGATCAGTAACCTGGAGGTCCAGGTGCAGGCGCTGAACGCCAGCGAGCTGCGGATCTTCTCCGGCCGCTCGGCCGGCAAGGCGATCGGCCCGGCCTCGTCGATGCTGAAGTGCGTGGGCTCCGAACAGCAGCAGGCGATCACCGAGCTGACCCTCGAGGCGGTGGGCGCCTACGCCGCGCCGTTCGTGCGGGATACTTGGTCCAAGAGCAACGAGGGTAGGGCGGGCCCCGACTACGCCGCGCCGGCGGCTCCAGCCTATTTCAGCTACCGCAAGACCTCGATCTACGCCGGCTCCAACGAGATCCAACGCAACATCATGGCCAAGATGGTGCTGGGGCTATGACGGTGTTTCCTTCCTAGAGGCCAGCACGCGGATCAGGATGGGCGGCGCCGCGATCCCCGCCACGGCCAGCAGCAGGAACCAGATCTTGTTGAAGTCGCTGGCAGGGGCGGCGCTGCCTACCCAGGCCAGCAGGTTCAGCGCCGAGCCCAAGGCCAGCAACGGGCGCGCGGACTTGAGATTGGCGACGATCCGATCGACGGGCCAGACAGGTCTCATCAGGGCGGTCATGTAGAGGGGCGCGCCGACCAGAATCTCGCCGACCTTGTGGTGCATCGTCGGCGAGGTCAGCAGGCCTCGATAGCCCGCGTGACCCAGTATGGCGTGGGCGTGCTCGACGAAATCCCTCAACAGGAACACTGCGGCCAGCACTCCGGCCGCCAGTATGATCCACCAATTCGCCGGCTTGCCGCCCATGGCCCGTCCCTCCGCTGACGGCGTCATGGTGCGGTGAATCCCACTTCCCGCAAGTCTCTCGTCAAGGAACAGCGAGCGTTGCGGTTTTAGCTTGGCTTGGGCCTCGAACGGGTGTTTGGATTGCGCGCGTTTTCATTGTCTACGGAGCCCCCATGGCCCTCGACGCCCTGTTCAAGCCCTTCGAATTCAAATCCCTGAAGCTGCCCAACCGGGTGGTGATGGCGCCGATGACGCGGTCCTTCTCGCCCTGTGGCGTGCCGACCGACGAGGTCGCCGCCTATTATCGCCGCCGCGCCGAGAACCAGGTCGGGCTGATCGTCACCGAGGGCACGGGCGTCGCGCGTCCGGCCTCGCTGAACGACGCCAAGGTGCCGCGTTTCCACGGCGAAAAGGAGCTGGCCGGCTGGAAGAAGGTCGTCGACGAGGTGCATGCGGCGGGCGGCCTGATCGCCCCGCAGCTGTGGCACGTGGGCGCGGCCAAGGGCCCGGACCAGCTGGGCAAGGTCGACAGCCCCTCGGGCCTGTCGAAGGCGGGCGGCAACCCGTTCACCGAACCGATGACCGACGCCGACATCGCCGACACCATCGCCGCCTTTGGCCAGGCGGCGGCCGACGCCAAGCGCCTGGGCTTCGACGCGGTCGAGCTGCACGGCGCGCACGGTTATTTGATAGACCAGTTCTTCTGGCCGGGCACCAATGTCCGGACCGACCCGTGGGGCGGTCCGACGATCGGCGAGCGCGGCCGTTTCGCCGCCGAGATCCTCAAGGCTGTCCGCGCGGCCGTGGGTCCGGACTATCCCGTGATCATCCGCCTGTCGCAGTGGAAGCAGCAGGACTACACCGCGCGCCTGGCGACCACCCCGCAAGAGATGGAAGCCTGGCTGCAGCCGCTGGCCGACGCCGGCGCCGACATCTTCCACTGCAGCCAGCGCCGGTTCTGGGAGCCGGAGTTCGACGGCAGCGACCTCAATTTCGCCGGCTGGGCCAAGAAGCTGACGGGCGCGCCGACCATCACCGTCGGTTCGGTGGGCCTGTCGGGCGAGTTCATCGCCGCGTTCGGCGGCGAGGGCAGCCAGCCCGCCTCGCTGGACGGCCTGCTGGAGCGCCTGGAGCGCGGCGACTTCGACCTGGTCGGCGTCGGCCGGGCCCTGCTGCAGGATCCCGAATGGGTCGTGAAGGTCCGCGAGGGCCGCACCGGCGAGCTGCAGAACTTCGAGCGCGCGGCGCTGGGGGTGCTGTACTAGGCGACAGTGGATGCTCCCCCGCGATGCGGGGGAGCTGTCGCGGAGCCGACTGAGGGGGCGGGCTGGATATCGGCCCAGTTAGCCCCCTCCGGCCCTCTGGGCCACCTCCCCCGCATCGCGGGGGAGGAACTATGCGTTGAAGTTCAGCTTCAAGCCCGGCCGCGGCCACCGCGCCTTGTAGAGCTTGCCGGTGCCCGAGGCCGTGATCCAGGCGTCGCGCATGTCGGCGCCGCCGAAGCAGATGTTGGTCACGATCACGTCCGGAAAGGCGTAGTGCTCGGTGGAGCCGTCCGGGTCGAAGGCGGTGATCCCGCCGTTGATGATCGTCGCCACGCAGACCTTGCCGCCGGCCTCGACCGCCAGGCTGTCCAGCAGCTGATAGCCCGGCAGGTTGCAAACGACGTTCCCGGGCGTCAGCGGCGCGGCGTCGGCCAGCACGCCGGGGGCCGTGATCTCGAACGACCACAGCCGCCCCAGCATGGTGTCGGCCATGTAGACGGTCTTCTCGTCCGGCGAGAGGCCCACGCCGTTGGGCGAGACGAAGTGGTCGCGCCAGCGGGTGATCTTCGAGCCATCGGGCAGGGCGTAGTACAACGCCCCGTACTTGCGGCCGTCGGGCGTCGAGCAGCCGTGGTCGGTGAACCAGAAGCCGCCTTGCCTGTCGAAGACCAGGTCGTTGGGCCCGACCAGGGGCTTGCCGTCGCATTCTGAATACAGCGTCGTCACCGCGCCGGTCGCGAGGTCGACGCGCTGGATGAAGCCGCCCTTGTGCGTGGGCGGGGTGGGGCCGGGGATGTTCAGGCCATTGGCCTCGAAAAACTGGAAGCTGCCGCCGTTGTTGGTGACGTATAGGGCGCCGTCGGGTCCGATCGCCGCGCCGTTGGGCCCGCCGCCCGTCTCGGCGACGGTCTCCTTGCGGCCGTCGGGCCAGATGCGGGTCAGGCGCTGGCCCTGGATCTCGGTGACGATCACCGAGCCGTCCGCCATGGCCACGGGGCCCTCGGGAAATTGCAGGCCTTCGGCCACCAGATGAATGTCCATCGCGCGTCTCTCTCCCTGTCACGCCTCTGCCGGGCGGTCGGGAAGACTATAAACGGGCGTTTGAACTTGGCGAGCGCTCCTTGCGCGCGGCCTCTAGCAGGTCATCAGCGACGGGGCGTCGGCTGTGCGGCTGGGGCCGGCGGTGAAGCGCGCCACGGCCGACAGCAGATCGTCGCGGACGATCGGCTTGGCCACGTGACCGTCCATGCCGGCGGCCAGGCAGCGGGCGACCTGCTCGGGCATGACGTCGGCGCTGAGCGCCAGGATCGGCACGTGTCGCTTGTCTCCCTCCATCGCGCGGATGGCGTGGGTCGCGGCCAGGCCGTCCATGACCGGCATGTGGACGTCCATCAGCACCAGGTCGAACTCCTGGTCGCGCAGCAGGGACACCGCCATGGCCCCGTCCTCGGCGGTGACCGCTTCGTGCCCGCCCAGGGTCAGCAGGGCGTGACCCAGCTCGCGATTGACGTGATGGTCGTCGACCAACAGCACGCGCGCGCCGCGCGCGATCTGCGGCGGCGGCGAGATGGCCTCCAGCCGGGGCGCCGGTTGCGCGGGGGGGGCGGGAAGCTCGACCCAGAAGCATGAGCCGCGGCCCTGGGCGCTGATCACGCCGATCTCGCCGCCCATCCGGGTGACCAACGCCTTGCTGATCGCCAGGCCCAGGCCTGTGCCGCCGTAGCCGCGACTGATCGAGCTGTCGGCCTGGGTGAAGCGCTGGAACAGTCGCGCCTGCACGTCCGGCGCGATGCCGATGCCGGTGTCGGACACCTCGAACCGCAGGCGACGGGGATCCGACAGGTCCAGCCGGGCGACCACGGCGCCGTCGCGGGTGAACTTGATGGCGTTGGACAGCAGGTTCAGCAGCACCTGCCGCAGCCGGGTCTCATCGAGCAGGAACAGCGAGCCCTCGTCGCCGCCCTCGACCTCGATCCTTAGCGACAGGTCCTTGGTCTCGGCCGCGGGGGCGGCGATCGCCATGGCGTCGCGCAGCACCAGGGCCGGGGCCAGCGGCTCCGGATCCAGCTCCATGCGCCCGGCTTCCAGTTTCGAGAAGTCCAGCAGGTCGTTGATGATCTCGACCAGCGAGCGGCCGGCGCGCTCGATCAGGTCCAGCCGCCGGCGGCTCTCGCACGACAGGCCAGGGGCGGCGGAGACCAGGCCGGCGAAACCGAGGATGCTGTTCAGCGGCGTGCGGATCTCGTGGCTGATCGTCGCCAGGAACTCGGACTTGGCCTTGTTGGCGGCCTGGGCGCTGGCCTGGGCGTTCCGCGCGGCGTCGCGGCCCCGCGTCATCAGCACCTGCAGGCGCTTTTGCCGTTCCAGGATCATGGCCGCGGTCAGGCAGACGGCGAACAGCATCACGTGGAAGATGACGGCGTGGCGCAGGGGGATCAACGCCACGTCACGGTCGATGCCGACCCGGTGCAGGACGGCGGGGATCGAGGCGGCCAGGGAGGCGATGACCAGGATCGCCGCCGCGCGCGGCCCGCCTCGGAACACCGCCAGCATGGCGGGGGCGAACAGCAGCGCCTGCAGCCCTGGATCCCAGGTGAAGATCGCCACGGCGCTGATCACGACCAAGGCCGTGAGCATGGTCACCTGCCACGCGGGGGCGGGAAACAGCGGCTGGTGCCGCCGGTCCATCAGCATGATCGTGGTCGGCATCGCCAGAAGCACGCCCAACACGTTTGGGGGGATCCACTCGGCCCATCCGCTCCAGATCGGCTTGCCGTGAAAGAGCGCCAGGGTCATCGTCGTCACCGTCGACAACGCCAGGACCAGCACCGACGCCGCGGCCGTGAGGCGCGCCAGCCCCCAGGGGCTGCGCATGTGACGGGTCAGCCCCAGCCGTTCCAGGCTCATGGCGATCAGGACGTTCTGAACGAGATCCTGGGGGACTACCAGAATGATGAAGGAGGCGCCCACGCCCGCGACCAGCTCGACCGCGACATGAGCTACGCCGGCCAGGGCCAGCATGACCCAGCGCGCCTTGCCCTTCAGAGTCAGAAGGCCGGCGATAACGACCGCGTTGGCCGTCCAGATCGACGGCAAGTTGTGGGTCGCGCCGGCCAGGAACAGGCTGAACGTGATCGACCCCACAAAGGCCGTGAGTATCCCGACGATCCGCAAGGACTGGTCGTTGCGAGACCGGTGTCGAATGGCCGCGATCAAACTTAGCTCCCCCTACCCGCGAGGATTGTAAGGCGCTCGAGGTTTCGGCGGGGTTTAAGTCACCCGAGATTTCCGCAGATTTCGCGCCCGCTCGTCAGCGCCGTTCCAGCACCCGGAACACGAAGGCGTGGTCGTCTCCAGGCCCCGCGACGTGCGCCTCGCGGCGAACCTCGGTCCAGGCGCTTTCGTCGAAGCTCGGGAAACGCACATCGCCCTCGACCTCGGCGGCCACTTCGGTGAGGTAGAGCCGCCGGGCCTTGGGCAGGGCCAGTTCGAACAGGGCGCGGCCGCCGATCACGCAGACCTCGTCGAGGCTGTCGTCGGCCGCCTGCTCCTTGGCGATCTGCACCGCTTCGGACCAGGTCTCGCAGGCGATCGCGCCTTCGGGTTCGAAGCTCTGGTCGCGGGACAGCACGACGTTCATGCGGCCGGGCAGGGGTTTGCGGGGAAGGCTGTCCCAGGTCTTGCGCCCCATGATGATCGGCTTGCCCAGGGTGTTGGCCTTGAACAGGGCCAGGTCCGACTTCAGCCGCCAGGGCAGGTCGCCCTCGCGGCCGATCACCCCGTTGGCGGCGCGGGCGACGACGATGGCGAGGCTGGGCATGGTCATGCACCTTGATTAGCGGGCGTCGCGCCCGCGCGCCAAGGCTTGATCCAAACCTGAACGTTGATCACTCTTTCGACCAAGGAACGATGATCGGGGGAAGGGCGATGTCGGCGACGGCGTTCGAGATGCATATGGCCCGGACGGGGGGCGTCGAGGTGCTGCAAGCCCGCCAGGTCACGCTACCGCCGCCGGGACCAGGGCAGGCGCGGGTGGCGATCGAGGCCGCCGGGGTGGCCTTCGCCGACATCGTCATGCGCACCGGGCTTTATCCCGGCGTAAAGGCGCCGGTGACGCCGGGCTACGACTTCGTCGGCCGGATCGAGGCGTTGGGCGCGGGCGTCGAGAGCCTCCACGTGGGGCAGCGCGTGGCGGCCCTGACCGTGACAGGCTCCTACGCCACGCGCCGGAACATCGACGCCCGCTGGCTGGTCGCCGCGCCCGAGGCGGCGCCCGCCGAGGCCCTGGTCGCGGGCGTCCTGAACGGCCTGACCGCCTGGCAGATGTTCCACCGCGTCGCCGGCGCGGTGGCGGGCGAGTGGGTGCTGGTCCACGGCGCCGCGGGCGGCGTCGGCGGCCTGCTCCTCGATCTGGCGCGGCGGGCCGGGGTCCGGGCGATCGGCACGGCTTCGGCGGGCAAGAAGGCCGAGGTCGAGGCCAAGGGCGGCGTGCATGTCGACTACCGCACCGAGCCGGTGGCGGCGCGTGCGGTCGCGCTGTCGGGCGGCGGCGTGGTCGCGGCCTTCGACCATGTCGGCGGGCCGCACCTGAAGACCGCCTCCATCGCCGCGCTGCGCCCCGGCGGGACGGCGGTGCTGTACGGCGGCTATGACGCGACCAAGGGCGGCAAGGCGCGGCCCGCCGCGATGCTGAAGATGCTGGCGGCCGACCGGCTGTCGGCCTTGAAGCTGTTTAGCCAAAGCCAGGGCGTGGTCGGCTACAACGTCACCTCGTGGCGCGATGCGCGGCCGGAGGCTTATCGGCAGGATCTGGCCCAGGTGCTCGCGCTGATCGGGGAGGGCGCGATCCAGCCCACGATCGCCAAGGTCCTGCCGCTGCGCGAGGCCGGCGAGGCCCAGGCGCTGCTGCAGTCGGCCAAGCTGGCGGGGAAGATCGTACTGAGGCCGTGAGGCTATCTGCCCATGCCGCTCCAAGCCGCCATCTGTCTCATCCATTCGACCATTGGCAGGCGGTCGATATCACGCCTGGAATAGCCGCGAGCGACGAGCACGTCGTCTGTCTCCGCGATGAAGTCCGTGAAGCGGCCCCATATGAACGACGGTCCTTCCGCGTCGAGCCTGCATTCTGTATTCAGCCAGTTGCGGACAATCGTCAGCGCTTCGGCCGGGTCATCTCCGTGGGCCTCGATATCTGAGTTCGAAAGGTCAGAGATCGCCGCCTAGTAGCGATAGCGTTCCGTCTCCAAGATCAGGCATCGCTTATCCGACCAAGGAGCGCCTCTGAACCGCTTGCAGCCGATGTCCAAGCCCAGTTCGAGCGGCATGTTGAGTCTGAACAATTCGCCTGCCCGCTCTGCTCGGATACGAGACAGGTCGTGGATGCCGAACTTGGAGGCTTCTATCAGCTCTATGATTTTCTCGATGCGCGGCTCTGCGCCATCAAGTCGCTCGATGGCGATGCGCGGCTCCAGGCCCAGATAATATATGCAGAACAAGATAGCCCTCAGCAGGGGCTTATAGGCGTCATCAAAAGGGCAGTTGATGAAGACGCTACGCTCAAAGGCCATAGGGCGGTTTAGCCCTTGGGCGGAAAGGGATCGGCGCCGTAGCTGTTGCGTGACCGGATAGTGCCGTCGGCGCGGTGGATGTAGAGCTCCGCGCCTTCCTTCTGGGCTAGCGCCTTTCCATGCGCGATCGCCGCTTCTTGCGTCGAAAACGTCTTTGAGGCGCGCGCCGCCCCTGTCGCCCTGACGCTCCAGCCGCCGCGGATCGACGGAACAACATGTTGTCCTTTGGACATCGGCGTCTCCTTAGAGAGGCTAATATAGCGTCGCCCAGGTCAGACTGAAACCTCGGCCTTGATGTGCGGATGGGCCTGGTAGCCGTCCAGGGTGAAATCCTCGTACGCGAAGCCGAACAGGTCGCGCTTGTCGGCGATCGTCATGGTCGGGAAGTCGAAGGGCTCGCGGGTCAGCTGCTCGCGGGCCTGGTCTAGGTGGTTCAGGTAGAGGTGCGCGTCGCCGAAGGTGTGGACGAACTCGCCCGGCTCCAGGCCGACGACCTTGGCGACCATCAGGGTCAGCAGGGCGTAGCTGGCGATGTTGAACGGCACGCCCAGGAAGACGTCGGCGCTGCGCTGGTAGAGCTGGCAGCTCAGCTTGCCGTCGGCGACGAAGAACTGGAACAGGCAGTGGCATGGCGGCAGGGCCATGTCGTCGACGTCGGCCGGGTTCCAGGCCGAGACGATGTGGCGGCGGCTGCTCGGATTGGTCTTCAGGTTCTCAACGAGATTGCCGATCTGGTCGATGACGCGGCCGTCAGGCGTGGCCCACGAGCGCCACTGCTTGCCGTAGACGGGGCCGAGGTCGCCGTTCTCGTCGGCCCACTCGTCCCAGATGCGGACGCCGTTGTCCTTCAGATAGGCGATGTTGGTGTCGCCCTTCAGGAACCACAGAAGCTCGATGATGATCGAGCGCAGATGCAGCTTCTTGGTCGTCAGGACCGGGAAGCCCTTGGAGAGGTCAAAGCGGATCTGCCGCCCGAACACGCCCAGCGTGCCGGTGCCCGTGCGGTCGCCGCGCTGGACGCCGTTCTCGAGGATGTCGGCGAGAAGGGCCAGGTACTGCCGCTCGGGATGATCGGCGGCGGCTTTCGGGGCGTCGAGGACGGCGGTGGTCATGTGGGCGATTGTGGCGGCGAATCGAGCCGTTGAACACCTGCGGCGCCGGAAACGATCCACAGGCGGGCGTGAACTATCCCAATATCAGAACCCCTCCCCTTGCGGGGAGGGGCAGGGGTGGGGGTGTCGGCGCCAGCTGTGGCCGATACGGCGCTGGCGCCCACATTCCCAACCCCTTCCCCGCGAGGGGGAAGGGGCCATGGACGTTACTTGCTCGGCGCGAGGCCCGTGTTCAGCACCCAGCCGACATTGTCGTTCTCGTCGGCCACTTCCCACCACAGCTCCTGCTGCTTGCCGGTCGGGTAGACGATGGCGCCGGCGGGCAGGGTGCGGATCAGCTTGCCGCCGGCGACCGGCGCGGCGCGCATGGCCACGGGGCGCTGGGCGGTGAAGGTCTTGGCCGGCGCGGCCGCGGCGGCGGGGCCGGCCTCCGACAGCAGGCCCAGGTCGCCGACCATCTTCGAATAGGCGTTGATGAACGACAGCGTCACGATGCGGCCGATGTCGGTGTCCTCGTAGCCGCCGCCGACCGCGCCGGCGAAGCCCAGGCCGCCGCCCGCGCCCCAGCCGATGTCGTTCTTCACCGCGTAGCCTTCAGCCACCGACATGGTCTCGGTGGTGCGGACATTGGTCAGCGACAGGACGGTGTTGGCTTCCAGCTTCTTGGTCTTGATGCCGCCGACCAGACCGCCGACGCGGCCGCCGATCAGGCCGCCGATGGCGCCAGCCACCGCGCCGCCGCCGACATTGCTGTTGCTGCCCTGGACCTCGGCGACCAGCACGTAGTCGGCGGCCTTGACCTGGCCCTGGCCGACGTTGCTGCCGCGCTGCAGGCCCAGATTGCCGCCGATGTTGCGTTCCTTCTCGGCCGCGCTGAGGCCCGCGCCGCGGTCGACGAGGTTAAAGCAGCCCGAGCGCTGGACGATGGCGCGCAGCACCTTCTGCGGCGAGGCCAGGTTGTACTGGGTCCAGCCGCTGGAATCATCGCCGTCGACGATCGACAGCGTGCCCAGTTTGCGCGTGCAGCGCGGCACCTCGCCCGACGCCTGGGTCTGCATCTGCTGGCCCTTGCTGGCCTTGGCCTGGGCGAAGCCGGTGGCCGGCGTGAGGGCGGAGAGCGCCAGGCCAACGACCAGCGCGCTACGGAAGGCTTTCATAGTGGCGTTCCCCAAAGAAGTGATCGAACGCACTCGTACAGGCGAATTTTTACAAAGCAAAGTTCAGGGGCGGATCACCCCGCGAAGCCGCCCTCGTCGAGGAACGCTTGCTCGGCCGCCGTCGTCTCTCGGCCGAGCCCTGCGTTGCGGTGCGGGAAGCGGCCGAACCGCGCGATGATGTCGCGATGCGCCAGGGCCCACTTCATCGACTCCTCGTCGCCGGTGTCGGCCTGCAGGCCGGCGAACAGCTGGACGCTGAACTCCTGGTCGACCAGCGACTCCGAGTGTTCGAACGGCAGGTAGAAGAAGGGGCGCAAGGCGGGCTCGATCGCCGGGTCGTGGTCGTGGCCGGCGGCGATGGCGGCGCGGGCGAACGTGCGGGCCAGCGGATCCGTGGCGAAGGCGTGCGGCGTATTGCGGTACATGTTGCGCGGGAACTGGTCGAGCAGGATCAGCAGGGCCAGGGCGCCCTCGGCCGTCTCCGCCCAGGCGTCGTAGCGTCGCATCGAGGCGCGGTAGTGGGTCTGCTCGAACTTCAGCGCGATGGCCGAGTCGAAGGCCGCGTCCTTGGCGAACCATTTGGCGGGGCCGGCCTGGCGCCAGAAGCTGACGATGTCGTTGGGATGCGCGGCCATCGAGTCCTCTGGGGTCATGTTCAAGCCCGGTTCATCCAGCGAGTCCGAGACTGCTATCAAGGGACAAGCCCGGGCCTGCCATCAAGGCCCTTCGGAGCAAGACATGAAACGTGTGATCACGACCGCCTTGGCGCTCTCGCTGCTGGCCGGCGCGGCCCAGGCCGGGGCGGCGGGGGCGGTGGTCGCTCAGCAGCAGCAACAACAGCGCGAGCAGCAGCAGCGCGACGGCGGCCCGCGCCCGGATCGCGGCGGCGACCGCGCCGAGCGCTGGGGTGACCGCGGCGGCGATCGCGGCGGCCCGCGCCAGGCCGACGGCGGCTGGAACCGGCCCGGCGGCGACAGCGGCTGGAACCGGGGCGATCGACCACAGCCGCCCCAAGGCCAGCCCCAGGTCCAGCCGCAGCCTCCACGCCCCGACGGCGACCGCGAGCGCATGCGTGGGGAAGACCGACGCGGCGGTTGGGACCGTAACGACAACAACCGTCCCGGCTGGCAGGACCGCGATCGTGACCGCGATCGCGACGACCGCCGCTGGAACGACAATCGCGACCGGGACCGAAACGACTATCGCTGGAACGACAACCGCAGCTGGGAATGGAACGACCGGAGCCGGGACCGCTATCGCGACCGCGATCGCGGACGGCCGCACTACGACCGCTACACCTACCGGCCGATCTATTCCGCGCCGCAACGGTACCGCGCGCCGGTCTATCGCTATCCGCGCGGCTGGTACGTCCGCAGCTGGGCGTTCGGCGACTACCTGCCGGGCGGCTGGTACGGCAGTTCCTACTATCTCGACGCCTGGCGCTACGGCCTGCCGCAGCCGCCGATCGGCTGCGAGTGGGTCCGGGTCGGCGACGACGCCCTCTTGGTCGACATCTGGAGCGGCCAGGTGATGAGCGTCTGGCGCGATCTCTTCTGGTGATCCCGCAGGGGGCGGAGGCGCGATCCTCCGCCCCTTTTTCATGCCCGCGACGCGAGGTTTTTCGGACGCACGATGGCGAAGCGGAGCGGTCGCGCCTAAAACAGCGTCGCGAAGGTCGCGCGTTTTCGCCGTTCTGTCGGCTCCGCCTTGACGAAACGGCAAAAAAACGCTCAAACGCCCGGCCTTCGTCGCTCTTCCGTTGCGTCGGGCGACCTTGATCGACCAGTCCTGGAGAAAAAACATGCGCGTCTACTACGACCGCGACGCCGACATCGCCCGCATCCTGGACAAGAAGATCGCCATCGTAGGCTATGGCAGCCAAGGTCACGCCCACGCCCTCAACCTTCGCGACTCGGGCGCCAAGAACGTCGCCGTCGCCCTGCGCGCCGGTTCGCCGACCGCCAAGAAGGCCGAAGGCGAAGGCCTGAAGGTCATGACGGTGGCCGAAGCCGCCGCCTGGGCCGACATGATCATGATCCTGGCGCCGGACGAGCACCAGGCCGCGATCTACAAGAACGACATCGCCCCCAACATCCGTGACGGCGCGGCCCTGCTGTTCGCCCACGGCCTGAACGTCCACTTCGGCCTGATCGAGCCGAAGAACACCATCGACGTGCTGATGGTTGCGCCGAAGGGCCCGGGCCACACCGTGCGCGGCGAGTACCAGAAGGGTGGCGGCGTGCCGTGCCTGATCGCGGTGCACCACAACGCCACCGGCAACGCCCTCGACCTGGGCCTGGCCTACGCCTCGGCCATCGGCGGCGGCCGCTCGGGCATCATCGAGACCAACTTCCGCGAAGAGTGCGAGACCGACCTGTTCGGCGAGCAGGCCGTCCTGTGCGGCGGCACGGTCGAGCTGGTCCGCGCCGGCTTCGAAACGCTGGTGGAAGCCGGCTACGCGCCGGAAATGGCCTATTTCGAGTGCCTGCACGAGCTGAAGCTGATCGTCGACCTCATGTACGAGGGCGGCATCGCCAACATGAACTACTCGATCTCGAACACCGCCGAGTACGGCGAGTACGTGACGGGTCCGCGCATCA
>NZ_QFQZ01000007.1 GCF_003243465.1 Caulobacter segnis
ATGGGCAGCGGGCGCGCCCCGCGCACGGGCTGACGCGCGTCGAACGACAAAGGCGCGTCGGTGGGCGGCGTATAGGCCCCGCGGTGCGGATCGGACATCGTAAGCTAAGCTCCAAAAACTCGGGGCGCGGATCGAAGGCCTCGAATCGGACGCGCCGGCTCCTAGGTTACCCCAAGGCCGCGCGGTCCCAGAAGCGTTCGCGCCGCGCGACAGGCTGTCAGGCGCGCTGGCCCAGCCGCTCCGCCCCGCGCGAGGAAGCCTAGTTCCAGACGTCGAGATGAAACAGCTTGCGGTGCTCTTCTATCGCGAAACGGTCGGTCATGCCGGCGATGTAGTCGCACACCACCCGCGCCCTGCCCGCTTCGTCGCGGTTCTGCGACTTGGCGAACCAGTAGGTCGGAAGGACCTCCGGCTCCTTGAGGAATAGCGCGAACATTTCGCCGAGAATACGGCGAGCCTGGCTGCGCGTGCGATTGACGCGCCAGTGGCGGTACATGCGCTCGTAGAGGAAGGCGCGCAGGCGGGCCAGGTCCTCGGCCATGTCGGGGGAGAAGGCGACCAGGGCGTGGTCCAGCGCCCGCACGTCGTCGGCGGACTGGACACCGCTGGCCGCCGCGCGCTGCAGGGTCTCGCCCATGACGTCGTCGACCATCGCCCCGATCATGCGGCGCACGGCCTCCAGATGCGTGAGGCGCGGGTCGAGATCGGGACGCTCGCTCTTCACCGCGAACAGGATCGGGCCGATCAGCGGCACGTCCATCAGCTCGTCCAGGGTGAAAAGGCCGGCGGTGACCCCGTCGTCGACGTCGTGGTTGTTGTAGGCGATGTCATCGGCCAAGGCCGCGACCTGCGCTTCGGCCGAGGCCCAGCTATCCAGGCCCAGCTCATACTCGTTGTCGTATTTCGAGATCGCCTTCCAGGACGGCTTGCCCAGCTTATTGGTCACCGGGCCATTGTGCTTGATGATCCCTTCCAGGGTTTCCCAGGTCAGGTTCAGGCCGAGAAAGTCCGGATAGCGGTGCTCCAGCTCGGTTACGACCCGGAACGTCTGGACGTTGTGGTCGAAGCCGCCGTAGTCGCGCATCTGGATCTCGAGCTCGTCCTCGCCGGCGTGGCCGAACGGCGGGTGACCCAGGTCGTGGCCCAGGGCGATGGTCTCGGCGAGATCGCTATCCAGGCCCAGGGCCGTGGCCAGCGAGCGCGCCACCTGCGCCACTTCCAGCGAATGGGTCAGGCGCGTGCGGAAATTGTCGCCCTCGTGCGCGACGAAGACCTGGGTCTTTTCCTTCAGGCGGCGGAACGCCGAGGTATGGATGATGCGATCGCGGTCGCGGGCGAACGGGGTGCGGGTCCGGCTCTCGTCTTCCTTGAAGCGGCGCCCCTTGGACTTGAAGGGATCTTCGGCGTAGGGCGCGCGCGGGACGAAGTACGGGACCTGAGACATAGACCGCCTTTATCGCGTTGAACGATTTGGCCCCTTCCGAAGAGGCCGCGACACCCTCATATAGGGCGAAGGTGACTTTTCCACAGCCATGACCCAAACAGACTTAACGCTTTCCGAAAACGCCGCTCGCCGCATCAAGACCATCAGCGAGAGCGAAGGCCGCCCGCTGATGCTGCGCATCGCCGTGGACGGCGGCGGCTGCTCGGGCTTCCAGTACCGCTTCGACCTGGTCGACTCCGTCGAGGAGGACGACCTGAAGATCGAGCGCGACGGAGCCGCCGCCCTGGTGGACGTCGTCTCCCTGGCCCTGCTGAAGGGTTCGGAGATCGACTTCGTCGACGAACTGGCCGGCGCGGAGTTCCGGGTCCGCAACCCCAACGCCAAGTCTAGCTGCGGCTGCGGGGTCAGCTTCTCGATCTAGCTTACTCAGCACGATCGTGAGAGCCTCGCCCTATGCCCAAGACCTCCAGGCTCGTTCTTCCCATCTTACCCGACAAGGTCGACTTGGTGAGGACGACCTTGATGGAATGTGGCATATCCAAATGGCAGGAAAGCGAAATCAGTCCGAAACGAACGGATTTCCTCATGAAGGTTACGCCCGATGAGGAGCGCCAAATCGTAGCTCGTCTGATGCACGACTTGATCGAGGTCTTTGCGCTTAGGGGCGTAATACTCTGACGGCTGCTCGCGCCCCCTCGCACTGGGAACATGAACGTCAGCTTCTCGATCTAGCCGCCAAGCAACGCTTGAGCCGCTCCGCTTGGGGCCCTAGCTTCCGGCCTCAAGTCTGGAGTCCCCGATGCGCATCGCCACCTGGAACGTCAATTCGGTCAACGCCCGCCTGGAGCGTGTCCTGGGCTGGTTCGAGGCCGAGACGCCGGACGTCGCGGTGCTGCAGGAGATCAAGTGCGTCGACGAGAAGTTCCCGACCGAGGCCTTCGAGCGCCTCGGCTACAACATCGTCGTCCACGGCCAGAAGACCTATAACGGCGTCGCCCTGCTCTCCAAGCATCCGGTCGAGGACGTCCGCAAGGGCCTGCCCTTCCTGTCGGAGGACGAGGTCGACGAGCAGGCCCGCTATGTCGAGGCGGTGATCGGCGCGCCGACGCCGTTCCGCGTCGCCGGCATCTACCTGCCCAACGGCAACCCCGTCGACACCGAGAAGTTCGACTACAAACTCGCCTGGATGCGCCGCCTGAACGCCCACGCCCAAAGCCTCCTGACGTTCGAGGAGCCGCTGGTCATCGCGGGCGACTACAACGTCATCCCCGAGGCGCAAGACGTCGCCAACCCCGAGGCCTGGGTGAACGACGCCTTGTTCCGCCCGGAAAGCCGCGCCGCCTTCCGCGCCCTGAAGAACCTTGGCCTCACCGACGCCTACATGCAGGCCGACGGCGCCCCGGGCGGCTATACCTTCTGGGATTACCAGGCCGGCGCCTGGCAGCGGAACCTGGGCATTCGCATCGATCACCTGCTGCTGTCGCCGCAAGCGGCCGACCGCCTCGAGAACGTGGTCATTCACCGCGACGAGCGCGACAAGGAAAAGCCGTCCGACCACGTGCCGGTCGTCGGTCACTTCCGCGCCTGACGCGACGACGCGTCCCCCTGTGCGGGAATCGCAAGCGCCGCTAGTCTGCGCCTCATGAGCGAACTCGCGCGTCTTCTGCTGTTCGTGGCCATCGCCGGCACGGCGGTGACGTTCCTGGGCAGCTTCGCCATCTGGTACGGCGACGAGGACCGGCGCATCCGCCGGGCCCTGCGCAATGTGCTCAAGAGCGAACCGGAGGGCGTGATCGTCGCGCGGGGGCGCGGCCGCGGCGCGGGTTTCTCGTTCTCCACCAACCTCCTGGCCGTCGCCTGGGACCGTGGGGGCTGGTGCCTGGTCTATCGCCTGGAAGAGCTGACCGGAGCCGAACTCCTGGTCGACAATCAGGTCATGGGCCGGGTGTTCCGGGGCGAAGGCCGCCGCGCCATCGACCACATGTCGCCCCAGGCCGACACCGTGACCCTGCGCCTGGTCTTCGACGATCCGCGCCATCCCGACTTCACGCTCGATCTGTGGACCCCCGGCGACGAGCAGCGCCGCGAAAGCCGCTCGGCCGGCGAGCTGGTGCAGGAGGCCAACCGCTGGCTCGCCCGCTGCGAGGCGATCGTCCGCCGTCCGCTGCCGCCTCGGCCGGAAAAGGCCGCGCCGGCCGCCTTCACGACCGGGCCTACGCCGACGCGACCGCCCGCAGCGCCGCCGCCGCCGCCTCCGGAAACCTTCGACGACGAGCCTGACGACGAGACGTTCGCCGCGCCGGAGCCCGCGCCCGTCGCGCCCTCGCCGAGCGCCCGGCACTCGTCGTTCGATCAGGTGGCTCGTCCGACGCCCACGCGCCCCCGCCCCGCCGAGCCGGACATGTTCGACGACCCGCCGTGGGATGACGACGAGGACGACCGCTCGCCGCCTGCACCGCCGCCGGAGCCGGTCTACAAGCCGGTGTCCAAGGCCCGCCGCGAGACGCCCAGCGACCAGAACGAGCTGCCGTTCGACCTGGACGACTGACCCGGCTCTCAATCAGACACTTAGAGCGTGAGGTCAGCCGAAACCGGTTCCCACTTTCGGCCTCACGCTCTAGCGGCCGGTTTCCACTGCGATCCAGACCGCGGTGGCGACCAGGGCGATCGCGAACAGCCGGCGCGCCATGACGCTGCTTCCGACCAGGGTCAGTCGCCGCGCCAGCCCGTCCGACGACAGGACAATGGTTGCGTGGACCAGGATGCTGACCCCGATATGCGCGCCGCCCAGGATCAGGGCCTGGGCTACGGGCGAGGCATGGCCAGGCTGGACGAAGCCCGGCAGCAAGGTGACGTAGAACAGCGCCGCCTTCGGGTTCAGCAGGTTGGCGAGCAGGCCCTTGCGGAAATGCGTCCAGTCGCTGGCGCCGTCGCGAAGGTCTTCGGCCTTCTCCTTGCCTCGCCAGGCGTCCAGGGCCAGCCACAGGACATAGGCGACGCCCGCCCAGCGAAGGAGATCGTAGAGCGGACGATTGACCCGCAGGATCTCGGTCAGGCCAACCACCGAGGCCAGCATATAGGCCAGCAAGCCACAGGTGATCCCGGCCACCGTGACCAGACCCGCCCGGCGCCCCTCGACCGCCGAGAGCCCCGCCAGATAGCCCATGTTCGGACCCGGCGTGAGCTCGATCAGGATCACCGCCACCAGGAACGGCAGCAGGACGGTGGGGTCGATCGGCCAGGCGTCGTGCGGCAAGATCGTCTCCACAGGGTCAGCGAGCAGCTCCTTAGCCTTCTACCGCCTGCTCGACCGCCAGGGCCAGATCAAGCGCGCGGGCGGCTTCAGCGCCGGTCACGACCGGACGCGGCGCCTCGCCTCGGACGGCGGCCAGGAAACCGGCCACAGAGAAGCCCAGCGGATCCTTGCCGGCCGGGGTTTCGGTGAAGTTCTCGATCAACGGGTAAGGCGTGGTGTTGCGGAAGGCGCGCGTCAGAAAGTCGATCTCGACCTCGCCCGACGGATAGACGACCTTCATCGTCCGCTCGCGGGCCTCGGCGACGCGCGAGCTGTCGAACACGGCGGTGAAGCCGTTGTCGAAGTTCGCCTCGGCCTTGACCCAGTCCAGCGAGGTCGAGCGAGCGATCGCCCCCTCGCCTTCCACCGCCACCGGCTCGCCGTCGCAAAGCGCCAGGGCGAGATCGATGTCGTGGATCATCAGGTCCAGAACGACCGAGACGTCGAGGTTGCGGTCCGACGGCGTGCCGCGACGCACCGCCTCCAGCCGCAGCGGCTGCTCGGGAATGTCGAGCAGGCCCATGGCCTGGAACACGACCCGCTCCTGGTGGCCGCAGGCCAGCGGTACGCCGGCCTTGGCGGCGGCGGCGACCATCTTGTCGGCGTCCTCGGGCGTCACGGCGAGCGGCTTCTCGGAATAGACCGGCTTGCCCGCCTTCAGCGCCGCCAGGGCCGCGCCGGCGTGATGCACCGCCGGCGTTGCGACGGTCACGACATCCACGGCGGCCAGGAAGGCGTCCATGTCGTCGAAGGCTTGCGCGCCCAGCGGTCCGGCCAGCGCCTCGGCCCGCGCCAGATCGACGTCGAACACGCCCGCCAGCGTCACGTCCGGCAGCTCCGCATATTTCTTGGCGTGATAGCCGCCGAACACTCCGGCGCCGACGACGCCCGCTTTCAAAGTCTGGGTCATGGGGCGCTTCCTACTCCGCTTCGCGGTCGCATAGAAGCACTGGAGGCTTCCGTAAGGACGCGCTAAACAGTCGTTTAAATCAGCAGACTTGGCCTGGCCAAGGGAGGAAGATCATGACCACGTCGCGCGAAATCCGCCTGAAGAGCCGTCCCGTCGGCCTGCCCACGGCCTCGGACTTCGAACTGGCCACCGTCGACCTGCCCGCGCCGGGCCCCGATGAGATCCAGGTCCGGAATCTGTGGATGTCGGTCGACCCGTATATGCGCGGGCGGATGTACGATCGGCCCAGCTATGTCCCGCCCTTCCAGATCGGCCAGGCCCTGCAAGGCGGCGCGATCGGCGAGGTCGTCGCCTCCAACGATCCGAACTTCAAGCCGGGCGACATCGTCAATTCGATGTTCGGCTGGCGCGAGGCCTACAACGCCTCGCACAAGGCGCTGGCGGCCGGGGGCCTCGGCGCCATTACCAAGATCGAGACGCACGGCATCCCGCCCCAGGCCTTCCTCGGTGTGGTCGGCATGCCCGGCCTGACCGCCTATGTCGGCCTGCTACGCATCGCGGCCCTTAAAGAAGGCGACGTCGTCTTCGTCTCGGCCGCCGCCGGCGCGGTCGGCTCGGTCGTCTGCCAGATCGCCAAGCTGAAGGGCCACACCGTGATCGGCTCGGCCGGCGGTCCCGAGAAGGTCGCGTTCCTGAAGTCGATCGGCGTCGATCACGTGATCGACTACAAGGCCACGCCTGACGTGGTGGCCGAACTGGCCAAGGTCGCCCCCAAGGGCATCGACGTCTATTTCGAGAATGTCGGCGGCGTGCACCTGGAGGCGGCGATCAACTCGGCGCGTCCGTTCGCCCGCTTCGCCCTGTGCGGAATGATCTCGCAATACAACGAGACGGGTAAGCCCGAAGGCCCACCGAACATCATCCAGGCGGTCGGCAAGAGCCTGCGCCTGGAGGGTTTCATCGTCTCGAACCACGCCGACATGTTCCCGCAGTTCGCCCAGGACATGGCCGAGTGGATCAAGGCCGGAAAGATCACCTGGAAAGAAACCGTCGAGGAAGGCGTCGAGCGCGCGCCGGACGCCTTCGTCAAGCTCTTCACCGGCGAGAACCTGGGCAAGATGCTTGTGAAGCTCAGCTAGATCCCCTCACACGGTCATCTCGCGACCTGTTCGCGGGATGACCGGGTTGGATTAAGGGCGAGCCTCCAAGCTGGACACTTCCAGGCCGCCAGCCGTCTTCTTGAACTGGAACTTCACGCGGGAGCCCGGCGTGATCGGCGCCTCGGCCAGCGTGTCGGCATAGACGATAAACCGGTCGCGGCCGGGCTTCAGTCCCGCCGCGCTCGCGCCGTCGTGATCGAGCGTGAGAATTTGCCCGTCCAGGCTGGATATGACGCCTTGCGCCTCATAGGCCGGCAGCGCCTCGGTGGAGGCCACCGCTTCAACCCCAGCGGGTTTCACGTGCGAGGGCGCTGAAGCGTCGTCGCAGGCCGTGAGGCCCAGAATGCCGGCCAAAAACAGGAAATTCCGGCAATTCATCATGTTAGCAAAACTCTCCTGTGAGGCGACCTGCCCGCGTACGGCTCGCGGCCAGGGTAATTTCTCGCCACTGCGAGATTGACGTGATTTCCGGTAGCGAATTTGTGATCGAGGTTTTACTGTGTGCGTCGCCGGTGCTTCTCCACGCCGGTTTTCGCCGTCATGAATCCGTCACGTGCGCTTGCGCGGTTCCCCTAGCGGAGCCTGGGCGATGCGGAAAGGGCTTAGGGCGACGAAACATTCGGAGAGAGCCCGGCTCGCCGGAAAAGTCCGAGATCTGACGATATGAGCGATCGTTCCGCCCTCTTCGACGTGCGCACCTCCACGAGCGTGTCCCTCGATCAGGTCGTCCCGCGCCGAGACAGCGTCGAGATCCCGGCCGAAGCGCCGCTGGCCATGCCGGTCCAGCCGCTGGGCTTCTGGCAAGGCGGCCCGCGCCGCGCCGCCTCGATCGTCGCCAACATGACCATGCGCCGCTGGATCGTCGCCCTGGCCACCATCGTCATGGGCGTCGCCGGCTGGAAGGCCACCTTCGACACCATCGCCCTGGGCGGCGTGACTCGCCTCGAAGCCATCGTGCTGACCCTGCTGGCCCCGCTGTTCCTGGCCCTGTCGCTGTGGTTCTGCACGGCCGTGGCCGGCTTCGTGATCCTGCTGGGCAAGCCCAAGGACCCGCTGGGCATCGACAGCGAAAAGCCGATGCCCAAGCTGCACACCCGCACCGCCATCCTGATGCCGGTGCACAACGAGGACGCCGCCGCCGTCTTCGCCCGCCTGCGCGCCATGGACGCCTCGCTGGCCGAGACGGGCCTGAGCCGCCACTTCGACATCTTCGTGCTCAGCGACACCCGCGACGCCCAGGTGGCCCTGGCCGAACAGGCCTGCTTCGCCCGCTTCCGCCGCGAGGCCCACAGCAACGTCTATTATCGCGTCCGCAAGGAAAACACCGGGCGCAAGGCCGGCAACATCGCCGACTGGGTCAGCCGCTGGGGCGGCGGCTACGAGCACATGCTGGTCCTGGACGCCGACAGCCTGATGACCGGCGAGGCGATGGTCCGCCTGGCCGACGCCATGGAGCGTCACCCGGGCGCCGGCCTGATCCAGACCATGCCGATGATCATCAACGGCCAGACGATCTTCGCCCGCACCCTGCAGTTCGCCACGCGCCTGTACGGCCGCGTCGCCTGGACGGGCCTGGCCTGGTGGTCGGGCACGGAGAGCTCCTTCTGGGGCCACAACGCCATCGTCCGCACCCGCGCCTTCGCCGAGACCTGCGGCCTGCCGCATCTGGCCGGTCCGAAGCCCTTCGGCGGCGAGGTGATGAGCCACGACGCCCTGGAAAGCGCCCTGCTGCGCCGCGGCGGCTGGAGCGTGCACTTGGCCCCCTATCTGGAAGGCTCCTACGAGGAGAGCCCCTCGAACCTGCTCGACTTCGCCACCCGCGACCGTCGCTGGTGCCGGGGCAACATCCAGCACGTGCCGCTGGTCGGCCTGCCCGGCTTGCACTGGATGAGCCGCCTGCACCTCGTGATCGGCGTGCTGAGCTACGCCCTGTCGCCGCTGTGGTTCATCGCCCTGTCGGCCGGGATCACCTCGCGCGCCCTGATGCCCGAGCTGAAGAAGGCCGCCTTCACCATGGCCGACCTGCAGGCCGCCGCCCACGCCCTGATCGACTGGCGCGAGATCCAGGCCACCGCCTGGGCCATGATCATCACCTTCGTGCTGCTGTTCGGGCCCAAGATCCTGGGCGCGATCCTCGTCCTGAACCGCAAGGCCGAGGTCAAGGGCTTTGGCGGCAAGCGCCGCATGGCCGCCGGCCTGGCGACCGAGATGCTGCTGTCGGCCCTCGTCGCGCCGATGCTGATGTTCACCCAGACCCGCGCCATCGTGGAAATCCTCGCCGGCAAGGTCGGCGGCTGGGCCACCCAGCGCCGCGACGCCGACAAGGTCAGCTTTAAGGAGGCCTCGGCCGCCATGGGCTGGATCAGCGTTGCGGGTGTCGTGCTCGGAAGCATCTTCTGGTTCACGCCGGACCTGTTCACCTCGACCGCGCCGATCCTGCTGGGCCTCGTGCTGGCCGTGCCGCTGACCATGCTGGGCGCCCACAAGGTCGCCGGCCTGAAGCTGAAGACCAACGGCCTGTTCATGACCCCGGAAGAGCGCCGTCCGCCGGCCATCGTCCGCGCGGCCCTGGGTCCGTCCTGCGAGCCGCCGATCCGCTGGTTCGCCCGCAACGGTCGTCCGATCGGCCCGACCACAAAGATCCGCGACGCGGCCTGATATCGGCGCGTCAAGCGCTTTGATGATCTGGCGGCGGGGCTCCCGGAAGGGTAGAAGCGCGGCTTCGTTTCTCTTTCGGAGCCGTGGGCCGTGTCGCGTCTGTTCAGCGCCTATGTGATCGTGGATTGGAGCGCCGCGGCCAAGCCGAGCACGGGCGCGGACTCCATCTGGATCGGCGTGCTCAAGCGCGACGTGCGCTTTCGCCTGACCTTCGAGAGCTACAATCCGGCGACCCGCGCCGAGGCCGAGACGCGCCTTGCGGCCATCCTCGACGACCTGAAGAAGCGGGGCGAGCGCGCCTTGGTCGGCTTCGACTTCCCGCTTGGCTTTCCCCGCGGCCTGGCCAAGGCCCTTGCCCTGCCGGGCGACAAGCCCTGGCGCGCGGTCTGGGACCAACTGGCCAAGATGGTCAAGGACAAGGCCGACAACACCAACAACCGCTTCGGCGTCGGCTCGGAGATCAACCGCCGCCTGACCGGCGGCCCCTTCCCGTTCTGGGGCTGCCCGCCCAAGGACGCCCTGACGACCCTGCAGCCCAAGCGCGTCCGCGAGCACGGTCCGGACGACCTCCCGGAGTTCCGCCAGGCCGACAAGGCCGCGAAAGGCGCGCACTCGATCTGGAAGCTCTATTACAATGGCTCGGTCGGCGGACAGGCGATCGTCGGCATCCCGGCCGTGCGCCGCCTGAAGGACGCGCGCGGTGAGGCGGTGCGCGTCTGGCCGTTCGAGACGGGCTTCAAGGCGCTGACCGAGGCCGACCTCGAGGGCGTCGCCGTCGTGGTGGCCGAGGTCTATCCGTCGCTGCTGAAGGCCGTTCCGGCCCCGGGCGAGGTCAAGGACCTGGCCCAAGTGCGGGAACTGGCCGAACACTTCGCCAAGCTGGACGAAACCGGCAAGCTGGCCGCCGTCTTCGCCGCGCCCAAGGGGCTGGACGAGGACGCCTTGGCCGTCGCCGAGACGGAAGAAGGCTGGATCCTGGGCTCGTAATCCTTCTCCCCTTGCGGGAGAAGGTGGCTCGCGGAGCGAGACGGATGAGGGGTTGAAGATCCTATCCGACGAGCGCCGCGCAACCCCTCATCCGGCGGCTGCGCCGCCACCTTCTCCCGCAGGGGGAGAAGGTGCGTTCCGCTTGTCCCGCAGATCCAGGATCCTGAACCGCGCCAGCAGGAAGCCGGCCGCCAGGAAGCTGGTGACGATCACCGACAGCACCACCCCGTTCAGGCCCATGCCGCGCGGGATCGCCAGCCACCAGGCCAGCGGCCCCATGACCAGCGCATAGCTGATCAGGTGGGTGATGGTCGGGACCCACACCTCGCCGCGCGCCCTCAGCGCTTGGGCCGCCACGACCTGCACCGCGTCGGGCGCCAGGAAGAAGCAGGTCAGCAACAGGGCCGGCAGGATCAGCTCCAGCGCCGCCGGATCGGTCGTATAGGCCAGGGCCACCCAATGCCGGGTCGGATAGAGCAGCAGGCCGGCGACCAAGCCGATCACCGCGATCACGCTGAAGGCGATCCAGCCGGCGCGGGTCATGCCGGCCGGGTCGCGGGCGCCATAGGCTCGCCCGACCTGCACCGCCGTCGCCGAGGCGACGCCCAGTGGGATCATGAAGATGATCGCCGCCACGTTCAGCACCACCGCCCAGGCCGCGACGGCCAGGGCGCCGATCCAGCCCGCCACAAGGTTCATGCCGGCGAAGGCCGAGACCTCGAAGAAGTTCGATGCGCCGGCGCCATAACCGATCCGGCGCTGCTCGATCTCGGCGGGGCGGTCGCGCGCCGGCTTGTCGAAGACGCCCAGCTCGCGGGCCTCCTTCATCCGCAGCACATAGATCGCCAGGGCGACCAGCAGGGCGACGCGCGCCGCGAAGGTCGACCAGGCTCCGCCCGTCGCGCCCAGGGCCGGCAGGCCGAAGGTCCCCGGCACCAGCAGCAGGTTCGCCGCCAGGTTCACCAGATTGGCCAGCCACATCATCACCGCCCCCGGCGTCGGCCGCGCCAGACCTTCGAGCCAGAAGGTCAGCACCACCGACACGCAGTAGATCGGCAGGGACAGCGAGAAGACGATCAGCGGCAGGGTCGCGCCGTCGGCGAGACCGTCCTTCAGGCCCAGGCTGTGCAGGAACAGCGGTCCCAGCAGCGCCTGGATCGCCATGCCGCCGAGGCCGAGCCACAGGCTGTAGGTCAGGCCTCGCCGCAGCACCGCGCCCGTCTCGTGCCGCCTGCCGGCGCCGATGGCGCGGGCGGTCATCACCTGCACCCCGACCAGCAGGCCGACGTTCATGGTCACGAAGATCGAGGACGGGGCCCAGGCCATGGCGTGGAAGCCCAGTTGCTGGGCCGAGTAGTGTCCGACGACGATCGCGTCGGTCAGGCCCATGACCATGATGCCCAGGCGCGACAGCACGACCGGCCCCGCCAGGCGAAGCAGTTCGATCAGGTCAGTGAGGATGGGGCCGCGCGGCGGCTTCGAAGGAAGCGCCGTTCCGGCCGCGTCGCGCGGCATGAGGTCACCAATGTCAAAGAAGGCGGGCAAGGTGGCCGAAGCGCCTCGTGGGAGCAACCGCTTTCAGTGACGGTTGGAACATCGCGCGGCGCCAGTGGTTTTCCGGGCTCACGCTCAGGAGGCAGCCATGGCTGAGACCCAAACGCCGCAATTCGAACAGGCCGGCGACCGCGCCGCCGAAGCCGAGCGCGCCATCCAGGCGCCGCTGGACGCCCAGGAGGAGCGTTCGTTCCAGTCGAAGGACGACGACGAGTCCGAGGCCATGCAGGCCGGCGCGCGCCCCTATCCCGCCCCGCCGTTCCCCGAGCAGCACCAGAGCAAGCCGGGCGACGAATACCGGCTGGATCCCGCGCCCATGTACGACGCCCCCTTCTACAAGGGCTCGGGCAAGCTTGAGGGCAAGGTCGCCCTGATCACCGGCGCCGACAGCGGCATCGGCCGCGCCGTGGCCGTGCTGTTCGCCCGCGAAGGCGCCGACGTCGCCATCGCCTATCTCAGCGAGGACAAGGACGCCGAGGTCACCCGCCTGGCCGTCGAGATGGAAGGCCGCCGCGCCATCCTGCTGCCCGGCGACGTCGCCGATCCCGCCTACGCCCAGGCCGCCGTCGAAAAGACGGTTGAGGCGTTCGGGCGGCTCGACGTGCTGGTCAACAACGCCGCCTTTCAGGAACACGTCACCGACTTCGAGGACCTTACCGAGGAGCACTTCGACAGGACCCTGAAGACCAACCTTTACGGCTATTTCCACATGGCCAAGGCGGCGGTGAAGCACCTGCCCAAGGGCGGCGCGATCATCAACACCGGCTCGGTCACCGGCCTCTTGGGCAATAAGGACCTCCTCGACTACTCGATGACCAAGGGCGGCATTCATGCCTTTACGCGCTCGCTGGCGACGCATCTGGTCGACAAGGGCATCCGCGTGAACGCCGTCGCGCCCGGCCCCGTCTGGACGCCGTTGAACCCGGCCGACAAGCTGGGGCCGCAGGTCGCCCAGTTCGGGAGCCAGACGCCGATGAAACGCCCGGCCCAACCCGAGGAGATCGCGCCGGCCTATGTGTTCCTGGCCTCGCCCCAGACCTCCAGCTTCATTACCGGCGAGATCCTGCCGATCATTGGCGGCTATAGCGGCGGCTGATCGGCGCGCATGCTAAGAGCGACTCCTGTTCAAGGAGTCGCCCATGGCCCGCCGCGTCGCCCTCGTTTCCCTGCTGGTCGCCGACTACGACGCGGCGATCGCCTTCTATGTCGGCAAGCTGGGGTTTGATCTGGTCGAGGACACCGACATGGGCGGCGGCAAGCGCTGGGTCGTCGTCTCGCCCGGCTCTGATGGGACGAATTTCCTGCTGGCCCGCGCCATAGGCGACCAGGCCGAGGCGATCGGCCGCCAGGGCGGCGGCCGCGTCTGGCTGTTCCTGCACACCGACGACTTCGCCGGCGATCATGCGCGCATGAGCGCCGCCGGCGTGAAGTTCTTGGAAGAACCACGTCACGAGGCCTACGGTACGGTGGCGGTGTTCGAGGATCTCCACGGGAACCGTTGGGACCTCCTGCAACCCAAGGCTTGAACCGCATGACGCGCCTGCTCGTTCTGATCGCGACGCTTCTCGCTTTCGCTCTCCCCGCCTCCGCCGCGCCCAAGGTCGGCCAGGTGCGGGTGCTCTATCTCGACCAGTCGGTCGGCTTCGTGCATGCGCCGGTCACGCCGCCCAAGGCGAGCAATGGCCCCACCCTGTCGGAAGTGGCCATGGCCGAGATCGGTGCGCGCTCGGGCGTCTTCACCGTCCGCTCGACGCGCGACGCCAGCACAATCACGCCGGAGATCCTGAAGGATATCGACGTCCTGGTGTTCTACACGACCGGCGCCCTGCCGATCGCCCCGGCGACCTGGGCGGCGATTCAGGACTGGATCAAGAGCGGCCAGGGCGGTTTCGTCGGCCTGCACAGCGCCACCGACACCGGCTGGCCCTATGACGGCCCCGGCGAGACCTACACCGCCTTCATCAACGGCAAGTTCGCCGGCCATCCCTGGACGCAAGGCACGCCGATCACCATCCAGGCGCTGGGCGAGGCGAAGGAGCCGATGAACCAGGCCTGGCCGCGCCGCTTTACCTACGCCGAAGAGATCTACCAGTATGCCGACTACGACCCCGCCAAGGTTCGCGTGCTGCAGGCGATGGACTTCAGCGACATGGCGCTGAAGCGCCCGTGGTTCGTGCCGATCACCTGGACACGCCAGGTCGGCAAGGGTCGCCTGTTCTACACCAACCTGGGCCACACCCCGAGCACCTGGGACGACCCGCGCTATCGCCGGCAGATCGTCGACGCGGTGCGCTGGACCGCCGGCCGCCTCCCGGGCGCGGCCAAGCCTAATCCGAACGCGCAGGCGCTGTGGGCGCTACGGTCGCTGCTGGCCTACGCCGGACGCCCGGCGGCCGAGATCGATCAGCGCGCCATGCGACTGGCGAAGGCCGACCCTGCCTGGCTGCGTGACGCGGCGGCCCGGTCCGCGGCGCTGCGGCCGCTGTGGCCGATGAAGCCCGACAGCGACCGGGCGCCGTTCGAAGCGGCCTATTCCGCCCTGCTGGCCGAAGTGCTGGCCAAGTCCGAGGCCTGATCAGGCCCGAACGCCTCCGCGGCGTAGGTTCGAAGCTGGGCGGCGATGTCGCCGGGCCAGGCTTCGATCCTGGCTTCGAACGCGGTGTCGTCGCCCGCGAACAGGGCGCGCATGGCCTCCTCGAAGCCCGGCAGGTCGCCCGCCATGGCCGAGGCGAAGCGGTAGGCGGCCTCTCGCGCGGTGCGGAGGCGATCCGGACCAGAGGCCGCGCGGCTGGCGGCCTCAACCAGCTTGCGTAGCGCCACGGAGGCCCCGCCCGGCTGGCTGGCCAGCCAATCCCAGTGGCGCGGCAGCAGGGTGACCTCGCGCGCGACAACGCCAAGTTTTGGCCTTCCGCGCCCGCGCGGCGCCTCGGCGGGCGCGAGCCGCGCCGCGACGTCATCCGCGGTTCCGCTAAGGTCGAAGTCGACGCCGCGGCCGTCGGGGCCAAAGATCAACACGCCCGGCTCGCCGGCCAGGGCGCGGGCCGCCAGACCCGCTTCCAGGCGGGTTCCGACGGCGACGCGCTGGTCCCCCCGGAACACGACATAGCGCTCTTCCATCAGCTCAGCCCCCGCGCGCCCAGCGTTCCGACCCAGTGGTCGCGGCGGTCCTTCAGGCGGCTTGCGCGACCGAAGGCGTCGAGCCCCTCCACGTCGATGGTCTCGAGCGGCTCGAAAGCGAAGGCCTCGCCGCCATGGGCGTTCCACGCCGCCTGCAGCGTCGGCTCCCGGTGCGAACCGAGCCGCAAAGTGAACCAAACCCCGCTTTGCCGCGTGGCGAGGTCCGGGGTCGCGCCGACCCAGGCCTGACCGGTCGCGTGACAGCGAACGGCGTAGACCCCCGCCTCGACCTTGCGTTCCTTGTATGCGCGCAGCAGCGCCTTGCGTCCGGACATGATCGCCTCCTGGACGCTGCTTTTACCCGGATGATATTCCGAGTCAATATTACCCGGATTTATTTATGCCGGGATCGGGCGATAGGCGACGTAGCCGCGCTCGACCATGCGCCGCATGGCCTCGTAGACCGAGGTGAGTTCCTCATAGGTGGAGCGTAGATGGTGCAGGCGGGCCACCTGAGCCTCGGTCAGGGTCGCGCCGTGGTCGGTCATGGCCACGGCCTCGGTCACCCAGCGAGCCCGCGCCGTCGAGGCGGCCACGGCCAGCCGCTGAAACTGCTCGCCCTCCACGCGCGGCACGGTGACGGACAGCACCGCCTTGTTCGAGGCGAAGGCGGTGTAGTCGATCTGTTCGAGATAGCCACGCATGCGACGCTGGACCTGCGGGTCCGTATCCGTAGGTTCAAAGTGATCGCCACCGCGACGCGTACCGGATGTCATGATCGACATGACGACCTCCGACCCAGCCAAATCGGCCGCTCAGAACTCGACGATGCGACCAACAGCTTAAGGACGTGTTGAGACGCCGATCACCTGTCGTTCACCGCCGCTAGAGCAGTTTTCGGAAGCCGATACGCACCGTGCGCCCTAACGGATCCAAGTAATCGCGCTGGTAAGCCTGCGGCGTTTTGCCGTTCTGGTCTCGAACCGTCTGCTTGGCGTCGAAGATGTTGTCGAAGTTCAGCGACACCTGCGCGCCCTTCAGGATCGGGAAGCGATCCACCGCCTTCTTCCGCGCCGGCGAGCTGAAGTTGGCGAAGAAGTTCACGCCCACCGTGGCCAGATCCGAGAAGTACAGCGTCTGCCCGCCCGTGGCGCCGCCATTGACCCAGGTCGAGGCCTTCCAGCTGCCATTGAAGCGCATGCCCAGGCCGTCCTTGAAGTAGCCGCCCTGGATCTGGACTTCGTGCCGCGCCTGGCCGGTGCGCGAATTGATCGCCGAACCGTCCAACTGGTCGAGGACCGGCAGGCCCTTGCGGATGGTCACTTCGTCGGTCAGCCGCCACGTGTGATAGACCGACAGCTGGAACATGCCCTGTCCCGGCCGCATCAGGCCAGGCGGCGGACCGCCGCCGCCCGGACCGCCGGGGCCGCCAGGACCGCCGCCGCCGAAGCGCATTCCACCGCCGCCGCCCGGGCCACCGCCGCCGAAGCGCCCGCCCGGGCCGGCCGGCGCGCCAGGCGTCGGCTGGCCGATCGGCTTGAACAGGTTGAAGCCCCAGCGGATGTTTTCGCTTTCGGCGCTGGCGAAGTTCACCGGCCGCGCGTCGATCGCCAGCAGCCGCCCCGTCGCGTCGCGGGTGAAGCGTTCGGGGAAGGCGCGCTCCAGGTCCGGCGTGATCGCCGGGAACGACGAGATCATGTTCTTGGTCTCGGCGCGGGTATAGGTCGCGTTGAAGGTCAGCTCGATCTTGTCGAACGGCTTGTAGTTGACCGCGAACCGCTGGACCTGGCGGTTGTCGTTGCGAAGGTTCGCATTGCCGCCGTCGGTCCGGGTGATGATTACGGTCTGGCCGGTCGTGAAGTCGAACACCGAGACGTTCGGCGTCACCAGCACCGGATCGTTGATCTGGTTGGTGGACGGCGCGCCTTCCTCGTCGGTGAAGCTGGCGATGAAGCTGACCTGCTTGATCGGCGCCCAGTTGAGGCCGCCGCCCAGGGTGGTCAGTCCGCCCAGGTCGGACAGGTCGTCATAGCCGAGGTTGAAGTTGACCGAGAGATCGCCGGCCTTGGCCAGGAAGTCCTGGCGGGTGCTGGTCAGCGGCAGGTTGAAGCTGCTCTGGAAGCTTTCGGTCGTGCGCGTGATATCCCGGCTGGTGGTCACGCCGGAGCGGACGGTCTTGGAATCCAGGCCCTTGCTGTTGGCGCCGACCTTGAACGTCGTCTGCAGGGGACCGGCCGGCAGCTGGAACAGGTTACCGTTCAGCACCAGCTCGGCGCTGGCCGCGGTGGAGACCGAGTGCGCCGTGTCGGCCGCGACGGTCTTATAAAGACTGGACGGGATCACGCCGAACGGATTGACGGTCGGATCCCCGGCCGAAAGCGCGGCCTGCAACGGCGAGGCGTCCAGGCCTCGGCCGGTGGTGGTGTCGGTGGTGGTGCGGTCGAAGTCGCCGGTCAGGTTCCAGCGCCAGTCCTTGACCCGGCCGTTGGCGGCCATGCTGACCTGGGTGCGGAGGGTGTCGACGTCGCGCGCCAGGGTCCCCGGCGCGTCGATATAGCGATAGCCGGTGACCGCCTGAGAGAACGGCGAGAACGGGCTGCCCGCCGGCAGGGTGAAGCTCACGCCGGGCAGGCCCAGCAGGGCATGGCTGCTGGTGTCCTCGAGGTTGCCGCTGATCGTCAGCTGGGTCTGCCTGTTGAGGTCGCGGCTGTAGGAGCCACGCAGCGTCGCCTTGTCGGACTGGGAGATCAGCGAGCGGTCGCGGGTCAGGTCGTCGGTGTTGTAGCTGTTGGCCAGCCGCGCATAGTCCGAAAGACTGGCGCGCCCGATCAGGGCTGAGCTCGGAACGCCGGCGAAGGTCACGGCGCCGCCCGTCAGGCTGGACAGGTCCGAGATGTTGGCGCCGCCGACGCCCGCGATATTGCCGGTAAGATCGTAGGGCTGGCCATTGGCGGCGCGGACGATGTTGCGGTCGGTCTCCAGCAGGTAAGGCTCGTGGGAGAGCTGGACGTCGACGTTCCAGCGCTTGTCGCCATTGATCTGGACCCGGTTGCCGCCGGCGCTCGGGCTCGTGCGTCCGCCGTTCGTGGCGACGGTGGCCGCGGCCTGGGTCTGCAGCGCGTTGTAGTTCTTCTTCAGGATGATGTTCACGACCCGCTGGTCGGCCTTGTAGCCGTAGCTGAGCGCGACCTCCTCGGGCAGAACCTGGAACTTCTCGATCGCCTCGGGCGGGATACCCTGGATCTCCTGGAAGCCGGAAATGCGGCGGCCATTGACCAGCAGCACCGGTCCGCCGCCGCCGTCGCGGCCGCGCGTGCTGGTGGTCTGGGGCGTCAGCATGGTCAGCAGTTCGCCGATGCTGGTCGCGCCGAAGCTCTGGATCTCGGCTTCGTTCAGCTCGATGTCCGGCTTGATGTCGCCCTCGACCTTGCCGCGCGGATCCGCCTGGATCACCAGCCCCTCGACCTCGTTGGGCGCGTCGTCCTTGACGGTCGATTGCTTCTGGTCCTCGACCACGGGAACGGCGGCGGGCACGGGGGTGGTGACCGCCGCGGTGGCAGGATCGAGCGCGGCGGCGGCCAGGCCATACAGAAGCACGGAAAGGGTCATTCGGCCCACGAAACAGGAGTTGCAAGCAGGAGCGCCGCGCAGGCGGCGTCGACGCAGGGTCGCCGCTCTTACGGGGGAAGGTCCCGCGTCGCAACGCCCCCCGGCGCCGTCCCCCACTATGTGTGATAAAGCGCGCACCAGTGTGTCCTGGGCGCGCCGCCCCCAGGGTGAAGCTTTGAAATTCGGTTACACGCGGGACAAGCTCACGGCGAAGGCTGCAACTTTGTGTCTAGCGCGAAACAAATCTCGCGCCGGAGCAAGCCTGACGACCTCTAGCGTCCGCCGCGCCGAATCTCGGCCAGAAGCGCCTCGATGGCCTTGGCGTGGCCGCCCGCCAGGTCGTCGGCCGGGAAGATCACCATCGGCTGATCCGGCGCCAAGCCCTTGCCTTCGAGATCCCGACCATCGGGGGCCTTGTAGAGTTCGGCCGGCAGGGCGAAGGCCCAGCCGTTCGGCAGGGGCTTGGGCAGCTGGTCCGAATAGGCGCCGTGCGTGACGCCGCCGACCTGCTTCACATTGGGCATGGCCTTCATCATCAGGCCGAACGTCTCGCCCGCGCTGACAGTGATGTCGCTGGTGACCAGATAGACAGGGCCCGTGAAGCGTGGGCCACGGGCGGGCTCGACGGTCACCGTCTGCGCCGTCGCCTTCGCGCCGACCGCGATCTTGGCGTAGGCGGGACGCGGCTGGTCGGTGAACCGGCCGGCGATCGCGCGGCTGATGGTGTCATAGCCGCCGCGGTTGTTGCTGACGTCGACCACCACCGCCCTGGCGCCGGCGAAGGCGGCGAGAGCCTCGTCCAGCACCGCGTCCAGGGGGCGGGGATCGTCCGGCGCCGCGTTGCGCGCGAACGCCCCCATGGTCACGACGTTGAGGTAGCCAATGTCGTCGATCCGGCCCCAGAAGATCCGGTTGTTGGCGGCCTGCCGCCCCTTGCCGGCCAGGATGCGTGTCAGGACGCCGTCGCGATAGGCCTGCAGCCACGCCTTTTCGCCCCCGTCGGGATCGGCGGCGTGAACGCGCGACAGGGTCGGAGCGACTCCAGGCTCCAGGTCGCGCTGGGCCCCGGCGACGACGCCGTGCAGCTCGACGTGCGGATCATCGAGACCGGCCATCAGTTCGGCGAGCGCCGCCCAGAGCTGGGCCTCGTCGGCTTGCGGACCGATCTTGGCCATGGCGGCGGCGCGACGCGCCGGCCAGTCGAGACCGCGCTCCGCCGACCGCGGATAGAGTTCGGCGAAGGTGTCGGCGGCGAAGGCCACGATCCGGTCCGGCGTCCAGGTCGCCGTGGACCCGCAGGCGGTCGGAAGGCTGGGCAGGCGGTCGAACAGGTAGCGCGTGGCGGCGGGATCGCCGGCCAGGGTGATCGTCCCCTGCCCCTCCGCGCGCCAGACGCCCATGATCCCGTCCGGGTCGGGCTCGCGGCGCGGATCGGCGTAGCAGGCGCCGCCAGCCGTCTGGAACAGCTTGCCGCCCTCGGGACCGAACTCGACGATCCAGCCATAGCCACGGGATTTCCAGACGCCGCGCAGTTCGGACGCGACGACTCCCTTGGTCTGGACGGACCAGAACGGGCTTTCGGCGAAGGCGGGGGCGGCGAAGGCGACGACAGCGGCGGCCGCCGCGAGACTCAGGCTTTTCATGGCGCGACGGTGGAGGGCTCTCCGCCGCCGCGCCAGTGAAATCAACGCAATAGAGGCCTTACTCGGCCTTCAGATAGATCTCCGAGCCCTGCTCCTTGAACTTCTCGCTCATGGCGGCCATGCCGAGTTCAGCCTCGTTCGGGGCCTTGGCGGCCGCGAAGTCGCGGACCTCCTGGCTGATCTTCATCGAGCAGAACTTGGGCCCGCACATCGAGCAGAAATGCGCGGTCTTGTGCGCCTCCTTCGGCAGGGTCTCGTCGTGGAACTTGCGGGCGGTTTCGGGGTCCAGGGCCAGGTTGAACTGGTCCTCCCAGCGGAACTCGAACCGCGCGCGGCTGATGGCGTCGTCCCACATGGCAGCGCCGGGGTGACCCTTGGCGAGGTCGGCGGCGTGGGCGGCCAGCTTGTAGGTGATGACGCCGGTCTTGACGTCGTCGCGGTCCGGCAGGCCCAGGTGCTCCTTGGGCGTGACGTAGCAGAGCATCGCCGTGCCGAACCAGCCGATCATCGCCGCGCCGATGGCCGAGGTGATGTGGTCGTAGCCAGGCGCGATATCCGTGGTCAACGGGCCGAGGGTGTAGAACGGGGCCTCGTGGCAGTGCTTCAGCTGCTCGTCCATGTTGGCCTTGATCTTGTGCATGGCCACGTGGCCCGGGCCCTCGATCATCACCTGGACGCCATGCTTCCACGCCACCTTGGTCAGCTCGCCCAGGGTGCGCAGTTCGGCGAACTGGGCCTCGTCGTTGGCGTCGGCGGTCGAGCCCGGACGCAGACCGTCGCCCAGCGAGAACGACACGTCGTAGGCGCGCATGATCTCGCAGATGTCCTCGAAGCGCTCGTAGAGGAAGTTCTCCTTGTGGTGCGCCAGGCACCACTTTGCCATGATCGAGCCGCCGCGCGAGACGATGCCGGTGACGCGCTTGGCGGTCAGCGGCACGAACGGCAGGCGCACGCCAGCGTGGATCGTGAAGTAGTCGACGCCCTGCTCGCACTGCTCGATCAGGGTGTCGCGGAAGACCTCCCAGTTCAGGTCCTCGGCCACGCCGTTGACCTTCTCCAGCGCCTGGTAGATCGGCACCGTGCCGATCGGCACCGAGCTGTTGCGGATGATCCAGTCGCGGATGTTGTGGATGTTGCGCCCCGTGGACAGGTCCATGACCGTGTCGGCGCCCCAGCGCGTGGCCCAGACCAGCTTGTCGACCTCGTCGGCGACCGTCGAGAGCACCGCCGAATTGCCGATGTTGGCGTTGATCTTGACGAGGAAGTTGCGGCCGATCGCCATCGGCTCCAGCTCGCCGTGGTTGATGTTGGCCGGGATGATGGCGCGGCCGCGGGCCACTTCCTGGCGCACGAACTCCGGCGTCACGAAGTCCGGGATCGAGGCGCCGAAGTCGTCGCCGTCGCGGACGCACGGGGCGTTCTGCTCGCGGCGCAGGTTCTCGCGGATGGCGACATATTCCATCTCGGCGGTGATGATCCCGGCGCGGGCATATTCCAGCTGGGTGACCAGCTTGCCCGGCTTGGCGCGGTAGATCTTGCGGCTGGCGTCCGGGAACTCGGGGGCCAGGTGCTTGCCCTGGGCGAAGCCGTTGTCCTCGGGCTTCACCTGGCGGGGATCGGCGACGACCTCCACGTCGCCGCGCGCCAGCACGAAGGCCTCGCGGGTGCGCGGCAGGCCCTTCTCGATGTCGATGGCGACGGTCGGATCGGTGTAGGGACCGGACGGGTCATAGACCGTCACCGGCGGCTCGTTGGCCGAGGGGTGGACCGCCACCTCGCGGAACGGCACGCGCAGGTCGGGGAACAGTTCGCCGGCCTGGTAGACCTTGCGCGAGCCGGGGATCGGACCGGTCGAGATCGTCTCGGCCACGGCCTTGATGGTCGTCTGGATGTTCATTTCGGGCGCTCCTCAAGCTTCCAAGGAGACCCGGACGTGTCGTGCTTGAGTCGGTCTGACGGACGCCATCTAGGCCGCGTCCGCGTTCCCTCCCTTCGCCGGCATGACCCGGATCAGGTTCTACGGGTCAGGGCCGGAAGCCCAATCTCAGCCGCGCGCGCGGCCCCCCGGTGAACAGAGGTCGGACACTAGGCGCGCTGACGCGCAGGTCAAGCGTTGATGCCGGTCAAGCGGTCACGCGCGCCGCGTTCCGAGCCGGCTCAGAGGCTCGCCGCCGAGAAGGTGTCGCAGGCCGACGGGTCCCCCTGCTCATAGCCGCGGCTGAACCACCGCATCCGCTGGGCGCTCGTGCCGTGGGTGAAGCTGTCGGGCACGACCTGCCCTTGCGTCTGCTTCTGCAGCGTGTCGTCGCCCACGGCCGCCGCCGCGCCGAGGCCGTCCTGGACGTCGGAGCGATTGATCACGATCCGTCCGCCCGACGCCTCGCCGGCGTGCGCGGCCCAGACGCCGGCGTAACAGTCGGCCTGCAGCTCCAGCCGCACCGAGCCGCTCTCCTGCCCGCGCGCGCCCAGGCGGCGGGCCTGCTGATCCGCGCCCAGCAGGTGCTGGACGTGGTGGCCGATCTCATGGCTGACCACATAGGCGCGGGCGAACTCGCCCTTGGCGCCGAAGCGGCCCTCCAGCTCTCGCCAGAACGACAGGTCCAGATAGACCTTCTGGTCGGCCGGACAATAGAACGGCCCCATGGCCGACTGGCCCGTGCCGCAGCCGGTTCCGGTGGCCTCCTTGTAGAGCACGATCGCCTCGGGCGGGCGGTATTCCACGCCCTCGCGTTGGAAGATCGGCGTCCAGACCTCGCGGTTGGAGGTCTCGATCACGTCGATGAACTGGCCGTCGCGGTCGGAGACCTCGCCGCGCGCGCCCTGTTGCTGGGCGGGCTGCTGCAGGCCCTGGGCGACATCCATGGTCGTGCGCGGATCGATGCCGAACACGAAATAACCGATCGCCGCCAGCACCACCGCGCCGATGCCGCCGCCGGCGATCCCCACCGGCCCCAGACCGCGTCGATCCTCGATATTGCCGGACCGACGGCCCCCTTCCCACTCCATGCAAGCCTCTCGTGTTTAGCGTTTCGGTTCGCTCGCCGGCCTGATGGCGCGCATGCGGGCGTTGCTCTGGGCCAGGGCGTCCTGGGTCAGCTGGTCGAGGCGGCTCATGTCGCTGGAGCGCTGGACTTCGCGCCGGGCCGGATCCTCCACGGCCCGGACGGGCGGCGCGGTTATGGACGGCGCGGCCAGAACGGCGCCGGCTCGCTGCTGATCGAGACCGCGCAGCAGGCTCTCGGTCCTCGCCCGCTCCTGCGCGTTCGAGCTCTCGATCTGGCTGGCCAGCATGTCGCGCCGCACGTCCTCCACCGCCTGGGCGGCGGCGTTGCGGGCCTGGATGTCGCGCAGGCTCTGGGCCTGGGCGCTCGCGCCCAAGGCCGCGAGGCAGAAAGAGATGCAAAGGGCTTTCCGCACGGGACGCGCCGCTCCTGGTTGGAACGGCCCGCCGCGCGTTGCGATCAAGGCCGTTTGACGGTGAAACGCGCGAGTTCGGTCTTCGGCGCCGCCCAATCCGGATTAAGCTCCGCCGCCTTGGCGTAGTCCAGATAGGCCGCGCGCAGGTCGCCGAGGCCTTCATGCGCCAGGGCGCGGTTGTAGAGCGCCCGCTCGGGGTCCTTGACGCCCAGCGAAAGGCCCTTGTCGATCTGGGCCATGCCCTCCGCGTAGCGCGCCTGCCCCACGAAGGTCGCGCCACGGTTCACATAGGCTTCGCCGAGATTGGGATCGAGGCTGGTGGCCTGGTCGAAGTCCGCGCGAGCGGCCTCGAAATGCAGCTGTCGCATCTGCAGCACGCCCCGGTTCACATAGGTCTTGGCGCGGTCGCGGAAGCCGAGGACCTCGAGTTCCAGCGCGGTCGTGCAGGCGAGAATGGCGCGGTCATCGGATCGTCCCTTCAGCGCGGCGTCGGAACATGCGTTGGCCGAAGCGCCGCCGACGACGACGGTCGAAGCGCCGGCCGCGCCGGCGAACAGGAAAGCCGCCGCGCCCAGCGCGACGCACGGGATCATCCGGGTCATGTCTTCCTCCGTGGGGCCGCTCGTTCGCGCGGAGGCCCTCGCGCCGATCATACCACCAAAGGCGCTCGCCGCCGTCACCTTGTGGTCGCACCACCCGCACGGCGTGCTAACAGGAGAACGACTCCGAGAGGGACCTCGCCTAATGCATCTCGCCCGCTTTCCTCGCGCTCGCTTCGCCCACCTGCCGACGCCCCTGGAGCCCCTGCCCCGCCTCGGCGCGGCGCTCGGGATCGACCTCTGGGTAAAGCGCGACGACTGCACGGGCCTGGCGGGCGGCGGCAACAAGACCCGCAAGCTGGAGTTCCTGCTGGGCGAGGCCCTGGCGCAGGGCGCCGACACCCTGGTCACCCAGGGCGCGGTCCAGTCCAACCACGTGCGCCAGACGATCGCCGCCGGCGCGCGCTTCGGCCTCCCGACCGAGGTGATCCTGGAGGAGCGCACCGGCTCCAAGGCCGAGGACTATGTCGGCAATGGCAACGTGCTGCTGGACAAGCTGATGGGCGCGGCGATCCGCTTCGTTCCTGGCGGCAGCGACATGGTGGCTGAGCTCGAAGCCACGGCGGAAAGCGTCCGCCAGCGGGGCGGCAAGCCCTATGTCATTCCCGGCGGCGGCTCGAATACCGTCGGCGCGCTGGGCTATGTCGACTGCGCCCGCGAGTTGATCGTCCAGGCCGACCAGATGGACCTGAAGATCGACCGGCTTGTCACCGCCACTGGCAGCGCCGGCACGCACGCCGGCCTCGTCGCCGGCTTCGCGGCGCTGTCGGTCGAGGTTCCGATCCTGGGCTTCGGCGTGCGCGCGCCCAAGGCCAAGCAGGAGGAGAACGTGTTCAACCTCGCCGTCGCCACCGCCGAGACCATCGGCGCGGCGGGCCGGGTGAGACGCGAGGCGGTCGTGGCCGACTGCGACTATGTCGGCGAGGGCTACGGCCTCGTGGACCAGGGCGTGATCGACGCTCTGACCCTGGCCGCGCGCACCGAAGGCCTGCTGCTGGACCCCGTCTATTCGGGTAAGGCGATGAAGGGCCTGATCGACCAGGCGCAAAAGGGCGCCTTCAAGGGTGAGCGCGTCGTCTTCCTGCACACCGGCGGCGCGCAGGGCCTGTTCGGCTACCAGAGCGTGCTGGAGCCGGCCCTCGGCTAAGGGAGCGATCGGATGAGCAAGATCCTCGGCGTTCTCGGCGGGATGGGTCCCGCCGCCACCCTCGATTTCCTGGCCAAGCTGCAGGCCGCCACGCCGGTCCAGCGCGAGCAGGATCACCTGCGGGTGCTGGTCGACATCAATCCGCACGTCCCCGACCGCAATGTCGGCGCCGAGGATCCCGCGCCCGTGCTCGCCGCGATGGCCGAAGGTCTTCGGGACGCCGGCGCCCAGGTGCTGGCGATCGCCTGCAACACCGCCCACGCCTATGCCGACGCGGTGCGCGCCAGCGGCCTGCCCCTGGTCGACATGCTGGAAACCGCCGGTCTGGCCGCCAAGGCGCAGGGCGCGTCCAGGGTCGGGGTTCTCGGCACGGGCCTGGCGCTGGGCCTCTATCGCGACCGCTTCTTCCACATGGGCCTGGAGACGGTCACCCTGGACGATCACGAGCAGGTCGAATTCATGGCCCTGCTCTATCGGATCAAGCATGGCGACGTGGGGCCAGCATCGCGCGAGACCATGGCCGCGCTGGCCCATCGCCTGGTCGGCAAGGGGGCGCAGAGCGTGGTGGCCGGCTGCACTGAGGTGCCGCTGGTGCTATCCGCCGACGACCTGTCGGTCCCGTTCCTGGACGCCACGCAACAACTGGCTATCCGCTGCGTGGACGTCTGCCTCGGCTAGGCCGGGCGAGCCGCGGACATGAAAACGCCCCCGGAGCCAAACGGACCCGGGGGCGTCGTCCTGTTCCCCAACAGGACAGCGTCGGCTGCTGCCAAACCTGGCGCGGCGGCGTCGCCTCGAAATTGATGAGTGAGGTCATCGTCGAACACGGCGCGCGGCGCAACGCGGCCCGCTGTCGCAGGCCGGACGAAATCGGGCCAAGGAAGCCCCCTAAGTCTTTGTATTGACGAACTTCTCGCTCACGCCGCCCGAAATCTACTCGCAGACCCGGCGCAGGTTCATCAGCACTTTTGGCGTATCGCGGCGCAGCGCCTCGCGCATCAGAGCCTTCGGCACGGGCCAGTCCACCGCGAGACGGTTCTCATAGAACACGCGGGTCCGGCGGCCGCCGTCCAGCGGCTGCAGCCGCCACTCGCCCTGCTGGACCTTCAGATCGCCCTCGACCAGCCGAAACCGGATCGAATTGTAGGGCTCGTAGTCCGAGCGGAACACGATCCTCATGCCCGGAAAGACCAGGTTCCGGCGCGTGACGTGCTCGCGGATATCCCAGCCGCGCGCCTGATCGCCCTCAACGACCCGGCACCCGGTCAAGGTGGTGATCATCACCTTGGCGGCCGCGCAGTCGGTCATGGTCCGCCACACCTTCTGCACCGGCGCGTCGATGTCGATCACCGCCTTCACATGACCGGCGACACCGTCGGGATCAGGCGTCACCTCCGCATAGGCTTCGCCGCGCTTCAGCGCGGCCTGGGCCTTGCCCGTCAGGTCGAACGCCTGCGCGCCAGAAACCGACAGGGCCCAGATCGCCAGAACAACTGAAATCCCAAACCGCATGTCGCTCTCCACTCGGGGAGCGATACGGCGAGACGGCGCACATGGATGGATCGGGCGCAGGCCCGTCTAAGACGCCCGGCCCAAGGCGGCCCGCACGACCTCCGGCGCGTGGTCGATAACGCGCAGATAGGCCGCCAGCGCCGGATCCAGCCGCGCCTCGCCGTGCTCCAGGTCCTGCAGCAGGGTGAGATCGATCTGGAACACGGCCGCGAAATCCGCCTGTGACAGTCCCGTTCGCCAGCGCACCGCCTGCACCAGGGCGCGAGCCGAACGGGCGCGCGCGGGCGTCGCGGCTTCGTCGATCGCGGGGTCGGCATGTCGGGTCATGGTACGCTCCTGGAACTGGCCCTCCCCATGGCCGACTTTTAGGACGTTCCCATTGCAGAAATTCGACGTCTTTGAGTCAGGAAGCCGCCAGATCGTCGCGCGCCCCGCCACGATCCTGTTTGGCCAGGAAGGCGGCGGTGGCCTCGATGGCCTCGACCAGCCCGACCCGCTCGATCTGGACGCCCTCCGGCAAGCTGGAGAACAACCGCGTCGGCGCGGCGGCGTCCAGCATGACAAAGACGCCCCGATCGTCAGCGCGTCGGATCAGGCGGCCAAAGGCCTGGCTGATCCGGGCCCGGGCCACGGCGTCGTCATAGCCCTTACCGCCGAAGCGCAGGCGCCGGGCCTTGTGCAGGACATCGGGACGCGGCCAGGGCACGCGGTCGAAGACCAGCAGGCGGAGTGAACGCCCCGGCACGTCCACGCCGTCCCGGATCGCGTCGGTGCCCAGCAGGCAGGCGTCTTCCTCGGCGCGGAAAATGTCGACCAGCGCCCCGACCTCCAGCGGATCGACGTGTTGGGCGTAGAGCGCCAGGCCCTGGTCGGCCAGAGGCGCGGCGATGCGCTCGTGGACCGCCTTCAAGCGACGGATGGCGGTGAAGAGGCCAAGTCCCCCGCCGCCGGCCGCCAGGAACAGCTCGCGCATCGCCGCCGAGACCTGGCGAGGATCTTCCTTGTTCACGTCGGTGACCACGAAGGCCTTGGCGTTGTTCGCGTAGTCGAACGGCGAGACCAAGCGTAGTACCTTAGGCGCCGACGGCAGGCGGGCCGCGCCCGTGCGCATCTCGGCCAGGGCGAACGGGTCCTCCAGCGCCGGATCGACCAGGGTGGCGCTGGTCACCAGAACCCCATGGGCCGGCGACAGGACGGCCGCGCGCAGCGGTTCGGTCGGATCGACCCAGTGGCGGCGGCAAGCGGCGTCGACGACGCGGCCATAGAGGAACGTCGCCTCGAACCAGTCGACGAAGTCGGGGTCGGTCTCGCTGGGATCGACGTCATCCTCCTCCAGCGCCTTCAGGATCGAGCGCCAGGCCGGCAGGGTCATGCGGGCGCGACGGTCGAGGCCGCGCAGCGCGCCTTCGATGCGGGCGCGCTCGGACGGGGCCAGATGCTCGGCCTCCTCGTCCAGCACGTCTTCCAGCGCGCGGGCCAAGGCCAGCAGCGGCGCCTCGATCGCGGCAAGCGCCTTGGCGGCTTCGGGGGCGCGCTCGCGGACGAGGTCGACCGGCGGGCGGGCGTCGCATTGCAGGCCAAGATCGGCCCCGCCCCGCTCGCTGGTGCGGGCGCGGAGCTGCTCGATGACGGCGACGAGGAAGTTCTCGATCGGCCCGATCGGATTGATCTGGCCATCCGGCGGCGCGACCCGGCCCGACCAGCCTTCGCCCGGCAGGGCGGCGGCGGCGTGGATGGCCTGGCTCATCGCCTGCCGCGCGCCCTCGCGATCGCCCAGGATGTCGAGCAGCCGCGCTTCCAGCCCCCGCCCCCGCCGCCCTCGGCCCTCCGGACCTCGGATCCAGCGGCGCAGTTCCGCCGCCTCAGCCCCCGACAAGGCGGCGGAGAAGGCGCTGTCGGCGGCCTCGAACAGGTGGTGGCCTTCGTCGAAGACGATGCGCTTGAGGCTGGTGGTCTCGTTGTCGCCTTTCAGCCCCCGCGCCGTCCGCGCGCCGTCGAACGCGGCCTGGGTCAGGACCAGGGCGTGATTGGCGATCACCAGGTCGGCGCGCTTGGAGGCCCGCACGGCCTTCTCGATGAAGCAGATCCGATAGTGCTGGCAGCCGGCGTGGATGCACTCGCCGCGCCGGTCGACCAGGTTGGCCGGGCTGGCCTGGGCCGACGGCGGCACAGCGGAGAGCGTCGGCAGCCAGGCCGGGAAGTCGCCGCCGGTCATGTCGCCGTCGCGCGTCGCCCGCGCCCAGCGCGCGGTCAAGGCCAGGCCGATCAGGTCGCCATTGCCCAGCTGCGCGCCGTTGATCTGCTCCTGGAAGTTCAGCAGGCACAGATAGTTTTCGCGCCCCTTGCGCACCACCGCCTTCTTGGCCCGCTCCTTGGGATCGGGATAGATCGAGCGGCTCTCGCGCTCGATCTGCCGCTGCAGGGCGCGGGTGTAGGTGCTGACCCAGACCGAGGGGCCATTGGCCTCGGCCCACAGCGAGGCCGGCGCCAGATAGCCCAGCGTCTTGCCGACGCCCGTGCCGGCCTCGGCCAGCATCATGCGCGGCTCGCCCTCCCGCTCGCGCGGCTGGAAGGCGTAGGCCGCCTCCTTGGCGAAGGTCGCCTGGGCCTCGCGGATCTCCTCCAGGCCCGAGCGTTGCAGCAGCTCGGCCAGGCGCTGGCCGGCGCGCTCCGGATCGATCGGCCGGGAGCCCGCCTCGCCCGGCGGCGCCTGATCCTCCCACTCGGCCAGCCGCGCCCAGACGTCGAGGCCCGAGCCGCGGAACTGGTTGCCGACGGGGACCGAGCGCAGAGCGCCGATGACGGCGGCCCCCCAGGACCAGCCGGCCTTGGCGAGGGTCTCGGCGACAGCCAGGGCCTCTTCCCGCGACGGGACCGGCGTCAGCGCGAGTTCACGCAGCAGGGCGTCCGCGCTTTCGCGCAGGCTCTGGGCCTGCTGGGCCGCGCCATGCGGCTCGGCAAGACCCAGCGCCATGGCCAGGCCCACCGCCGAGGGGGCGCAGAAGGCGCCGGGACGAACGAAGGCATGCAGCTCCAGCACGTCGAACAGCCGCGGCGAGCGCGATGGCGGCGACAGGTTCAGCCGCCGCGCGGTCATCGCCCCGTGCGCCACCAGCACCGGGCCATGCTCGAACAGGTCGCGGGCGTCCGGGGCGCGCAGCATCCGGCCTTCGCCCCCGCCGTCGGCCACGCCGGCGCGCGGCCCGGGCAGGACGACCAAGGCCGGGGCCAGATCCAGAGTCGGGGGGGAAGCGGTCACGCGACTCTGTTAGCAAAACCACGCCGAAACAGAAAGGGAACACTGGCCGCTGCAGTTGCCAAGTCGATCCCGGGGCTCGAATACTCGTCCCACAACCTCCAATGGAGCTTTGCCTTGCGCAAGATCGCCCTTACCGCCTGCCTGCTCTCCGTCGTCACGCCAGCGCTTGCGGCGGAGGTTCAGCCGCCGACCATCGCCGTCATCGGCAGTGGGCGCGCGGAACGGCTGGCGGATTACGCCCTGCTCAACTTCACCCTGCGCGGCGAAGGCGTGACCGCGCCCCAGGCCGTGAAGGCGCTGGCCGACGCCCAGGCCAGGCTCGACGCCAGCCTGCCCAAGCTTCCGGGCAAGCCAGCGGCGGAGACGCGCAGCGCGACGCTGCAGATCCGCGAAGTTCGCGCGAAGGGCTGCGAGAACCGGGGCTATCCGCTGCCGACCGCTGGCGACTGCGCCGTGGTCGGGATGATCGCGACCCAGGGCTTTCAGGTGCGGATCTCCCCGGCCACGCGGGCCGGCGACGCCGCCTCGCTCGTGGCGCAGATCGGCGGGGCCGACGTCAATGTCTCGAATGGCGGCGTGAATGACGAGAAGGCCCTGGAAGACGCCGCCATGCGCGATGCGGTCGCCGACGCCAGGCATCAGGCGGAGCTGCTGGCCGCCGCATCGAGCGTCAAGCTCGGCCCGGTGATCCGTGTGCAGGACGGCCAGACCAATCAGATCGTGGTCACCGCCAGCAGCTTCGCCGCGCCGCCCCCGCCCCCGCCGCCCATCCCGCCCGTACAGTTGAGTTCGCCGCTGAACTACACGCCGCAGCCGGTCGTCCGGACCGCCCGGGTGATGGTGACCTACGGCTTGGAGCCTTAATCGCTGGACGAAACAGAAAGGGAACATGCTATATGGGCGTGAATGCTCGCGGCTGACGCCCTTCCCCCTCGCTTCCAGCAATGGTTCGCCGACCGCGGCTGGAGCCCGCGCGCCCATCAGCTGGCCATGCTGGAGAAGGCCCGCGAAGGGCGTGGCGCGCTGCTGATCGCCCCGACCGGCGGCGGCAAGACCCTGGCCGGTTTCCTGCCCAGCCTGATCGAGCTGGCCGAGCGGCCGCCGCGCAACGCGCCGGCGGGTGTCCACACCCTCTATATCTCGCCGCTGAAGGCCCTGGCCGTCGACGTCGAGCGTAATCTGCTCACGCCCATCCGCGAGCTGGGACTGCCGATCGTGGCCGAGAGCCGCACCGGCGACACCGGCGAGAGCCGCAAGGCGCGCCAGCGGATCCGGCCGCCGGACATCCTGCTGACCACGCCCGAGCAGCTGGCGCTGTTCTGCGCCTGGGAGGGCGCGCGTGAGTACTTCTCCGACCTCTCCTGCGTGATCATCGACGAAGCCCACGCCATCTGGCCGTCCAAGCGCGGGGATCTGCTGGCGTTGGGTCTGGCGCGCCTTCAACAATTCGCGCCAAGGATGCGACGGGTGGGCCTGTCGGCGACGGTCGATGATCCGGATCTGGTGCGGCGGTGGCTGGGATGGAGCTCCCCTCCCCCTTGCGGGGAGGGGGCGGGGGGTGGGGGTGCTGGCTCCGAGCTGACACCCCCATCCCCAACCCCTTCCCCGCAAGGGGGAAGGGGCTCGAACATCGACCTCGTCCTCGGCTCGGGCGGCGCGCAGCCGGTCGTCGAGGTGCTGGTGTCGGGCGGCCGCGTGCCCTGGGCCGGCCATACGGCCGAGCACGCCATGGCCGAGGTCTATGAGATCATCAAGCAATCGAAGACCGCCCTCGTCTTCGTCAACACCCGCTTCCAGGCCGAGTTCGCCTTCCAGCGCCTGTGGGAGCTGAACGAGGACGACCTGCCGATCGCCCTGCACCACGGCAGCCTGTCGGCCGAGCAGCGCCGCAAGGTCGAGGCGGCCATGGCGCGCGGCGAGCTGCGGGCCGTCGTCTGCACCTCGACCCTCGACATGGGCATCGACTGGGGCGACGTCGACCTCGTGATCCAACTGGCGGCGCCCAAGGGGGCCTCTCGGATGGTGCAGCGGATCGGCCGGGCCAATCACCGCCTGGACGAGCCCAGCCGCGCGTTGTTCGTGCCCGCCAGCCGCTTCGAGATGCTGGAGTGCCGCGCCGCCGCCGACGCGATCCTCGAGAACCACTTGGACGGCGAGCCGCCGCGCGTAGGCACGCTGGACACCCTTGCCCAGCACGTCATGGGCTGCGCCTGTTCCGAGCCGTTCGACATGCTCGCCCTGTACGAGGAGGTCCGCTCGGCGGGCCCTTACGCCGACCTCACCTGGGAGGACTTCGAGACCGTCGTCGACTTCGTCTCGACCGGCGGCTACGCCCTGCGCACCTACGACAAGTTCCGTCGCATCGTGAAGAACGCCGACGGCCTTTGGACAGCCCGCAACGCCCAGGCCCGGCAGCAGCACCGGATGAACGTCGGGGCCATCGTCTCGCCCGGCATGATCAACATCCGTATCGGCGGCGGCAAGCGGCCGATGGGGGGAAGGAAGATCGGCGAGGCCGAGGAAGGCTATTTCGAGCAGTTGACGCCCGGCGACACCTTCATCTTCGCGGGCCAGGTGTGGCGCTACAACAGCCTGGTCGGGGCCGACGCCTTCGTCACCCCCGCGCCGAACGACGACCCCAAGATGCCCAGCTGGGGCGGGTCGAAGTTCCCGCTCTCGACCTATCTGGCCAGCCGCGTTCGCCAGATGATGCACGACGAGACCGAGTGGACCGCCCTGCCCGGCGACGTCCAGGAGTGGCTGGCCTGGCAGAAGATCCGCTCGGCGATCCCCGACGAGGGCGAGATGCTGCTGGAGACCTTCCCGCGCGGGAAGCGGTTCCACCTGGTCTGTTATCCGTTCGACGGTCGCCTGGCCCACACCACCCTGGCGATGCTGCTGACGCGCCGGCTGGACCGTCTGGGCGTCGGCCCCCTTGGCTTCGTCTGCAACGACTACGCGCTCAACATCTGGGCGCTGCGGCCGATGGACGGTCTCGATCTCGACGAGCTGTTCGCCCAAGACATGCTGGGCGACGACCTGGAGGCCTGGCTGGACGAGAGCTTCATGATGAAGCGGGCCTTCAAGCACTGCGCCCTGATCGCCGGCCTGATCGAGCGCCGCCATCCGGGCGCCGAGAAGTCCGGGCGGCAGGTGACCTTCTCGACCGACCTGATCTACGACGTGCTGCGCAAGCACCAGCCCGACCACCTGATGCTGCGCTGCGCCCGTCATGACGCCGCCACCGGCATGCTCGACATCGCGCGCCTGGGCGACATGCTCTCGCGGGTCAGCGGCAAGATCCGGCACGTGGCGCTGGAGCGCGTCTCGCCGTTCGCCGTGCCGATCATGCTGGAGATCGGCCGCGAGCGCGCACCGGGCGACGCCGCTGGCGAAATGATCCTGGCCGAGGCCGAGGAAGACCTGATCGCCGAGGCCATGCATTGACCCGCTTTTCCCCCTCCCCCTGCGGCGGCCTTCGCATCGCCCTGGCCAATGTCGAGGTGATGCTGCGCTGGTCGGGCGCGATGTGGCTGGAGACCGAGCGCACCCTGGTGGTCGCCGACCTGCACTTCGAGAAGGGCAGCAGCTATGCGTCGCGCTTTGGCCAGATGCTGCCGCCCTACGACACGCGCGAGACCCTGGACCGCCTAGACCGCGAGATCGCCATGCTGTCGCCGCAGCGCCTCGTGTTCCTGGGCGACAGCTTCCACGACGGCGACGGCGAGACGCGTCTGGCGGCCGAGGATTACCGGCGGCTGGAGGGCCTGGCGCTGGGGCGTGAGCTCGTCTGGGCGGTCGGCAATCACGACGCCGACGGTCCCAAGGCTCTGCCGGGCGACGTCATCGACGAGGGCGCGCTGATGGGCCTGACTCTTCGCCACGAACCCCAGCCGGGTGTTCAGATTGGCGAGGTGGCCGGCCACCTGCACCCGGCGGCCAAGGTCTCCAGCGGCCGGGCCACGGTCCGGCGGCGGTGCTTCGTGACGGACGGCCAACGCTTGGTGCTGCCCGCGTTCGGCGCCTTCACCGGCGGCCTGAACATCCTGGATGAAGCCTTCTCGAACCTGTTCGGCGGACCGATGCTGGCCGGCGCCCTGGGGCCCAAGCGTGTCCATGCGGTGGGAGTGAAGTCTCTGCGGCCGGACTAGCCGCGCGGAACTACATGTGCAGCGCCTGCTCCAACGAGAAGGCCAGAGAGACCGCCGCGCCGGCGGTGAGCAGGGTCCGCATCCGCGGCCGCCAGGCTGGTCCCTCGTGGTTCGTCACGTCCCAGACCCATTGCAGGAGGAACACAACCAGGAAGCCCGACAACTGCCACGCGGGATCAAACTTGAGTTCGCCCACCAGAAGGCCGAAGCCGGCCAGTGGGAACAGCAGAGAAATGCCCAGGACCGACCAGCGGGGACTGGTGTTCTCGATCTCCAGGCCCGTGCGCACGCCGCCGAAATACGACACCATCGCGGTCGCGTAGGCCAGCAGCGCGGTCAGCGCCGCGCGTTGCATGCTGGCCGGGCCATAACAGAACAGAGCCGACGAGACGAAGAATGGAATGAGGGTCGACAAACCAAAGACCCATACCGCCGGAGGAACCGGCGTCCGCCCGCCCACGGACTCGTTCATGATCTACTCCTTCGGACGGCGCCCCTGTCGCCCTCCCTGCCCCGAGCGGACTATTACCGACCCGAAGGCCGAGGTCCACGGACGATCTTTCATGAAAACATCAGCCTGGCGGGTTTGGATCGCGCTTTCTAAACCAGGAGGGACAGGCTTTGGCTGTTGGAGCTGGAGCGCGTTCATACGGCTAGCGCCAAGGCCTTACAGCCCGCGCCGCGCCGGATCGGCCGAAGGCGCGGCGCCGCTGATCGCGGCCGTCGCGGTCTGCACCGGCGCCTGGGCGCGGAACGCCTCAGCCGAGCGATCCGCCGTCTGCACGGCGCTCGCCGTGAGCTGCGCCCGCAGCGCCTTGGCCCGGCTGCGCGCGGTCGCGTCGCCAGCCCGGCCGGCGATCGCGTACCACTTGTAGGCTTCGGCGGCGTTCCGGCTGACGCCGATGCCGCTTTCATAGAGCTGGGCCAGGTTGAACTGGCTGTCGACGAGCCCCGTATCGGCCGCCTTGCGGAACCACTGGACAGCCTTCGCGGTGTCTCGCGGGCCACCCTCGCCCCTGATCGCATAAAGGGCCAGGTTGTGCATGGCGCGCGGGTCGCCGCCCTTGGCGGCCAGTTCGCCCCAGCGCCGCGCGGCGACCAAGTCGCGATCGACGCCGCCCCTGCCGTCTTCGAGCAGCTTGGACAGGTAGAACTGCGCGGCTGGATAGCCTTGGCTGGCGACTCGCCTGAGGCCGTCCAGCCCGGCCAAGTCCCCGGCCTCGATCTTGCGAATGGAAGCGTCGAACACGGCCTTGGTCTCGTTCGACACCGGCGCGGTAGTCGGGGCGCCCTCGACCGGGCCTTGAGCCGCCGGTGCGGCCGTCAGGGCGACCGAGGCGCGGGCGTTGGGCGTCGCGGCCGCCGCCAGCGCCGGGGCCGGGGCCGGCTTGCGGCTCGGCGCGGCCTCAGCGGCTTGCTCGCCGGCCCGTGTGTTCTGGTCGCCGAGCATCAGCAGCCCGCCGACACAGGCGCCGATCACCGCCGCGCTGCCGATGGCGACGGCCACGCTGGCGACCGTCGTCCCCACCGGCCGCTTCGGCTTCTTGGCCGAAAAGCGTCCAAAGCCAAACAACGATCCGCCGCCGGCCTTGCGGTCCTTGGCCTTGCCGTCGAGGCCCTCGGCGTCGGCGGCGGCGGCGCGGGCGGCCGCGCGGGCCTGCTCGATGATGTCTCGCGTCGAAAGCGGCGGCTGAGGCTGCTCCGAAACGGTCTCGGACGCCTTTTGGCCATGCGGCTCGGCGCCGTCGTCGTCCAGCGGATCCGCGAAGACATCGTCGTCGAACGACTCGTCGTCGGCCGCGTCCAGCGGGAACGCCGAATGACCGTCACGGGCGGCCGGCGGCGGGGTGTCGAAGACGTCGTCGTCGGCGAACGGGGAGTCCTCGCCCAGCACCAGGTCGTCCTCGAAGGGCGCGGCGGGCGGCGGGACGAATTCCGTGACCGGCTCGGACGAAAGCGGCGGCGCGGCGGCTTCCTGCCGGCGCTGGGTCTCGTGCAGGCGATCGTCGATCTTGCCGCGCGCCTCCTCGAGCATGCGCAGCGTGCGCTCCTCGCTGAGACGGATGCGCTCCAGCAGCTCCTGACTGGAGCGCTCGTGACGCTGGTTCAGGCGCTCGGTGACCCGGGCGACCTGCTCGCCGACGTCGTCGATCGCCAAGGCGTTGCGGCGCTCGGCGCTGCCGATCCGTTCGGTCAGTCGCTCGGTGATGCGGGCGATCTCGGCGCCGAGCTTCTCAAGGGCCTGGCCCTGGACGCTGTCGGCGCGATTCAGGCGGCTTTCGACGCTGGCGGCGATGCGGGCGACCTCGCCCCCGACCTGTTCGATCGCCGCGGCGCTACGATTCTCGGCGGTGTGGACCCGGCGATTGAAGGCTTCAGCGACGCTGACGACCTCGCGGCCCATACGCTCGATGGCCTGGGCCGAGCGCTGCTCGGCGGCCTCGACATGGGCGGCCATCTCACCGAGCTTGCGCTCCATGCGATCGAAGCGCCCGTCGGCGGTTTCGCGCAGCCGCTCGGCCATCTCCAGGCGCGCGGCTTCCATCTTCTCGGCCAGGCTGGCCGCCAAGCTGTCGAGGCGCTCCTGCATGTCGGCGGCGGGATTGGCGGTCTCCACGACGCCGAGACGCTCGTCGAGCGCCGAGAACGAGGCGCCGAGTTCGCGCAGGGCTTCGCTGGTGCGGGTTTCGGCGGCTTCGAGCCGCTCGCCCAGACGGGCCACCACGGCCTCGACCAGGGCGTCCGGATCCTGAGGCTCAGGCGCAGGGGCGGCCTGCTGCGCGTCCAGCCGGGCCTCCAGGGCGGCGATGGCCTCGCGGGTGCGGGCCTCTCCCTCATAGAGATGGCCGGCGACCTTGCCCAAGGCGCCTTCGAGCGCGCGCAAGGCTTCCACCGAACGCGGGCCGGCGGCTTCGGCCTCGATGCGGCGCATGCGCTCGGCGGCGCGCGCCTGCTCGGTCTTCAGATCGTCGACCGCGCCTTCGAAGCGGGCGGCGACCGCGATCTGCTCGCGCTCGGCCCGGCCAAGCCGCGCGATGGCGTCGCGGACCGAGTGGTCGATGCCGGAGATGGCGGCGGCGTTGCGCCCCTCGGCCACCTCGATCCGGCGGGTCAGGCGATCCAGGGCCACGGCGACGCGCCCGACCTGGTCGGTCTGCTCGGCGATGGCCGCGCGGGTCGGCTCGTCGTGGACGACTTCGAGATGGCCGCGGCTGGGGGTGTCTTCAGAGGCGCGATAGTCGGCCTGACCATCGCCCTCGATGATCATGCGGTTCAGCCATTCGCCCAGAGTCATGCCGGAGCGACGCGCGAGGTCCTTTGCGACCTCCCGTGCCTTGGGGTCGATCCCCTTAACGCTCCATGGCGAAGCCGCCGTCATGCGAATCTATCTCCCCGCATCTGGGGAAAACGCTAGTCAGCGATTCCTAGAGTGTAAACGCGACGAAAACGCTAGATATAGCGCGCGCGGATTTCACTGTGGAGGAATCAGGACGCAGCTCAAACCCCTTGTACCGGGGTTCAAAAGCAAGAGGGTTAACGCGGCTTAAGGATTTGCCAGGCCTATTGTCGCAGGCCTAGAAGCCCGCATGAACCTGCCCCTGACCCTCGCGGCCTGCGCTCTCTTCCTCGCCCTGGCGATTTTTTGCGGCTGGCGGGGCGCCCGTCCGATCAATGTTTTAAAGGGTCCGCGCCTGGTTCCGTGGCGTCCGCTGATGATGGTCTGCGTGGTCGCCCTGATGTTGATGATGGTGCATCTGGCCAACCTTCTGGGCGTCCAGACAGGCAACCAGACGCGCTATTAGGTCGCGGCCTTCTTGGGACGCTTGGTCAGGCCCGAGACGCCTCCGGACGAGAGGAGACCGATGTCGGCGAGCAGGAAAGGGATCGCCCACTTCTGGGGCGCGGCAATGTAGCGCGGCTGCCAGACAGGGTCATATTTATCTTTGTACCGGCGCACGCCCTGGAAATTGTAGATTTCCTCGCCGCGTTCATAGAGCAGCCGGCCGACGCGCGACATGATCGGGGCGAGCGGCCGGTCTTCCAGGCCGGCAAGCGGCGCCATGCCGAACTCGAACGCCTGGTAGCCCTCGTCCTTGCCCCACTGCAGAAGCTCGACGAACAGGTAGTCCATGACGTTCTTGGGCGCCTCGTCGGAGTAGCGCATCAGGTCCATGGAGAACGAGACCTTCGAGGCGGTCAGCCACAGGGTGGCGAAGGCGACGATCTTGCCCTCTTCGCCCCGCACCACCGCCACCGGGAACTCGGCGACATACCGCGGATCGAAGCCGCCCATCGAGAAGCTCTTCTCGCCGCCGGCGTGGTGGCCGAGCCAGGCGTCGGAGATCGCCTTCAGTTCGTCCATGATCGCATCGGCCGCGCCCACGGGAAGCACCTCGAAGGCCGCGCCGCCCTCCCCGGCCTTGCGCCAGTTGCGGCGCAGGACCTCGCGACGGCGGCCGACCAGGCTGAACGCCTCCAGCGGCACGGCCGCGCTCTCGCCGGTCTTCTGGATGGCGAGGCCAAGATCGACGGTGTCGGGCAGGTCGTCGGGACCCAGGCCATAGAAGCCCGCGCGCGCGGCGTGGGCGTCGGCCAGCTCGCGGAAGCGCCAGAACAGCTCCATCCGCTCGTCCTGGCGGCCGACCGGCGCGCCCAGGGCGATCCAAGACCGCCCCCGCACGCCGAACATCAGGAAGGTCTCGCCCGAGGCCGAGAACAGAAAGCGCTTGTCGCCCAGCAGGGCCAAGTTGGCGCTGGGCTCGGCGTCCTCGGCCTTGGCCAGGATCGCCCGGACCTTGTCGAACTCCGGATCGGTGTCGTCGACGACGGCCGGCGTCGCGGCGGTCGAGATCAGGCGCCAGATGCCCACGGCCAGCAGCACGATCGCCGCGGCGACCGACGAGCGGATCGCGCGCGCGGCCTCGTCGTGGTCCTGCAGGACGCGGATCCAGGACTTGTCGGCGAATTCGGTGTGGTGGAACGACCACCAGCCCAGCAGGCTGGCGCCCACGATCGCCGCCGCCGCCGACAGCAGCCAGCCGGGCGTGATCTCCATCCGCGACAGGGCCGCCTTGCGCGGGAAAGCGTCCCGGAACGGCAGGATCAGCAGGAAGCAAAGCAGCAGCGTCGCCGTCTCTTCCCAGTTCAGGCCCTTGAAGATCGCCAGCACCGCGGCCGAGGCCAGCACGATCAGGGCCGCCCACCAGGCCGCGCCCAGGCGGGAGCGCAGGCCGAAGGCCAGCAGCAGCAGCACCAGGCCCAGGATCGACGAGAAGAAGTGGCTGATCTCGATCAGCAGGTCGGGCGCGAAGGCCAGCAGAAGCAGGAAGCGGGTGGGCTCGGACGGCGTGGCCCCCGACGCCAGAAGCATGACCCCAGCCGACGCGGTCAGGATCGCCGCCAGGGTGGGGGCGATCGCAAGAGCCGCGGGCCTGAAAACTGTCGAGGACATCCAGATCCCGAAACGACGAATCCCTGACGGGATCCAGTAGCGTCCTCATATAGCCTGCAAAGTGTGAAGTGGTCGTGGCCGTTGCGGCGAACGATCGTTTGAATCGACTTGCCCGCGCTGATGCGAAGCGTAGTGTGGCCGCAAGAGACAATACGCTTAGGGAGATGAGACGATGGCCGATTTCGGGGGAACCGAACTCGACGCCTTCCGCGCCGAGACCCGCGCCTGGCTGGAAGCCAACTATCCGAAGTCCCTGAGCGCGCCGATGGCCGAGGACGAGGCGCCTTGGGGCGGCCGCAAGATGGCCTGGAAGAACCCCGACGCCAAGCTCTGGCTGGACCGCATGGCCGAGCGCGGCTGGACCGCGCCGATGTGGCCGAAGGAATATGGCGGCGGCGGCCTCTCCAAGGCCCAGAACAAGGTGCTGGAGCAGGAGCTGCGCCGGATCAAGGCCCGCCCGGCCCTGATGAGCTTCGGCGTCTGGATGCTGGGCCCGGTGCTGCTGGAATACGCCACCGAGGAACAGAAGCAGCGCTTCCTGCCGCCGATCGTGCGCGGCGAGATCCGCTGGTGCCAGGGCTACAGTGAGCCCGGCGCGGGCTCGGACCTGGCCTCCCTGCAGACCAAGTGCGAGGACAAGGGAGACCACTACCTGATCAACGGCCAGAAGGTCTGGACCAGCTACGCCGACCAAGCCGACTGGATCTTCTGCCTGGTGCGCACCGACACCACCAAGAAGCACGAAGGCATCTCGTTCGTGCTGTTCGACATGACCTCGCCCGGCGTCGAGGCCCGGCCGATCAAGCTGATCAGCGGCTCTTCGCCCTTCTGCGAGACCTTCTTCGACAATGTGAAGGTCCCGAAGGAACAGTTGGTCGGCAAGCTGAACGGCGGCTGGGACATCGCCAAGCGCCTGCTCCAGTACGAGCGCCAGAACATCAGCGCCTCGGGCTTCGGCGGCGGCGGCGGCCTCTCGCCCGTCGAGGCGGCCAAGACGGAGATCGGCGTCGACGCCGAGGGTCGGATCGCCGACGGCGACTTCCGGGCCCGCCTGGCGGCCCACTCGATGGACGCCCACGCCTTCATGCTGACCGTGCGCCGCGCCGAGGCGGAGTCCAAGCAGGGCACAGGCCCCAGCGCCGCCGTCTCGATCATCAAGTACGCCGCCGCCAAGATGAACCAGGAGCGCACCGAGCTGCTGGTCGAGGCCTTGGGCTTGCAAGGCCTGGGCTGGGAGGGCGAAGGCTTCAGCGCAGAGGAGCTGGCCGCTCCACGCGCGATGCTGCGCGCCAAGGGCAACTCGATCGAGGGCGGCACCAGCGAGGTGAACCTGAACGTCGTCGCCAAGCGCGTCCTGGGCCTGCTGGACCACCAGTAAGGCCGATGATCGAGTACTGGCCATGTTAGAATTTTGGTACGAGTTCGCGTCGACCTACTCCTATCCAGCGGCCATGCGGATCGAGAAGCTGGCCGCCGACAAGCGCGTGGCCGTGGCGTGGCGGCCATTCATCCTGGGCCCGCTGTTCCATGAACAGCAGGGGCTGAACGACAGTCCGTTCAACGCCTTCCCGGTGAAGGGCGACTACATGTGGCGGGACCTGGCGCGCGTCTGCGACGCCGAGGGCCTGCCGCTGCGCCATCCCAGCCAGTTCCCGCGCAACAGCCTGCTGGCCGCCCGCGTCGCCATCGTCGGCCTGGAGGACGGCTGGACGCCGGCCTTCAGCCGCGCGGTCTACCAGGCCAATTTCGTCGACGACCAGGATATCGGCAGCCCTGACGTCCTGGCCCCGTTGATCGCCTCGGTCGGCGCGGGACCTGAACACGTCCTCGCGGCGGCGCAGTCCGACCCGATCAAGACCCGCCTGAAGGACCACGTCCGCCAGGCCAAGGAGCGCGGCCTGTTCGGCGCGCCGAGCCTTCTCACCGCCGACGGCGAGCTCTTCTGGGGCAACGACCGTCTGGAACAGGCCCTCGACTGGGCCGCCCGTCACCAATCCAGGGAGCACGCCTGATGGCCGTCCTGACCGAAGAACAGACGATGCTGCGCGACGCCGCCAAGGGCTGGGCCAGCGAAAGCGCCCCCGTCGGCGCCCTGCGCAAGCTGCGCGACGGCAAGTCCGGCCGCAGCTTTGATCCCGTCGCCTGGAAGGAAATGGGCGAGATGGGCTGGGCCGGGGTTATCGTGCCCGAGGCCTACGACGGCTCGGCGTTCGGCTATCTCGGCCTTGGCCTGATCCTGGAGGAGACCGGGCGCACCCTGGCGGCCTCTCCCCTGCTGTCGACGGCGATGATCGCCGCCTCGGCGCTGCAGCTCGCGGGCTCGGACGCTCAGAAGCAGGCCTGGCTGCCGCGCATCGCCAGCGGCGAGATCGTCGCGACCCTCGCCGTCGATGAAGGCTCGCACCACGCCCCGGCCCGCACGGCCCTGACCGCCACCAAGAGCGGTTCGGGCTATGTCCTGAACGGGAGCAAGACCTTCGTTCTGGACGGCGAGGCCGCCGAGCTGCTGATCGTCGTCGCCCGCACCGGCGGCGCGCCGGGCTCCACCGAAGGCCTGACCCTGTTCCTAGTCTCCGGCGACGCGCCGGGCGTGACCCGAACCCATCTGGCCCTGATGGACTCGCGCGGCGCGGCCCAGATCGCCTTCGACGGGGTCGAGGTTGCGGCCGACGCCGTGCTCGGCGAGATCGACAAGGGCTGGGCGGTGCTGGAGCCGACCCTCGACCGCGCCTATGCCGGTCTCGCCGCCGAGATGCTGGGCAGCGCCAGCGCCGCCTTCGACATCACGCTGGACTATCTGAAAACCCGCACCCAGTTCGGCCAGGTGATCGGCTCATTCCAGGCGCTGCAGCATCGCGCCGCCAAGTGGTTCACGGATCTGGAGACCACCCGCTCGTGCGTCGAGGCCGCGCTCGAAGCCCTCGACAGCGGCGCCGACACCCGCGCCCTCGCCTCCCTGGCCAAGGCCAAGGCGTGTGAGCTGGTCCACCTGGCCTCCAACGAGATGGTCCAGATGCACGGCGGCATCGGCATGACCGACGCCCACGACGCGGGCCTCTACATGAAGCGCGCGCGAGTCACCGAAGCCCTGTTCGGCGGCGCCAGCTTCCACCGCGATCGCTATGCGCGGCTGATGGGCTTCTGAACGCCTCTAGGCGCCACACAACAACTTAAAAGCCGCCGCGCTGGCGGCTTTTTTATTGCGCACAATGGAGGGTCGTCTGGTCTGGCATCGTCTTGACTTCGCCGCAATGTCGGAAACCCGACTATGTACGGTTGTGCCAAATGATGGTTGCTCGAATTCAGACAGAAGACGTCTTGATTTTTTACCCCCCACCTAACTGGATTGTGTCGACTACGCGACGGCGCCGCCCATTCGACCCACCTATAGCTTGCAACCCTTGCCGTAAGACGGCGTTCGATTCAGCATGCTAGGGTCGCTTTATCTCTTGAAGAACCGCCTCCTTTCCGCTTTGCCGTCAGAGGACAAGGCTCTTCTCGTCCCATACCTCGCGGCGATGGATCTCGATAAAGGCCGGCTCCTGTACGACCCGGGCGACGTGATCGATCAGATTTATTTTCCCAACGACGGCGTCATTTCCCTGATGACGCTGATGGAAAGCGGCGCGGCCATCGAGTCCGCCACGATCGGTCGTGAAGGCGCTCTGGGCCTGATGGCCGCGGTGGCGCCGCGCCAGTCGCTGTCGCGCGCGATCGTTCAAGTGCCGGGTTCGGCGCTTCGGATCGCCGCGGGGCCACTACACGATGTCTGGAAGCGAAGCGCCGCGCTTCGGGGCCTTGTGGACCGACACAACGACGCCCTGTTCGGCCACGCGATCCAGTCGGTGGCCTGCAACGCCCTGCACGCTGTCGAGGCGCGGTTCTGCCGCTGGCTGCTGTCGTGTCATGACAGGATCGACAGCAACACCGTCAGCCTGACCCAGGAATTCCTGGCCGACATGCTGGGCGTCCAGCGCACGACCGTCACGGCCGTCGCCGGCTCGCTGCAAGCCAAGGGCTTGATCCGCTATCGCCGGGGCGTGGTCGACATCCTGGATCGCGCGGGCCTCGAGGCGATGACCTGCGAATGCTACGGCGCGGTGCGCAGGAGCTATGAGCGGCTGCTGCCCGACCCGTTCGGCGACGAGGACGCGCCCGGCCTGCGCCTGCGCGGCTGATCCTAGCGCCGGCGCGCCGGCGCGGGCGCGTGGGCCAGACGCAGCAGGTTGGCCGCGCCCGGCGCCCCGAACGGCGTGCCGGCCACGACCAGCAGACGTTCGCCCGGCGCGACCAGACCCAACTCCAGCGCCTTGCTCGACGCATCGGTCGTGACGACCTCCAGGCTGTCGGGCTGGGCGCTGACGCGCGACTCGACGCCCCAGACGAGCGTCATGCGGCGTACCGCATCAAGGCGGGGCGACAGGGCCAGCACAGGCTGTAGCGGCCGCTCGCGCGACAGGCGGCGGGCGGTCGCGCCGGTCGTCGTGAACGCGACGAGGCACTTGGTCGAGCCCGACTTGGCGGCGCCGGCGGCGGCGACCACCAGCACGTCGGCGTCCGCGTCGTCGTGGCTCTGCTCGGCCTGCATCAGCTCGGGCCAGCGCGGATCGCGCTCCACCCGTTCGATGATGCGGTTCATCATCGAGACGGCCTCTTCCGGATAGTCGCCAGCGGCGGACTCCGCAGACAGCATCACCGCGTCGGCGCCTTCATAGACGGCGTTGGCGACGTCGGAGGCTTCGGCGCGCGTCGGCGTCGGCGAGCTGGTCATCGACTCCAGCATCTGGGTCGCGACGATCACCGGAATGCCGCGCTCGCGGGCCGCGCGCAGGATTTCCTTCTGCGCCACCGGCACCTCTTCGGGCGCCATTTCGACGCCGAGGTCGCCGCGGGCGACCATGACGCCGTCGCACAGGTCGAGGATCGGACCCAGCACCTTCAGCGCCTGGGGCTTTTCGATCTTGGCCAGCACGGCGGCGCGGCCTTCGACGATCCGGCGCAGCTCGGCCATGTCTTCCGGCGCCTGCACGAAGGACAGGGCGATCCAGTCGACGCCGAGGCGCAGGGCGAAGGCCAGGTCCTCGCGATCCTTGGCGGTCAGCGGCGACATCGGGATGACGACGTCCGGGACGGCCACGCCCTTGCGCTCGGACAACTTGCCGCCGTTGACGACCGTGGTGTTGGCGTAGCCGGGACCGGCGTCGGTCACCGTCATCCGCAGCTTGCCGTCATCCAGCAACAGGGTCGCGCCCGGCCGCATGGCGGTCAGGATTTCCGGATGCGGCAAGTGCACGCGGGTCGCGTCGCCGGGCGTCGGATCGCTGTCGAAGCGGAAGGCCTGACCGGCCTTCAGCATCACCGGGCCGTCGGCGAACTTGCCGACGCGCAGCTTGGGCCCTTGCAGGTCGGCCAGCACGCCCAGCGGCCGCCCGACCTCCTTCTCAGCCTCGCGAATGGCCTTGTAGACCGCCGCATGGGTTTCGTGGGCGCCGTGGCTGAAGTTCAGGCGGAAGACGTCCGCCCCGGCCTTGGCCAGGGTGACGATCATCTCCGGCGAACTGGAGGCCGGACCGATGGTGGCGACGATGCGGGAGCGGCGAGCGCGGATCATGCCGCGGCTCCGGCGTCGATGATCAGTTCGCCGGACAGAAGGCGTCGCCCTCGTTTGAGGCCAGCCGGATTTCTGTGAAGGTCAGCGACAGTCGCCCGGATGTCGTCAGCGCGAACGGCGCGCTGATGCGCGTCATGTCCGCGCCCTTTGCCTTGAAACAGGACAATTTGATCTTGGCCGTACGCCATTCGCCGATTTTCACACCTGACAACGTTGACGTTACGTCTACCGCCGCCCCGCAGGATTCGCCACAGGCGATGGCCAGGGAGACGGGTTTGTCTGGGGACGCATCGACCCGATAACGGAGCATCACGGCCATGTCGCCGGTGGTCTGGCGCGACAGGTCGACGGGACGGCCGGAGATGGCCAGAAGCCCCGGCCCCTCCCCGGTCCACACCGCTTGGCGGGCGTTTTCCTGAGCGCCGGCGTCGATGGTCTTGGTCGCCACGGCGCCCGACGTGGTCAGGGTCCAGGGCGATGGCGAGCGGCCGGCGATGAAGTAGCGGTCGACATTCACGGCCGCCGCCGACGAGACGCCGGACTCTTCGGACAGCACGGCCACCTTGCCCGGCTTGGCGTAGCTCAGGCCATAGCCGTAGGCGAACAGCGGATCATAGCCCTTGTCGCCGACATTCAGCGGCTCCTGGTCAGCGCGCTTGGGCCACGAATAGGACAGCTTGCCCGTGAAGTCGAAGCGGGGCTTGCCGGCCTTGTCGCCGATCAGCACATCCGCGACGCCGCCCCCTTCCGAGCCGGGCAGCCAGGCCGCGACGAAGGCGTCCGAGGCGTTGATCTCGGGGTTGGTCCACAACGGGCGGCCGCTCAGGAACACCGACACCACGGGGATGCCCTGGGCCTTCAGCTTCTTCAGTAGAGCCAGGTCGGTTTTGTCGCCGGGCTGGTATTCGGCCGTGGCGATATCGCCCTGGAACTCCGCATAGGGGTTCTCGCCGAACACCACGATCGCGACATCGGGCTTTTGCTTGTAGTCGCCGCTGACCGACAGCTCGGCGCTGCCGCCGCCAGCCTTCACGGCCTCGGCGATGCCGCCAAAGATCGACTGACCATTCGGGAAGTCGCTGTTCTTGTTGCCCGTGCCCTGCCAGGTCAGGGTCCAGCCGCCGGCGGCCTTGCCGATGTCGTCGGCGCCGTCGCCGGCCACCAGCACGCGCGCCGAGCTCTTCAGCGGCAGGACGCCCTCGTTCTTCAGCAGGACCAGCGACTTGCGGACTGCCTCGCGCGCCACCGCGCGGTGGGCCGGCGAGCCCAGCAGCTCCAGCTTGCCCTCCAGCGGGCGCTTGTTCTCGAACAGCCCGGCCTTGACCTTGACGCGCAGGATACGGCGCACGGCGTCGTCGATCCGCGCCATCGGGATCTGGCCGGCCTTCACCTGGGCCAGGGTGTTGTCATAGAGGCCCTTCCAGCTATCGGGGGCCATGATCATGTCCATGCCGGCGTTGTAGGCCTGGGCGCAGCTGGTGTTGGTGCAGCCCTCGACCTGGCCGTGGGCGTTCCAGTCGCCGACGACGAAGCCCTCGAAGCCCATCCGCCCCTTCAGCACGTCGGTCAGCAGGCTCTTGTTGCCGGTGTGCTTGACGCCGTTCCAGCTGGAGAACGAGACCATGACCGACAGGATGCCGGCGTCGATGGCGGGCGGATAGCCGGCGTTGTGCAGGCGGATCAGCTCGGTCTCGGGCAGCTTGGCGTCGCCCTGGTCCTTGCCGCCGTCGGTGCCGCCGTCGCCCAGGAAGTGTTTGGCCGAGCCCGCAATACGTCCGGCGGCCAAAGGCTTGCCGGCGACCAGCGCGCCCTGCAGCCCCAGCGTCATCGGACCGGCATAGGTCTTCACGACCTCCGGATCCTCGGCGTAACCCTCGTAGGTGCGGCCCCAGCGCACGTCGCGCGGCACGGCCACCGTCGGGCCAAAGGTCCAGTCGGCGCCGGTCGCGGCCATCTCTTGCGCCGTGGCCTCGCCGATGCGGCGGATCAGGTCCGGATCGCGCGCCGCGCCCAGGCCGATATTGTGCGGGAAGATCGTCGCGCCGACGACGTTGTTGTGACCGTGGACGGCGTCGACGCCGAAGATGATCGGGATCTCCTGGTGGCCGCCGCGGTTGTCGAGAGCGGCGGCGCGGAAGGCGTTGATCCACTCGATCCAGCGCTGGGCCGAGGCGCGGTCATTGCCGTCCGGCGCGCTGTTGCCGCCGACCAGCACCGAGCCCAGGCGGTACTTCTTGAGCTCTTCCGGCGTGATCGAGGCCCCGTCCGCCTGGATGGTCTGGGCGACCTTCTCCTCGACGGTCATCTGGCTCATCAGCTTGGTGACGAAGGCTTCGGTCTTGGCGTCGGTGATCGCCGCGGGGCTGGCCGCCTTGGGCCACAGCGCCGGATGGGTGGTCGCCGCGCCGGGCGAGGACTGGGCGAGGACGGCTCCAGGAAGTCCCCCTGCGATCGCCAAGGCCATCACGGAGACACGGAGGGAGCGACGCGAAAACATGAGCGGTCCTCGAAAGCCTTTGCCAGGCTGCAAACTTTTTATGGGGAAGAAAAGCGCCCGGCGCGGGGCTTGCGGGATCCCGCGCCGGGCGAAAGAGAGCGGCTAGGGTAGCCGCCTGGAGGGGAGTGATCGTGCGCGCAGGACGGCGCGACGGGCGCTGGTTGGGCCAGGCGGGATCATGGCGTTTCCTCCTGACGCCGCCTTTCCTTGGGCGACCGTCTTGATCGCCGACGATCTCAATCCGAAAGGACAGCGCTGTCAAGGGTCATTCCCGTCGGACGGCCAAGTATTCGATCCTAGGTCGGGGCTTTTCCGGTCGACTCCCGGACGACCAGCTCGAACTCCAGCAGCCGCGACGGCGGCGGCTCGCCCGCGTCGTGATGAACTCCGCTCATCAGCATGTCGGCCGCCGCCCCCGCCATGGCGGCGATCGGCTGGCGGACGGTGGTCAGCTGCGGCCAGGTGATCCGCGCGCCGGGCGTGTCGTCGAAGCCGGCGATCGATAGCTGGGAGGGCACGTCCAGCCGCATCCGGTTGGCGACCGCCATGACGCCCAGAGCCATGTCGTCGTTTGACGCGAAGATCGCCGTGGGGCGATCGGCTCCGCCCAGCAGGCGCTCGGCCGCCTCGAAGCCGGAGCGGAACGAGAACCACCCCTGCTCCACCCGATCCTGCCGCACCGGCAGGTCGGCGTCGCGCATGGCGTCGACAAAGCCATGATGGCGACGCGCCGAGGCGCCGTGATCGGGGTGACCGATGATGAAGCCGATATCGCGATGCCCAAGGTCAATCAGATGCCGGGTCATCTCATAGGCCGCGCGGCGGTCGTCCATGCTGACCCACGGGGCGCGCTCGATGTCGTCGCCCGGCGCGATCCGGACATAGGCGACGCCCTCGCGCTCCAGGGCCGCCAGTACGACCGGATGGTCGCTGAGCGGCGGCGTCAGGATCACGCCGTCCATGCGCAAGGTCGCCAGCATCGGCGACACCTGCTCGTCGACGTCCCCCCGGGAGTCGATCGGCTCGACGATCAGGTGGTAGCCCTCCTGCCGGCAGCGCGCGATCGCCCCAAGCTGCACGTCGGTGACGTAGCCGGGGCTGGGGTTGTCGAAGAAGACGCCGATCAGATAGGCCTTCGCCCCCGCCAGGCTGCGCGCCGAGATGTTGGGGCGATAGTTCAAGGCCGCCACCGCGGCCTGGACGCGGTCGCGGGTGTCGGCCTTGACGTTGGGCTCGCGGTTGAGCACCCGCGAGACGGTCTTGATCGACACGCCGCTCTCGCGGGCCACGTCGTGGATCGTGATCTTGGCGCTCAATTCCGTCCCCCACCGCACCGATTCGTTCGGTTTGGCGGGTACTAAGCCATGACAAGGTTGTCATGGCGAGCCCCAAGAGGAAGCCTAGGCGACGGCCGACCGTCCCTCCGGCGTCAGCACGACCGCCGCGCCGATCAGCGCGGTGTGCGGGTGCAGGATGGCGTGGGTGGGGATGGTCTGGGTGAAGCCCGACAGCCGGCCCTTCGCCTCGAAGCGCGCTCGGAACGGGCTCTTTTCGAGAATGTCGATGATCCGCGGCGCGATGCCGCCGGCGATAAACACGCCGCCCCGCGCGCCCAGGGTCAGGGCGATGTCGCCGGCCGTCGAGCCCAGCACTGCGCAGAAGCGGTTCACGGTCGCCAGGCAGTCGGGGCAATCCTCGGTCGCGCGCTCGGTGATCTGCTTGGCGGTCAGGCTGTCGACCTTGCGGCCCTCGGCCTGGCCAAGGGCGACGTGCAGGTCTTCCAGGCCGGGCCCCGACAGGATGCGCTCGACCGACACGCGGCCGCCGTTTAGCTGCTGGGACAGCAGCCGCAGCACCTCGATCTCGACCGCGTCCAGCGGCGCGAAGGCGACGTGGCCGCCCTCGGTCGCCAGCGGAATTTCCTGGCCGTGACGCCGAACCAGGCCGGCGACGCCAAAGCCGGTGCCCGGGCCGAGGATGGCAAGGTCGCCCTCACCCAAGGTCGGCAGATCACCGATCTGGCGCAGGTCCTTGGGCGAAAGGCGTGGCGCGGCCAGGGCCTGGGCGGTGAAGTCGTTGATCAGCTTGGCGCTCCGGAAGCCGCCCGCGCGCCGCAGGCCATCCTCGGAGATCCGCCAGTCGAGGTTGGTCATGTGGACCTGACCGTGGTCGATCGGGCCCGCCACGGCGACCACCGCCTGGTCGGCCTGCTTGACGCCGACCTTGTGCAGATAGGCCTCGATGGCGTCCTCGGCCGTGCCGTAGTCCTCGCCCTTGAACGCCGTCGGCTCGATCAGGCGCGGATCCGCACCGTCGAACTCGACCAGGGCGAAGCGGGCGTTGGTGCCGCCGATGTCGCCGACGAGGCCGAGACCCCCGCTGTGATGACCATCCATGACCTGATGCTTCCTCAACCGAAGACGGAGGCGCCGGCGTCGGCTGCGCCGACCCCCGACCGCATCCATCCGAACAGTTCCCTGCCAAAGCCCGGCTTGGACGCCGGGACGCTTGCTGGCGTGCGGGCGAGCAGCGTCGCTTCGTCCACCAGGATCTTCAGTTCGCCCGTCTCGGCGTTGACGCTGATCACGTCGCCGTCCTGGACATAGGCCAGAGGTCCGCCCTTGGCGGCTTCCGGCGTCACGTGGATGGCGGCGGGCGTCTTGCCGGAGGCGCCGGACATGCGGCCGTCAGTGACCAGGGCGACCTTGTAGCCGCGGTCCAGCAGGACCGAGATCGACGGCGACAGGTTGTGCAGCTCCGGCATGCCGTTGGCCGAGGGGCCCTGGAAGCGAAGCACGACCACGACGTCGCGATCCAGCTCGCCGCGCTTGAAGGCGGCGATGAAGTCTTCCTGCTCCTGGAACACGGCGGCCGGGGCGACGATCACCTGGTGCTCGGGCTTCACGGCCGAGATCTTCATCACCCCGCGGCCCAGGTTGCCAGCCATCAGGCGCAGGCCGCCCTCCTTGCTGAACGGGTCGGAGACCGGGCGGACGATGGCCGGGTCCAGGCTCTCGGCGGCGCCGTCGCGCCACTTCAGCTCGCCACCGTCGAGGTAGGGCTCCTGGGCGTAGCGGGACAGGCCGGGGCCGGCGATGGTCAGGACGTCCTCGTGGACGAGGCCGGCCTTCAGCAGTTCGCGGATCACGAAGGCCATGCCGCCGGCGGCCTGGAAGTGGTTCACGTCGGCCGAGCCGTTCGGATAGACGCGGGCCAAGAGCGGCGTGGCGCGCGAGATGTCGTCCAGGTCCTCCAGCGTCAGCACGACGCCCGCCGCGTGGGCCATGGCGATCAGGTGCAAAGCCAGGTTGGTCGAGCCGCCGGTGGCCATCAGGCCGACCACGCCGTTGACGACCGACTTCTCGTCGATCATCCGGCCGACCGGCACATACTCGTTGCCCTTGGCGGTGACGGCGGCGGCGCGGCGCGCGGCTTCCTTCACCAGGGCCTCGCGCAGCGGGGTGTTGGGGTGAACGAAGGCCGAGCCGGGCAGATGGAAGCCCATCAGCTCCATCAGCATCTGGTTGGTGTTGGCCGTGCCGTAGAAGGTGCAGGTGCCGGGGCCGTGATAGCTGGCCTGCTCGGCCTCCAGCAGCTCGGCGCGACCGACCTTGCCTTCGGCGTAAAGGGCGCGCACTCGGGCCTTCTCGCTGTTGGGCAGGCCCGAGGTCATCGGGCCCGCCGGCACGAACAGGGCCGGCAGGTGGCTGAAGGTCAGGGCGCCGATCACCAGGCCCGGGACGATCTTGTCGCAGACGCCCAGATAGAGCGCCGCGTCGAAGGCGTCGTGGGTCAGGGCGATGGCCGTGGCCATGGCGATCACCTCACGCGAGAACAGCGACAGCTCCATGCCCGGACGGCCCTGGGTGACGCCGTCGCACATGGCCGGCACGCCGCCGGCGAACTGGGCGGTGGCCCCGACCTCGCGCGCCGCGTCCTTGATCAGGGCGGGATAGGCTTCCAGCGGCTGGTGGGCCGACAGCATGTCGTTATAGGCCGAGACGATGCCGAGATTCGGCGCGTTCGGGTCCAGGGCGCGGACCTTGTCGACGCCCGGCGAGGCGGCGAAGGCGTGGGCCCAGTTGGCGCAGGACAGCTTGGCGCGGCCAGGCTGGCTGTCGATGGTCCGCTGCATGTTCTCCAGATAGGCCGCGCGGCTGTCGCGGCTACGCGCCACAATGCGGGCTGTGACTTCAGCGATGACGGGATTGAGGCTCATGGCGTTACTCCGCCCAAAGGATGCGGACCTTGGCGCGGTCCTGCTTCAGGATGGCGGCGACCGGCAGGGCCGGATCGACGTCGCCTTCCAACAACGCCTTCTTGGCCGCTCCGGTGACCAGCAGCACGATCAGGTCGGTGCGGGTCAGGGCGGCGAAGGTCAGGCTGAGACGAGGAATGTCGGGCGCGGGGTCGCTGGGCGGCACGTCCAGGACCAGGCGGTTGGAGCGCGGATCCAGGCCCTGGGCCAGGACCGGATTGCCTGGGAACAGCGAGGCGAAGTGGCCGTCGGGACCGACGCCCAGCAGCACGGCGCCGAACGGCGTGGCGGCCTCGACGCCGGCCTCGGCGGCGCGGGCGCTGTCGGCGTGGCTCAGGCCCTCGATGTAGAGCGGCGCGAAGCTGGCCTTGGCCGCCTCCCCGACCAGCAGGTGTCGGCGCACGAGACCTTCGTTGCTGCTGGGATCGGTCGGCGGGACGAAGCGCTCGTCGGTTAGCGTGACCGTGATCTTGTCCCAGGGCGCGGTCAGGGTCGCGAGGCGGTCATAGACCGGCGCCGGGGTCGTGCCGCCGGTCGCCGCGAAGCCCGTTCGCCCGGAAGCGGCGACCGCGTTGGTCAAGGCGTCGACCAGGATCGACGCGGTGGCGTCGTAGAGGGCTTCGCGCGAGCCAAAGGCTTCCAGCTTCGGCATCGTCAAGCCTTCCACGACCGGCCGCCGGGCGAGATCAGCGCGTTGGCGGTCTGCGGTCCCCAGGTGCCGGCGGCATAGGGCGCGGGGTCAATGCCGGCCTCGGCCCAGGCGGCCGAGACGCCGTCGATGAAGCGCCAGGCCTGTTCGACCTCGTCGCGGCGCACGAACAGCGTGCGGTCTCCGCGGAAGGCGTCGAGGAACAGCTTCTCATAGGCGATCCGACGGCGGCCGCCCGTCTGGCTGAACGAGAGCGACAGGGGCAGCGACTGCAGGCGCATGCCCTCGTCAGACAGGCCCGGACGCTTGTTCATGATCGTCAGCGAGATGTCTTCGTCCGGCTGCAGGTCGATGACCAGGCGGTTGGCGCATAGCTCGCCGTCGGTGGCGGGGCCGAAGATGTTGTGCGGCAGCGGCTTGAACTGCACGACGATCTGGGTGCGGCGGTCAGGCAGGTTCTTGCCGGTGCGCAGGAAGAACGGCACGCCGTCCCAGCGCCAGTTGTCGATCGCCACCTTCATGGCCACGAAGGTCTCGGTCTTGGTGGGCTTGCCCACTTCCTCGACATAGCCCGGACGCGCGCCGCCCTCGACCACGCCGGCGACGTACTGGCCACGCACGGTGTCGTGCGCCACCGTCTCCTTGGTGAACGGACGCAAGCTGCGGAGCACCTTGACCTTCTCGTCGCGGACGGCGTCCGGGTCGAAGCCCGACGGCGCCTCCATGGCGACCAGACAGAGCAGCTGCAGCATGTGGTTCTGCACCATGTCCCGCAGGGCGCCATACTCGTCGTAATAGGGCCAGCGGTCGCCGACCTTCTCGGTCTCGGCGATGGTGATCTGCACGTGGTCGATCGTGTTGCGGTCCCACAGGGGCTCGAACAGCACGTTGGCGAAGCGCAGGGCCGTCAGGTTCTGGACCGTCTCCTTGCCCAGATAGTGGTCGATCCGGAAGACCTGGCTTTCGTCGACCACCGCCGCGACGGCGGCGTTGGTCACCTTGGAGCTCTCCAGGTCGCGTCCCAGGGGCTTCTCGAGGATCAGACGGGTCTTGGGCCCCGTCAGGCCAGCCGCTTGCAGCGCCTGGCAGGCCGGACCGTAAAGGCTGGGCGAGAGCGAGAAGAAGATGACGAGGTCGCCGTGCTCGCCGATCCGATCGGCCAGGGCCTTGGCGTCGTCCTCGCTGGTGATGTTGGCCGGCACGTAGTCGAGACGGGCGGCCAGGCGATTCCAGGCCCCCTCCTCCACGGTCGCGCGCTTGCCGAGGTGTTCGCGCACCAGCGCCTTGTAGCCGGCCGCGTCATGGTCGGCGCGCGCCACGCCGACGATCCGCAAGTCATGCGGCAGCAGCCGATCGACCTCGAGGAAATAGAGCGAAGGCAGCAGCATTCGCAGGGCCAGATCCCCCGCGCCGCCCAGCAGTACCAGCACCTCGCGGCCATTCTCGCCGTCGTTGTTGTTCGTCACCAATGTCTTCCACCCTATGACAACGTTGTCATGACATGCCTGCGGCAGAATGGCAAGCGCGAGCTTGAGCGCCGCGCTGGAGGTGGGCTCCAACGCGAACCTCCCCGGCGCTGCGCCGGCGAGCCGGCCCTAACTAGGGCAAAGCCCCTGTCACCGCCATATGACCAATGGAGTTTCCACGGCGGTTTTCTCACCGCCCAACTCTGAAAGTGAAACGCCGTGCCCGAAGAGGTCACGAATCGATCAGGGCGAGGGATGGTTATGCCCCAAGCGGCGAGGAAGGATCAGCCGCCCGCGCGCGCCGGCGCGCCGGCGGGCTGTCCGGTGCGGAACTTGTCCTTCATCCGCGCGACCCAGCCGCTGAACGCTTCGTTGTCGGCGCTGACCTTGCCGAAATCGGTCGGCGAGACGGCTTCGGAGCCCAGTCCCTGCAGCGCCACGCGCAGGCCGTCGGGATTGCCGGCGTTGTCGACGAAGCGCGTCCAGCGTTGGCGCAGGCGGCCGAGAGCCGCGTCGTCGTCGGCCAGGCTGTAGGCGACCGCGGATCGCAGCAGGCGCGCCTCGTCGGCGGCCGACAGCGCCCCCTGCCCTTTCCAGCGGTCGCCCAGCATCCGCTCGTAGAGCGCGCCGGCGGTCGGCCAGGCCCGCTGCTTCCAGGCGATGTCGGCCCGGATTTCCTGGCCGTCCTTGCTGTTGTCGCGCTCGACCATCTCGCCGGCCGCGTCGTAGCGGCCAAGGCCGATCAGGGCGCGGGCTGTGGCGAGGCGCCGCTCGGCGTTGAGGGCCGGCGGCAGAATCGTCGTGCGGGTGGCGTTGATGGTGTTGAGGGCGTCCTCGGGACGCTTGTTCATCAGGTAGATCCAGGCCAGATCGGTCGCGACCTGGGCCTTGGGCACGCCGTTCAGTCGGTTGTCGACCTGGTACTTCAAGAGCTTGGCGGCGTCGTCCAGCAGGTCGACGTCCACCAGACGGCGCACTAGGTTTCGGACCATCTGGTCGCCGTCCGCGCCGATCGGGGTCAGTTCCTGGAAGTCGTAGAACAGACCGACGGCCTGGATCGGCTGCATGCCGTCCGCCAGGCCGTCCAGGAACAAGGCCCGGAAGGTATTGGAGATCTCGTTGCGCAGGGACAGCGCCTCGGGACGGTCCGACGTGCCGCGGCCCGCCGAACGCATCACCTCCAGCGCCTCGCGATAGCGGCCCTGGTCGATATAGAGCTTGCCGAGGGCGCGGATGACTTCCATCTCGACGCCGTCGCCGCGCCAGCGGTAGCGCAGCTGGTTCAGGGTGTCGGCCGCCTTGGCCGCGTTGATCTCCCGCTTCTCGTACTGCAGCTCCGTGGCGTGCAGCAGAGCCGGCGCGGCCAGCTTGTCGTAGGGCGCGCGGGCGATGGCCTGGAACATCTTCTTGGCGCGGACCTTCTCGCCCTTGGCCTCGAAGGCGCGCGCCTGGATCAGGCGGATGGCGAGCTGGTCCTGTACGGGGATCTTGGGCTGATCCAGCGCCTTGGCGATGTACTGGAACGCGCCGGTCAGGTCGCCGACACCCAGGGCCGCCTCGGCCTGGGCGCCCAGGAAGCGCGCCTTCCAGATCGGCGGGAAAAGCTCCAGAGCCCGCCCGCCGCTCGCGAACTTGGTGCGGGCGTCCAGCCACTGGCCGTTCCTGGTGGCGATATAGCCGCGCCACAGGGCGCTCGAGGGCTCGTCCGCCAGGACCGGCGACGAGAAGTCGGCCTCGGCTTCGGCGTAGCGCCCCGCCAGCGCCCGGGCCATGCCGCGCAAGCCCCGGAACTCCGGATTGGCCATCATCGTCTGGTGCTTGCGGGCGCCGGCGTTCAGCACGCCGATCGCCTCGAACGACATCTGCGAGCCCACGAGGAAGCGCGCCAGCGCCAGGCGGGCGGCGACGTCGGCGTCCTCGTCCGGCGCGGCGCTGATCGCGCTCTGCAAGGCGTTGTAGCGCGCCAGGAAGCCGCCGGATCCGAGCTTGGGCCAGGCCTCAAGATCGATCAGGGCTGGCATGGACAGCGGCTCGGGCGCGCCCGCGACCGCCTCTTCCGGCGGGGCGGCGGCGGAGGCCGGCGACAGCGCCAGCCCCTTGGGCCGGCCGATCCGCACCTGGTCGACGCTGGCCTGGACCATCAGATCGGAGGCGTAAGCCTCCGCCGCCAGACCCTGGGCCGATTGCAGCAGGGCGAACTCGACGTAGTCGCGGCGAGAGGACAGGCCCTTGGCCGGCGCCAGGGCGGGCGCGACGATGATCTTGTCGCCGACCGCCGGGTCCTCGACCCAGAGCGCCCGCGTGACCCCAGCCACCGCCGCCGAAAGCGCCGCGGCCGGCGCGGCCTCGTCGCGATTGATCTGGATGATGTCGGGGCTCTGCTGCGGCCCCGGGCCGAAGCTGATCCGCCAGGTCGGGCCTGAACCGACCGCGACATAGGGCTCACCGACCGGCGCCACGATCCGGAGGGCCGAATAGTCCGCCCCCTTCAGCGCCTGCAGACGCGAGTAGCGCGGCGTGTTGGCCGGCAGCTTGGAGATGTCGATCCGCGCGGGGGTGTCGAAGACGATCCACACCGCCTCCCCGCGTCGGAACACGGCCGCGCCGGCGGGGGCGGCCCAGGTGAAGGACAGGGTGACCTGGCCGTCGGACCGCTCGATATCGGCGCGAACAACCCCGTCGCGCGGCATGGGATTGGGACGCCCCACGGGCGGCGGCGGCGCGCTGGGCGTGGAGGCCTGGGCGGCGGCCAAGGCCCCGTCCTTGGCGAAGATGTTGACGAAACTGACCCCGTCGGCCGCGCCCGCCTTGAAGTCCGCCTCTTCGGCGATCGTCAGGACCAGCTCCAGCGCGCCGCCGACGTGACGCGCCTCGACGCCCTTGACCCAGCGCGGCGGCGAAATCCTGAACACGGAAAGATCCGGGTCGGCGTCGCGACTGAAGCGCAGGATCAGCGCCTGGCCGTCCCGCCGGGCGGCCATGCGGGCCCCGCCGTTCCAGTGGAATTCGACCCGCGAGAAGTCCGCCGCCTGCGCGACACGCACGTCCAGCGCCGACCGCGCCGCGACGGGCGGCGGCGCGGCGTAGCCGGACGGCGCCAGCACGCCCGCGATGCACGCGGCGGCGACGCTGGATCGCAGGAACTGGCGAAGGGTCATGAGCCTCCCTTAACCGGCCTTCTTGGGCGCGCCGGCCAAAGCGGGGGCCGCGGCCTGCTGGCCGGGGGCGGCGGCCTGGGCGGCGTTGTCGGCGACGGCGGCCTTGCCCTTCTCGACGGCGGAATTCGACAGCCGCGCGGCCAGGCGCTCGGTCAGCACCTTGGCGTCGGCCGGAGCCATGTTGGCCAGGATCATCGCCAAGGTCTTTTCCTTCATCTTGGCGGCGATCGGCAGGCGCACCTCGTCGGACAGCAAGGTCATGCGGGCCGCGGCGTCCTTGGGCTTCATGCCCTGATAGACGACGACCAGGCGATCGACCTCGGCCTGCTTCTGGGAGTCGACCTGGCCCAGCAGGCCCTGGATGTCGCCCTTCAGGCCGGTCAGGGCCTTCATCTTGGCGTCGAGCTTGGCCTCGGCGGCGGCCAGCAGCTGCAGCTGCACGTCGATGTCCTGCTCGCGCTGGTCCAGCTGGCTGCGGCGGGCGCCGAGCTTCTGGATCGCGGCCAGCTCGCCTTGCGAGAGGCCCGCCTCCTTGGCCAGGGCGTCGGCGGACGGCGCGCAGGCGCGCGGCAGGGTCTGCGGGGCCTTGGCGGCCGCGGGCTGGCCCGCGCCTTCGGCCGAGGCCGCGCCCTCGCCTTCGCCGGCCTTGGCCTCGGGCTTGGCGACGCCCTCGGCGAAGGCCTTTGCGCCGCTCAGCATGTCCGGCAGCGACTTAGCGCCGGCCAGGGCGTTGATGGCCAGCACGCCGCCGACGGCGACGCCGACCAGGGGCAGGATGCGCGGAATTTTCTTCATCGGCGGGTCCTGGGATTGGGTTCGGGACGCGGGCTGTCGGCCGGTCCTTCGAAGAGATCATCATCGACCCGCGCCCGTGAACGCGGGGTTTCGCGCGTCGGGCTGGGGGCGGCGAGCGTGGGGCGAGCGCCCGGCGGCAGGCGCGCTTCGCGCTCCAGCAGGCGCTCGAAATCCTCGGCCTTGAGACGGCGCTCGGCCGACGGCGGCAGGTCCTCGACGCGACCCCGAACGGGCGGCGGGGCGCGCTCGGCACGCGAAGGCGCAGGCGGCGGGTTGCTGATCCGCTCGTCGAGCTGGGCGGCCAGGGCCTGGGCGCGCTCGATACGGATGGCCAGGGTCTCGGCCGCCTCGTCGGTGGCCGCGCGCAGGTCGGCCAGCCCCTGCTCGGCGCGGGCGGCGGCCTGGTCGAGGTCCTTGACGGCCTTGGCGAAGCCCTCGTGGCTGTCACGCAGCGCCTTCAGGCGGCGCTCCAGGCGCCAGCCGAAGGCCAGCGCCACCACCAGCAGCACCGCCAGCAACCCGTTCATGGCGAAAGCGACGAAACTCATTTCAGCTTCTGCACGGCCTTCTTGGCCGCCGGGGTCAGCGGCGCCTCGGCGCGGACGGCGATCGAGTGGTTGCGGCGGCCCATCCTGCCGCGCGTCAGCGGGATGGCCCCGGCGCGCAGCTCGACCAGGCTGTCGGGCGTGGCGTTCAGCATCAGGGTGTCGCCGACCTGCATGTTCAGCACGCGCGACAACGGCACCTGCTGCTCGTCGAGGACGGCGCGGACCTCCATCTGGGTGGTCCACAGCTCGGTGGCCAAGTGGCCTTCCCAGATGTTGTCGCGACCGAACTTCTCACCCATGAACTGCTGCAGCAGCATTTTCCGGATCGGTTCCAGCGTGGCGTAGGGCAGCAGCAGCTCGATACGGCCGCCGCGATCTTCCATGTCGATCCGCAGCTTGACCAGGATGGCGGCGTTGGCGGGACGCGCGATGGCGGCGAAGCGCGGGTTCGTCTCCAGGCGGTCCAGCGAGAAGGCGACCGGATGCAGCGGCTCGAAGGCGCTCTTCAGGTCGTGCAGCACCACCTCGATCATTCGCTGCACCAGCACGCGCTCGATCGTGGTGTAGGGCCTGCCCTCGATACGCATGGCCGCAGTGCCGCGACGGCCGCCCAGAAGCACGTCGACGATCGAGTAGATCAGGTTGGAGTCGACCGTCAGCAGGCCGTAGTTGTCCAGCTCCTCGGCGCGGAACACCGCCAGGATCGCCGGCAGCGGGATCGAGTTCAGGTAGTCGCCGAAGCGGATCGAGCTGATGTTGTCGAGGCTGACCTCGACGTTGTCCGAGGTGAAGTTGCGCAGAGAGGTCGTCATCAACCGCACCAGGCGGTCGAAGACGATTTCCAGCATCGGCAGGCGCTCGTACGAGACCAGCGCCGAGTTGATGATGGCGCGGATGCCCGTGCGGTCGTCGCCGCCGTCGCCCGAGAGGTCGAAGCCCAGCAGGCTGTCGATCTCGTCCTGGTTCAGGATCCGTTCGGACGCGCTGTCGCCGGCGCCGTCGTCCCAGCCGCCCATGCCGCCGGAAAAGTCGCCGAACTGGTTTACGCCCTCACCGCCGGGGGCGCCTTCAGAGCCCCACTGGCCCGCCTGATCGATCTCATCCGCCATGATCGTTCGCCCCAACCAGCCCGAAGACTCAGTTGATCAGCATCTCCTCGATGAGGACCGCATTCACCTTGGCCGGCGCGGCGACCAGGTTCACCCGGCGCAGCAGCTCGACGCGCAGTTGGTAGGTGCCCTGGCTGCCATTCAGGTCTTCGGGACGCAGCTCGCGCAGGAAGGATTGGAACATGTCCTGCAGCCTGGGCAGATTCGGCGTCAAAGCCTCGGCCGTGTCTTCGTCCGGCAGCTCGAAAGTCAGCTTCAGCTTCAGAAAGGTCGACTTGCCGTCGGCCGTCTGCATGTTCACGACGATGTCCGGCAGGGTGTAGAACACCACCCCGTCAGGGCCTTCCTTGATCACGGGGGCTGGACCGCCAGCGCCCGCGCCTTCCTTGCCCTTCTCGCCTTCCTTCTTCTCTTCCTTCTTTTCTTCCTTCTTCTTTTCCTTCTTTTCGGCGCCGTGCTCGCCCGCTTCCGCGGGGGGCTTGGGCTTCAGCAGGAAAAAGGCGGCCGCGCCGCCGCCCCCCAGGACCAGGACGGCGGCCGCGATGGCGATGATGAGAATAGGCGGCTTCTTCTTGGCGGGGCCTTCGCCTTCGGCGCCCTCTTCACCTTCGGGAGCTTCCTTATCGTTCTGAGCCACGCGCGCGGTTCCTTGGAATCTATATCCCATACTCATGCGCGAGCATGGTTAACGATGTGTTTTGGAGGCCATTTGGTCGCAGGCTGAATCTGCCCGGCAGACTCCGACCAACACCCCTGCATTAACCGTTCTATTTGTTGTTTTCATTGCGTTTTCCAGACTGGCACGAAGGTTGCTTCAGGAGATGCGGCGCATTTGTCGCGCCAGCCGCCCGAGTTAACTCGCCATGGACAACGCGCTCTACGTCGGCCTCTCGCGCCAGATGACGCTTCGCCGCGAGCTGGACGTCGTGGCCAACAACATCGCCAACGCCAACACCACGGGCTTCAAGGTCGAGGACCTGATGGTCCGCACCGAGCAGGCCAAGCCGGCCAAGACGCTGGATGGCGGCTCGGCCGTCAAGTTCGTGCTCGACTCGGGCGTCGCCCGCGACTTCACGCAAGGCGCGATGACCAAGACCGGCGGCGATTTCGACCTGGCCATCGAGGGCAAGGGCTTCTTCCACGTCCAGACCGCCGGCGGCGACCGCTACACCCGCGACGGCCGCTTCACGACCAACCCGACGGGCCAGCTGACCACCCAGTCGGGCCATCTGGTTCTGGATGACGGCGGCGGCCCGATCACGATCGATCCCACCCTGGGCCCGGTCAATGTCGGCAAGGACGGCGTCGTCAGCCAGGGCGCGGTCCGCGTCGGCAAGATCGCCGTCGTTCGCCCCGACAGCCTGGCCTCGATGGCCAAGGATGGCGACAACCTCTACCGCAACACCACCAACGCCGCGCTGCAGCCGGCCCCGGACGCCGCCGTCCACCAGGGCATGCTGGAAGCCTCCAACGTCCAGCCCGTCATCGAGATCACCAAGCTGATCGAGGTTCAGCGCGCCTACGAGAGCGTCGCCAAGATGATGGACAACACCTCCGAACTGTCCCGGACCGCCGTCGAGCGGCTGGGCAAGGCCAATTAGGGAACGCTAGCCGATGCAAGCTCTCCGCACCGCCGCTTCGGGCATGTCAGCGCAACAGCTGAACGTCGAAGTCATCTCGAACAACATCGCCAACATGAACACCGTTGGCTTCAAGCGCCAGCGGGCCGAGTTCCAGGACCTGCTGTACCAGACGATCGAGCGCGCCGGCTCGCAGTCGTCCAGCGACGGCAACATCGTCCCGACCGGCGTCCAGGTCGGCGGCGGCGTCAAGGCCGGCTCGGTCTATCGCATCACCGAGCAAGGCACCCCGACCCTGACCGATAATCCGCTGGACGTCGCGATCCAGGGGAAGGGCTACCTGCAGGTGCTGCTGCCTTCGGGCGAGACGGCCTATACCCGCGCCGGCAATTTCTCGACCAACGACCAGGGACAGATCGTCACCGAGGACGGCTACACGGTCCAGCCGGGCATCACGGTCCCGCAGAACGCCATCGACATCATCATCAGCAAGACCGGCATGGTGCAGGTCAAGCTGGACGGTCAGCCCCAGCCCCAGACCATCGGCCAGCTGCAGCTCGCCAACTTCATGAACGAAGGCGGCCTCGAGGCGATCGGCGACAACCTGTTCCTGGAGACCGCCGCCTCGGGCGCGGCCACCCTCGCCGCCCCCGGCCAACCCGGCTTTGGCGTGCTGATGCAGCACTACACCGAAGCCTCCAACGTCGACTCTGTCTCGGAAATCACCGCCCTGATCACCGCCCAGCGCGCCTACGAGATGAACTCCAAGGTCATCTCCACGGCCGACCAGATGCTGCAGACCACCTCGCAGATGAGGTCGTAAGCCGATGAAAGCGCTGTTGATCTCCGCCGCCGCCCTGGCCTTCGCCGCCCCGGCCCTCGCCGGAACGCCGGTCAGCCTGCGCATGGACACCACCGACGCCGACGGCCGCGTCACCCTGGGCGACCTGTTCGACGGGGTCTCCGGACCGGCCGCCAACCTGGTGGTCGCCGCCCGCGTCGCACCGAGCGCCGTGCTGGACGCCGGCCAGGTGCAGGTGTTCGCACGCCGCGCCGGCTTCGACTGGGACAACCGCCAGGGCGTGCGCCGGATCATCGTCCGCGAGGGCTCCGACAACGGCGGCGCCGCGTCGCGGACCGCCCTGGCCGGCGCCCCGCGCGGTAATGTGGAAGTTCTTGCCTACGCCCGCAGCATCGCGGCCGGCGAAATCGTCCAGCCGGAAGACCTGGTGTGGACGAAGATGGCCGGGGCCCCGGCCGACGCGCCGCGCGATTCCGACGTCGTGATCGGCCTCGCCGCCAAGCGCCCCCTGCGTGAAGGCGCCGCAGTCTCGACCCGAGACGTGGCCGCGCCGCAGGTCATCAAGAGCGGCGACCTGATCACCGTCACCTACGCGGACGACGGAATTTCCCTGTCGCTTCAAGGCAAGGCGATGAGCGCCGCGTCCACCGGCGACGTCTTCGCCGTCCAGAACACCGCGTCGAAGAAGATCATCCAGGCCGTCGCCACCGGTCCTGGCGCCGCCGCCGTCGGTCCGCAGGCCCAGGGCTTGCAAGCCCGTTCGCAACCCGTCCGTTTCGCCGCTCGCTAAGAGGCTAAGACTCATGCGTCGCCCCGCTCTCATCGCCGCCACCCTGCTGCTGGCCCCGCTGGCCGCCTGCTCCACCGTCAAGGAAGCCGTGAAGGGTCCGGACCTTGCCCCGGTCGGCTATCCGGCCGCCCTGGCGCCCATCCAGCAGCAATATGTCTCCGCCCGCGAGCCGGCGCCGCAGGCGGCCTCGGCCAACTCGCTGTGGCGGGTCGGCGCCCGCGCCTTCTTCAACGACCAGCGCGCCAGCCGCGTCGGCGACATCCTGACCGTGATGATCGACATCGACGACAGCGTCGACACCAAGAACCAGACCGCCAGCTCGCGCGCCGCCACCACCAAGGCCGGGGTTCCGCACCTGCTGGGTCTGGAGTCGAGCCTCGGGAAGGTTCTGCCGGGTGGTTTCGACCCGGCCAATGCGCTGGAAACCGGCTCGAGCACGACCAACGCCGGCTCGGGCAGCATCAAGCGCTCCGAAAAGATCAGCCTGACCATCGCCGCCGTGGTCAGTCAGGTGCTGCCGAACGGCAACATGGTGATCCAGGGCACCCAGGAGGTCCGCACCAACGCCGAGCTGCGCCAGCTGACCGTCGCCGGCATCGTGCGCCCCGAGGACATCTCCTCGGCCAACACCATCCGCCACACCCAGATCGCCGAGGCGCGCATCAGCTACGGCGGTCGCGGCGACATCAGCCGCGTCCAGAAGACCCCGGCCGGCCAGGCCCTGGTCGAGAAGTTCTCGCCGTTCTAGGCCAAGACATTAAGGCGAGCCTTCACGGGCGCGGCGGCCGCGAGGTCTCCGCGCCCGTTTCGCTTTCAGGAGCCATTCAGGTCCAAACCGCGTTTATCACACCAGGAGGACCTCCCATGCCGTCGCGCGCCGCCGCCGCCGTTGTCGCCGTGATACTGGCCGCCGGCCTGGCGGGTTGCGCGCACGAGAAGGTCGCGGCGAACGGCTATCGGTGGGCCTATCTCGCCGACGCGGGCGAGGATCCCCGCCTCGCCTACGGCCGCCCCGACAGTGACGACGTCGTGCTGATGATGAGCTGCCGCCCCGGCCAGGATCGTGTCGAGGTGTCGGCCATGGGCCTGTCGGGTGGTGAGATCGTCCTGGCCTCGGGCCGCGCCGAGAGCCGCTTCGCCGCCGCCAAGCTCGACGACGCCATGGGCGGCGATCTGCTGGCAGGTCGCGGCGAGGCCAGCGCCGAAGCGCTGGATCGGTTTCGCAGATCGGGAGACCTGGCGCTGCTGACCAAGGGCGAGCGGCATAGCCTGGCGGCAAATTCCGCCGACCAAGGCCAGGTGCGCGCCTTCTTCAAGGCGTGCCGGGCCTAGAACTCCCGCCGTCCCCCGCGTCATGCGCGGCATGACGAGCAGGTGGAGGACTGAAATGGGGGGGCTTTTCCACGGGGCGGTGAAACCTCTCACCCTCCCACCGCTTCGCGGCGGGCCCCGCCCTCTCTCAAAGAGAGAGGGATTTGGCGCAACGTCCGCTCAGGGGCGATCGCAGTCCCCAGCCGGCCCTCCAGAAGCCCGACCGCCCTGGCTAAAGCCGAAACGCAGCCAGATCCCGACGCCCGGGCAAAAGCTTAAGCCCGCCGCCCGGCCCCCGCCGCGTTGACATTGTCCATGCCCAGGGCCGACAGCGCGCCGCGCAGGATGCCCTCGGCGTCGAGGCCGGCCTGGGCGTACATGGCGTCCGGCTTGTCCTGGTCCTGGAAGATGTCGGGCAGGCACAGGGTGCGGATCTTGAGGCCGCGATCCAAGGCGCCGTGCTGAGCCAGGGCCTGCAGCACGAAGGCGCCAAAGCCGCCCATCGAACCTTCCTCGACCGTGACGATGGCCTCGTGCTCGCGCGAGAGGCGCAGCAGGAGGTCCAGGTCCAGCGGCTTGGCGAAGCGGGCGTCGCAGACCGTGGCCGACAGGCCGCGCGCGGCCAGCAGGTCGGCGGCCTTCAGGCTTTCCGACAGGCGCGCGCCGAACGACACGATGGCGACGCTGGTGCCCTCGCGAACGATACGGCCCTTGCCGATCTCGAGCGGCTCGGCGACCGCCGGCATGTCGAGGCCAAGACCCTCGCCGCGCGGATAGCGGAAGGCGCTGGGGCGGTCGTCGATCACGGCGGCGGTGGCGACCATGCGGGCCAGCTCGACCTCGTCGGCGGCGGCCATCAGCACCATGCCGGGCAGAGCACCCATGAAGCCGACGTCGAAGCTGCCGGCGTGGGTCGGGCCATCGGCGCCCACCAGGCCCGCGCGGTCCATGGCGAAGCGCACCGGCAGGCCCTGGATCGCCACGTCGTGGACGACCTGGTCGTAGCCGCGCTGCAGGAAGGTCGAATAGATAGCGGTGAAAGGCTTCATGCCGTCGGCGGCCAGGCCCGCGGCGAAGGTCACCGCGTGCTGCTCGGCGATACCGACGTCGAAGGTGCGTTCCGGGAAGGCCTTGCCGAACAGGTCAAGCCCCGTGCCGGACGGCATGGCGGCGGTGATGGCGACGATCTTGTCGTCCTTTTCCGCCTGCCTGATCAGCTCCTGGGCGAAGACCTTGGTGTAGCTGGGCGGGCCGCCAGTGGACTTGTGCTGCTGACCGGTGACCACGTCGAACTTGACCACCGCGTGCAGCTTGTCGGCCGCGCCCTCGGCCGGGGCGTAGCCCTTGCCCTTCTGGGTCACGCAGTGGACCAGCACCGGCTTGTCGGCGAAGGCCTTGGCGTTCTTCAGCACGCTGACCAGGGCGTCCATGTCGTGGCCGTCGATCGGACCGACATAGTGGAAGCCCAGCTCCTCGAAGAAGGTGCCGCCAGTGACCATGCCCCGGGCATATTCCTCCGCCTTGCGGGCCGCTTCGCGCATGGGGCTCGGCAGCTTCTCGACCACCGTCTTGCCCAGCTTGCGCACCGAGCGGTAGGCGCCGCCCGAGACGAGATTGGCCAGATAGGCGCTCATGCCGCCGACCGGCGGAGCGATCGACATGTCGTTGTCGTTGAGGATGACGATCAGGCGCTTGGTCGTGTCCGTCGCCGCGTTCATCGCCTCATAGGCCATCCCCGCGCCCAGCGAGCCGTCGCCGATCACCGCGATGACGCTGTTGTCCTCGCCTTTGGCGTCGCGGGCGGCGCAGAAGCCCAGCGCCGCCGAGATCGAGGTCGCCGCGTGGGCCGCGCCGAACGGGTCGTATTCGCTCTCGGCCCGCTTGGTGAAGCCCGACAGCCCGCCGCCCTGACGCAGGGTGCGGATGCGGTCGCGGCGGCCGGTCAGGATCTTGTGCGGATAGGCCTGGTGGCCGACGTCCCAGATCAGGATGTCCTTGGGCGTGTCGAACACGTGGTGCAGGGCCACGGTCAGCTCGACCACGCCCAGGCCCGCGCCCAGGTGGCCGCCCGTCACCGACACCGCGTCGATCGTCTCGGCGCGAACCTCGGCCGCCAGCTGTTTCAGTTCGCCGACGGACAGGCCTCGCGTATCGGCGGGCGAGGCGATGGTGTCGAGCAAGGGCGTTTTGGAAGACATGTTTGACAAAAGCGCGGTCAGTTGCGGCGGTCCAGCACGAAATCAACGCTTTCGCGCAGATGTTCGGCGCGCTCGCCAAAAATTTCGAGATGGGAGCGGGTCTGCTCGGCCAGGAGCGCCACGCGCTCCTTGGCCGCATCCAGCCCCAGCAGGGTGACATAGTTGGCCTTGCCCTTGGCGGCGTCCTTGCCGCCGGCGGCCTTGCCGAGCGTCTTTTCGTCGCCCTCGGCGTCGAGGATGTCGTCGACGATCTGGTAGGCCAGGCCCAGGTCCTGGGCGAAGGCCATCAGGGCCGCGCGCTCGGAGTCCTTGGCCCGGGCGATGATCAGCGGGATCTCGAAGGCGAAGGCGATCAGGGCGCCGGTCTTCAGGCGCTGCATCCGGGCGACCGCGCCGAGATCGTCGCGCACGCCCAGGATGTCGATCATCTGCCCGCCCGCCATGCCCTTGGCGCCGGACGCGATGGCCAGCTTGCGCACCAGCTCCGAGCGGACGTGGCCGTCGTCGTGGGTGTCGGGATGAGCCATGATCTCAAAGGCCGCCGTCTGCAGGGCGTCGCCGGCGAGGATGGCGGTCGCCTCGTCATACTGCTTGTGCACGGTCGGGCGGCCGCGGCGGACGTCGTCGTCGTCCATCGCCGGCAGGTCGTCATGCACCAGGCTGTAGGCGTGGATGCACTCCAGCGCGCAGGCCGCGCGGAGCACCGGCCGCTCGGGCAGGTCGAACATCTTGCCCGTCTCGAGGGCGAAGAACGGTCGCAAGCGCTTGCCCGGGCCCAGCGCCGCATAGCGCATGGCCTCGGTCAGGCGGCTCTCGGGGCCGTCAGCGCGGGGCAGCAGCTCGTCAAGCGCCACGGTGACGATATCGGCGGCCTGGACGATCCTTCTGGCGAGGTCGGTCAAGGGCGGCTCCCCTCGCTCTGAGGACGGGCGCGGCTCATCAGTTGAACTCGGCCGGTTCGACGGACACCGCCCCGCCAGAAGCCCCCCCTTGGCCCAGGACGATCTTCTCGACCTTCAGGCGCGCGGCTTCCAGCTTCTTCTCGCAGTGGGCCTTCAGGGCCGCGCCGCGTTCGTAGATGTCGATCGAGCGCTCCAGCGGCGCCTGGCCCGACTCCAGCTCGCCCACGATCCGTTCCAGCTGCGCCAGGGCTTCCTCGAAGCTCAGGGCGGAGATGTCGGCGGAGGGGTTCGTAGCGTCGGTCATTGCAACTCTCAGGTGTGCGAACTCAAGCCTAGTGGCCCGCAAGCTCATCGACAACGGCCTAGAGCTTGCCGCCAGTTAAGGGAAGAGGGTTTGAACTCAAGCGCGGCGGAAGCGCTTGATGCTCCAGTAGCCATGGCCCTGGTCGGTCAGCTTGGAGAGACCGCGCTTCTTCAGGGCGTTGGCGATCATCCAGTTGAAGAAGCCGTGCGCCAGGACCAGCACGTCCTGACCGGAATCCGACAGCTCGATCAGCAGATCGGCGGCCTGATCCGCCCGCGCTTCCGCCGCCTTGCGGGTTTCCTGGCCGCCATGATTGTCGAAGAACCACCACCAGAAGCGGGCGAAGAACCCCAGGCGCTTGGGCGACATCCGGATCCAGAGAGGCCAGGGCGGCGGCGGCAGGGGCGCTTCGATGAAGGTCGGATCGGTCGCGAACGCGCGGTCGCCGACCACCGCCCGCGCCGTCTCGATGGACCGGGGACGGGTGGAGGCGATGATGACGTCGGCGCTCTTGGCCAGCTCCAACAGCCCTGGCGGCGGGACCTGCCCTTCCTTCAGACCGCCCACCTCATAGCGCGCCCACCAGTCCCCGTATTCGGGCGCGTTGAGCCGCACCTTGCGAGACAAGGCGGGTTCGCCGTGGCGGGCCAGGGTGATGACGCCCGGGCGGGCGGCGGGCGAAAGTTGGTCGGCGGAGACGTCGGCCATATTGCAGAGAAGACGGGCGTCCCGTCCTCTCGTTCCTCCTGGAAAAGCACATGCGCGGCGGCGGTCGCCTCCGGCGCATGAAGGTCGTAACCGCCCAAGCGCGGCGACACAACCCGCCCCGGCGCGCGCCTCGAAGACTTGTCAGCCCGCCTTGCGCTCGGCCGGGACCGGGGCCTTCAGGACATTGGCGTCGCCCCACGCCTTCAGCGCGCAGATGACCGGCTCAAGGCTGCGCCCCTTGGTCGATAGCGAATATTCGACACGCGGCGGCACCTCGGCATAGACGGTGCGGACGATCAGGCCGTCGCTCTCCAGCTCGCGCAGCTGCTTGGTCAGCATCCGCTGGGTCACCGCGCCTAGCCTGCGCGCCAAGGCGTTGAAACGCATCCGACCGCCCATCAGGTGGTACAGGATGACGCCCTTCCACTTGCCGTCGATCAGGCTCAAGGCGGCTTCGACGCCGCACTCCTTGGGATCTTCCATTTTCGGTCCAATAGTATCCAAACGGGTACTACATACAGAAAATAGCCGTACTTGCGAAGATGGTAGCGTGGAGCGATCTCCTCCAGGCGGTTCAAGACCGCCGCCCTTTTTGGAGACCATCATGAAGATCGTCGGCTTCCGCGAGCTGCTGCCCGCCACCGATCCCAACGCCCTCCTCGACCTGGAAGCGCCCGATCCCGCGCCGGCCGGCCACGACATCCTGGTGCGGGTGAAGGCCGTTTCCGTGAACCCCGTCGACACCAAGCTCCGCAGCCGCGCCCAGCCCGCCCCCGGTCAAGTCCGGATCCTGGGCTTCGACGCCGCCGGCGTCGTGGAGGCGGTCGGCGAGGCCGTCACCCTGTTCTCGCCCGGCGACGAGGTGTTCTACGCCGGCGCGATCGGCCGCCAGGGCTCGAACGCCGAGCTGCAGCTGGTCGACGAACGCATCGTCGGCCGCAAGCCCAAGAGCCTGGACTACGCCCAGGCCGCGGCCATGCCGCTCACCTTCATCACCGCCTGGGAGCTTTTGTTCGACCGCTTCGGCGTGGCGCGCGACGGCGGCGAGGGTCAGACCCTGGTGATCATCGGCGGCGCCGGCGGCGTCGGCTCGGCCCTGATCCAGCTGGCCCGCCAGCTGACCAAGCTGAATGTCGTGGCCAGCGCCTCGCGCGACGAAACCCGCCGCTGGGTCGAGGATCTCGGCGCGCACCAAACCTTCGACCACACCAAACCGCTCATGGAGGAGCTGGCGCGCCTGGGCGTGGAGGCTCCCGCCTACATCGCCTGCCTGACCCACAGCGCCCAGCACTTCCCACAGGTCTCGGAAGCCATCGCCCTGCAAGGCAAGATCGGGATCATCGAGGCCGATGGCGACCTCGACATCCGCCCGCTGCACCATAAGGCCGCCTCGATCCACTGGGAGTTCATGTTCGCCCGTCCGCAGGGCACGCCGGACATGATCGAGCAGCACAAGCTGCTAAACGCCGTCTCTGAGCTGGTCGATCAAGGGACCTTGCGCACCACCCTCACCCAGGTGGTCGGCAAGATCCGCGCGGCCGACCTGCTGGAGGCCCACCGCATCGTCGAGAGCGCCCGCACCATCGGCAAGGTCGCGCTGGAAGGCTTCTGACCGTTGATGGCGCCATATTGAAGAAGGGGGGTCATGGCGGCTACTCAGGTCGCCATGACCGATACGCTTCGCCGCGCCACCCTCGAAGACGCCGACACCCTGTCCAGCCTGGGCGCGCGCACCTTCACCGAGACCTTCGCGCACCTCTATCCGCCCGAGGACCTGGAGACCTTTCTGGCCTACGCCTATGGCCTGGAGCGGACGAGGAACGACCTGGCCCATTCCGAAAAGGCCTCTTGGATCCTCGAGGACGAAGACGGCGAGGCGATCGGCTACGCCCTCGCCGGCCCCTGCGACCTGCCGCACGACGACGTGCAGCCGGGCGATGGGGAGCTCAAGCGGATCTACCTGCTCAAGGCCCATCAAGGCGGCGGGCGTGGCTCGCGCCTGCTGAACACCGCTCTGGAATGGCTTGAGAAGGACGGCCCGCGCCGGCTGTGGATCGGCGTCTGGTCCGAGAACTTCGGCGCGCAGCGGCTGTACGGGCGGCTGGGGTTCGAGAAGGTCGGCGAGTACTACTTCCCGGTCGGCGAGACGCGGGACCTGGAGTTCATCCTGAGAAGAGGCTGACACTCCCCCCACCTGACCGCTTCGCGGTCGTCCGCCCCCAAAGGCGGGCGGAAGGAGATCCTTCTTCCCCCTCCGGGGGAGGAGCGCGAAGCGCGGAGGGGGCAAGTTTTCCAGCTTGGTTGCGTCGCTCGTCGGAACACAGCACAATCCGAACAACCGTTCGAAAGTCGCGCCGATGTTCCTCCGCTTCTTCTCAGAGCTCCGCCAGGCCAAGGTTCCCGTATCCCTGCGGGAGTACCTCCTGCTGATGGAGGCGCTCGACAAGGACGTCATCGACCGCACGGTCGAGGACTTCTACTTCCTGTCGCGCGCCAGCCTGGTGAAGGACGAGAAGAACCTCGACAAGTTCGACCGCGTGTTCGGCCACGTCTTCAAGGGCCTGGAGACGGTCAACGAGGGTCTGGCCGCCGACATCCCGGAAGAGTGGCTGAAGGCCCTGACCGAGAAGTTCCTCACCGACGAGGAAAAGGCCCAGATCGAGGCCATGGGCGGCTTCGAGAAGCTGATGGAGACCCTGCAGGAGCGCCTGCGCGAGCAGAAGAAGCGCCACGAGGGCGGCAACAAGATGATCGGCTCGGGCGGGACCTCGCCGTTCGGCAACAACGGCTACAACCCCGAAGGCGTGCGCATCGGCCAGGACAAGAGCCGCCACGGCCGCGCGGTGAAGGTCTGGGACAAGCGCGAGTACAAGAACCTCGACGACTCGGTCGAGCTGGGCACCCGCAACATCAAGGTCGCCCTACGGCGGCTGCGCAAGTTTGCCCGCACCGGCGCGGCCGACGAGCTGGACCTGCCCGGCACGATCAAGGGCACGGCCGAGAAGGGCTATCTCGATATCCAGCTGCGCCCGGAGCGGCGCAACGCTATCAAGGTGCTGATCTTCTTCGACATCGGCGGCTCGATGGACGGCCACATCAAGCTCTGCGAGGAGCTGTGCAGCGCGGCCAAGACCGAGTTCAAGAACCTGGAGTTCTACTACTTCCACAACGGCCTTTACGAGGCGGTCTGGAAGGACAACAAGCGCCGCCACACCGAGAAGATCCCGACCTTCGACGTGCTTCACAAGTTCCCGGCCGACTACAAGGTCATCTTCGTCGGCGACGCGACCATGAGCCCGTATGAGATCACCTATCCCGGCGGTAGCGTCGAGCACTGGAACGAAGAGCCTGGCGCGATCTGGATGCAGCGGGTCACCGACATCTACCAGAGCTGCGTCTGGCTGAACCCGACGCCCGAGCGGCACTGGGACTACACCCAGTCGATCGGCGTGATGAAGCAGATCCTGTCGGACCGGATGTATCCGCTGACGCTGGAAGGCCTGGACAAGGCGATGCGCGAACTGGTGCGCGGCTAGGGCGAGCCTCCCTGCGACGCCTAGAGCATTTTCCGATAAGTGTGAAACGGTTATCGGATCGAAAAATGCTCTAAACTTTTGAAATAGAGCCCTTTTTATCCGATCTGATTGGTTCAATCAGATCGGAAAGGGCTCTAGCGCGCGGGCGACGGGTCGCCGAAGAAGCTCGGCTCGACCGCGGGCTGGCCCACCATCGGAACGGCGGGAGCCGCGGCATGGTCGCCCTCGATCGTCGCGCCGATCCGGAAGGTGGCGGTGTTGGCGCCGCCAAGCAGGATGTAGACGTCCTCGTGTCCGTCGCCGTCGATGTCGAAACCGACCCGTGTTCCCGCCACCGTCCGGGTCACGTCTGTCACGAGGTGGGCCGTGGCCTCGCCGAGGGCGTGCTCCTGGGCGGCCAGGACATTGCTGACGGCCGCGGTGCTGACCACGGTCAGCTGGCCCTTGCCCAACACCGCCAGGTGATCGCCCTTGGCCGCCGCATAGTCCAGGACCACGCCGAGCAGCGCCTCGGCCCGGGTCTCCGGCGCCTTGGCCGAGACCAGGAAGGTGTCCGCGCCCGGACCGCCGCTGGCGACCACGCGGGCGTTCATGACGATTTGGTCGTCGCCCGCGCCGCCGTCGATGCGGTCGACGCCCGTCCGAGCGCCGCCCCCATCGATACGGTCGTCACCCGCGCCGCCGTGGATGACCTCCGCCTCCGCGGTTCCCACGATGTTGTCGTCGCCCGCCCCGCCGTTGATCACCGCCTTCGCGCCCGCGAAGCCCTGCAAGCTGGGCTCCTGGCTGGCGGCGGACGCCTGCGACGGGAGCGTCGCGACAGGCTCGGACGGCGGCGCCGCCGGCGCGGTCGCCTGGCCCTGCGGCGCCTTGCTGAAGGCCAGGCCGGCCAGCGCCGCCCATGGCCCCTCGATCGCCAGCGGCGCGGCGCCCTGCGGCTTGATCGACGGCGCGGGCGCGTTCTCGTTGGCCGGCGCGTTGTGCTGGACCGACGCGGCTCCGATTTTTTCCGGGTCGAGGTTCAGGGTGGCGATCAGCTTGGAGGCGACGCCGTCGATCGCGAGATCCTCGCTGCGCGGCAGAGTCGCAAAGTCGGTTCGCGCGATGTCGCCGAACCCGGCGTCGCGCAGTTCGAGATAGAGACCGACGGCGATGACCAGGGACAGGAACGACTGGGCCTCGCGGCTGGCCGGATTGAAGGCCACGACCACGCCGGCGGGCTCGTGCTGGACGCCAGACGCCAGGACCTGTCGCAGAGCGGTCCAAAGGCTGCCCACCTCGTGGAACATGTCGACCGCGGCGTCGTGGACGACGAACTGGCCCTCGATCCGCGCCACATGAACCAGTACGTCCTGGTTGGCGTCGGTGACGACGTACCAGGGATCGCCGGAGTCCGTTTGGCCGAAGGCGACGTCGACGTCGCCGTAGCTGTTCTGCAGGTGCTGGGTCAGCAGCAGCAGCAGGCCCCGCTCGCTGGCGGTCCAGTCTCCGGCCGGCGGCCGGGGCGCGAAGGCGAGGACTTCACCCATCGCGGCGCTCGTCAGCCCTGCGCCGCTCGCTCGGTGAGAGCCGGCGTTTCCGCGTCGCCCTCGAACAGCAGTCGGTGAAGTTCGGGCTCATAATAACGCAGCAAGGTCCGGGCGAATTGGCTTGGATCCAGTCCAAGGCTTTCGGCCCATACCGCCTGGGCCTCGATTGGCACGCGTCCCAAACCGTTCTCAACCTGGGATACAAACGTGTAGTAGCGCAATCCGGTCTTCTCGGCCAGTTCGGCCTGGGTGAGACCCGCAGTTTCCCGCGCGGACTTCAGCCACCGCCCCGCTTCGCGGCGGAGGGACTTGGTCAGCGCCGCCTTGGCGGGGTTCATCGCCGTTCTTGACATCGCAAAGCCGTTCCGACGCTCCGAAGCGAGCACGGCTTAGTTGTTACACATTGCGTAAGAACGCAACAAGGCCCTTGCGGACCGGATCGGCGAGTCATACAGTTTTAACGCAACTATTTTGAACGCAGTGAGCGCATGTACGTTTCCATCGACCCCGCACACGCCCCCGCCGCCTCATCGAAGGCGCGTCCGCGCGTGTCGGTGATCATGGTTGTCTACATGACCGGCCCCGCCCTGATGGAGAGCGTCCGGCGCGTGCTGGCGGAGCCCGCCGTCGACGAGTTCGTGATCGTGGACAACGGCTCGTCCCTGGCCGACGCGGCCTGGCTGCGCGAGCTGGCCCGGCGCGAGCGGCGCGTGCGGCTGTTGCAGGGCCTGGGCAACATCGGCTTCGCCCGCGCCGCCAACCTGGGCGCGACCAGCGCCAAGGGCGAGGCCCTGGTTTTCCTCAATCCCGACGCCTTCCTGACGCCCGGGGCGATCGCGGCGCTGCTGGACGCCGGCCGAGACCGCCCCTCGCCCTGCGTCATCGGCGCCCGGGTGTTCAATATCGACGGAAGTGAACAGCGGGGCGCGCGGCGCGGCGAGATCACGCCGGTCACCACCCTGCTCAGCCTCTCGAAGCTCAGCGCCCTCATGCCCCCCCTGCGCCGCTTCGAGATCCACCGGGAGGGCGAGGCCCCTCCGTCCTACCCGGTGGACACCCCTACGATCTCGGGCGCCTGCTTCCACATGTCGGCGGCCGACTTCCAGGCCCTGGGCGGCTTCGACGAGGGCTATTTCCTTCATGTCGAGGATGTGGACCTGTGCTGGCGCGCGCGCCGCCAGGGCGGCAGCGTCCTGTTCCAGCCGCACGCCCATATCGTCCACGTCGGCTCGACCAGCCGCGAGAACCCGCTGGTGGTCGAATGGCACAAGGGGCGCGGCCTGGTGCGCTACTTCCTCAAGCGCGCCGACAAGAAGCGGCGCAAGGCCCTGGCCCTGGCCCTGGCCCCGCTGATCCTGTTCACGGCCGTCGCCCGCCCCCTGCTCCGCCAGCTGCGCCATGGCCGCATGGGTCGTCACGCGCCGCGCCTGCGGCCCGCCATCAGCTGAAACAGCGCGCAATTTGGTGATTTCGGACGCGATTTGCCTTGTACGGATCGATCTTGACGCTTGCGCCGATTTCGAACGGTCGTAAGAGTTCCCCGAGGGTAAAGGGGAAATACGTAGTGAGTCCGACGACCGACGCCGCCGCCTCCGTCGAAGCCGAGGGCGCGGAGACCGAAGCCGCCACCAAGAACCTGGTGTTCGTCGCCGCCGAGCGCCTGTTCGCTTTGCACGGCTTCCAGAACGTCTCGGTGCGCGACATCACCGCCGCCGCTGGCGTCAACCTCGCCTCGGTGAACTATCACTTCGGGTCCAAGGACGCGTTGCTGTTCGAGATCTTCAAGCGGCGGACGGCCGAGCTCAACCGCGAGCGGGCCAAGATGCTGCACGAGGCCAACGACCGCAACGCCGGCGCGCCGCCGCTGCGCGAGATCCTGGCCGCCCTGCTGACCCCGCCCCTGCGCTGGCTGGCGCCCGACCACGAGCGCCGCATCTCGTTGCAGTTCCTGATCCGCGCCCGCAGCGAGGGCACCGACGAGATCCGCCAGGTGCTGAAGACCGACGTCTCGCACCTGCGCCGCTTCTCCGACGCCCTGCTGCGCGCCCGCCCCGACCTGTCGCCCGAAGAAGTCTACTGGCGGCTGCACTTCACCCTGGGCATGCTGCACAACAACCGCTTCGCCGAGTTCGACCGGCTGAACGTGCTGTCCGAGGGACAGACCCGCGAGGCCGACGTGATGGCGTTGCTGGAGCGTATGCTCAACTTCGCCGAGGCCGGCTTCCGCGCCTAACAGTCTGGCGGAACCCAAGTCCCGGTCGCGCTTTTGGGTTCGACATGGGACGGCTGCGCATCCTGCACGAGACGCGATACTACTACGAACGGCCGGTGGGCTTTGGTCCCCAGCGGCTGATGATCCGTCCGCGCGACAGCCACGCCCTGCGGATCGTCGAGGCCTCGCTGCGCCTGTTCCCGCCGGGCGACACCCGCTGGAGCTATGACGCCAACGGCAACTGCATCTGCACGTTCCAGCCGAACGGGCGGGCGGACGCGATGCGGGTGGCCAGCGAACTGATCATCGACCGCTACCCCGCCCCGCTCGTCCCGCAGCGGATCGAGAACCCCGACACCCTGACCCCGATCGTCTATTCGCGCGAGGACCGGGCGACGCTGGAGCCGTTCATCGCCCCGGTCACCGACGATCCGGACGCAGTGCTGCTGCGCTGGCTGCGAGGCCTGGCCAGCCCGAAGGACGAGCCGGCGCTCGCGTTCCTGCTGCGGGTCAACGACCTGATCCACCAGCAGTTCGCATACCAGAGCCGCGAGGAAGAAGGCGTCCAGAGCCCGGTCGAGACCCTGGAGAAGCGCAGCGGCGCCTGCCGCGACCTTGCCTGGCTGATGGTCGAGGGCCTGCGCCGCCTGGGCTACGCCGCCCTGTTCGCCACCGGCTACATCCACTCGCCCAACACCCAGATCCGCGGCGCCGGCGCGACCCACGCCTGGTGCGAGGTCTTCCTGCCGGACCTGGGCTGGCTGGAGTTCGATCCGACCAACGGCCTGGCGGAATCCCCCGACCTGATCCGGGTGGCGGCGACGCGCACCCCGGCCCAGGCCCTGCCCGTCTCGGGCGCGATCATCGGCGATCCTGGCAAGTCCCGCCTGCAAGTGTCCGTGGATGTTCGCTTAATCGATGAAATCGGCCGCGCGGCGTGATAAGGTTAACACCATCCGGGAGGAACAGCCCATGACCAGCGGCTTCCAGAACCAGAACCAAGACGCAAACCTGTGCCTTCCCAAGACGGCGCCCAAGCCGCAGCACGGCCAGAAGCCCGACGAGGCCTGCATCAAGCTGAAGGAACGCCGGACCTTCCAGCCCCGCCCAGGCCACTGATCCTTTTGGCGATGACACTTCTGGGTCCCTGGACCCGCGTCCGACACGGGCGTAACACGCCCTCGTGCCCGACCTTCCTCCAGAGCCTCAAGCCCTAGCCTCCAAGGCGTCCGCGGATTCACAGGCGTCACCGCTATCGACCCGACTGGTCTCGATCGCGGTCGCCAGCGCGCTTTTGATGGAGTTCATCGACTCCACGGCGCTGTCCACCGCCCTGCCGACGCTGGCCCGCGCCTTTGCGGTGGATCCGATCCACCTGAAGCTGGCCCTGACCTCCTACATTCTCGCCTTGGCCGTCTTCACGCCCGCCAGCGGCTGGGCGGCCGAGCGGTTCGGCGCCCGGCGGGTCTTCCTGTCGGCCATGGCGGTCTTCCTGCTGGGCTCGGCGCTGTGCGGCCTGTCGCGCAACCTCGAGGGCCTGGTGGCCGCGCGCATCGTCCAGGGCCTGGGCGGCGCGATGATGACACCCGTGGCGCGGCTGATCGTGGTCGGCGCCACGCCCAAGGCGCGGCTGCTCTCGGCCATGGGCTGGTTCACCATGCCCGCCTTGGTGGGCCCCCTGATCGGGCCGCCGATCGCCGGCCTCGTCCTCAGCGTCGCCGAGTGGCCCTGGATCTTCTACATCAACCTGCCGGTGGGCCTGATCGGCGCAATCGCGGTGCTGCGCTTCGTGCCGCCAAGCCCGCCTCACCGCGACATCGGCAAGTTCGACACGCCCGGCTTCGTCCTGTCGGCCGCCGCGATCAGCGGCCTGGTCGTGGTGGCCGAGACCTCGGGCGTGGCCCTCCTGCCGGCCTGGGTGCAGGTCGTGACGCTGGTCGTCTCGCTCGCCTGCGGCCTGGCCTATCTGAAGATCTGCCGTCGCACCGGCCGCCCGATCCTGGACCTTTCCCTGGTCCGCTACCCGACCTATCGCGCCAGCCTGCTGGGCGGGATGCTGGTCCGCCTCGGGATCGGCGCCAGCCCGTTCCTGATGCCGCTGCTGCTGCAGGTCGCCCTGGGCTGGAGCCCGCTGAAGGCCAGCTTCGTCACTCTCACGACCGGGGTCGGTGTCCTTATCGCCCGGCCGTTCGCCGCGGCCGGTCTGCGCCGGTTTGGCTTCCGGACCTCCCTGGCGGTGTTCGTCACCCTGACAGGGCTGTTCACGGCCGCGCCCGGCTTCTTCACGCCGGAGACCCCGATGGTCGTGATGATGACGGCCCTGCTGCTGGGCGGCTTCTGCCGCTCGAACCAGTTCATCGCCGCCAACACGATCGCCTATGCCGACGTGCCCGACAGCAAGACGGCGGCCGCCTCGACCCTGGCGGCGGTCATGCAGCAGGTCGGCCTGGCGCTGGGCGTCAGCTTCGGCGGCGTCATGCTGCACGTCGCGCGCGGCGCCGGCGGGGCGCTGACGCCGGATCGCTTCGTCCTGCCGTTCGTGGCGATTGGCCTCGTGACCCTGCTGGCCCTGCCCGTCTACCTGGCGCTGGACAAGGACGCGGGCGCGGCGATCAGCGGTCGGGCGAAGTCGGCCTAAGACTTCCGCCGCCGTCCGCCGCGCGCGTAGCCGGCGGTCATCGGATCGGGCTTCTGCGGCGGGACCCAGCCCTCGGGCCTACGCGGCGTGGGCTGGTCGGTGCCCAGCCCCATCCGCCCCGGAACCTGTCGCTTGAAATAGGACGCCTGGGGCGGCTCCTCGACCTCCCGCACAAGGGCGCTGTGCTGGATGGACAGGATCTCGTCGCGCAGCTTGGCCGCCGTCTCGAAATCCTGAGCGGCGACGGCCTCTTCCAGCTCCGTCTTCAGATCGTCGAGGTGGGACATGGCGTTCTCCGGCGACAGGCCTGCCCCCGGAGAACGCGCGAAGTGCGGTTTAGGCGCGGGCGGCCGCGATGCGCGCGCGAGCGATCTCGTCGGCCACGACATTGGCCGGACGCTTCTCGGCGATCGACTGGTCGATCACCTCGGCCAGGGTCTGGGCCAGGCGATCCAGCTTGGCGGCGACCCAGGCGCCGTCGAACGCGGCGCCGGCTTCCAGGCCACGGATCTCGGCGGCCACGTTGATGATGCCGCCCCCGTTGATCACGTAGTCGGGGGCGTAGAGCAGGCCTCGCTCGAACACGGCCTGGCCGATCGTCGCGTCGGCCAGCTGGTTGTTAGCGGCGCCGGCGATGATCCTGGCCTTCAGGCGCGGCAGGGTCGCGGCGGAGATCGCCCCGCCGAGCGCACAAGGGGCGAACACGTCGGCCTCGACGTCGAAGATGGCGTCGGTCGGTACGATCTGGGCGCCCGTCTTGGCGGCGACGGCCTCGAGGGCCGGCTGGTTGACGTCGGCGATGGTCAGGCGCGCGCCGGCGGCGTGCAGCTTCTCGGCCAGGTAGCCGCCGACGTGGCCGACGCCCTGGATGGCGACATGGACGCCCTTGAGGTCGCGGCCCAGCGCGCGCTCGACGCACAGGCGCACGCCCCGGAACACGCCCTCGGCGGTGACCGGCGACGGGTCGCCCGAGGCGGCCGCGTGGCCCTCCAGACCCGCGACGAAACGGGTGGTCTTGCGGGTGCTTTCCAGGTCGGCCGGCGAGACGCCGACGTCCTCGGCCGTCCAGTACTTGCCGTTCAAGCTGTCGACGGCGCGGCCGAAGGCCTCGAACAGCTCCGGCGTCTTCTGGCTGCGGCTGTCGCCGATGATCACGGCCTTCCCGCCGCCGAGGTCGAGCTCGGCCATGGCGTTCTTGTAGGACATGCCGCGCGACAGGCGCAGGGCGTCGGTGATCGCCGCGTCGGCGCTGGAATAGTCCCACATGCGGCAGCCGCCGGCGGCGGGGCCGCGGGCGGTGGAGTGGATCGCGATGATCGACTTCAGACCGGTTTTTTCGTCGAAGAAAGCGTGGACGCCTTCGTGTCCCTCGAAATCGGGGGAATCGAACAAGGTCATGCCGTCGGTCTCGCGTCAGCCAGAATGAATGTGGCGCGGGGTTTACGCCCCCTCGCCCCTGTGAACAACCCTCAAGACCGGGGACGCGACATCTTCGGCTTGGCGGCCTTGGGCGGGTCCAGGGCGGTCATGGCCGCGACAGACGGCGGGATGGCCGGCGCGCCGGAGGGGGGCCACGACGGACCCGCGTAGCGCAGGAAGGCCTCGGCGTCGCCCCAGACCTTGTCGGCCTGACGATCGACCAGCAGCAGGTGGTAGCCGTTGGCGTAGTAGGCCGTTCGCGCGCCGTCCGGCAGCCGCCGAACCGCCTCGACCGTCGGTTCGCGCGGAATGATCTGGTCACGCGCGCCGTAGAACCACGCGGTCGGGACGCGGATCTGGTCGGTCGAGCGCCAGCCCCGCTCCATCAGCCCGACCAGGCCGTAGATCGCGTCCGACCGCGCGCCCCAGATCATCAGAGGATCACGCCCCATCCGGCGCAGCTCGTCGATGTTGTCGCTGGCCATGATCTCGCGGGTCAGCCAGTCCGGCGGCTTGACCACCCACTCGCCCATCAAATGGGCCGTGGCCCACAGGCTCGCGCGGTTCAGCAGAGGCTGGTTCGACCATCCCCACACCGCCGGCGCGAACAGCATCAGCTTGTCGACCGGCGGCGGATCGTTCGAGGCCATGGCGCAGATGGCGAAAGCGCCGCCCATGCTGATCCCGGCCAGGGCGATCTTGGCGCTCGGATGCCACTCGCGCACCGCCGCGACCAGGGCGCGGACGTCCTCAAGCACGAGGTCCGCCGGCGCCCAGACGCCGCGCTCGGGCGAGCGGCCAAAGCCTCGGACATCGAGCGCGTAGGTGGCGATCCCCCGCTGCGCCCACCACGCTGCGGCCAAGTGATAGGCGTTGGCGTAGTCGTTCATGCCGTGCAGGCCGACGATCACCCAATCTGGTTCGCCCGCCGGCAGCCAGCGCATAAGACCCAGCCGCGCGCCGTCGAAGCTGACGAAGACGTCGTCCAGCAGGCGCGGTCCGCGAAACCCCAGGGCGGCGATCTCCGGCTTCTGCGCCAGCGGCGCGCAGGCGGTCAGGCCCAGGGCGGAGGCGCAGAGGATCAGGGCGCGGCGGTTCATGTCCCGAGAATTTCCGCGATCCTCTGGCGAAGATAGGGCGTGACCTCGGCCTCGAACCAGGGATTGCGCTTCAGCCAGGCGGTGTTGCGCCAGGACGGATGCGGCAGGGGCAGGACGTTCGGCCCGAACTCGCGCCAGCGGGCGATGGTCTCGGTCATGGTCTTGCCGGTCCGCCCCGGCAGCGCCCAGTCCTGGGCGTAGGACCCGACCAGCAGGGTCAGCTCGACGTTCGGCAGCTGCTGCAAGAGGCGCGCCCGCCAGGTCGCCGCGCAGCGCGGCGGCGGAGGATAGTCGCCGCCCTTGGGATTGGTGCCGGGGAAACAGAAGGCCATGGCCGCGACGCCGATCTCTGGGCGGCCATAGAAGGTCTCGCGGTCGATCCCCATCCACTGCCGCAGGCGCACGCCGGAAGGGTCGTTGAACGGAAGGCCGGTCTCATGCACCAGCCTTCCAGGCGCCTGGCCGGCGATCAGGATGCGGGTCTCCTCGCTGACCCGCGTCACCGGCCGAGGCGTATGCGGCAGGTAGGGCGCGCAGGCCCGGCAGGCGGCGATGTCGGAAAGGAGCGCGTCGAGCGACATGGACGGGATTTAGGCGCGCGGCTTCGGATACCAAGTCTCGCCGCTTGATCTGTCATCCCGGACGAAGACCAGGGACCGCCGAAAATACTGCGTCTTCCGAGGCCCCTGCTCTCCGCTTCGCCGCGGCCGGGATGACAGGATGGATCAGTCCTCGTCGCCGCCGGCCTCTTCCTCGAACGAGGTCGGGTCGCCTTCCTGGCGCAGGCGGATGCGGTAGACGCCCCGGAACTTCTCGGGATTGGTCGGCTTGTTGTGGCGCAGGATAACGACCTTGCCTTCGCGGGCCAGCTCGATGGCGTTGGTGCGCACGTGGCCCAGGATCTGCTGCCAGCGCTCCGGCTGGATGGCCTTGGCGACGTTCATCGGGTCGATCGACTTGCCTTCGGGCAGCGCGGCAAGCTGGGACAGGATCGTGTCTTGGATCGGGGAGGTCATGGGCGCTCCCATGCCACGGATTGGCGCCAGAGGCGAGACCGGGCGCTTGCGCGTCCTCGCCGCCCCCTCTAACTGAACACCGATAATATCGAGGGGATCACCATGGACGGCGGCAACGAAGTCATCGGCGGACCGCGCCTGATCGAGACGGGCGACTGGGCGGGCTGGCGGACCTGGTCGGGGCTCGACCCGTTCGAGGACCAGTCCGGGCCGTTCTACTTCCGCGAGGGCGAGGACGGCCGCGTCACCACCGCCTTCCGCGCAGAACCCAAGCACATGAACGGCGGCGGCTTCATGCACGGCGGTTGCATGATGACCTTCGCCGACTTCTCGCTGTTCGCGATCGCCTGGAAGGAGCTGGCCGACAGCCGCGCGGTGACCGTCAGCCTGAACGGCGAGTTCGTCGACCCCGCCCGCCCCGGCGACCTCGTCACCGCCACCGGCGAGGTGGTGCGCGCCGGCGGCTCCCTGCTGTTCGTGCGCGGCCTGGTCTCGACCGGGACGGGCCCGATGCTGAACTTCTCGGGCGTGATCAAGAAGATCCGGGCGCGGTAGCTACACCCCCGCCTTCGCCGCTGGCCGCGCCATCATAGCCTTCAGCCAGCGGTTCACGTGCGTCAGCTCCTCGGGCGGCCGGAAGCGGACCATGCGGGCGAAGTCGATGCCGGTGACGGCCAGAATGTCGGCGATGGTCAGGCGGTCGGCGGCGATGAATTCGCTCTCGGCCAGGCGACGGTCGAAGACCTTCAGCGCCCGCTCGGCGGCCTTGCGGTTGGTCTCGGCGATCTCGGGCACCTGGGTCTCGATCGCCGCCAGCGCGGGATGGCTGTGACGCACGGCCATCATCAGCGGCGTCGACAGCAGCATCTCGGCCCGCCGCGTCCACATCTCGATCACCGCGATCTCCAGTGGATCGCGGCCGAACAGGTTCGGCTCGGGATAGACGCTTTCGAGGTAGCGGCAGATCGCCACCGACTCGGTGATGCAGGTGGTCTCGTCGATCTCCAGCGCCGGCACGTTGGGCAAGCCGGCCTTCGCGAGATAGTCGGGCTGGCGATGCTGGCCGCCGAAGATGTCGACATCGACGATCTCGATGTCCTCGATCCCCTTCTCGGCCATGAACCAGCGCACCCGCCGAGGATTTGGCGCCCGACGGCTGTCATAGAGCTTCATACGAAAATCCTCCCGGCTTTTGACCGGGAGGATGATCTCATTCCGCTGCGGAACGGAAGCGCGGCCTAGAGCCCGAACAGCGACCTTGGCATCAGCCCCACCAGCGAGCCGGTCAGGCAGGTGGCCAGGAAGCCGGCCATCATCGCCTTCCAGACCAGGCTCAGGACCTCCTGGCGGCGATGGGGGACCAGCACCGAGAAACCGGCCACGTTCATGCCGACCGAGCCGATGTTGGCGAAGCCGCAGAGCGCATACGTCATGATCATGCGGGTGCGCTCGTCCAGCGCGGTCCCGCCGACCTTGGCCAGCTGGATGAAGGCGGTGAACTCGGTCAGGATCAGCTTGACGCCCAGGAGGCCGCCGGCGGTCCCGGCTTCCTTCCACGGCACGCCCATGGCCCAGGCCAGCGGCGAGAAGATCACGCCCAGGCCGCGGGCGATGCTGAGCGGCTGGCCGCCGACCGGGGGCATGGCGCCCAGGATCTTGTCGACCATGGTGGCGAGCGCCACGAAGACGATCAGGGTCGCGCCGACGTTCAGGGCGATCTGCAGGCCGTCGGTGGTGCCCTTCATGACCGCGTCGATCGAGCTGCCATAGGTCTTGTCCTCGGTGGCGAGGTCGAGGTCGGCGCCCTTCTCCATCGGGTCGGACGGCACGATGATCCGCGCCAGCAGCACGCCGGCCGGGGCCGAGATGATCGAAGCGGTCAGCACGTGGGCGGCGGCGTTGGGCAGCACGTCGGCCAGGATGGTGGCGTAGGCGACCATGGTCGAGCCCGAGACGCAGGCCATGCCGACCGCGATCAGCATGAAGAGCTCCGAGCGGCTCAGCTTGTCCAGATAGGCGCGGATGAAGATCGGCCCCTCGATCTGGCCCATGAAGATGGTGGCGGCGGTGGCCAGGGCCGGCGGGCCGCGCAGGCCCAGCGTCTTCTGGAACAAAAGGCCGAAGCCCTGGGCCAGCCACTTCAGGATCTTCCAGTGCCACAGCAGCGCCGACAGCGCGCAGACCACCAGGATGACCGGCAGGACGCGGAACGCGAACAGGAAGCCCGCGCCCGGGTTGCTGACCGGATAGGGCTGGTCGCCGCCGGCCAGGAAGCCGAACACGAAGGCCGTGCCGGCCTGAGTCGAGGACGCCAGGCCCTCGACCGCGCCGTTGACGCCTTGCATCAGCTTCTGGGCCTGGGGCAGGCCGAACAGCACAAGCACCAGCAGCACCTGGACGATCAGGGCGGCGATGGCCAGCACCCAGGGGAATCGCTTGCGATTTTCGGAGACCAGCCAGCAAAGGCCGAGGGTGAGCGCCAGACCCACCAGGGCCTGAACGTTCTCGGGACGGAACATCAAGACGAAGACCTTACAAAAGGGCGACGCCCCCGCGACGCCCGCCAAGGGACGAAATGACACCAAGTCAGCCGTCGCGCGCAAGCGGCTTGCTTAGGAAATAGTTAACGACGACCCAAACTGCCTGCCCGCGCGGGTCTCGGCGGGGACGAAAGTCGCGCCGCGCCTTTATTTCAGGTCGGAAATTCGCGTTACCCCGATTTAACTTGGACCTTCACTGATCGCCGGGCATTGCTGCGACCTAGGGTTTTGGGGGAGCGAGGATCCGAATGTCGTTGGCCTTGTCCACTCTGCTTTATGAGTGGCGTCGTTACATGGCGGCCGTGGTCGCGCTCGCGTTTTCAGGCCTGCTGGTGCTGGCCCAGGTCGGCATGTTCGTGGGCATCGGCAAGGGCTTCACCGCCCAGATCGACCGCGCCCGCGCCGATGTCATGGTGCTGGGCCCGGGCGCCAAGGCGCTGATCAGCGGCCCGTCGGGCCTGCCGCGCCGCGTGATTCCCCTGGTCTACAGCCACCCCGAAGTGCTTCAGGTGGCGCCGCTCGACAACTCCGGCGGCCGTTTCCAGAACATCCTGTCGCCCGAGCAGCAGGCCAAGGAAGAAGCGCGCGCCAAGAAGGCCGGCAAGGGCAAGGGCCCGCCCACCGGCGGCGGCCGCAAGAGCGAGTTCGTCAACGTCACGGTGATCGACGCGATCCCGGGCTACGTGACGGTTCCGACCGACTACACCCCCGCGATGATCGAGGCGCTGCGCCGTCCCTACGCCGTCGCCGTCGACGAGACGGCCCTCAAGCGCCTGGGCGTCAAGAAGGGCGACAAGGCCCTCTACAACGGCAAGACCGTCTATATCGCGGTCGTCACCCACGGCTATCCGAACATCATCCAGGCCACCCTGGTCATGTCGCGCGACACCCTGCGGATGCTGGGCGAGGCCGACACCGGACAGCGCGTCGGCCCGCTGATGGTCAAGATCAGCGACCCGTCGCGGGCCGAGATCGTCGCGGCCCAGCTCAACAAGAAGGCCGACGGCAAGTTCCGGGCCTGGACCCGCCAGGAGCTGGCCGACGCCAATTCCAGCGCCATGCTGGACGACCAGATCATCGGCATCATGCTGGGCTTCTCGGCGTTCCTGGGGTTGCTGATCGGCGTGGCCATCACCTGGCAGACCCTGCGCGGCGCGATCATGGCCAACATCAAGGAGTTCGCGTCCCTGCGCGCCCTGGGCGTGTCGATGGGCGACCTGCGCAACATCGTGATGGAACTCAGCTTCTGGGTCGGCATCGTCGGCGTGCTGGCGGCCGGCGTCCTGACCTGGCTCGTGACCCTGCTGGCCAGCGCCGGCGGCGTGCCGATGTACTTCCCGCCGACCCTGGTCATCGTCGTCGCGATCTTCCTGATCGTCATCGCCATGCTGTCCGGCTTCCTGTCGCTGGGCATCCTGAAGAACAGCCAACCCGCGGACCTGCTGCGATGAGCAACGATCTCAGCCACAAGCGCGGCGAGAGCGCTCTGGTCGCCCGCGGCCTGGTGAAGCGGTTCAAGACCGGCCGGACCTTCATCGAGGTGCTCAAGGGCGTCGACTTCGACGCCAAGCACGGCGACGTGACCATGGTCATGGGGCCGTCGGGCTCGGGCAAGTCGACCCTGGTCGCGGCGCTCTCGGGCCTGCTGATGCCCGACGAGGGCAAGGTGTCGGCGCTTGAAGCCAAGGACCTTTGGTCGCTGCCCAAGGGCAGGATCGACAAGTTCCGCCTCGACCACTGCGGCTTCATCTTCCAGGGCTTCAACCTGTTCCCGGCGCTGACCGCCAAGCAGCAGGTGATGACGGTGCTGAAGTACCAGAACGTCAGCCCCGGCGAGGCGGCCAAGCGCGCCCAGGCGGCGCTGGAGTCGGTGGGCCTCGGCCCCCGCGTCAACCAGCGCCCGGCCGAGCTGTCGGGCGGCGAGAAGCAGCGGGTGGCCATCGCCCGCGCCCTGGCCAAGAACCCGAACCTGATCTTCGCGGACGAACCGACCTCGGCCCTCGACGGCAAGAGCGGCGAGACCGTGATTCGCCTGCTCCGCGCGGCGGCCACCGAGCGCGGCGCGGCGGTGATCTGCGTGACCCACGACCCGCGGCTCGAGGCCTATGCCGACCGCGTCATCCACATCGAAGACGGCCGGATCCTGGACGACGTGCGACGCACGCCCGACGCCAATCCCGCGCCGCTCAGCCACTGATTTTCTGGGGGAACCTCGACATGCCCGGCTTCCTGCGCCGACCCGCCTTCTGGATCGTTCTTGTTGTCGTCGTGCTGCTCGGCGGCGGCTTCTTCTACATGAAGGGCCAGGCGGCCGATAAGAAGAAGAAGCTCGAAGCGGCCGCCGCCCAGGAGGAGCCCTCCCCCTACGCGGCCATCGCCCAGGGCAAGGCCGACGTCGAAGGCGGCGTGATCCAGGTGGCCGCGCGCCGCCAGGGGATCGTTCGCGAGGTGTTCGTCCAGGAGGGCGACATCGTCAAGGCCGGCCAGCCCCTGGCCAAACAGGAAGACGACGACGCGCGTCTGGCGGCCCAGACCGCCTCGGCCGCCCTCGCCTCGGCCAAGGCCCAGCTGCAGCTCTACCAGGTGCAGCTGCGCACCGCCCAGCGCGAGTTCAACCGCCTGCAGAACCTGGCCGCCTCGAACTTCGTCGCCGCCCAGCGCCTCGACGCCGCCCGCGATCAGATCGCCCAGGCCCAGGCCAATATCGGCGCCCAGCAGGCCGCGATCAGCGTCGCCTCGGCCCAGCTGGCCCAGGCCCAGTACAACCAGGAACTGACGGTGATCCGCGCCCCGGCCAACGGTCGCATCGCCCGCCGCCAGGCTAATCCGGGCGCCGGCGCCTCGACCCTGAACGTCACGGCCATGTTCGACCTCGAGCCCAACACCCAGCGCATCGTCCGCGCCGAGATCGTCGAGGCCGACATCCCCAACGTGGCGATCGGCCAGGAGGTCGAGATCCAGCCGGAGAGCGACCCGGACAAGACCTATGTCGGCAAGGTCCTGCGCCGCGCCTCGGTCTTCGGGGCCCGCAAGCTGGCCTCGGACGACCCCAGCCAGCGCAGCGACGAGCGCGTGGTCGAGGTCGTGGTCAGCGCCGACGGCTCGCCCCTGCTGGTCGGCCAGCGCGTGCTGGTCAAGTTCATGAAGCCCGGCCAGAAGGCCGGCGTGAAACGCGACAAGCCGACCGCGCCGGTCGCGGGTGGGGTGACGAAGAAGGCGTAGGTGAAACGCCCTCTCCCCTTGCGGGAGAGGGTGGCCCGAAGGGCCGGGTGAGGGGTCGCGCGAGGGGCGCCGATGATCAACCCCTCATCCGTCGGCTACGCCGACACCTCCCCCGCTAGGGGGAGGATTTTACGAGCGTTCGCGGCGCTCCATGATCCGCGTAGACGGAATCGAATCCAGCGATTTCAAAGACTTCTCACTTTTACACGCCGCTGGATCATCCGCGTTCAAACCCCGCCCATACTGATCTCACCCGATGGCTTGGAAGGGACGTCCGGCCGGCGATCGT
>NZ_QFQZ01000097.1 GCF_003243465.1 Caulobacter segnis
TGGGCCCTTCCAGGTCGACCTCGACGATCTCCAGCGGCTTCTTGGCTTCGAAAGCGACGGCGGCGCGGGTCTTCATCGGAAGGTCTCCAGTCAGGTATGCGATACAGGTGAGCCGCGCCGCCCGCGCCGCGCTTAGGCCAGCGCGGCTTCGTCTAGCTTCAGCGACCGCTCGACCTTGTTGGCGAGCTTGCGGTCGTCATGAGCCCAGGGGTGGAAGCCTGGCAGGTAGTAGGCCAGGTACGGCAGGAAGACCTGGCGCAACATGCCAGGCTTGAGGAACAGGAAAAGCGCCAGCTTCCGCCAGGTCTTGGGCGTGTCGATGTTGTCCTGCTGCAGTAGCAGGTGAAGGTCGCGGGTGCGTTCCTTCCAGAAATCGTTCGTCGCTTGCCACATGACCATCACCCGGAAGAACCAGCGTTTGAGCGGTGATAGATCGCGCGTGACATACATGAAGGTATCGAACGCCACGCCCTTGTGCTCGATCTCCTCCACCGCATGCCATTGCCACAGGCGACGGACTTCGGCCGGCGCGCCGGCCAGGTGGCGCTCGTCGGCCAGCAGGGCGTGGGCGAACATGGCGGTAAAGTGCTCAAGCGCCGCGGTGACCGCCAGGTTGACCTCGGGCTCCAGGTCGCGGCTGCGACGGGCGTCCTCGCGGTTCAGCGCCTCGATCTCCCTGGTTTCGTAGCCCGCGTCATGGACCTGCCGATTGAAGGCGATGTGCTCGCGCGAGTGGTAGGCCTCTTGCTGGGCAAAGTCAGCGACTTGGCTGCGAAGCGGCTCGGGCAGCTCGTTCAGGTAGTGTCTGACGCTCTGGACGAAGTAACTCTCGCCCGCCGGAAAGCTTAGGGACAGGGCGTTATAGAAGGCCGTCGCCACCGGATCGCCGCTCATCCACCAGCGAGGATGAGACTGCCCCCGCCCGAAGGCGACGTTGCGCGGCGTGATGTGAAGGTCGGCCGGAGCGGTGTGTGCGGTCATCGCCATCTCCATCAAGTTCAACACACCGTGTCACACCAAAAATATAGTCTCAACTATAAAATGACGCATGCGTCATTTTTAATAGTCGGTCCGGATTACGACATCGATGCGAGCCAGCCTCGGGCGCAGATTCCCCTACCGACTACACCGCGCGCCGTCCGGCGATCACCGGAAAACGCATCCGCATTGACTCAATAATATAGTTTTCACTATATTTGTCGCCATGCGCTTATGCCTCGCCGGCCGGGCGGCCCACTGACCGGCCAATTCCGAACGCCGGCCTCGGCCGCACCCCTGGCAAAAAGCGTCCCCGTCACCGCCGCATTCAAAGGAGTCTTTATGACCGTAGCGCTTCACACGCCCGAAAGCGGCGTCGTCAAAACCGATATCTCTGATGGCTGGACAGCGATCGAAGGCGAGCCGACCATGACGACGTGGTTCGAGTATCAGTCCCCGGACAAGTCGATCGTCACGGGGACTTGGCGGTCCACGACAGGAGCCTACAGGGCCGAGGCCCAATTCCATGAATATGTGTATCTGGTCGAAGGGGTGATTGAACTCACTCCCGACGGCGGCGAGACGGTGACGGCGCGCGCCGGCGACGCCTTTACGGTCGAGGCCGATTTCAAGGGCGTGTGGCGGATCGTCGAGCCCGTCTACAAGCGGTTCTTGCTCAAGATGGGCTGAAGGCTTGGCCGGGCCGCCGAAAGGCGGCCTCGCCCCCCCCCCTAGCGACCGACCGAAACCCGCATGGGCGACTGGCTCAACTGACGCATCGAACTGCGCGGCGTCCATTCGTCCACATCGGCCAAGGCCTCGATCTGAACACCCGGCGCGGTTACGCCTCTCAAGACAGCCTCTACGAGCGCGCGCGCGATGTTGCGACCGGGGCAGATATGGGACCCGCCGCCAAACGTCACATCGCCCCGCTGCGGTCGAGACAGATCCATTCGGTTGGGTTCGACGAACGCCTTGGGATCTCGGTTTCCAGCGATCCACAACATGACGAGCGGCGTATCAGCTGGCACCGTCAGGCCGTCATACTCGAAGTCCCGCAAGGCGTAGCGCTGGGTCAGCACGACGGGCGGGTTCAAACGGATGGTCTCAAAGAAGGCCGCGGGAACGAGACTTTGATCCGCCCCCACCTGGGCCATAACCTCAGGATTACGAACTAGGCCGCAAACGGCGTTGACCGCAGCGACGGCGGCGGTGTGGAAGCCGTCGATCAGATTGGCCGCCAGCATCATGCCCAGGCTTTCTGGCCGCCCGGGCTCGAGAATGGCCGAAAAGTCGGCGGCCATGTCCTGCAGGATCGGTTGATCGCCTTGAGACAGGCCGCGCTCTACGGCGGCGCTGACCATAGCCAAGTACTCGGCCGCAGCGGCGTCGGCGCTGAGGGTCTCCTCCTGGGTGCGCACCAGATAGAACATCGGCGACAGCGCCGAGATCAGATGGCGGGCGCGGGCCTCTTCGTCGGCGGTCAGGCCCAGCACCTGAGCCCAGAACCGGGCGGTCAAGCGTTCAGCCACGTCCGCGCCGAAATCGACCTGCGCCCTGGCGCCGGCGTCTTGAAGCAGCGTCGTCACCGTCCCTTCGATCAGGGCGGCGAAACGCGGCAGCTGCTTGGGCATGAACTGGCGCATGAACAATTGCCGGGTGGGCCCATGCAACGGCGGATTAGCGGTAAAGACCTGGTTGGACACCAGCTTGGCGAGCGATGAGGCCGCCGGGATTTCAGGCTCGACGGGCGCGCCATCAGGGCAGACGTTGAAGGCGGAAGAGGACAACACGTCCGCAGGCATATTGCCGGCGGCCTCCGTGGCGGCGATCCTTCGCAGCGGTTCGGCGCCGAACACCAGGAGCCGCGAGCCCGCGCCTTGGGCCAGACCATCGGGATAACGCTCGAAAAGGCGCGCCAGACTCCCCTCGAGGTCGGCGGCCCAGCCGGCCAGTTCCGCAGACCCCAGGGGTGGCAGGTCTTCGATCCGGCGAGGCAGATGGCTCATGGCGTGTCCTTAGTTTCTCAAGAGGAAGCCGATTAGGTTTGGCGACGCGACAGCCGAAAGCCGAGGCTGCGACCGGCTACGGGCAGCCTGCGCCGGGCGCATCCACGCGCGCCGAAAGAAGCCGCGCCGTCGGGCTGGCGCGGCACGTCGCCGGGTCGGTGGTGTCGGCCGTACAGACGAAGAGCGTGCGCCGGTCTTCTCCGCCCAGCACGCAGGCCACGGCTTGCTGTTCGGTGGCGATGCGGTCCAGCTCGCGACCGCCCTCGGCGATGCGCACGACCGCATTGGCCGACAGTCCCGCCACCCAGACCGCGCCCTCTGCGTCGAGGCAGACGCCATCGGGGGTGACGTCGGACGGCAGGCTGGCCCAGAGGCGCCGATCGGTGAGTGTCCCATCGCCGTTGCGCGTGAACGCCGTCAGTTGGCGCGAGGCGCTCTCGGCCACGATCAGGGTTGCGCCATCGGGCGTGATCACCATGCCGTTGGGAAAGAATAGGTCCTCGCCAACGGCCTCGACGGCGCCGTACGGCGAAATCCGCGCCAACTTGGCCAGCTTGACGCTGGCCGGATCAATCGGCGGATCGAGGGAAAAGCCGAAGTTGCCGACATAGGCCTCGCCGTTCGGCGCCACGACCATGTCGTTGGCGTGCCAGGTCGCGATGGCCGACAGATCGGCGTGCTCGACGAAGCCGCCATCGGCCTGCTGTCTCAGGACACGTCGGTCGTGCATCGAGACCACGAGCATTCGGCCGTCCGGCAACCAGCCGATTCCGCCGACGGGTGCGTCGAACTGCGCGATGGTCTCGAGCCCGCCGTCGCCCCCCAACGCCACGATCCGATGGGCGTGCATGTCGGCCAGATAGAGACGACCGTCATGCCAGCGCGGAGCCTCGCCAAACGCCAGGTTGGAAATCAGGGTCTGAAAACGCTCGCCCATGGATCCCTCGTTATCGCCGTCAATTGGCACGCGTCGCGATATATAGCTATGACTATATATTGCCCGTCAATTCCCTCGAGCGCTTGCGCCGCGGGTTTTACGAGACCGGCGGCATGGCGAAGCGTCTAAGGATAAAACGAGAGCCAGAACCATCTTGATCTGCCCTCACAATGAATATAGCAAAAGCTACAACATTGAGGAGACGAGATGGCCATCCGCTCAGAAACGCCAGTGCAGCGCGGTCTGGACGCGATCGAGAAGGGCGTCCCAGCGCTTGCCCATCCGCTGCCCCTGGATCAGGTGGCGCATCAAGGCTGGAACCTCTTGCGGGAGGATCTGCCCATGCCCGCGGCCATCCTCAAGGCTTCGGCCCTGCGCAATAACAGCGACTGGATGCGGCGCTTTCTCGCCGCCACCGGGGCCAAGCTGGCGCCGCACGGCAAGACCACCATGGCGCCGGCGCTCTTCGACATGCAGATGGACGATGGCGCCTGGGGCATCACGGTGGCCACGCCGCACCAGATCCAGGTCGCGCATCGGTTCGGGTTCAAGCGCCTCTTTCTGGCAAACCAATTGGTTGGACGGACCGCGATCGGCCTGGTGATCGATCTGCTGAAGTCCGACCCCGAGCTGGACTTCTACTGCCTCGTGGACTCAGAGACCAACGCCGAGCAATTGGCCCGTGCGGTGGCCGAACAGGGGCTGGGACGGCCGCTCAAGGTGCTCATCGAGATGGGCTACGTGGGCGGACGCACCGGCTGCCGGACTCTAGAGGAGGGCCTCGGCCTGGCCCGGTTCGTCGCCGCCCGGCCTCAGGCCCTGGCCCTGGTGGGCGTCGAAGGCTTCGAGGGGATCATTCGCGAACACACCGAGGAAGAGACGATCGCCAAGGTCGAGACCTTCCTCGACAGCCTGGTGGCCCTGTCCGAGGCCTGCGCGGCGGAGAAGCTCTACGCGCCCGGTCCGACCATCTTCAGCGCCGGCGGCTCGACCTTCTACGACCTGGTCGCCGCCAAGCTCGGCCAGATTGAAGCACCCGGCGAGCGCATCATCCTGATCCGCGCCGGATGCTACCTCACGCACGACTCGCTGATGTACACCGAGCTTTTCCGACGCATGACCGTGCGGTCGCCCGAGGTCGAGGCCTACGGGGCCTATTCGGCGGCGCTTGAAGTCTGGTCCTACGTCCAGTCGCGGCCGGAACCGGGCCGGGTGATCCTGGCCTTTGGCAAGCGCGATGTCTCCTACGACCACCTGCCAAGACCGCTGGCCTGGTATCGGCCCGGCGAACCGGCCGCAACACCGCAAGCCATTCCGGACGGTCACGCCGTGGTCAATCTGAGCGACCAGCACGCCTTTCTCGACATCCCCGAAGATTCGCCCCTGCAGGTGGGCGATCTGGTCGGCGTCGGCATTTCCCACCCCTGCCTGACCTTCGACAAGTGGCAGGTCCTTCACCTAGTGGACGACGCCTACACCGTGACCGGCTCGATCCGGACCTACTTCTAGGCCGCCTTGGCCCACGCAAAAACACCCTGGGAGGTTTCATGACCAATCCGCTCCGCAAGCGGCTGCAGGCAGGCAAGACCTGCGTCAACGGCTGGTCTCTTTTGCCGTCAAGTTTCGCCGTCGAGTTCATGGCCAAGGTCGGGTGGGACAGCATCACCGTCGACATCCAGCACGGCCTCCACGACTACCGCTCGGCCGCGGAGTGCTTTCAGGCCATGACTGGCTATCCGGTCACGCCCCTGGTGCGCGTTCCCTGGAACGAACCTGGCATTATCGGCAAGGTGCTCGATGCGGGGGCCTGGGGGATCATCTGCCCGATGATCAACACCGCCGAGGACGCCAAGGCCCTGGTGCGCGCCAGCCTCTACCCGCCGGCGGGCGAACGCTCCAATGGCCCGATCCGGGCCGGGGGCTACGGCGTACCCGGCGCTTATCAGGGTTTCGCCAATGAAGAGGTGTTGATCCTCCCGCAGATCGAGACGGCCCAAGCCGTGGAAAATCTCGAAGCCATCCTCGACGTACCCGGTGTCAGCGGCGTCTATGTCGGCCCCAGCGACCTGGGCTTTTCGATGGGCCTGCCGCCAATCCTCGACCGTGAGGAGCCCGAGATCCTGGCGATCTACGAGCGCGTGCTGGCCGCCGCCGCGGCGCGCGGCAAGTTCACCGGCATCCAGAACCTGACGCCAGCCTATGCCGCGCGCATGGCCCAGATGGGCTTCGGGATCGTCACGGTCAGCAGCGACGTCGAGCTCCTGGCCTTCAGCGCCTATACGGCCGTCAACGCCACCAGAGCCGCCGCCGGCGAACGCGCCGCGCCGTAACGCCAGCAATCGGCGCGGTCGCGAGCCCGCCTTCGTCAAGGGAAGGTCTGGAGAACACCCATGGGTCCGTTGAAGAACTGGTCTGGCGGCGTGACGTGCGCGCCCGAAACCTTCGCCCAGCCGGAGACGCTGGAAGCGCTCTGCGATCTGGTCCGCGCCGCGCCAAAGGCGCGGATGACGGGCTCACGCCACTCGTTCACGCCGCTCTGGCTCACTGACCAGGTCCTGATCAACCTCGACCGGCTGCCCGGGACGCTGGAGGTGGCCGAGGACCGACAGACGGTGTGGGCGCCGGCGGGCGCGACGCTGAAGGACCTGACCGCCGCGCTTTGGGCCGAAGGACTGTCGCTGCTCAATCAGGGCGACATCAACGCCCAGACCCTGGCCGGCGCGTGCGCGACAGGCACCCACGGCACGGGCGAGACGCTCGGCAACCTGGCCAGCCATACGGAGGGATTCAGGGTGGTTCTGGCGGACGGCGAACTCGTCGAATGCGACGCCGCTCAGAGGCCAGAGCTCTTTCAGGCCCTGCGCCTGTCGCTGGGCCTGCTGGGCGTCGTCGTCGCGATCAAGCTCAAGGTCGCCCCGGCCTATCATCTGGAGGAGCGGGTCTTCAAGCTACCGCTCGGCGCCGCGCTTGAGCGTTTCGACGAGCTGGCGGCGGCCCATCGTCACTTCGAGTTCTTCGCCTTCCCCTATGCCGAAGAGGTTCTGGTCAAGACCCTCGACCCTGCAGCCCCGGACGGCGAATTCGAGCCCCCCGAGGAGGACGATGAAGCGTTGCTGGCCGGGTTCTGCGAGATGTCCACGGCCGCGCCGCCGATGATCCCCGATCTTCAGCGCCTGCTGATGCGCTTTGCGCCGTCCGAGCCTACGCCGAGACAAGGCCCGGCATTCCAGATCTTCCCCAGCACCCGAGTGGTGCGCAACGAGGAGATGGAATACGAAGTCCCCAGAGCCGAGGGCGTCGCCGCCGTCAAGGACGTGATCGCGGCCGTCAGGGCCGACGCCCTGCCCGTCTGTTTTCCGCTGATGGTGCGCACGGTCGCGGCGGACGACATCTGGATCAGCCCCCAATGTCAAGGCCCCTGCACGGCCATTTCGTTCCACCAATATCCGAAACTCCCCTGGCGAGCGTTCTTCCCCGCCATCGAGGCCCGCCTGCGCGCGCACGGCGGCCGGCCCCATTGGGCCAAGCACCACACCTTGAATGCGGCTGATGTGCGCGAGCTCTATCCCCGACTGGACAACTTCTTAGCCGCGCGTGAGGCCGCCGATCCGCATGGGAAATTCCTCAATGGCCACTTGGGCTCGCTCTTCGCGTCGCTCTCCTAGGGAGAGCCCTGCGCCCCCCGCGCCGCGACGAAAACGCCAGCGGGGCGCAGAGACTTTTTAGCTTTTACTAAGGTCAGCCTCCCCCTCACTCGGCCTCGGCCACTGGCGACCACAAAGGCCTTAAGCGCTTTGACTTCGATTGACAGCCTCGCAATATAGCTTTTACTATATTTTGTGAGGGCAACGCCGCTGGGCGGCGCGGCCCGCAGCCATTTCCCAGAGCCCGCCCGCCGCGGCGAGGCAGACGAGCGATCAAGACATGACCCAGCCTAGGACCTACCTCATCACCGGCGCGGCCAGCGGGATCGGAGCGGCGATCGCCACCAAGCTCGCCCGGGCGCGTCAGAACGTGATGCTGGCCGACATCAACGCCGAAGGCGCGAGCGCCTTGGCCGCGACCCTGGGCGAGCGCGCCAGCGCCGTCGCCCTCGACATCCGTGATCCGGTCGCGTGGGAACGGGCGTTTGACGCCACCGTCTCGCGCTTTGGCGGCTTCGACGTGCTGATCAACAACGCCGGCCTCGTGCGCACGGGCTTGGCCAAGAACGTCGCCATCGCCGACCACCAGCTGACCATGGACACCAACCTGATGGGACCGGTGACCGGCATGGTCGGCGCCTTCAAGCGCTTCGAAAAGCAGGGCGCTGGCCATCTCGTCACGGTCTGCAGCATGACATCGTTCCTGCCCTTCCCCGGCGTGGCCATCTACGGCGCCTCCAAGCACGCGCTGCGCGCCTTCCACCACGGCATGGCCATCGAGGAGCGCCATAGCGGCATCGACTTCACCATTGTCCATCCCACGGCCACCGAAACGCCGATGCTGGACCAGGAGGCGGCCGATCCGGACGCCGTCATGTGCTTTGTCGCCCCCAGCGTCTCGGCCGAGACCGTCGCCGACACGGTGATCAAGGCCATCAAGCGCAAGGCGATCGAAGTCTGCATGCCGCAGGCCGGCTCCGGCACGGTCAAGGCGCTGGGCGTCGATCCGAAGAAGCTACGCGCCTATGCCGATCACCTCGAAGCCATGGGCAAGGACGGGCTGGCCAAGCGCCAGGCGTCCGCGGCCTGACGCCGCCCTTCGGCCGCCGGGCGCGGCCCTCTTCAAGGAGTTACCGATGTCTGCTGCATCCAAAAGCGCCGGCGACATGACGCCGGAGGAATGGGCCGTGCGGGTTGACCTCGCCGCGGCCTATCGGCTCGTGGCCCTTAACGGCTGGGACGACCTGATCTTCACTCACCTCTCCGCCAAGGTTCCCGGCGGCGCCCACCACTTCCTGATCAACCCCTATGATCGGATGTTCGAGGAGATCACCGCCTCGAGCCTGGTGAAGATCGACCTTGATGGGAAACCGATCGAGGCGACCAAGGCCCCGGTCAACGCCGCCGGCTTCACCATCCATTCGGCTATCCACATGGCCCGCGACGACGCCAACGCGGTGCTGCACCTGCACACTCCGCATGGTCAGGCCGTGTCGGCCATGAGCGAAGGCCTCCTGCCCCACACGCAGACGGCGATGATCGCCGGCCACGACATCGCCTTCCATGAGTACGAGGGCGTCGCGACGGATCTGGACGAGCGCGAGCGCCTGGTCGCCGATCTTGGCGACAAGTCGGTGATGCTGCTGCGGAACCACGGCACACTGACGACGGGATCCACGATCGCCCAAGCCTATCTTCGCATGTACTTCCTCGAGCGCGCCTGCGAAGCCCAGGTGATGATGCTGGCGGCCGGCCGGGCCAATCTGCATGCTCCGCCCGCAGGCGTGGCCGAGAAGGTTCGCGCCCAATCCACCGGGTCGGGAATGTCGGTGGTCTCCGATCGCCTGGCCTGGCCCGCGCTGCTGCGCAAGCTCGATCGGCTGGACCCCAGCTATAAGACCTAACCTCGGGAAGCCTCCTTCCTGCCCGCCTCCATGAGGATAGAGGCCGCGCCGGCCGCAAAGCTGGCGCGGCTTTTTCCATGGGCCGACGAAAGAAAAGGGCCGATCCCGCGGCGGAAGCGGGATCGGCCAGTGACGCCCCTTTTTGGCAAGGGGGCGCGGAGCGCTTGATCAGTAGTGGTAGCGGAGGAAGACGCCGAACGTGCGGGGCGGCGCATAGCTCAGCATGTCATAGCCAAGGCCCGCGATCGGCGTGATCTCGACCAGCACCGCCTTGTTCGTGAGGTTCTTGGCCCAGAGACCCGCCTCGAGATGTTCGTCCGGCGAGCGCCAGGCGAGCTGTCCGTTCAGTTGGAACACCGCCGGCGACGACAGGCGTTCGGTCTGGCTCGGATCGAAGAAGATCCTCGTCCGATACGACGCATCGAGCGAGGGTTCGATCGCGGCGCCCGACTCCAGTTCAACCTTGTACTTGGCCGACAGGCTGGCGTTGAACTTCGGGGCCTCCGGCATCTGATTGCCCGAATAGTCGCCGCCCTCGGACCTATAGTCCTTGTACTTGGCGTGCAGCAGCGCCAGGCCGCCGGTCAGGGTCAGGTTGCGGATCGGGACCGCGGTGATCTCGGCCTCGCCGCCATAGACTCGGGCCGAACCGGCGTTGTCGAGGATCTGCACGGTCCGGGTATCTCGAACCACGAAGGCGAAGGCCTGAAGGTCCTTGTAGTCGTAATAGAAGGCCGAAAGGCTCAGGCGCAGGCGGCGGTCAAACAGGCTGCTCTTGGAACCGACCTCGTAGGCGTCGACCGTTTCATTGCCATAGGGCGCTAGCTGCTCCTTATAGCTCTCGTGATCGGCCTGACCGCCGAAGAAGCCGCCACTTTTGAAGCCGCGATTATAGGTGGCGTAGATGTTGGACTCGTCGGTGAGATCGTAACGCAAACCCAGTCGCCCCGAGAACGCCCCGAAACTCTTGCGCTGGGCGTAGGGCGGCACGAGGTCGAACGCCTCCTCGGCGGTCTCGTGATAGTCAAAGGTCTTCTTGTCAGCCGAATAGCGAAGACCGACGGTCGCGGTCAGCTTGTCGGTCAGGCTGTAGTCGGCCTGGCCGAACAGGGCGTAGGTGTCGGTGTTCTGGGTGTAGGCGTAGCGCAGGAAGACGACGCTGTTGTCGACGCTGACCCCCGTCGGATTGCTGGGCGTGGTGAAGAACGGTCGGAAGTCGCGCAGGACGTCGAAGGTGCTGTTGTTCTTCAGCTCGTCCCGCATGTAGTAGGCGCCGAGCACCCACTTGAGATTCCCGACATCGGCCTGCAGGCGCAGTTCTTGTGACCATTCCTTCTGGTAAGCGATGAAGTGGTTATGGAGGATGTCGGCGGGACTGGTGTCACTGTTTTCGTCTATGTTTCGCCTGACATTCTGGAAGGCCGAGATCGAGACGAGGTCGACACCGCCGAAATGGTGGGTGTAGTTCAGCGACGTCGAATAATAGTCGACGCGGTCCTTGCCCTGGACGTCGGCGGCGACGCGGTAGGGATCGGCGCTGGGGTCGGCATAACCGCTGATGTCGGCGCACGCGCCGCTATAATAATATCCCGGCTTGCACAGGCCATCAGCGCCGGTGGCGGCCGCCGTCGACGGGAATAGCGGACGCTGCTTGGCCTGGCGGGCGCCGCCTCGGTTGGCGTAGCGCGTCACAGACAACAAAGCCTCGTCCTTGTCAGATGGGGTGAACAGCAACGACCCGCGGATCGCGCCGCGATTGGCGTTGTTTACATGGTCGCCCGTCACCGTATTCAGCGTCGCGCCGTCATCGCGCAGATATTGGCCAGCCAGTCGGAATGCCAGCTTGTCCTCGATCAGCGGGCCGCTGACCGCGCCATTGACGGTCAGCGACTTGAAGCGGCCGTATTCCACCGAGCCTTCGGCGCTGGGCCTCCAGGTCGGGCGATTGCTTGTGATGCTGATCGCGCCGCCTGTGGTGTTCTTGCCGTAGAGGGTGCCCTGCGGCCCGCGGAGAACCTCGATCTGACCCAGGTCGAAGAACGAGCTGAGGGTGGCGAACGGCGATCCGATATAGACCCCGTCCACATAAACCCCGACCGCGCTCGCGGTCGTCGGGTTGAAATCGCTCAAGCCCACGCCGCGGATGAACATCTTCGGATTGGCGGCCGCGTCGCCGCCGGAAATACGGACATTGGGCGCGGCGTTGTTCAGGTCGGACAGGACGGCCAGACGCTTGTCGGCGATCGCTTGGGACGTGAAAGCCGTCACCGCCACCGGCACGTCCATGAGATTTTCGGACCGCTTGTTGGCCGTGACCACGACCTCTTCGACGGTCGAGCCCGCGGTCTGTGGCGCGGCAGTTTGGGCCTGCGCCGCGACGGCGGACATCAGGGCGGCGCCGCAGGCCGACGCCATGCACCAGCGCTTGTCGATCATCGGATATCCCCTTTTTCTGGTTTGCGTTTCCTCAGGCCACAAGCTAGCGAACACTATATCCATTGCAATGGCTACCCATGGTGGCGCCGGGCCTCGTCGCCGCGTTGAAAATTCGCCATTCAGCGACGTTTAAAGGCTAAATCAGCATTCGAGCGGCGATAGCTGGGATCGCACTTGCGATAGGAAATGGCGCAAGGTGCGCAAATCGTGATCCATAACATATAGCTTTTGCTATAGTTATTGGCGCTGCTCGCCGCTGAAGCCGCGGACCACATTCTCGAGGATGCGCGACACCGGCCCCTCGAAGCCTTGCCCGTTCCACAGACTTCCGCAGAAGGTGATCGAACCGGTCGAAAAAATGCGTCCGCCCGCGGGCGTCTCGACATAGACCATGTCTGCGCGCACCAGGCGCTCAGGGCTTTCGCCGGTCATAGTCAGCGCCTCGGTCAGCATCTCCTCATGGACCACGCCGAAGCTCTTCGGCGGATCCTCCGAACTGGCCAGGATGTGCACCACGCCGGGCGCGCCGAGCGAGGGATCGGCGCGATCGAGCTCGAAACCCGCCGCGCCACCGCCCGACAGGCCATAGTCGCCAAACGTTTCCTGATCGACACCGTCCAGGATCCAGCCGCCCGGCCCCGAGCGCGCATCCGGCGCGATCCGGTAATGGGTGCTCTCGAACGGACCTTGAGCCGAGAATCCTATGCCCACCAAGGCCTGCGGCGTGCGCCCGTTGCGCCGCCATATGCCGCCGAGCCGACCGTCCAGCTGGTGATAGTATTCACCAGGCTCGGCCGCCCAGGTCCGGATGCCCCCCTCGGCGCGGCGCACCTCGATCATCTCTGGATGCGCGGCATGACGCGCGATGCGCCAATAAAACCCGTTGCCGCCCAGATAGGCTAGGTTGCCGCCGCTCCCGATATAGGCGGCGAGCGCGTCGAGGACGCCAGCGGTGTGGTACTCTGGATGGCTGCCCGTCAGAACCAGATCGTAGTCGGCGATCAGCGAAACGCCCTCGTCGTCGAGATCCTCGTCGGTCACGACGTCGAACACAATCTGCTTGTCTTCAAGCCACGCCAGCAGATGGGTGTCGGCCGGATAGTGACGCAGGCCAGAGCCCCGCGGGTCTTCCTCGAAGATGAAGCCTGGCCGCATGGTCAGCAGAGGCCGCAGGCGCGAGCTGAGACTGACGCCGCTGCCGTCGGCGTGCCAGTTGTAGGTCGACCGCCCATAGGACCCGTATTTGACAGCGCAATAGGGCGATGCGCCCCAGGCCGCGCCCCGCGCCTGGGTGGTTTCCAGGCGGTTGGCGAAGTAGCAATTGCCGTAGGCTTGATAGGTGAAGGTCGGGGCCAGGAAGCAGACCTTCCGGCGCGGGCCGCCTTGCTTGGGCTTCACATAGAACGGCAGCCAGTCCTCGCCGGTCGCCGTGGTCAGGTGCAACGCATAGGCGCCGCTCTTCAGATCGTCCGGAACCTCGAAGCTGAACGAGGGCTCCCAGTCGCAGGACCCGAAGTCGTCTTCATGAAAGTGAATGGCCGCGTAGTCGCGCGGGGCGTGACGCCAGCATTGCTCCTCCCCGCTCCAGGTCGCGCCCTTGACGCCTCGGGTCGGCCAATGGCGCAGGACACCTTCGCGTGCTTGCGGGCCGATCGGCGCCACGCGCTGGGTGTCGATCCCTTGCGAAAAATCCCAGCCGGCGATCAGTCCGGCCGGATCGTCGACGCCATCGGAGGAGAAATAGACGCCTTCGCGGACGGCGGGATCCTGGATCTTTCCTGTAAAGCAGGTTCCAGCCTGCGTCGCCGCGTCCGCCGCGACCGTCAAGCGCCCGCCCGACGGCGCGCGAAAGCCGGCGACGGCGAAGGCTTGCACGGTGGCAGCGCCGCCCAAGGGCTGACAGCCAAGGACGATCTCGCCGCGGGGCGCGCTGTGGCTGAGCCATACCCTATGCCAGACGCCCGCCTTCATCGGTGCGGTCAGGTCGTGGACCTGCGCGCGGTCCGCATCGGCGACAAGCCCTCGAACGCCGGTCGCGGTCACCGCCAGCGTAATGCGCGACACCCCGTCGTCCTGGGAGATCACGGCCCCATAGGTCGGCGGCGTGGCAAACCAGATCAGCGCGGTCCAGGTCACCGCTTCATGGCCCTGGAGATCGGGTCCGTGGGCGATGTCGGCGAATGAGCCCACATCCAGGGGCTGCCGCTTGCCCGCCATCTCTAAGGTGAAACGAGCCGACAGGTCTTCGAACACCAGGCCCGGGCCAGCGGGATTGGGGTCTCCGCTGATCACGCGAATCAGGCCAGCCCTGAAGGCCGCGCCGTCGGCGACGCTGACATGGGCTAGCAAGGTTTCGCCAGGGCGGGCCGAGAGTCGGTCGAAATAACCGGTGATCGGCATCTCCTCGGTCTTGAGCAGAGGGATGCGCAGATGCGAATGCAACGTCATGCTGGACCTTGAGAAGCCAAATTAGGAGAGATCGGACGACGACATCAGCCCTAGCGGCGACGTCGACAGACGCTGGACGTGAAGCACCGTGACGATCAGCAGGGCCAGGGCCAGGCAGCCCCCCGCAGCCAGCAGCCCGCCCCGCGCCTCGGCCTCGGTGACCCATAGGGAGCAGAGCACCGGGCCCGCCGCCGCCCCCAGGGCCTGAACCGTCGGCACCAGGGCCGCGGCGCGCCGCGTCGGGTCGGACTCGATAACCAGCGGCATCTGAAAGGGCATGAAGAAGCCCCAGAAAAAGCCATGCAGGCTGGCTAGGCCCATGAACACGGGGGCGGCCGGCAGCTTCCAGATCCACACCAGGACCACGGCGAACGCCGCAACGCTGACTAGGCACGCAGGATAGTAGGATAGCCGTTTGGCCACGAGCGCGGCGACGCCTGAGCCCAGGATCGACGACGCCAGGCTCAAGGACACCGCCCCGCCGACCGCACCCGGCGCCATTTTCGTTTGGCCTGCCAGTTGGGGCAGATAGGCGAAGAAGCCAATGAAGAAGGCGTAGGTGAGGAAGACCGCCACCAAGCTCGCCATGGCGCGCGCGCCATGGCTACGCGCGCCGCCGGCCTCGGCTTCCACCTCCGTTGGCAGCGGCGCCGCGGCGCTGGGCAACGCAAGGCCCGCCAGCGCGCCGATCAAGGCGACCGCGGCGGCGGCCGCAAAGCCGCCATTGATCTTCCCCCGAAAAAGTGGACGGGGTTAAGCCGCTCTGCGTTCCATCTCGGCGGGGCTGATATAGC
>NZ_QFQZ01000098.1 GCF_003243465.1 Caulobacter segnis
CGGGCGTCGCCGATACGTTGCGGCTGACTGTCGATCTCGTCGCCCCAGCCTTCGAAGCCCGCCCCACTCTTCATCCGCTTCATCAACGAGCCGAGGAACTCAGCGCCGGTCACGAGCGCGAATTCCGCTTCGCCCTGAGCGATACGCTCGCAGACGACATTGACCGCCTGCTGCGGGCTGTTCCCCCCAGTCTCCGTGTAGACCTGCCAGCTTGGCGACGCCGACAGCGCTCGGGCGAGCGACGCAGGCGGATCGCCTAGCCGCGAAAGCTGTAGCTTAGACAACCCTCCCGGAGCGTCGATGCTGAACGCCACGACCGCCAAAGCGTCCAGATCGGCAAGAACAGACCCCTTCAGCCCGGCATCTACCGCGGCGCGTTCCGCCGCAACTTTCAGCAGTTCGAGCGGCGACGGCGATTTTTCCGCATCTCCCCGATACGTGAATTGACCCGCACCGATCAAAACCGGTGTCTCGTCGCGCATATCCGCCCCCATTCAAACGCTTGTTAGGCGCGATCCTAGGCGCGAAACCGGGCGTCGCAAGGCCATTTGAATGGCAATCCGAATATGCCGATTAAATCGGCGCCCAGCGCATAAATTTTAACCAGGCGCCCGCAAGTCAACAGATCGGTCAGCTTTGTCGCGCTCGCTTGCTTGCGGGCGGAGGGGCGCCGTGATGGTTGCCCGCTCAGAGAAGGCGGTTCGCCGCCGACGGGCCCGAAAGTGGAACCGATGAAGAAGATTGAAGCCGTCATCAAGCCGTTCAAGCTGGATGAGGTGAAGGAGGCCCTGCAGGACATGGGTGTCCAGGGCATGACCGTGCTCGAAGCCAAGGGCTACGGGCGCCAGAAGGGCCACACCGAGCTCTACCGCGGCGCCGAGTACGTCGTGGACTTCCTCCCCAAGATCAAGGTGGAGGTGGTTGTCGAGGACAGCCAGCTCGAACCCGCGCTGGAAGCGATCACCCGCGCGGCTCGCACGGGCCGCATCGGCGACGGCAAGATTTTCGTCTCGGAGATCGCGGAAGTGATCCGCATCCGAACCGGAGAAAACGGTCCGGCCGCCGTCTAGGCCAGACCGTCAACACTTACGAGAGTTCTACAAAGGGGATACGGAATGACCACCGCCAAGGATATCCTGAACCTGATCAATGAAAAGGACGTCAAGTACGTCGACGTCCGCTTCACCGACGTGCGCGGCAAGATGCAGCACGTCACCTTCGACATCGACCTGGTCGACGATGATTTCCTGAATGACGGCACCATGTTCGACGGCTCGTCGATCGCCGGCTGGAAGGCCATCAACGAGTCGGACATGAAGCTGCGCCCCGACCTGGACAGCGCCATCATCGACCCCTTCTACCAGCAGACGACGCTGGCCCTGTTCTGCGACGTCGTGAACCCCGACAGCGGCACGCCCTACAACCGCGACCCGCGCTCGATCGCCAAGGCCGCGCTGAACTACGTGAAGTCGGCCGGCGTGGGTGACACCGTGTACTTCGGTCCGGAAGCCGAGTTCTTCATCTTCGACGACGTGCGCTGGTCGACCGCCCCGCACAACACCAGCTACTCGTTCGACTCGACCGAACTGCCGGTCAACTCGGGCAAGGAATATCCGGAAGGCAACATGGGCCATCGCCCGGGCCCGAAGGGCGGCTACTTCCCGGTGAACCCGGTCGACAGCTGCCAGGACCTGCGCGGCGAAATGCTGGCCGTCATGGGCGAGCTGGGCATGAAGCCGGAAAAGCACCACCACGAGGTGGCTCCGGCCCAGCACGAACTCGGCCTGAAGTTCGACACCATGGTCACCATGGCCGACCGGATGCAGCTCTATAAGTACGTCATCCACAACGTCGCCGCCGCCTACGGCAAGACTGCGACCTTCATGGCCAAGCCGATGTTCGCCGACAACGGCTCGGGCATGCACGTGCACCAGTCGATCTGGCAGGACGGCAAGCCGCTGTTCGCCGGCGACAAGTACGCCGGCCTGAGCCAAGAATGCCTGTGGTACATCGGCGGCATCATCAAGCACGCCAAGGCCATCAACGCGTTCTCGAACTCGACGACGAACTCGTACAAGCGCCTGGTGCCCGGCTACGAAGCCCCGGTGAAGCTGGCCTACAGCTCGCGCAACCGTTCGGCCTCGATCCGCATCCCGCACGTCGACTCGCCGAAGGCCAAGCGCCTGGAAGCCCGCTTCCCCGATCCGATGGGCAACCCGTACCTGACCTTCGTCGCCCTGCTGATGGCCGGCCTGGACGGCATCATCAACAAGATCGACCCAGGCGCTCCGGCCGACAAGAATCTGTACGACCTGCCGCCCCGCGAGCAGAAGAAGATCCCGGAAGTCTGCGGCTCGCTGCGCGAAGCCCTGGAAAGCCTGGACAAGGACCGCGCCTTCCTGAAGGCCGGCGGCGTCATGGATGACGACTTCATCGACAGCTACATCGAGCTGAAGATGGAAGAGGTGATGCGCCTGCAACTGCACCCGCACCCCGTCGAATTCGACATGTACTACAAGTGCTAAGGCCGACAGCCTAAGCAAGACGAAGGGCCGGAGAGCGATCTCCGGCCCTTTTTCGTTGTGCGTCGCAAGATGAGCGCTCGCCAGAATTGGGAATGATTTATTACTTACAGGCAGCGACTGAACAAAAATGTCGCAACTCCGCAACAGAACGGACGTAATCGACCCTTTCCGGCCTAAATCGCGTGGCGGGAGATATCGGCGAGGCCGAGACTTGGCCTATCGCAGCGCAAACGGAATCGCCGCCAACGCTCCAGTCAGAAGGAGCGACCGGCGCCCAAGATCACAACAGGATCTCTCGATGCCCAAGCTCAACAGCTCCCTTCGGCACGCCCTGACGGTGTCGTGCGGCCTGACCGCCCTCGCCTCGGCGATGGCCATCGCCCCCGCGGCGTTCGCCCAGGACACCAAGGTCGGCGAAATCATCATCACCGCCCAGAAGCGCGCCGAAAACCTGCAGGACGTGCCGGTCTCGGTCGCCGCGATCGGCGGTGAGAAGCTGCAATCGACGTTCGCCGCCGGCGAAGACATCCTGGCCCTGTCGGCCAAAGCGCCCGGCCTCTACGCCGAGTCCTCGAACGGCCGCGCCGCGCCGCGCTTCTATATCCGCGGCCTCGGCAACGCCGACTTCGACCTGGCCGCCTCGCAGCCTGTGTCGGTCATCCAGGACGACGTCGTCCTCGAAAACGTCGTCCTGAAGAGCTCGCCGCTCTATGACCTCGACCACGTCGAAGTCCTGCGCGGCCCGCAAGGCACGCTGTTCGGCCGCAACACCACCGCCGGCATCGTCAAGTTCGACACCATCAAGCCGACCGAAGAGATGAAGGGCCGCGCGACGGCCACCTACGGCAGCTACAACACCATCACCTTCGATGGCGGCGTCGGCGGCGCCCTGGTGGAAGGCAAGGTCGCGGCCCGCGCCTCGGTCCTGATCCAGCACCGCGACAACTGGATCGACAACACCTACACCAAGAAGAACGACGCCCTGGGCGGCTTCGACGAGCGCGCCGGCCGCCTGCAGGTGCTGTTCACGCCGACCGACAAGCTTTCGGCTCTGTTCAACGTCCACGCCCGCGACCTGGACGGCACGGCCGCCGTGTTCCGCGCCAACGTGCTGACCAAGGGCTCGAACAAGCTCAACAGCAATTACGAGCGCGACAAGGTCGCCTACGACAACACCGCCAACAACCCGCAGAAGTACAAGGGCTACGGCGGCTCGGCCAACATCCAGTACGACTTCGACGGCGCCAAGCTCACCTCGATCACCGCCTACGAGAACACCCACGGCTCGAGCCTGGGCGACATCGACGGCGGCAACCCGACGGGTCCGGGCTTCATCCCGTTCCAGTCGAACACCCGCGACGGCATCAAGAACCTGTTCCAGTGGACCCAGGAAGTCCGCCTGGCCAGCGACACCGACGGTCCGCTGAAGTGGCAGGTCGGCGGCTTCTACTTCGACACCAAGTACGACATCCGCACCGACCCGTTCTACATCCCGGCCACCACCCTGCGTCAGAAGAATAAGGCGTGGGCGGTGTTCGGTCAGGCCTCGTACGCGGTGAACGACCAACTGAGCCTGACGGGCGGCCTGCGCTACACCGACGACGACAAGGACATGAATGTCGTGTCGGGCCCCAACAAGGCGCCGTCGGTTTCTGTTTCCGACACGCATGTCAGCTGGGACCTGTCGGCGTTCTACAAGCTGCAGGAAGACGTCAGCGTCTACGCCAAGGTCGCCTCGGGCTTCCGCGGTCCGTCGATCCAGGGCCGCGACATCGCCTTCGGCTCGCCGGCCTCGACCGCCAAGTCCGAAACCATCATGTCCTATGAAGTGGGCCTGAAGAGCGAGCTGTTCGACCGTCGCGTCCGCCTGAATGGCGCGATCTTCACCTACACCATCGACGACCCGCAGTTCAGCGCCGTCGGCGGCGGCAGCAACTCCAACCGCCTGATCAACGCCAAGAAGGGCGAGGCCTACGGCCTGGAGCTGGACGGCGAGTTCGTGGTCACCCCGAACTTCGTCGTGACCGCCGGCTACAGCTACGCCCACACCAAGATCAAGGACAGCAGCCTCGCCGTGGCCCCTTGCGCCGCGTGCACCGTCACCGACCCGCTGACCGCTGGCGGCCTGGCGCTGGTGAACGGCAACCCGTTCCCGAACGCGCCGAAGTACACCTTCGACGTCACCGCCCGCTACAGCTACCCGATCGCCTCGGGCGAGCTGTTCGCCTACACGGACTGGAAGGTGCAGGGCTACACCAACATCTTCCTGTACCAGTCGAAGGAGTTCTACACGAAGGGCGACTTCGAGGGCGGCCTGAAGCTGGGCTACGCCAACAAGGAAGGCGGCTGGGAAGTTGCGGCCTTTGCTCGCAACATCACCAACGAGAGCAACATCAAGGGCGCGATCGACTTCAACAACCTGACCGCGTTCGTCAACGAACCCCGCGTGGTCGGCGTCTCGATCGACGCGCACTTCTAGGGTCCGCGAGACCTCGGAAAAGCAAAGGCCGCGGAGCGATCCGCGGCCTTCTATTTTGAGGCTAGGCCTTCAGGCCATATCCCCCGACCGGCCTGGTCTCGAAGTGCTGGGGGAAGCCGGCGATGATCGGGCGCGCCTTGGCGATCGCCGCCTGGACTGACGGCAGTTTCAGCGAGGCGGCGTGGGAGTCCTTGTCGCTCCACACCTCGCTGATCCAGAGGGCGTCGGCGTTGGACGGGTCTTCCGCGATCACATAGCTCAGACACCCCGGCATGGCGTCGACGCTGGCGCTCAGGATGGCGATCAGCTCGCTTCTCTTTCCCGGCGCGGCGAGCATCTGACCGATCAATCCGTACATGGGCGTCTTCTCCTGGGCTTGGGCGATGGGCGCGAGCACGGTGGCGGCGACCCCGCCGATGATCAGACCGCGTCGATCCGGGCCTTCTTTGGTCATTCGAAACCTCCTTGCGCCTGAGACGGCATATCAGGACGATCCGCACGGTTCTGTCAGCAGGCGAACCGGCCACGAGCCGGCGCGAGAAAGGAGCGACCTACCCCATTTTTTGTCAGGAGGGTGACAAACGTCCCATCGCGACCTTGATCATGAGATTCTTTTGGTCTGTCCTTCCCGCCTCTTCGAGAGTCGGGGTTGTTCATGATCAGATGGCGTAGCGCGGCGTTCGCCGCGAGCCTGCTCGCGCTGGGGCTTTCCGCCTGCGCGACCACCGGGGCCGGCGGCCCGTCCAAGACAGCGAACGCGGCGCCCAAGCCGCCGGAAAAGGTCGAGCCCAAGCCGCTGCCCAAGGGCCTGGACGGCCAAGCCTCGACCGGCTTCCCGTCGACCTACAAGCCCTTCCCCTCGCAGCCCACGGCCTTTGTCGGCGCGACGGTGCTGACGGCCACGGGCCAGCAGATCGAGAACGGCGTCGTGGTCGTCTCGGGCGGCAAGATCATCGCCGTCGGCGGCCCGGACACAGCGATCCCGGCCGGCGCGGTCAAGGTCGACGCCGGCGGCAAGTGGCTCACGCCTGGCATTATCGATGCCCACAGCCACCTGGGCGTCTATCCCTCGCCCGGCGTCTCGGCTCGTTCGGACGGCAACGAGGCGACGGATCCCAACACCGCCCAGGTCTGGGCCGAGCACTCGGTGTGGCCGCAGGATCCCGGCTTCAACCGCGCCCGCGCCGGCGGCGTCACGACCCTGCAGATCCTCCCAGGTTCGGCCAACCTGTTCGGCGGCCGCTCGGTGACGCTGAAGAACGTGCCGTCCCTGACCACCCAGGGCATGAAGTTCCCGGACGCCCCCTACGGCCTGAAAATGGCCTGCGGCGAGAATCCGAAGCGCGTCTACGGCGGCCGAGGCCGTTCGCCCTCGACGGCGATGGGCAATGTCTATGGCTACCGCAAGGCCTGGATCGACGCGGCCGACTACGCCCGCAAGTGGGACGACTTCCGCGCCAAGCAGCAGAAGGGCGAGAAAGCCGATGCGCCGAAGCGCGACCTGCAGCTGGAAACCCTGGCCGGCGTGCTGAAGGGCGAGATCCTGGTGCAGAACCACTGCTACCGGGCTGACGAAGAAGCCACGATGATCGATATCGCCAAGGAGTTTGGCTACAAGATCACGATGTTCCACCACGCGATCGAGAGCTACAAGATCGCGCCTTTGCTGGCCAAGGAAGGCATCTGTTCGGCCACCTGGGCCTCGTGGACCGGCTTCAAGATGGAAAGCCTGGACGGCATCGACGCCAACGCCGCCATCCTGTGGAAGAACGGCGCCTGCGTCGTCATCCACTCCGACGACGCGATCATCACCCAGCGCCTGAACCAGGAGGCGGCCCTGGCCATGACCGCCGGCGCCAAGCTCGGCATCTACATCCCGCGCGCCGAAGCGATCAAGTGGATCACCGCGAACCCCGCCAAGGCCATGGGTATCGGCGACAAGACCGGGTCGATCGAGGCCGGAAAGGCCGCCGATCTCGTCGTCTGGAGCCGTGACCCGTTCAGCGTCTATGCTCAGGCCGAGAAGGTCTTCATCGACGGCGCGCTGATCTACGATCGCAAGGACGCGCGCTTCCAGCCCAAGTCCGATTTCGAGCTCGGCCAACCCGGCCAGGGAGCGTTCAACTGATGATCCGGTCTCTGCTTCTCGCCAGCGCCGCCTGCGCCCTGGCCCTCCCTGCGGCGGCCCAGACCGTCGTCATCGTCAACGCCCGCATCGAGCCGGTCTCCAGCGCCACGATTCCGAACGGGACACTGGTGATCAAGGACGGCAAGATCGCCGCCCTCGGCGCCAAGGTCACGGTTCCGGCCGGCGCCAAGGTGATCGACGCCAAGGGCGGCGTGGTCACCCCCGGCTTCATCGCCCCGTCGTCGAACCTCGGCGCGTCCGAAGTGAGCGGCGTGCGTGAGACCCGCGACGACGGCACCGGCAACGCGCTCTCCGCCGCCTTCGACATCAGCTATGGCGTCAACCCGGCCTCGACCTTCCTGGGCTTGGCCCGAGACGGCGGCGTGACCAGCTCGGCGGTGACGCCGGTGCTGACCGGGACCGGCGGAGGCGCCCACGAGCACGCCGACGACGGCGTGGTCGAGGAAATGACCGCCGGCAAGAGCGGCGACGGCGATCCGCCGCTGTTCGGCGGTCAGGCGGCCTTCATCCGCCTGAAGGCCGGCGCGCCAGACATCGTCGAGGCCTCCAAGCTGGCGGTGACCGTCTCGCTCGGCGAGAGCGGGGCCCGGGCGGCCGGCGGCTCGCGCGGCGCGGACCTGGTGCTGATCCGCTCGGCCCTCGAGGACGCCCGCGCCTTCGCCGCCCGCCGCGCGGCCTTCGAGCAGGGCGCCACCCGCGACTTCGGCCTCTCGCGCCTGGATCTCCAGGCCCTGATCCCCGTCGTTCAGGGCAAGACCCCGCTGCTGATCCGCGTCTCCCGCGCCGCCGACATCCGCCAGGCGCTGAAGCTGGCGGCCGAGGAGAAGGTCAAGGTCATCCTCGAAGGCGTCGAGGAGGGCTGGATGGTCGCTCCGGAGATCGCCAAGGCCGGTGTGCCGGTCATCGTCGATCCGCAGGATGACCTGCCCGGCAGCTTCGAGACCCTGGGCTCGCGCCTCGACAACGCCGCCCGCCTGCACGCCGCCGGCGTGTCGGTGGCGATCAACGGCGCGCGGGACTTCAACAACCTGCGCCAGGAGCGCCTGAACGCCGGCCTCGCCGTCGCCAACGGCCTGCCCTATTCGGCCGCCCTGGCCGCCGTGACCCTGGTCCCGGCGAGGATCTGGGGCCAGGACGCCAAGATCGGCTCGCTTGAGGTCGGCAAGCTGGCCGACGTCGTGGTCTGGAACGGCGACCCGCTGGAGACCACCAGCTGGCCGACCGCCGTCCTGGTCGGCGGTGTCGAGCAGCCCAAGGACAGCCGCCAGGACCAGCTGAAGGCCCGCTACGTGGCCAGCGACCAAAGCGGCTATCCGCCGGCGTATCGCTGAGCCTGGAAATCCTCCCCCTAACGGGGGAGGTGTCCGTGAAACGGACGGAGGGGGAAGTTCGGCAAGGCCTGTCCCTTCCCTCTCCGTCGCCTCGCGGCGACACCTCTCCCGCGGGGAGAGGATTTCGTTTTCTCTTTTCAGGGGAAGCCGGGGCCGCCATACGAGGCCCCCGCGTTCGAATCGCCTAGACTTCCCCTGATGTCCTCCTCCGATAAGACCCCCTCCCTGTTTGGCGACGACGACGCCCTCGCCCCGGTTCCGGCCGCGCCGCTGCTGAGCAGCGTCGAGCCGCATGTCGAGGCGACGCCGCGTCCGATCCCACCGCCGCCGCCCTCGTCGAAGCCCGCCCCGGCTCCGGCGCCCGCCGGCAAGCCCGGCGAGTACTCGGCCGCCGACATCGAGGTGCTGGAAGGCCTGGAGCCGGTCCGCAAGCGGCCGGGCATGTACATCGGCGGCACCGACGAGCGGGCCCTGCACCACCTGTTCGCCGAAGTGCTCGACAACTCGATGGACGAGGCCGTGGCCGGCTTCGCCAAGACCATCGAGGTCAAGCTCGACGCCGACGGCTACCTGTCGGTCAAGGACGACGGCCGCGGCATGCCCGTGGACCCGCACCCCAAGTACCCCGGCAAGTCGGCGCTGGAGGTCATCATGACCGTCCTGCACGCCGGCGGTAAGTTCACGGGCAAGGCCTACGAGACCTCCGGCGGCCTGCACGGCGTCGGCGCCAGCGTCGTCAACGCCCTGTCCGAGCGCGTCGAGGTCACCGTCTGGCGCGACGGCTTCGAGCACCTGCAGGTCTTCGCCCGCGGCAAGCCGCTGGGTCCGATCCAGCAGATCCAGCCGTCGAAGAAGAAGGGCACCATGGTGCGCTTCAAGCCGGACGACGAGATCTTCGGCGAGGGCTGCGGCTTCAAGCCGGCGCGCCTGTACCGCATGGCGCGGTCGAAGGCGTACCTGTTCCGCGGCGTCCAGATCAAATGGTCCTGCGATCCCTCCCGCATCCATGACCAGACCCCGGCGGAAGCGACCTTTCACTTCCCCAACGGCCTGGCCGACTTCCTGGCCGAGCGCAGCAAGGGCCTGGCCACCATCACCCCCGAGAGCTTCTCGGGCCGCATCGAGCGCCAGGGCGAGGCCGGCGCGGTCGAGTGGGCCGTCACCTGGACCCCGCAGGGCTTCGGCGAGCACGACGGCTTCATGCAGTCGTACTGCAACACCGTCCCCACGCCCGAAGGCGGCACCCACGAAAGCGGCTTCCGCGCCGCCCTGACGCGGGGGCTCAAGGCCTATGCCGACCTCAAGGGCGAGAAGCGCGGGACGATCATCACCGCCGACGACGTCGTCGCCCAGGCCGGGGCGCTGATCTCGGTGTTCATCAAGAACCCCGAGTTCCAGGGCCAGACCAAGGAGAAGCTCTCCACGACCGAGGCCCAGCGCTTCGTCGAGCAGGCCCTGCGCGACCCGTTCGACCTGTGGCTCAGCTCCAGCCCGAAAAATGCCCAGGCCCTGCTGGAGTTCGTCATCGAGCGGGCGGAAGAACGCCTCAAGCGCCGCAAGGACAAGGAAGTCTCCCGCGCCAGCGCGACCCGCAAGCTGCGCCTGCCCGGCAAGCTGGCCGACTGCGCCGGGAGCGCGGTCGACGGCGCCGAGCTCTTCATCGTCGAAGGCGACTCGGCCGGCGGCTCGGCCAAGCAGGCCCGCGACCGCAAGTACCAGGCCATCCTGCCCCTGCGCGGCAAGATCCTGAACGTCGCCTCCGCGTCCGGCGAGAAGTTCACCGCCAACAAGGAGCTGTCGGACCTGATGCTGGCCCTGGGGGCCCAGGGCGGCAGCAAGTACCGTGAAGAGGATCTGCGCTACGAGCGGATCATCATCATGACCGACGCCGACGTCGACGGCGCCCACATCGCCTCCCTGCTGATCACCTTCTTCTACCGCACCATGCCGGACGTGATCCGCCAGGGGCACCTCTTCCTGGCCCTGCCGCCGCTGTACCGCATCAGCCACGGCGGCAAGAGCGAGTACGCCCGCGACGACGCCCACAAGGACGAGCTCCTGGCCACGGTCTTCAAGGGCAAGAAGCCCGAGATCGGCCGCTTCAAGGGCCTGGGCGAGATGATGGCCTCCCAGCTGAAGGAGACCACCATGGACCCCAAGAAGCGCACGCTGGCCCGGGTCACCCTGCCCCGCAGCGAGGAAGCGGTGGAAAGCCTGGTCGAGACCCTGATGGGCCGGAAGCCGGAACTGCGCTTCCGCTTCATCCAGGAAAACGCCGAGTTCGCGGCGGCGGACCTGGATCTGTAGGGCGAGATCCTTCCGCCCCCTCCCGGGGGCGGACGACCACGCGAAGCGTGGTCAGGTGGGGGCCTGCGGCGTCGGCGGGCCCTTTTCCGACTCGCCCCCTCCGCGCTTCGCGCTCCTCCCCCGGAGGGGGAAGAAGGCAACATCACGCACGCCTCCGCCGCTTCACGCGGCCGCCCGCTGAAGGGATGGAAAGGGACGCGGAGCGCCGGACGACGTCCGGAAGAAGATTGAATAATACCGTTTCGACGAAGCCCGACGCTCCGCGCGATCGTTATCCGGAAGCGTGATCCCGCGACGCTATTGGCGCCTCGACACCCTTGAAGCCTCCGACGGGCGGGCCGGGCCGCGTAGCCCGATCCCGGACGGACGCCTTTCGACGTCCCTGTCGTGCTCACCGGCCTAAGTCCACCGTCGTTTCTGTGCTCCAGGGTCGACTACCTCGGGGATGGACGAAGTTGCGGAGTTTCCCCCGCACCGGCGAGCGCGCCCGCTCGACCGCCCCCCGCCGCCACGATGGTCGCTGGCCATGCGCCCTTTCCTCGCGACGAGGTGGTTCAAGGATAAGGGCGGTTTCAACGCGGATGATGCAGCGGCGGGTAAAAGTGGGAAGTCGTTGATTTTGCTAGGTTCGATTCCGGATACGCGGATGATAGAGCGCCGCGAACGCTCGTCCTTGCCCCCTCCGCGCTGACGCGCTCCTCCCCCGGAGGGGGAAGAAGGGTGAGTGATCCTTCCGCCCCCTCCGGGGGCGGACGACCACGCGAAGCGTGGTCAGGTGGGGGCCTGCGGCGTCGACCGGCCCTCCTCCGCCCGCATCCGGTAGGCCATCACCGCCGTATGCCCCAGCCGCTCCACCAGCCGCCAATTCACGATCGCCCCCAGCGGCGCGCCGACCACGGGCAGGAACTGGGCCAGTTTCGCCAGATCGATGTGGTCGCGGTACTGCTGCTGGAAGGCGCGCCAGTCGAAGTCGTCGAGGTGGGCCGGATGGGTCTTGGCGTCCCAGTCCTGCATCGCCGCCATCACCTTCGTCCGGTGCTCGGCGTCCGAGAAGGCCAGCTCGAAGATGTGCAGGATGAACAGGCGCTCGGACAGCGCCGTCCCGTCGTGGCCGAAGACGGCGGCGATCTCGAACAGCAGCTTGATCTTGAAGCTCATCAGCAGCGGGAAGTCGGCCGCCGCCGCCAGGAAGCCCCCGGCCCCGGTCACCCCGCCCTCGACGGCGGCCGTCTTCTTCCAGCCGTCGATCGCCAGCGCCGCCCGCGCCCGCCGCTCGTCCAACGTCAGGCCGATCTGGGGCGCGCCGGTCAGGAAGTCCGAGCCGGTCAGCATGCCGCGCGTCATGCCCTCGATCGCCGTGGTGATCGCGGCGTGGACCTTCTCGGGGATCAGCCGGTTGATCCGCCGCTGGGTGGCGCGCGCCAGGCCGTTCAGCGGGCCCGGCGGCCGGAGCATCTCGTCGCGCCAGGCCAGGATGTCGGGGGAAAGGGGCATGGGGTCTAGGTAACCCTTCTCCCCTTGCGGGAGAAGGTGTCGGCGAAGCTGACGGATGAGGGGTCGCACCGCCGAGAAACCCCTCATCCGTCCCGCTGCGCGGTCCACCTTCTCCCGCAAGGGGAGAAGGGTTTAAGCTCAGCCATGACCGACGCCCAGCGCCTGACCCTGGTGCGCGCCGCGCACACGGTGATCTATGTGGTGATGGCCGGCGCGTCGCTGGTGGTGCTGGCGGCCGGGATCACTGGCGCGACCGGCCCCTGGCTGTGGGTCGCCGCCAGCCTGGTGGCGGTCGAGAGCGTGGTCTTCGCCGCCTGCGGCTTCAAGTGCCCGATGACGGCGATGGCGGTGAAGTACGGCGCGACCAAGGACGGCGCCTGGGACACCTTCTTCCCCGAACCCTGCACCCGCCACACCTTCCGGGTGTTCGGGCCGGTGATCCTGGTGGGGTTCGCCCTGCTGGCGGCGCGGTGGGTGTTGGGGTGATCCTTCTCCCCCTGCGGGAGAAGGTGGCGCGAAGCGCCGGATGAGGGGTCGCACCGCCCTCGCCCGCCCCCTTTTCGTGTCATCCCGGCCGAAGCGCAGCGGAGAGCCGGGACCCAGGGGCGGCCCGCTCGGCGCTCCCGCAACCCCTGGGTCCCGGATAGCCTCTGCGAGGCTTCCGGGATGACACGCGTATTGAGTGTTGGTGGAGGTGAAACCCTTCTCGCCCCGAGAAGGCGCCATCCTTACATCTCACGGCGAGACGATCGCAGGGCTGTCCAAGTCACTCAAGGACGACGCTCCGCGTCGCCGCCGCGCGGCCGCCCGGAGGGCGGTCCTTGACTGACTTGGTCAGTCCTGCACGCTGCAGCCTCCAAGAGATTTAAGGACGGGACCGGGCGGGGGGCGCGATCCTAGGAAAATCCAACAATATCAATTAGTCAATTTATTGTCGAGGTGATTTGGAAGGCTCCCAATTATAAGAACGCCGTCCACCTCATTCCAGCTATAGTATATACGGAACATTCTGCGCGGATCTGTTCCCCCACCAAATTTTATATGATCCTCACACCAAAATCTCACGGAATGATACATTACACTATATTCAGGATATCGCTTTATATCCCCCCTATTACTGAAACATGGCTGATCACTACAGCCAAGATCGGCCAATTTAGATCTATATGTAGAAAATAGATTGCTATCCCCACTCACCCTCATGGGCACATAGACATCGTCCAGCAAAAATAGAACGGACGAAATGAGATCTAGATTCTCAAACTGACAGTTTTTATGAAACTCACGAATAGCCTTGGGCGCTATCCATACATTCGTTGACAGATTGGCCTTAGACCATTCGTCGAAATGATCAGCAGAAGACAAGATGTCTCTTTTGAGCTCAATGCCGCTACTTAAGGCCGCACGAAGGCTTTCATTCTGAGCACGGGCGCGACCGAGCTCCCATTTTAGCTCACTAACCTCTCGCTCAGCCCTGCGCTCAGTCTCATCAGCGTCTTCAAGCCATTGGTCAAATTCACTTCGTAGGGCGCTAAGCTCCCTGGTCAGCCGTGCATTCTCTTCCTCAAAGAGTTTATTGAGCTCGACACTAGTGCCCGTTAGACGCATGCGCTCGATAGCTTGCTCGGCGGCAACCTCCCGAACCGCATTGAATCGCGGATAGTCCTGCTGGCGACCATGGACGGCGGAACTCAGCACGCGCGCAACTAAAGCATCACGCCGCGCCTCTAGCGTCGCCCCCTCTCGGGTGAGCCAAAGGGGATGATCAAAAGGATCAGAGATATCAGATTGGAATCTCGGCCAGTAAATTCGAGCCGCGCCACCAAACACCGATAGCGCTTTACCAAAACGCTTCGTGAGCTCCCAGCCCCCCTCTTCACTGATACTGAAAACATGACATGCGCCAGCCAGGCGATTAGCCACAGCATCTGGAGGAGCGAACTGCGAGGATTTCCCAGCATCCGATATCACTACTACTGGAAGCTGTCTTTTGGGATCATCCAGCAACGCGATTAGCTCATCCACCTCGCTAGGCGTTTGAACTCGGAGCGACACCTCGGTGAGCTTAAGGGAGTCCGCATGTGCCGAGAGCTTTTTGACTATCCGCCTATTAAGCGCGGGCAACGTTGGCATGAAGGGCGGATCGGAACGTTTTGTTACGTTTATTAGACGAGAGCCGAAATGCACTCGTCCGTTCGCTTCACCGACTGTTATTTCGGTGACCCATGTGCGTCCGACGATCGCTTGGTCGGGTACATCAAGGCTGGCAGCCCAGATTCGTCCGCCTTGGAATTGCAGGTCCACAGCCTGCGCCGGCGCATCACCACCGCCCCCAACGTCAAACGGACCACCTAGGAGCGCCTCCTCGGGAATAACGGGATTGCGTTCGCGCATCCAAGTGACCGCCTCCTCAATCGCCTTTTCGAAAGGCGTATCGCCCCGAATCTCGAAGGCGGCTTGAGAAACCGTTCGAACAATTGAATCTGATTGGTTCGCCACCGGACGCACCAAGGACGAATTGGATACTTTATTGCCGTCCGCCATGACTTTCCCCCAACAGGCCGAGACGAAGGTTGCGTTCATTTTCGGCTCGGCGCAACACTCGGGATGCGTTGGGTTATCCCTATGGGTTATCCCTACAAGCCCCCATCCACACCTCCCG
>NZ_QFQZ01000099.1 GCF_003243465.1 Caulobacter segnis
ACGAAATTTACCCCGCAGATCGCGGGAGCCAGCGATCATCCGGTGGCGGAGATGCTTGACCAGAGTCTGCTGACTCTCGGCGCCGAATACATCGACCTTTACTGGATCCACAATCCGGCCGATGTGGCACGGTGGACGCCGCAGCTTATTCCGTTGCTAAAGAGCGGGAAGATCAAACACGTTGGCGTCTCAAATCATAATCTCGACGAAATCATACTCGCCAATCAAATTCTCGGTGAAGCCGGGTTTAGGGTCGAGGCCGTTCAGAACCACTATAGTCTATTATATCGTAGCTCTGAAGATGCTGGAATTCTGAACTATTGCCACAATCACGGCATACCATTCTTCGCCTACATGGTGCTTGAGCAGGGCGCCTTGACCGGAAAATACAGTCCAGAAAGCCCGCTGCCGCAAGGCAGCGACCGAGCGGAAAACTACAACGATATCCTGCCTCATCTGATGACGCTGACGGATAAGCTCGGTTCGATCGGTCAAAGCCACAACGCCCAGGCCGCCGATGTCGCGATAGCCTGGGTCATGGCCAAGGGCGCGACCCCCATCATCGGCGTCACCAAGTCCCATCACGTCCAGAGTTTGGTCCGAGCAGGCAGTCTAGCGCTCACGAGCAACGATATTGCGGAGCTGGAGGATCTCGCCAACGCCGCCGGCGTTAACACTCGCGGTTGGTGGGAACGAGAAATGTAGAGCCGCAGGTTCTATCGGTATGTGCACAGGCCGGCGGAATTGTTCGTCCGTCCGGTTGCTTTAAAACCTCGCTGGTGTTGCCGACGAAGCCTTGTTAGCCGCATCGCAATGCGTGCAGTTGCAGAGCACATTCCGCGGCCGCGGCGCCAGCCACGCATCAATGCTCCGTCGCCGCCTCATGTCCGAAATTCGATGTTTCGGACATGATCGGGGCTATTGTCCCTTGATCACCGCGATGAAATCTCAAGCGACGCCGCGCCTCATCGTCTCTGAGCGTCCAAGCTCCCGGAGCGGGGCGAACACGACGTTGCCGACAAGGCTGGGCAGCGTACGCCGGCTAGGGACATCGCCGAGCGATCCCGATCTCCAGGGCCGTAGCCCCAGGTAGCAGGAGAAACAGTTCCGCGAGCAGGGCGACGGGTAAGGTTCTTCGGCCGCCGACGGCGCACCGCGGGCAAATAGCTCAGGCGGCCGTCGGGCCCGCGGCGCAGATGGGCGTTGGGCCGGGCCAGGCGCTGCTCCTGGAGGCGCTTCAGTTCGGTGTGGCCGCCCATGGACTCCTTCAGGCGCGCCATGTGGACCTGCCGGGGTGGTGATCGTCGCCATGATATCTCTCACGTCGCGCGACACAGCCTAGTCGAACGTCGCAAGACGATGAATGCCCGGCAGCCGGCCCCGTAACCTAGACCCTGGCGGTCCGGCGCAAGTCGTGGCTCGCGCTCTAATGTTTGCTCGGGATCGGCTCGGCGGGCCTGGCGCCGACCACCTGGACGTGGCCAGGCGGCAAAAAGCTCGACATATTTGGCTTGGATGCGAGGAACAGAACCATGCGCAACCTAGACCCGGCTTCGCTGGACGCCGCGGCCCTGCTCGAGGCTGCGACCGCCGCTACCAACCGCTCGGTACGCGCCTGGATCCTGCGCCTCCTGCGCTGGGGCGCAGGGGCCAGCAATTCGGAGACTTTGACCGGTCTGCTCGAGACGATCGGCCTGCGCCTGCCGCGCGCCACGGTCGAGATCCAGGGCCAATGGCTGGCGGCGCGCGGCTACGTCCGCATCAAACAATTCGAGCACGTCAGCGTCTACGAGCTGACTCGCCTGGGAGACGAAGTCGGACGCGGGGTAGTCGTCGATCCGGAGGTGACGCCGATCCGCCTGGCCGATGTCGAGGACGACGAGGCCGTCCTCGCCGCCGTTCGCGCGCCCCCGCGGCCGTTCGGCTGACGAAGCGTGAACCGGCGCTCGCCGTCGCGATGTTCGGCCTTCGGGCGGCGAGGCGAAGTGACCAGCGCGGTCAGACGTTGCTGATCCAGACACCTCGCCAATGGGCGGGGACCAGCCTGCATCTTGGCGGCGGATATCACTCGGCCATGGTCACGGGTCTGGTCTACGCTGCAAGGCGTAGACTTCGTCCGTGACGAGGTCAACCGGCCGGCTTTTTAGGGCTTTTGGATTGTACGCCTCCCGCCCTGGCCTGATCGGCATATGACAGGCGCCGCAGCGTTCGCGCTTCAAATATGTCCGAAATTTGTAGGCACTTTTCGGACATTCACCGCTTGTTATGTCCGAAGTTTGTATGCATATTTCGGACATGACCCGAGCGCCCACCCCGCTTAACAGCACCATCGATACCCGTATCGCTGCGGCGCCGGGTCACTATGTCTGGACGCCATCGGACTTTTTGGACCTTGGCGGCCGCGACGCCGTCGACAAGGCTTTGCAGCGTAGGGTGGGGCAGGGGGGACTTCGGCGGATCGACCGAGGACTCTATGATCGTCCGAGCATGAACGCTCTGACCCGTCGTCCCAGTGCGCCCGATCCGAAGGCGGTGATCGACGCGGTAGCCCGTCGCGATCAGTTGCGGCTGCTGGTCGATGGCATGACCGCCGCCAACGACCTGGGTTTCACCAATGCCGTGCCCGCCAAGATCGTGGTCCACACCGACGCGCGCCTGCGGCCGATCCAATTGGGCCAGATGACGATCGCCTTCAAGCCGACGGCGGCGAGCAAGCTGACCTGGGCCGGCCGGCCGGCCATGCGCCTGGTCCAGGCGTTGCACTGGCTGCGCGACACCCATGGCCAGGGCGACAGCTATCAGGACACCGCCCGCCGTGTCGCCGCCATCCTCGCGGACCCGCGCCATGGCTCAGCCATCCGCGCCGACCTGGCCAAAAGCTTCGCCGCGCTGCCCGCCTGGATGCAGGACCTGCTCAGGCCGCACTTGAACGATCATCTTCTCCAGCCGGCCACCGGTCCGCTCGCCCGCGACGTCGGCGCCCCCGCATGAACCTCGCGTTCGACACCGTCATCGCCGCGGATGCGGAGACGCGCGCGGGCCTCTTCGCCGCCACCGCCCAGCGGCTGGGGACGACCCCGCGCAACGTCGAGAAGGACTTCTGGGTGTGCTGGACGCTGGATGCGCTGTTCAACGGCCTGCCGGCCGGCGCGCCGCGCCTCCTCTTCAAGGGCGGCACATCGCTTTCCAAAGGCTTTGGACTGATCCGCCGGTTTTCCGAGGACATCGACGTCACCGTGTTCCGTGACGACCTAGGCGTGCCCGCCAGCGTCCAGGACCTGCAGGCGATGAGCGGCCGCCAGCGGCGACTGATGCTTGACCGGATCGCCACGGCCGGCGCTGCCTATATCCAGGGGGACCTCCGCCAGGCGCTTTGGGCGCTCCTGACCGAAATGGCCCGGCGGACGGGAGCGACCCTGGCCGACTTTGCGCTCGATCCTGATCCGACCGAGCCGCAAACCCTGCTGCTGACCTACCCGACGGTCACTCCGCCGGACGGCTATGTGCTCAACACGGTGAAGATCGAATCCGGCGCCAAGTCCGCCCTCGACCCCAATTCGGTGCGGATCATCAAGCCCTATGTCGACGACGACACGCCGGACCTGGACCTGTCGGTGAACGGCGTGGTGGTGGTCGACGCGACCCGCACCTTCTGGGACAAGATCGTCATCCTGCACGGCCTGCGGCGCTGGTTCGACGTGCGCCAGGAACTGCGTGGCGGCGGCCAGCGCGTGTCGCGCCACTATTACGACGTCCACCAGCTGATGCAGACGGAGGTGGCCGGCGGAGCTCTAGCCGACCAGGCGCTGGGGACTGACGCGATCGCCCACGCACGAATGTTCTTCAATCGGCCAGACTTCGACCTGGCCAGCGCCGTCGCCCCGACGTTCGCCTTGGCGCCGGACGGCGCGATGTACGACGACTTGCGTCGCGACTACGCCCAGATGGCCTTGATGATCTTCGGAACGCCGCCGGCCTTCGAGGACGTCCTGGCCAGCATCGTCGCCCTCGAAGCCCGATTGAACGCCACACCGGCGTCCTAGGTTTTCCTTGCCGCCTTGAGGCCGGCCTGGAACGCCCACTCCATAGCCCGGGCGATCTCGCCGTTGGTGTCGGAGTTGAAGCCGTGCTTGCTGCGTTCGGCCTTGCCCGCGGTGATGTGCTTGGCCACCCGGCGGAACGCCTCCTTACGAAGCTTGGCCTCGGCCTTTTCCACCGGCGCTTCGCCCAGCACCCAAGCGGCCACTTCCTGAGGCGGCAACTGCTTCATCCGCACATGGAACGGATGGTCCTTGATGCTGAAGGTCATGATGGGGCTCCGATCGTCGGACGAGCTTGGAGCGGGTCGCCGTCATGCGCAACGCCGCCGCGACCGACCGGCGCGATCGCCGAGCGGGGGCCGCCCCAGGCTCGGATGACGCCGTTAGCCGAATCCATCCACAGTCCCGACCACCTCGACTTGAAGCGTCATGAGGTTGTCGATGAGTGCTGCTGCGCGTGCCGTCGTCTTCGAACCCGGCTCGGGCCCACCGTCCGAGCCCGCGGTCAAGGTCGCCCCCTACAATCTGGAGGCCGAGCAGGCGCTGCTCGGGATCCTGCTCTACGACAACGCCGCCTATGAGCGCCTGACCGACAGCCTGCAGGCCCGCTGCTTCTACGAACCGTTCCACCAGCGGCTGTTCCAGGCGATCGAAACCCACATCCGCAAGGGCCAGCTGGCCGAGCCGATCCTGCTGGCCGACGCGTTCAAGGCCGACCCCGCTTTCGAGGAACTGGGCGGTCTGCGATACCTCGCCGACCTCGTCGATCGCGCCCCGCCGGCCGCCAACGCCGGTGACTACGCCCGGGCGATCTTCGATCTCTCCCTGCGCCGCGAGCTGATCCGCATCGGCGGCGATATCGCCACTACGGCCCACGCCGGCGGCAAGGAGAACCTGCCGCTTCCCGCCCGCGACCAGATCGAGGCGGCGGAACAGCAGCTCTACAGCCTGGCCGAAAACGGCGCGGCCTCCTCGGGCTTCGTGTCGTTCGGCGACGCCCTGCGCGGCGCCGTCGAGATGACCGCCGAGGCCTTCCAGGGCGACGGCGGCATGTCGGGCCTGGCCTCGGACCTGATCGACCTCGACCAGAAGATCGGCGGTCTGCACCCTTCGGACTTGATCGTGCTGGCCGGCCGCCCCTCGATGGGCAAGACCGCACTCGCCACCAACATCGCCTTCAACGTCGCCAAGAAGTACGCCTGGGAGCCGCAGCCCGACGGCAGCCGTAAGACCGTCAGCGGCGGCGTGGTGGCCTTCTATTCGCTGGAGATGAGCGCCGAGCAACTCGCTCTTCGCATGCTGGCTGATGCCTCGGGCGTCTCGGGCGACCGCCTCCGGAAGGGCGAGATCGACGCCAGCGAGTTCGGCCGCGTGCGCGACGCGGCCATCGAACTCCAACAGGCCCCACTTTATATAGACGCCACGGGCGGGATCTCGATCGCCAAGCTGACCGCGCGGGCCCGACGCCTGAAGCGCCAGGTGGGCCTGGACCTCGTCGTCGTCGACTACCTTCAGCTGGTGACCGGCTCGGACCTCGGCGCCACCGCCAACCGCGTGCAGGAAGTCTCGCAGATCACAATGGGCCTGAAGGCCCTGGCCAAGGAACTGGCCTGCCCCGTCATCGCCCTCTCGCAGCTCAGCCGCAAGACCGAGGAACGCGAGGACAAGCGCCCGCAGCTCTCCGACCTTCGTGAATCCGGCTCGATCGAGCAGGACGCCGACATGGTCTGGTTCGTCTATCGGGAGGAATACTATCTGGGCCGCGCCGAGCCGCGCGAGGGCACGTCCGAGCATCTGGCCTGGCGCGAGCGCATGGATCAGGTGGAGGGCCTGGCCGAGGTGATCATCGCCAAGCAGCGGCACGGCCCGATCGGCACGGTGCGCCTGGCCTTTTCCAGCGACACCACCCGCTTTGGCAATCTGGCCCGCGACCGCGCCTTCGCCCAAGCGCGGGACCGGCCGGACGAGTAGCTCGATCCTTGACCCTGAGCCTGAGTCCACACCACCGTCGGCGGGCAAGAAAGACCGACCGATGAGCAATGCCTCCAGCTTCCTGCCGACCAGCTTCAATCCCGTCGAGGAGGAGGTGTTTGGAAAGGCCCACTGCAAGACCTGCGACCTTAATCACTTCGACGACGCCCCGCGCCTGGGCCCATCAGCATGTGCGCGACACAGGCCACGCCGTTGAGCTGCACTTTGGCTACGACGTTCGTGACGAACATTGGCTGAGCCGCCTGTCCTACGAGCGGCTGGCCGAGCTGGAGAGGCTGCGCGCGGATCCCGAGGCCGCCCGCGCGCTAGCCGCCAAGCTGCTGAAGGGCGATGAAAGCGGCGACAACGCCTAAGTCGCATCGAACCGCCCCCTCCTAGGTCCGAAGTTCGTAGACCCATTATGGACATCAGCGCGTTCCGTTCGGCGCAGCGGCGGCGCGGCTAACGGCGCCATATTCCCGGCCGAACCTGTTGGGGTCGCGCAGTCGAAAGGACGCCCGTCGGCTCGGACCTCATGGTGACGGGAAACGACGCGCGCAGTATGTTTACGATTGCGATGATCAAGGTCGAGCGCATCAAGATCGAATCCCGCGTGGCGGACAACGTCCGCGCGTTAGCTCATCTGCGCGGCGTGAGCCTCTCCGAGGCCATCGACATCGCCGTGCGTGAGATGATGTCGCCGGATCTGAGACGCGATGATCGAGGCGAGAAGGTGGAGCTCCACACGGACGCTGACCGCGAGGCCTGAACGGCCCTCCCTTGCGACCCGGCGTCGGCCCGACCTCGATTGAAATAGGCAGTTTCAGCAGATGAGCCCGTTTCAGCAGATGCTGAAAGCGGCGGATTTGCTGAAAATCTCGTCGTCATCTCTGCAACAGGTCCGGCTGATCACGCCGCGTCCGTTGGGCTGCCTGTGCCGCTATCGTCGATCGTCCAGACTTACCCGATCTGATCTTCTCATCGTGACGCGTCACCCTCGTCGGCGACTGGCGAGCTTGGGCCGCACCAGGTTCAGGCACATCTTCAGGCTCGCCGGATCGACGCACACCTCGCGCGGGCGGCGGCCGCCCAGTCGCGGATCGGGGTTGCTGACGAAGACCTTGGCCCAATCCTCGCCGTGCTCGTCGCAGGCCGCGTCCCACAACGCCGCAAGCGCATCCTGAGCCATGACCCTCTGGGCCTCCTCGCGGCGTTGCTGGGCCACCCGGCGGTCCAGCGCTTCCAACGCCGCCTGCAAGTGGGTCGAACTGGACCGGACCAGGGCCAGCCGGGTCGAAAGGTTCGCAGGGGGCGCCAGGCGCGTCATCCAGGCCTCCGCATCGGCTCCGTAGGCGGCCAGGGCCGCGGCGCGAAACCGGGCTTCGCGATCGTCCGCCGCCGCCAGCGCCGCAGCCTCGGCCGCCAGGCGCCGGCGCTCAGCCGCGTCCTTTCGCGCTTGTTCGGCGCGTTCCAACGCCGCCCGCAGCGGCAAGCCCATCAGGTCCACGGCGTCGTCGTAGGTCCAGAAGGCGTCGGCGATCCGCGCGAAGGCCGCCTTGAGTTCGCTCCAGACCGGACCGCCATTGGCCGCTACCGTGAGGGGAGGGGGCCTGGACCGGTGAGCTCGGCCAAGCCACGCCTGACGGTCGAAACCCTCGCCCTCGGGCCCGGCGCGTTTGAGGATTTCGTCCACGCGCGTCCGCAAGTCGTCGATGCGATCCTGGCGCTCGCGCGTCTCCCTGGCCTGCTGGGCGATCTGTTGGCGCACCTTGATCGGCGCGCGCCAAAGGTCGTCGGCGCACTCGACAAGCCCCGCCTTTTGCAGCCCCCTGACATAGGCGCTGATCAGGCCGGTGGGGGTGTTGAAGTCCGGCGCCAGCGCGCGCGCCGCGCCGATCAACTCGGCCCCGCGCGAGACCTTGAACAGAGGCGGCAGCAAGCCGTGGCCCTCAAGGCGGTCGCGCAAGGCCGGGATCGACAGGCCAGGACGCCCGAACCAGGGTTGCTGGTCGATCACCAGCGTCTTCAGGACAACGGCCTGCCAGGCCTTGGGCGAGACATTGAGGGCCTTCTCGCCCCTGGCGACCGGCAGGCCGACGTGCGCTGCAAAGTTCAAGGCCTCGATCTGGACGAGCGCGCTGCGGACAGCCGGCAGATCGGTCCCATCCCTGGGACTGGGAAGGGCGGCCCAGTGGCCGACCAGGGTCTGGGCCTGCCGCAGGAGCTTCTGCCGAGCGACCTCGGCGCGTTCGGCCAGGACCTGGTCCACCTCGGCGTCGACCGCGTCCTGGGCGGGATTGAACAGCCATTTGCGCGGGGCGCTGACGAGCACCGCGTCCGACACCGTTTCGGGATCGGCGCGGCGCGACAGCTTCGAAAGATCGATCTCGATGGCCGAGGTCTCCAGCCTGCGGATCCTGGCGACCTTTTCGGCATCCGAGGCATGGGTAACCAGGATTTCGACGATCAGCGCGCGCTCACCCCGGCGCAGGACGACATCGGCGACGACACCGGGGAAGGCCACTTCCGCCGCCGCGGCCTCGAACGCCTGATGCCTGGCGTCATGGCTTTGACGGCGCACGCCCTCGCGCTCGGCGGCTATGGCCGGCAAGGTTAGGCCCAGCGCATCGGTGAGGATCTGCTTGGCCAGTTTGTGGAGGGCGGTTTCCAGGGCGCCGACACAGGCCACGTCGCGCGCATGGGCGAAGTGGTCGGCCCGCGGCCTTGGCCTCGACCCGAACTTGCGGGCGATCAACGGTTCTGCGCAAGCCGGACACACGCAGCCGCAGGCCCGGCCGCTGACCACGTCACGGATCGAGACAATGCGTCCTTCGGCCGTCTGACCAAAGGCCAGTCGGACCGTCCCCCGCCGCCAAGGGCTATGATCTTTATCCAGGCCCGCCACGGGCAAATCCTGCGCCGCGTCGCGCGCCGACGCCAGAGGCTGCGCGCGCTCCTACGACCGGGCCTGTCGTATCCGAACGCGGAAGCGGTCACGAACAGTTAAGCTCTAGCGTGCAACGGCGAGAATGCGCCGCAAGCGCGAGCCAGCGAGAGTTCTGATGAGCTTGAACCAAAACCCGCCGACTGAGGCGACGCCTGTCGCCTTGACCCTGACAGACCTCGCCAAGCGCCTGCCAACGCCGGCGATCGCCTTTGGCCCGGCCAAGGCTGTTTCGCTCTTTTAGGGCTAACCTCAAGGTTTGTTCGCCAAAGTACGCTAAGAAGCACAAAGGGCGAACGGAGGGACCCACCAATCTTCACCCCTGCAAGCAGACGTTCGGAAGGCCAGCATGGGGTGGATCAGAGGCCTTGCATGAGCGACTTTGCCGCTCCTTCCGGGGAGGCGCGAGTGGACGAATGGATTGCCAACTATGGGCCGTTGATCGGTCGCCAGATCAAAGCGCTGATCTGGAAAGGCGGGATCGCGGTGCATATGCCCAAGCGATTGGTCAGGCCGCTCGGGCCCACGCCGTGTGAGCGTCATTTTGCTCGGCCGAGTTCTCGGTAAAGCGTAGATCGTCCGAGCCCCAAGTGCCGTGCTGCAGCGGTTGGCGACATGCCGCTTTCGACGAGGGCACGGCCAGCGGCAATCTTCTGTTGGTCCAGCGGGGGGGCGCCCGGCTCTCGAGCCGCGGGCTTTGGCGGCTGCCAGGCCGTCACGAGTACGTTCACCGATTAGACGCCTCTCAAAATGCGCGATGGCGCCGAACACATGAAAGATCAGCTCCCCGGCCGCCGAGGCAGTGTCGATCTTCTCCTCCAGGCTCATGAAATTGACGTCTCGGCGCTTCAGGTCGTCAACGGTCTCCAGCAGTTCCTTCAGCGACCGGCCCAGGCGATCGAGCCGCACGACGCAGAGGGTGTCGCCGGGCCGGGCATGGTCGAGGAGTTGGATCAGCCCGGGTCGGTCGAACCGCTTGCCGGACACGATGTCTTCGAAGGTGCGGACCGCTCCGGCTTCAGTAAGGCGCTGGCGTTGGCCGGCCAGATCCTGATCTTCGGTAGACACTCGAGCATAGCCCAAGATGTCGCCGTCACGCTTCTTCGCCGCCATCGCTCGTCTCCAAAACGGCCAGTTTATGGACGCTGGCGCTGCTGGCGCGAAAGGTGGCCCAGAACCGTCCATAAATACCGTCTCTATATCCGGCTTCGTCCCATAACAAAATAGACGTTTTGTGGACGAATCGGAGCGGCTGAATTTCAGAGCGGCTGGTCAGGCTCTGACTTTTCCAGAATTGTGATCCGTCGCAGAAGCGGCGGAGACCATCCCATGGCGCGGCGAAGCTTGCTTACGGGTGATGAACGGCGCCGGCTGTTCGAGCCTCCGGTCACAGTCCGCGAGGTGGCGCGCTTTTACACGCTGTCGCCCGTCGACCTTGAATGGCTCGAAGAGCGCCGAGGGCCGGCCAACAAGCTGGGGGCCGCCGTGCAGATGGCGTTGCTACGTCATCCAGGGTTTGGATGGTCGCCGGGCGAGACGGTCCCAGAAATCGTGTTGCGGTTCCTCTCCGACCAAGTTCACGTCGCGCCGGAAGCGCTGAGTGCATACTCGACGCGACCGCCAACGCGCGTCGAGCACGCCAGCCAGTTGCATCAGCGATTGGGGCTGCGCCTGTTTGTTCGGGACGATCTTCGCCAAGCGGTGTCGATCGCCGCTTTGGCGGCCCGCGCAACCGACAAGGGCGGACCGATCATCGAGGCCCTGATCGCCGATCTTCGCCGGATGGGGATAATCTTGCCGTCACCCGACACCCTGGAGCGTGTCGGTTTAGCCGGCCGGTCTCAGGCTAGAAGAAAGGCGGCGGAGGATCTGCTGGCGCCGATCTCGTTCTCGCAACTGGAGCGGATCGATCAGCTATTGGTCAACGACCCCGACCTCAAGAAATCGCCCTTGGCCTGGCTACGCGACATCCCCGAGTCGCCTAGCGCCGCATCGATGTCGGGGATCACCGAACGTCTGGCCTACGTTCGGGCCATCGGCATCGATCCGGCGATTACCCAGACCATCCACGAAGGGCGGTTCGAACAATACGCCCGCGAGGGGGCTGTCGCCCCAGCCTTCCTGCTGAGTGGCTACAGTGTCGGACGCCGACGGGCGACCGTCGTGGCGCAGCTGATCTTCCTCGAAAGCCGCCTCAGCGACGCCGCTGCCGATATGTTCGATAAGATGGTCGGTTCGCTGTTCGCCAAGGGCCGCCGCGGCCGCGAGCGAAAGTACCAGGCCAGTAGCCGCGAGGTCAGCCAGATCATGCGTCTGTTCAGCGGCGTGATCGGCGCCGTTGATCAAGCCCGGGTCGATGGCGGCGACGTTCTCGACTGCATCGACGCCCAGGTCGGTTGGTGGAAGGTGCTGGCCGCCAAGCCGAAGATCGACGCCCTGGCCGCCCTGGCGCTCGAGGATCCGCTGGTCAGCGCCGCCGACCGCTACGGGGCGCTGCGCCGGTTTGTCCCGACTTTCCTGGAGCACATGCGGTTCAGGGCCGGGACCGGTGGCGCGCCCTTGCTCAAGGCGTTGGACATCCTGCGCGACCTCAACCAGTCCGGCCGAAGGGAGTTGCCCAACGACGCGCCGCTGCCGTTCGCGTCCAAACATTGGAAGGCCCTCGTCAAGCCGGTCGGCGGCCCAATCAACCGGCGGCTCTATGAGACCGCGCTGGCCGCCACGCTGCGCGACCGCCTGAGGTCTGGCGATGTGTGGATCGAGGGCTCGCGAGCCTACAAGCGTTTTGCCGACTATCTGCTTCCCAAAGATGAGGTCGCCGCCGAGGCCGAGGCCCTGCCGATCAATGTCGAGATGGGAACATACTTGGCCGAACGGGCAGGCCTCCTGGATCAGCGCCTGGCCGCCTTCTCCCGGCGCCTCTCCAAGGATGACCTGGTTGGCGTAACTTTGAAGGGCGAGGAGTTGTCGGTCACGCCGGTCAAGGCCAACGCGCCCGACGAGGCCCGCTCGCTCGACCGGGCGATCGACGCGCTACTGCCCCGCGTCCGGATCACCGAACTACTGCGGGAGATCGACGCCCTGACCGGGTTCTCGTCGATGTTCCGCGAGCTGCGGTCGGGCAAGGTCCACGACAATCCCAGCTGCATCCTGGCCGTCGTCCTGGCTGACGCCACTAATCTGGGCCTGGAGCGCATGGCCAACGCCAGTCAGGGCGTCACCTACGCCCAGCTTGCCTGGACCCAGAGCTGGTATCTCAGTGAAGAAAACTACAAGGCCGCGCTGGCAAAGATCATCGAGGTCCACCACGCTCAGCCGTTCGCCCGCCATTGGGGCGACGGCCAGGCCTCATCGTCCGACGGACAATTCTTCCGCTCCGGCCGGCGGCGCGGCGGGGCCGGCGAGGTCAACGCCAAGTATGGGCCCGAGCCCGGCTTGCGGATCTATACTCACCTGTCGGACATGCACGGATCGTTTCACACACGCGTGTTGTCGGCCACTTCGTCGGAAGCGCCCTATGTGCTCGACGGTCTGATCGGACGCGGGGGCGGCGAACACTACACCGACACCGGCGGGGCGACCGATCATGTGTTCGCTCTCTGCCACCTGCTCGGCTACAGGTTCGTGCCGCGTCTGCGCGATCTGAAGGATCGTCGGCTGGCCACAATCGGTCCCAAGCCCCGCCACAAGATCCTTGAGCCTCTACTGGGTCGGCCGATCCGCGTCGACGTGATCGAAGAGAACTGGGATGACGTCGTCCGGCTGGCCGCGTCGATCAAGGCCGGCTCGGTGGCCCCGTCGGTGATGCTCAAGAAGCTGTCGGCGTTTAAGCGACAGAACCGCTTGGATATGGCCCTGGCCGAGGTGGGCCGGATTGAGCGGACGCTGTTCACCTTGGACTGGTTGGAGAGCCCCGAGCTGCGCCGGCGTTGCCAGGCGGGCCTGAACAAGAGCGAGGCCCGCCACGCGCTTGCCCAGGCGGTGTTCGTTCACAAGCAGGGCCGGATCGCCGATCGCACCCTGCAAAACCAGGAGCACCGCGCCTCGGGCCTCAATCTGGTGATCGCCGCCATCGCCCTGTGGAACACATTATATATGCAGCGCGCCGTCGAGCATCTCCAGGACAGGGAGGTCGCGGCGCCAGATGAGCTTCTGGCGCACCTCTCACCGATGAGCTGGGCGCATGTCGGCCTGACGGGCGACTACCTCTGGGCCAACGCTGCCACGGCAGGCGGGTTCAGGCCGCTGAACGATCCAGCCGATCGGCTGTACCGAGTAGCGTAGGCCTATGTTCCCGTTTCGTACTTCTTAGCGTACATTAGCGAACAAACCTTGAGAGGAGCCCCAGTTGCGGCCGAACTTGGCTGCGCTACCTGGTGGAATACGAAGCTTTCAGCCGATCGGGGCGATGGGCGCGTGGTCTGATCAGCGAAAGCGACATGCAGACGATCACCCCGCAGACCGCGGTCGCCCATCTCAACGGACTGGAGTGGTATCTCTACGGCGGCTCCTACTTTGACGGGATCAGCGGCCGGCGGACCGGCCCCATGCGGTGGGAGCCTTAAGGCGCGCTATACGCCGCTGGGCGCCACCGAGGTTTGATCGAGCGAGGCAGCGGTGATGATCGACCGGAACTCATCCAGAATCTCAGGGTGGCGCGACTGGAGAAACCGTTCGATCTCCGGGTTGCCGACCAGTCGCGCGAGGTACCCCGACGCGATGACCAGATGGAGAACGTCATCCCCGTAGGAGGCCTCAAGGGCTTTGAAGTCCTGATTGAGCGACGCCATTTCGCGTTCCATCCGAGCCATCTGCTCGGGAGTCATACCGCTGACCTTCTTCGGCTTGTCCGGCCTCGCGAGATCCGCCTGGCGGGTCGCCGCCAACAGCGCCTTGGCGTAGCTGGACGTGAAGTTGTTGGCCGCCAGTAAGAGTTCGGCGACCTCGATCTGGCGCACCGGTTTCATCTTGCGAAGAACGTCGAAGGTCACCGGGTTGACCAGGCGGTCCTTCAACAGTTCGGCGACCTCGGGACACACCCCGTCCAGAAGCGATCGCCGACGCCGGATCGACCGAGCGTCGACATTTAGAGCCTTTGCGATCTTCTCCTCGGAAACACCGCGATCAAGCGCCCGCACGATCATGTAGTGCTCTTGAATGGTCGCGAGCCGATTGACCCGTTTGTTGTAGGTGAACGCCTCATCGTCACGCGCCAGCAGGCAGCGTGTCTCGGTCTCTCCAAGATCGATGAGCGCCGCGTAACGGATATGGCCATCAAGGAGCATGAGGCCCTCGCTTGACCGGGCGACCGCTAAGGGCTCGATCACACCGACTTCGGCGATGGATTGGGCGATGCGCCGGTATTTCACCGTCGCCTTGACCTGATCGGTGACCTGCCTCAGCGGCAGGATTTCGTCGAGACGAGCGACGATCAGCTCCCGCTCGAACGCCAGTTTGACCGCGGCCGCCATCCTAACCGCTCGCTACACCCAGCCGCTCGGCCAACGGGCGGGGGAGGGTGTGCATCGCCTCCGCCCGCAACAGGGTCACGAAGTGCTCGTCATCCAGCAGACGGCGCAACGCATTGACGACGAAGAGCAGCCGGCTCTGGGCTAGACTGGCTTTCTTCACCAGCAGCTTCTGGCGGTCGGTCTCTTTGCGATACGCCCGAACAAGCGCCTCGGCGCTGACGCGCACACGAAGACCGCCTCGCGAGCCGCTATGGCCCGACTTTCTGCTGACCCGTCGCTGCTCAATGATCCGCCGGATGGCCAGCATCTGATTGCCGGGCAGCGTCTTCTTCTCGTATCACCCCGCTAAGGGGGTCCTTCTTCCACGCCGCTGCACAATCCAGATCCCAGCCTATGACGTGAAACAGCATCTTGAGGCGGGAGAATTGGTCGAGGTGATGCCGGCCATCGAGCCGAGCTGATGCCTATGACGTTACTCTATCCCCACCGCCAGCACCTTTCACACCGGCTGCAGGTATT
>NZ_QFQZ01000100.1 GCF_003243465.1 Caulobacter segnis
TCCTTCGTCACTTCGACGAGACCAAAACCCTCCTCTAAACGGAACCCTCAATCTGTCTCATGGGCGCTGACGGCGGACAGCCGTGAAACAAGGCCACCCGGTAGTCCGACATCGTTGGCCGCCGATTTATGCCATCGGGTCGGATGCTGAGCTTGGCGCTGGTCAAAGGTCTGCTTCTCAGTGCTAAGCGGTGCGCCGAATTTTGACAGCGATGCTGCTGGACTTGTCGTAAGGCAAGGCGTTGCGTCTGTAGGAGATTATACTGTGCGAGCGTCCCGGCCGAAGATTTCTCCATTGTTGACGATTTCCGCCGCGCTGGGGCTGCTTTATGTCTTCCGAACGGTGCTCTGGCCCCTGGCGCTTGCGCTCGTGCTGACAATCCTTATCGGCGCTGTCACCCGTCGAATCCAAAGGGCTTTGCCGTGGGCGGGAAGGCGTACGATCTCGCTCGTCGCCGCCCTCTTCATCGGAGGGCTCGTTCTGGGCGCCATGTTGGTTGTGGTGGCCGGCGTGAACCAGATCGTCGCCGAGGCAGGGACCATCTACCGTCGTCTCAACGAGATGTTGGGTGGGATCCATTGGCCTGGCGTCGGGCCGCTTACCCTGGATGGTCTGGTCCGCCGAATGGACGTGGGGGCGGCGCTGGGCATGGCGGGCGCGAGCTTTCAGGCGGCGAGCGCTGGCCTGTCGCTGACGGCGCTCTACCTGATCTTCATCGTCGCCGGTGGCCGCGGCCTTGAAATGCGTCTGACCAAGATCGCCGCGTCACGTAGTTCCGATGCGCTGATCACCGTGCTGACGCGAAGCGTCCAAGGTGTGGAGGCCTATACTTACATCCAGACCATCACCGGTCTGATGATCGCCGTCGGGGCGTTCTTCGTCATGACCGTTGTCGGGCTCAAGAGCGCGCTCTTCTGGTCACTCGTCCTGTTCCTGTTCACCTATCTACCGGTGATCGGCGTGGTGCTCGGCAGCATCGGGCCAACCCTGTTCGCGCTGGTGCAGTTCCCGACCCTCGCGCCGGCGCTGCTGGTCCTGTGCGGCATTCAGGCCATCTCGTTCATCGTCGGCAATCTGGTGTTGCCCAAGATGCAGGCCGACAGCCAGAATATCGATCCAGCCGCCAGCCTGCTAGCCATCGGCGTATGGACCATCCTGTGGGGCCTGCCCGGGGCATTCCTGGGGATCCCCCTGACCCTGGCGCTGATGTACGCCCTGGCGCAGTACAAGAGCGTGGAGTGGATCGCCATTTTGATATCCAACGACGGTGATCCGCTGCCGCCCACGCCCAGCGGATCTCGGACCTAGTCGTGATCCGCCGCAGCTTCCGGCGGGCGTCGCTTGAGGATGAGCCCAGAGCCTAGCCGGCTCTTCTCGCCGGCTTCCGATCTGAATCGAACCGCGGCGAGGCATTGACGTTGTGCGTTTGAGCGCGATCAAACCGCGCGGTCGTGGCGGGCCTACTATGACCCCAACACGATCGGAGATCGCCATGCTCCCCCGACACCTTGCCTGGCTGGGCGCGAGCCTGGCCCTAGTCAGCCTGCTGGCCGTTTCGGCTTCGCCAGCCCTGGCGCGCGCTCCGGCGGCGCGACCCGCGCCGCCCAGTTCGGCCTCGGCGTCCGACCAGGCCACCGCGACGTTCCGGGGCGAAAGCCTGGCCCTGGTGATCGGCTATCACAGCGGGCGGGGGGTGCTGACCTTCCAAGGCCATCGCTACAACTTCGTGCTCAGCGGTTACAGCGCCTTGGGCTTGGGTGCCGAGCGGGTGGTCGGCACGGCGCAGATTCGTCATCTGACCTCGATCGACGATTTCCCGGGGCTATATGGGGCGACCGGGGCCAGCGGCGTGTTCATCGTCGGTGACGGCCACGTGGTGCTGCGTAACGCCAAGGGCGTGGAGATCGTGCTGCGGACGGAGAACCGCGGCCTCCAGCTCAATCTGGCGGCTGGCGGGGTTCGCGTGGACTTGCGGTGAATACGACGCGCCGGCCCCGTTGGCGAGCGGCGCCTCGCGGCGGCGCCGGGGACCAGGCGATCAGAGCCTCGGGCGTCAGGCCCACGCCGCCAGCGCGCGTCTGGCGATTAGGCGCGCAAATGCTGGCCGTTGTCGACGGGAATGACCGTGCCGGTGATGCGCCGGGCCGCATCGCTGACCAGAAACGCCGCCAGGGCGCCGACGTCGGCGATATCGACCAGCTGTCCCTTCGGGACCTGCGCGGCCGCCCGTTCCATCAGTTCATCGAAGCGATCTCTGCCGCTGGCCGCGCGCGTGGCGATGGGGCCCGGTGAGATGGCGTGCGCGCGGATTCCCTTCGGTCCCGGCTCCGCGGCCAGATAGCGTGTCGCGCTCTCGAGCGCCGCCTTGACCGGACCCATCAGGTTGTAGTGCTCGACCACGCGCTCGGAGCCGTAGAAGGTCACGCACAGCAGCGTGCCCCCGTCGGACATCAACGGCTCGGCCAGCTTGGCCATGCGCACGAAGCTGTGGCACGACACGTCCATTGCGGTCGCGAAGCCGGCCGCCGAACTATCGGTCACGCGGCCGTGCAGGTCGTCCCGCGGCGCGAACGCGATCGAGTGCAGCAGAAAGTCCAGGCCGCCCCAGCGCCGCCGAGTTTCCGCGAACAGAGCCTCCAGTTGTCCCGGTTCGCGAACGTCGCACGGGGCGGTCCATTCCACGCCGAGGCGATCGGCGACAGGCTGTACGAAGGGCTGGGCCTTTTCGTTGAGATAAGTCGCCGCCAGGCGGGCGCCGCATTGAGCGAAAGCCTGCGCGCAACCAGCGGCGATGCTGTGCTCGTTGGCGACGCCAAGGATGAGGCCGCGCTTGCTCGTAAGGTCCACCAGCGGCGTCATCGGGCCCCGTCCTGGAGGAGGGAGGCCGTATGCAGGGCGATCATGCGTTCCTCGTCGGTGGGGATGACCCACAGTTTGATTTTGCTGTCGGGCAGGCTGATGACCGGCTCGCCGCGGGCGTTGGCCGTCTCGCAGAGGCGCGCGCCCAGCCATTCCAGGCGCCGGCAGATTCGGGCCCGGACATCGGCGTGGTTCTCGCCAATGCCAGCGGTGAAAACCACCCCGTCCACGCCGCCGAGCGTGGCCGCCAGCGCGCCCATTTCCCGCGCCGCGCGCCAGCAGAACAGCTCGATGGCCTCCTGGGCTTCCGGGCGGTCACTGGCCGAGAGTGCGCGCATGTCGCTGGAGAGTTCGGAGACGCCGAGTAAGCCAGACTGCTTGTAGAGCAGGCTTTCGACTTGGTGCGCGGTCATGCCCACCTGCGTTTGCAGGTGCAGCACCACGCCCGGATCGATCGCGCCGCAACGCGTGCCCATCACCAGGCCGTCCAGGGCGGTGAAGCCCATGGTCGTGTCGACACTGCGCCCGCTGGCCATGGCGCACAGCGACGCACCGTTGCCCAGGTGCGCGACGATCACACGCCCCGCCGCCAACCCCGGATCGAGCTCCGCCAGGCGCTTGCTGATGTACTCGTAGGACAGGCCGTGGAAGCCATAGCGCCGAATGCCCTGGTCATGCAGGGCGCGGGGGATGGCGAACCTTGTGGCGATCCGCGGCCGGTCATGATGGAAGGCGGTGTCGAAGCAAGCGACCTGAGGCAGCCCCGGCGCCAGCTTGGCGATCGCGCTGATGGCGGCGAGATTGTGCGGTTGGTGGAGCGGCGCCAGGGCGTTGAAGCTCTCTAGCTTGCCCAGCAGCGCCTCATCGACAAGGCGCGGCACGGCGAAGTCGGGACCGCCATGGACGACGCGGTGGCCGATCGCGGCGATCTCGCGGCCGTCGAGGTGGATTCGCGCCCAATCGAACAGCCAGCTCAGAAGCTCGGCGTGGGTGAGGGCCTGGCCGTCTTTCCAGGTCTTCTGCTCGATCACCGTCCCGTCGACCGAGCGGATGGTCAGGATGGGCGCCATGCCGATGCGCTCGATCTTGCCGCCGCCAGAAAGGGTCGGGACGTGGTCCCGATCCAGGGTGAAGACCGCGAACTTGATGCTGGACGAGCCGGCGTTGAGGCTGACGACCGCGCTCATGCCGGTGCTCCGGTCAAGGCGCCGGCCAAGGGAGCGATCAGCGGGCCCGGCGCGGCCTTGGTCGCCGCGCGAGCCATCAGAACCGCCACCGCGCACGAGGCCAGGCGCGTGCGCAGGCTGTCGGCGCGGCTGGTCAGGATGATCGGCGCGCGCGCCCCCAGCACCACGCCTGCCGCGTCGGCGCCGCCCAGAAAGGTGAGTTGCTTGGCCAGCATGTTGCCGGCTTCCAGGTCGGGAACGACCAGGATGTCGGCGCGGCCCGCCACCGGCGAGACGATCCCCTTCTCGGCCGCCGCCGCTGGGCTGACGGCGTTGTCGAAAGCCAGGGGCCCATCGACGAGCGCGCCGGTGATCTGGCCGCGATCGGCCATCTTGCACAGCGCGGCCGCGTCCAGGGTGGTCGGCATGGCTGGGTTGACCGTCTCCACCGCCGACAGGATTGCCACCCTGGGTTCGGGGCGCCCCAACACATGGGCCAGGTCGATGGCGTTGCGGATGATGTCGGCCTTTTCCGCGAGCGTCGGGGCGATGTTGATCGCCGCGTCGGTGATGATCAGCGGCTCGGGATGGCCCGGCACGTCCATGACATAGGCGTGGCTGATCCGGCGCTCGGTGCGCAGCCCGTCGCGGGCGACGACCGCCCCCATCAGTTCGTCGGTGTGCAGCGAGCCCTTCATCAAGAGCGCCGCCTGGCCGCCGCGCACCAGGTCGACCGCCTTGGCCGCCGAGTCATGGCTGTGCAGGCTGGGAATGAGGCGCAAGGCGGCGATGTCCTTGCCGGCCGCCTGGGCCGCGGCGCGAACCCGGTCCTCGGGACCGAGCAGGATCGGTTCGATCAGTCCGGCCTCGGCGGCCTCGACCGCCGCGGCAAGAGCGGCGGCCGAGCAGGGATGGGCGACGGCGGTTAACAGGGGCGCGCCCCGGGCGGCCGCGATCAGGCGATTATAGTTGTCGTGATCGACCAGCCGCACGTCGGGCAGGGCGATGCGCGGGCGAAGCACCTTTTCGGTCGGCGCCCTGACCTCGGCCTGGCCGGTGATGACGGGTTGGGCATCCTGGTTCGCGCAAAGGCAGTCGAGGACTAGTATGTGCTTTTCTGGGCGCTTCTCGGTCACCGTGACCGTCACCGTGATGACATCGCCGACCCCGGCCGGGCGCACGAAGCGCAGGGATTGGCTTAGATAGATCGTCCCGGGGCCTGGCAGCAGCGTGCCAAGCACTGCCGAGATCAGGCCGCCGCCCCACATGCCGTGGGCGATCACGCGGCGAAAGACATCGCCCCGCGCGAACTCGGCGTCGAGGTGGGCGGGGTTCACGTCACCGGAGACGAGCGCGAAGAGCTGGATGTCCTCACGCGACAGGGTGCGCACCAGGCTGGCGCTGTCGCCGACCGCGATCTCGTCGAAGGTACGGTTCTCGATCATGTCCTTGTCGGTCATCGCTACTTCTCCAGCACGTAGGCGCCGGGAGCGTCGGCGATCGGCGCATAACCCTTGTCGACGGCTCCCAGAGGCGGAGGCGCGCCCGGCGCGCTTGAGCGGGCGTCGAGCCAGCGGCCCCATTGGGTCCACCACGAGCCCTGTTCCTCCGTCGCGCGGACCAGCCATTCCTCCGGGTCATAGGCCGGGCCATCGACCGGCCGGGTCAGCACCTGATAGCGCCGGTTCTTGCGTCCGGGCTCGGAGACGATGCCGGCGTTGTGGCCGCCGCTGGTCAGCACGAAGGTGATTTCCGCGCCGGTCAGCAAGTGGATTTTGTGGACCGACGTCCAGGGCGCGACGTGGTCGCGCTGCGTCCCGACGGCGAAGATCGGCGCGCGGATCGCCGACAGGGCGATGGTGCGGCCGTCGACCCGATACTTGCCCTCGGCCAGGTCGTCGTCGAGGAACAGCCGCGTCAGGTACTCACTGTGCATGGCGTAGGGCATGCGGGTGCCGTCGGCGTTCCAGGCCATCAGGTCGATCATCGGCTCGCGCTCGCCCATCAGGTAAGTCTGCAGGATGTGGGACCAGAGCAGGTCGTTGGAGCGCAGCATCTGGAACGCGCCGCCCATCTGGCGGCTATCGAGATAGCCGCGGCTCCACATCATGCTGTCCAAGAGGTCGAGCTGGGCCTCGTCGATGAACAGGCCAAGCTCGCCCGGTTCGCTGAACTCGGTCTGGGCCGCCAGCAGCGTCACGCTGGCCAGGCGCGTGTCGCCGTCGCGGGCCATAGCCGCGGCGGTGATCGACAGCAGCGTTCCGCCCAGGCAGTAGCCGGCCGCATGGATGTGCGTTGCGCCGGTGATGGCGGTGATCGCGTCGAGGGCGGCCATCGGCCCCAGCCGGCGATAAGCGTCCAGATCCAAGTCGCGGTCGTGACTGCCCGGGTTGAGCCAGGAGATCATGAAGACCGTGTAGCCCTGGTCCGTCAGCCAGCGAACCAGAGAGTTCCCCGGCGACAGATCCAGGATGTAGTACTTCATGATCCAGGCGGGCGTGATCAGCACCGGCTCTGGACGAACTTGGTCGGTGGTCGGCGCGTACTGGATCAGCTCGATCAGGCGGTTGCGATAGACGACCTTGCCCGGCGCCGTGGCGACGGTCTCACCGACCTTGAAGGCCTCGGTCCCGACGGGCGGCTCGCCCCGCGACTGTCGACGCAGGTCATCCACGAAATGATGGAAGCCATCTATGAGGCATTGGCCACCCGTCTCAGCGATCCGGCGCTGCAGCACCGGGTTGGTGGCGACGAAATTGGTGGGCGCCAGGAGATCCAGGACCTGCCGGGTGGCGAAGGCCATGATGTCTTCATGGTGCTTGGACACCCCGCTGACGCCGGTCGTGGCCGCGTGCCACCATTGCTGGTTCAGCAGAAAGGACTGGGCGATCAGGTTGAAAGGCGCTTGAGACCAGGCCGGGTCCGAAAAGCGCCGATCCTGTGGAAGCGGCTCGATCGCCGGCGCGGTCGCGGGGTCCTTGGCGCTACGCGCGACATAGTCTAGCAGCCTCAACTGCTTGCGCGCCACCTTTGCGTTCAGTTGCAGCAGCCTTCCGGGAGAGCGAAGCAGGTGAACGCCCCAGTCGGTCGCCGCCAGCAGCATGGTTGCGGGCGAAAGACCGTTCGTCATCTGGGCCGTGGCGGCGGCCGCGGCGCGATCCAGGGTTTCGGCGAAGCCGTCCAAGGGATCTGGCGCGGTCTCGGTGCTGGGCGTCGTCATGCTTTCGTCTCCACGAGCCTATTCGTCTTTACGGGGTGGGCTTGAGCTTGGACCGCTCTTGATCGCCGCGAACGGGGCAGGCGCCTGCAGAGCCGGCACGCCAGCCGCGAATGCATCTAGAACCTTAGCTAGGTGTCGCGCCTGAGCCTCGGGTTGATCCGATGGGATGAGCCCATGCAGCACCCTGATCCGGGCGGTGACGACGAGAAGGTCAAAGAGGCATTCGGCCATGACGTCGAGCCTATCCGGCGCTATCGCTCCGCTAGGCGCGCCTTCCTCGAGCAAGAATCTGAAGATGCCGATCAGAGGCTCTGTTCGCGGACGGGAGGTCTCCTCGATCAGCTCGGGACGCGCGTGGATGAGCTGTTCCATCAGGAGTGAGAAGTCACGGGCGCGGGGACTTAGCGCGACGTCGAGGCAAGCTTGGGCCGCGAAGAGGATTCTGTCGCGCGGATTGCCTGGTGGGATAGTCGCGGCGATGTCGGCGGCGACGGGGCTGCTGTCCAGATTTGCCACGGCGCGTAGCAGGCCGTCCTTGGACCCGTAGCGGGCGTAGAGTGTCCTCTTCGTGACGCCCGCCGAGGCGGCGATGCCTTCCATCGTCGCGCCGGCCCAGCCATGACGCACGAAGTGATCCAGCGCCGCGATAAGGATGCTGTCGTTCAGCAACCCGGCGGCGGCTTGGGAGGGGCGCCCGCCCTTGGCGAGGAGACGCGAGGACGGCGCATCGACGGTGGTTAGCGGCGGCTGGGTCATTTCGATCGGTCCTGTGAATGGACGCGCCCGCATCTTAGACGATCATCTAAAAGTATACCCATACGTATACATACAAGCTTTTGTGCGGGCGCGAAGGTTGTATGCTGCGGCGCAGTTGGCGTCGTGGAGGTTAAGGAGATGGCTAGCATCGCACTGGTCACGGGGGGGACGCGAGGCATCGGCGCGGCGATCGCCAAGTCCCTAAAACACGCGGGCTACGAGGTGGCGGCGATCTACCGGTCGGACGACGCGGCGGCTGAGCGGTTTGCCGCTGAAAACGGCGTTGAAGTCTTCAGGTGGAATGTCGCGGATGAGGGCGCTTGCCGGGAAGGTGTCGCCCAGGTCGAGGCAAAGCTCGGACCGGTCTCCATCCTCGTCAATAACGCCGGAATCACCCGTGATGGCATGTTCCACAAGATGAGCTGGGAACAATGGCGGGCCGTGCTGTCGACGAATCTGGACTCGATGTTCGCCATGACACGTCCGGTCATCGAGGGCATGCGCGAAAGGCGCTTCGGCCGGATCGTCAATCTGTCTTCGATCAATGGCCAGAAGGGGCAGATGGGGCAGGTCAACTACGCCGCCGCCAAGGCGGGCGTGATCGGCTTCACCAAGGCTCTGGCGCTCGAAAATGCTTCGCGAGGGATCACCGTCAACGCCGTCTGTCCCGGCTACATTGACACCGACATGGTCGCTTCGGTGCCCGAAGAGGCGCGCAAGGCGATCATCGCCGGGATCCCCGTAGGACGGCTGGGCAAGGCCGAGGAAATCGCCGACGCGGTGGCCTTTCTGGCTTCAGCGCGAGCCGGATTCTGCACAGGCTCGGTGCTCACGATCAATGGCGGGCAATACATCGCCAACGGCTGAGCAGGCTCACAGCTTGGCCTCTCAACCTTTCCAACCGTGGCTTAAGTCGTGGCTTAACTAGAGGGAATTCCGATGAGCTATCCGTTCGATCAACTCACCGCCCTGGCCAGCGCCAATCAGAAGCTGGCCCTGAAGTGCGCCAATATCGCGCGGGCCGCTGGCCAGCGTCAGTCCAAGATCGTCGCCAAGGCCTTCTTCACGGCCTCCGAACAGGCCGCCGAGGACAAGCCCGCGCCTTTGTCGTTCCCCATCCTGCCAGGCTACTCGCACGCCCTGGCCGAAGCCGAGGAATGCCGCCAAGTTTCGCTGAACGACACCAAGGCCGCCTTCGAGGAATGGCGCGCCAACGTCGAAGGACTGTTCTCGCCCGAGGCGGCGCAAAAGCAGTTCGCCAACGCCTACCAGGCTTGGTCCAAGGCCTTCCTCGCCCCCCTGGCGACGACCGCCGCCAGCGTGGCTGAGGCGGCCGAGCCCGCGGCCCGCGCCAAGGCCAAAGCCGCCGCCTAAGCGACGTCAGCGTTCGCCGACGACGGCCGCGCGGGCGACTGCGCGGCCGTCAATCGCTTTGATGAATGGAATGACCTGGCCGTCATGAGCTCGATCGATGAATGCGCGCGGCGCTGGCTGGGCTACCCCGGGCCTTGGAAGCGGGCGCTTGCCAGCGTTCTGATGGCGGGGATGTCCGCCTGCTCCCTAGCGCCGGACGGCCATCGGCCGCCGCTCCCCACACCGGCAAGCTATTCTGTCGCTTCCGCCGAAGGCGGGAGCATCGCCAGGATCGGTTGGCGGGACGTCTTTCGCGAGCCGGAGCTGCAGCATCTGATCGACACGGCGCTGGCCAACAATCGTGACGTCCGTATCGCGGCGGCGCGTGTCGCCGAGGCGCGGGCGGCCTGGCGGATCGACGGGGCTTCGCTCTATCCGCAACTCGACGCCGTGGCGACGGGCGCGCGGGGCCGCACGCTCTACAATCTGCCGCAGGTGGGCGTCTTGCCCGTCGATGTGCGCCAGGTCAGCGCCCAACTGAGCGCCAGCTGGGAGATCGACTTCTGGGGGCGGCTCGGCAATCTGCGCGACGCGGCCCGCTGGCGATATCTAGCCACTGAGGAGGCCCGGCGCGGGGTGGCCTCCCAGCTGATCGCCCAGGTCGCCAACGGCTATTTGCTCGAACGTGGCTATGAGGAGCGCGTGGCGCTGGCGCGTCATTCGATCGCCACGCGCGAGGACGCGCTGCGCATCATGAGGCGGCGCTACGAGATCGGCTCGGGCTCCAAGCTGGATATGACCCAGGCGCAAGCCCTGCTTGGACAGGCCAGGACGACGCTGCAGGGCCTGGAGCGGGATCGCGCCGTCAACCGCAACGCCCTGGCCCTGCTGGTCGGCGCACCGGTGGAGATCGCGCCGGGTTCACTCTCGCTGACGGAGGCGCCGGAGAACCTGTCGCCGCCGGCCGGCCTGCCGTCGGACCTGCTGGTCAACCGCCCCGACATTATCGCGGCCGAGCATCAGCTGCGCGCCGCCGAGGCCGATGTCGGCGCGGCTCGCGCCGCCTTCCTGCCCAATATTAGCCTGACGGGCGCCTATGGCGCGATGAGCGATGATCTGGACAGCCTGCTCTCGGGCGGAACTGAAGTGTGGAATTTCGCGCCGACGATCGCTGTTCCGCTGTTCAACGCCGGGCGCCTGAAAGGCAATCGCGACGTTGCGTTGGCGCGTCGCGAACAGGCGGTGGCCGAGTATGAACAGACCATCCAGTCGGCGTTCCGTGACGTGTCCGACGCCCTCGTGCGCCGCCAGCTGTTGCAACAACAAATCACGACGACGCGCGAGATCCTGGAAGCCCAGCGCGAACGCGCCCGCCTGGCCCAACTGCGCTTCGATAACGGGCGTTCGGCCTATCTGGAAGTTCTCGACGCCCAGCGAGATCTGTTCGACGCCGAGCAGGGGCTCGTCGAGCTGCGTCGGGCCGAACTGGCCAGCATCGTGTCGCTCTACGCCGCACTCGGCGGCGGCTTCGCGTCCAACCCGACTTTCGACACCCCCTCATCGGACGCCAACAAAGGGCAAAATCCATGACGCAAGCGACACGCAAGACCTGGATCGTCCGGGGCGCGATCGCCGTGGTGGTCGTCGCCGGCGGCTTCATGCTGTGGTCGACGTTGCAGCCCAAAGGACTGCCCGAGGGCATTGTCGCCGGTAACGGCCGGTTGGAGGCCGTCGAGATCGACATCGCGGCCAAGACGCCCGGACGTATCCGCGACATCGTCGCGGCCGAGGGCCAACTGGTGAAGGCCGGCGACGTCGTCGCGCTGATGGACACCGAGACCCTCAAGGCCCAGCTGGCGGAGGCGCAGGCTGGGTTGGCCCAGAGGGTCAACGCCGTGCAGATCGCCGAGACCCAGGTAGGCCAACGCCAGAGCGAATACGCCGCTGCGCTCGCCACCGTGCGTCAGCGCGAAGCGGAGCTGAACGCCGCGCGCAAGCGGCTGGCGCGGTCCGAAACCCTGGCGCGGGAAGGGGCCACGCCCGCTCAAGAGCGCGACGACAACCTTGCCGACGTCCAAGGTGCGGCGGCGACGGTCGAGGCCGCGCGCGCACAACTGGCGTCCTCGAAGGCTGGAATCGAGGCGGCTCGCGGTCAGGTTATAGGTGCGCGATCGAACGTCGACGCGGCTCGCGCGACCATCACCCGCATCGAAGCGGACATCAGCGACAGCGAACTGCGCGCGCCGCGCGGTGGTCGCATCCAGTACCGCGTGGCCCAGCCGGGCGAGGTCGTCGCCGGCGGTGGCCGGGTGATGAACCTGGTGGACCTGACCGACGTCTACATGACCTTCTTCCTGCCCGAGACCGTAGCCGGGCGGGTCGCCATCGGCAGCGAGGCCCGCATCGTGCTGGACGCCGCGCCTGACCGCATCATCCCGGCCAAGATCAGCTACGTGGCCGACGTCGCTCAGTTCACACCCAAGACCGTGGAGACCCAGAGCGAGCGCCAGAAGCTGATGTTCCGGTTGCGCGCCCAGATCGATCCGGCGCTGCTGGCGCGCCATGTGGCCCAGGTCAAGACCGGCCTGCCGGGCATGGCCTATGTGCGCATCGATCCCAAAGCGCCGTGGCCGGAGGATCTGGCCAAGGCGAAGAAGGACTAGGCGGATGTCCACCGAAAGCGCTCCGGGCGGGGAGCCAGTGGTCCGCGTCGCTGGCCTGCGCCAACGGTATGGTAAGACACAGGCGTTGCGGGGTCTCGACCTGGAGATCCCCCAAGGGCGGATGATCGGCCTGATCGGACCCGATGGAGTGGGCAAGTCCAGCCTGCTGTCGCTGATCGCCGGCGCCCGCGCCGCGCAGCACGGGACCGTGCGGGTGCTGGACGGCGACATGAGCGACCGCCGGCACCGCGAGGCGGTATGCCCGCGCATCGCCTACATGCCCCAGGGGCTGGGCAAGAACCTCTATCCAACCCTGTCGGCCGAAGAGAATCTGCAGTTCTTCGCTCGCCTGTTCGGCCACGGCGCGGCCGAGCGCCGCCGGCGCATCGACGACCTGACGCAAAGCACGGGCCTTTACCCCTTCTTGGCGCGGCCGGCCGGCAAATTGTCGGGCGGCATGAAACAGAAGCTGGGCCTGTGCTGCGCGTTGATCCACGACCCGGACCTGCTGATCCTGGACGAGCCGACGACCGGGGTCGATCCGCTGGCGCGTGCGCAGTTCTGGGACCTGATCGCCCGCATCCGACGCCAGCGCCCGGGTATGAGCGTCATCGTCGCCACCGCTTACATGGACGAGGCCCAGCGCTTCGACTGGCTGGTCGCCATGGATGACGGCGCGGTGCTGGCGACCGGCGCGCCGGACGAGATTCTGCGGCGCACGGGATGTTCGAACCTCGAAGCCGCCTTTGCCGAGCTGTTGCCGGAGGCGCGCAAGCGGGGCCATGCGCCGGTGGTGATCCCTACGCTGGAGACGGACGAGAACGACATCGCCATTGAGGCCCGGAACCTGACGATGCGCTTCGGCGATTTCGTCGCGGTCGATCGAGTCAATTTCCGCATCCGTCGCGGCGAGATCTTCGGCTTCCTGGGCTCCAATGGCTGCGGCAAGTCGACTACTATGAAGATGCTGACTGGCCTGTTGCAGGCCAGCGAGGGCCAGGCCTGGCTGTTCGGCCGCGAGGTCGATCCGCGCGACATCGCCACCCGTCGGCGCGTCGGTTATATGAGCCAGGCCTTTTCGCTCTATGGCGAACTGACCGTGCGCCAGAATCTGGAGTTGCACGCGCGGCTATTCAACGTGCCCGCTGGCGAGATCCCGGCCCGCGTCGCGGAGATGACCGAGCGGTTTGGCCTAGAGCGGGTGCTTGACGTGCTTCCCGAGCAGCTGCCGCTGGGCATTCGCCAGCGCCTGTCGCTCGCCGTGGCCATGGTCCACAAGCCCGAGCTGCTGATCCTGGACGAGCCGACCTCGGGCGTCGATCCGGTGGCGCGCGACGCCTTCTGGCGGCTGCTGGTCGAGCTGTCGCGGCGCGACAAGGTCACGATCTTCATCTCGACCCACTTCATGAACGAGGCCGAGCGCTGCGATCGCATGTCGATGATGCACGCCGGCAAGGTGCTGGACAGCGACGTTCCGGCCAGGCTGATCGAGAAGCGCGGCGCGGCCAGCCTGGAAGAAGCGTTCATCGACTATCTGGTCGAGGCCGGAGGGGCCGACGCCGAACCCGAGGTGATCGCGCCCGAGGCTCCGCAAGTGGTCGAAGCCCATGCCCAGGCCCATCGCGGCTTCAGCGTCCAACGCATGGTCAGCTACATCTGGCGCGAGACCCTGGAGCTGCAGCGCGATCCGGTGCGCGGAACCCTGGCCCTGCTGGGATCGGTGATCCTGATGCTGGTCATCGGCTTTGGGATCAGCCTGGACGTCAACAACCTGCGCTACGCGGTCTTGGACCGCGACCAGAGCCCGCTCAGCCAAAAATATCAGCTCGACATCTCCGGCTCACCCTACTTCATCGAGCAGGCGCCGATCCGCGACTATGACGACCTGGACCGCCGGATGCGCAACGGTGAGCTGTCCCTGGCCATCGAGATTCCCCCGGGCTTTGGTCGACACGTCCTGCGCGGCGAACCGGTTTCGATCGCCGCCCTGTTCGATGGGGCGATGCCGATGCGGGCCGAAACCGTCCAGGGCTACGTCCAGGGCATGCACCAGCACTGGTTGATGGAACAGGCCAAAGCCGCGGGTCTGGCGACGTCATCCTCGGTCTCGATCGAGAACCGCTTCCGCTACAATCCCGACGTCAAGAGCCTGCCCGCCATGGCGCCGGTGGTGATCCCGCTGCTGCTGCTGATGCTGCCGGCCATGCTGACGGCGCTGGCCGTGGTGCGCGAGAAGGAGACGGGCTCGATCATCAACCTCTACGTCACGCCGGTTACGCAAACGGAATTCCTGCTGGGCAAGCAGGTCCCCTATATCGTGCTGGCGATGATCAATTTCCTGGCCATGCTGCTCTTGGCAATCTTCGTCTTCAAGGTGCCCGTCACCGGCAGCCTTTCGACCCTGGTGCTGGGGGCCTTGCTGTGCTGCGTGATTGCTACGGGCATGGGCCTCTTGGCTTCCGCCGTCACCAACAGCCAGATCGCCGCTATGTTCCTGGCGATGGTCGGCACGCTGATCCCGACCACAATCTATGGCGGCATGCTCGATCCGGTCTCGTCGATGGAGGGCATGTCCCGAGTGATTGGCGAGATCTACCCGGCCAATCACCTGTTCACGATCAGCCGCGGTGTGTTCAACAAAGGACTGCGGTTCGACGATCTGGCGGAATCGTTCTGGCCCTTGATGATCGCCGCTCCGGCGATCATCGGCCTCTCGATTGTACTCCTCAAAAAGCAGGACCGCTGACCATGCGCCAGGCGTGTCCGCCGTCAGCGCCCATGAGACAGATTGAGGGTTCCGTTTAGAGGAGGGTTTTGGTCTCGTCGAAGTGACGAAGG
>NZ_QFQZ01000008.1 GCF_003243465.1 Caulobacter segnis
GCGCGACCTGGGAAGGCAACCAGGTGTGGTTCATCCTGGGCGGCGGCGCGATCTTCGCGGCCTGGCCGTTCGTCTACGCCATCAGCTTCTCGGGCTTCTACCTGGCCATGTTCACGGTCCTGGCGGCCATGATCCTGCGGCCGGTGGGCTTCAAGTACCGCTCCAAGCGGCCCGATCCGCGCTGGCGGTCGTTCTGGGACTGGGCGCTGTTCGTCGGCGGCTTCGTGCCGGTGCTGTGCTTCGGCGTGGCCCTGGGCAATGTGTTGCAAGGCGCGCCCTTCCGCCTGAACGACGACCTGCGGGCCTTCTACGAGGGCTCGTTCCTGGGCCTCTTCTCACCGTTCGCCCTGCTGTGTGGCCTGCTGTCGGTGGCCATGCTGGTGCTGCACGGCGCGGCCTGGATCACGGTGAAGGGCGAGGAAGGCCCGGTCAGCGACCGCGCCCGCCGCATCGGCGAGATCGCGGGCCTGGCCAGCATCGTGCTGTTCGCGGCCGGCGGCTTCTGGGTGGCGTTCGGGGGCATGGGCTTCCGGATCGAGGGGCTGGCCGACGCGGCTGGTCCGTCCAACCCGCTGCGGGGCGCCGCCGCCGTGTCGGCGCCGGGCGCGTGGCTCGACAACTACGGTCGTTATCCCTGGATGGTCGCTGGGCCGGTCCTGGGCTTTGCCGGGGCGACTCTGGCCTTGCTAGGCCTGCGCACGAAAAAGGCTTGGATGGCCTTCACCGGCTCCGCGGCTTCGGCCGCCGGCATCATCGGGACGGTCGGCCTGTCGATGTTCCCGTTCATCCTGCCCAGCAGCGTCGACCCGCGCTCGAGCCTGACGGTCTGGAACGCCTCGTCCAGCCACATGACCCTGTTCATCATGCTGATCGTCACGATCGTCTTCCTGCCGATCGTGCTGGCCTACACCGCCTGGGTCTACAAGGTGTTGTGGGGGCGCAGCACCACCGCCGCCCTGGCCACCAACCCCGACCTCTACTGATCCGAAGGAGACAATCCGATGTGGTACTTCACCTGGATCCTGGGCCTGGGCCTGGCCGTCGCTTTCGGCGTGCTCAATGGCGTCTGGTACGAATTCAATCTTCTCGACGACGGCGACGTCGACGAGGGGAGGACCTGAAGCGGACCAGGTCCTAAGGGCCGCCTGGCTGGACACCAGGCGGCCCGCCGCTTTTGTTGAAGAGAACGCCTTGCGGTCCCCTCAAGGGGGCGGTCGGAGACTAGAAGCGATAGCTCAGGCTCACCGAGGCGTTACGGCCTTCGCCCGGCAGGATGTAGCGCGCGACATGCACGTGGCTGTCGGCGAAATAGTCCTTGTCGAGCAGGTTTTCGATGTTGAGCTGGAGTTCCAGCGGACGGCCATCGACCGTGATCCGATAGGCCTGAACCAGATCGACCCGAACATAGCCCGGCAGACGCGTGGTGTTGGCGCCATCGGCGTAACGATCGCCCTGGGCCAGAAGGCCAAGCCCGGTGCGCCACTGGGCGTTCCAGCGCATCTGGCCCCAGAGGCTGCCGGAATCGCGCGCCACGTTGGGGATATGCTTGCCCGGATAAAGGCTGGCCTGGCGGTACTTGGCGTCGGTATTGGCATAGGCGAGATTGACCGACAGGCGATCGGTGACCTGTCCATTCACCGAGGCCTCCAGGCCCTGCGACCGCGCCTGGCCGCCGATCAGGAAGCGGCCGAAGAAGGCCGGGTCGCCCGCGATCATGTTGTCGTGGTCGAGGCGGAAGAGCGCGGCGTCGGCGCGCAGGCGCCCTTCGCCCATGTCGAGCTTCCAGCCGAACTCGTACTGCTTGGAATGGCGCATGGGGGCCGATTGGCCGCTGGTGGTCAGAACCGGCTGGAAAGCACTGCCGGTGCTGTAGGAACCATAGAGCGATTGGGTGGCGGACAGCGCGTAGGTCACGCCAAGCTTTGGCGACAAGCGCGCTTCGGTCACCGGCTTTACGACGCCAACGGTCCCGTAGGCGGAGTCCAGGTCAACCCACTGCAGGCCCGCGATCAGGTTCAATCGACCAATCTCGATCCGGTCCTGGGCGCTGAGCAGCCAGGTCTTGGTGTCCTGGATGGTCAGGGTGCGGGCCAGCGTTCCCGTGGGGGCGACGACCAGGCCGTAGACGGGGTTATAGACATTGATCCGCGGATTGCTGGCGGCGGGTACGCTCAGCGACGGCAGGTTCAGATCCTCGGCATAGTACTCGCCGCCCACATAGAGGTTATGGGTCAGGACGCCGGTGGCGAAGGTCGAGACCGCCGACACGGCCACGGAGTCGATGATCCGCTTGCCGCCGGGCTCGTAGGCGGTGGCGCGGTTATAGGTCCCAACCGGCTGGCCCGCGGCGATCGAGAACACCGAGTTACGCACCGACGTCGTCTTGCTGTCCATGTGCGTGTAGTCGAAACGGACCTGGGTCGCGGGCGTCAGGCGATAGTCGCCATGCAGGCTGTAGACGCGGTTGTTGGTCGTCGAGTCTTTGAAGGGCTCGCCAAGCTGGCGGTCGCGCGGCACGGCCACGACCTTGCCGTTCAGGGCCGGCAGGCCAAAGTCGGGGTTATAGATCTGGTTGGTTCCTTCGAAATCGAAGGCCACGCGATAGCGATCGCCGTCGGTTTTCGACAAGCCAAGCTTGACGCCGTCCAGCCGGTCCTTGGCGTGACGCCACTCGTCCTCGGTGGAGTGAACCACCACCAGGCGTCCGGCCACGCCGTGATCGGCCGACAGCACGCGATTGACGTCGAGCCAGGCTTCACGCGCGTTGTGCGCGCCAACCCGCGCATAGGCCGCGCCGAAGTCGCGAAGCTCGGCGGACTTAGTGGCCACCTCGATCGTGCCGCCAGGTTCGGAGCGGGTCGAAGCGGCCGCGCCGGGGCCGCGCAGGACATTGACCTGGTCGACGAAGGCCGGCGTGAAAGCGTAGTTCGACAGGCGCGCGCCGTCGCGAACGATGCGGCTGCTTTGGGTGCCGCTGTCGGCGATCGAGCCGCGCAACACCGCCACCTGGGAGTGGCTTCCGGTGAAGCTAAGGTCGGGTTGGGCGCCGGGGACATTGCGCAGGACGTCCAGCAGGGTTGTCCCGCCTTGCTCGAGCACCAGGTCGGTTGGAACCGTCGAGATCGACAGCGGCGTCTTCAGCTCGCTCGCCGGCGCGCCCAGCGCCAGGTCCTGCGGCGCGCGGGCATGGGTGACCGTCACCGAAGAGACCGGGGTGTCGGCTTGGCCGTTTTGCGACGCGGGGGTTTGGGCTCGAGCGGTGGAGGCCATGGCGATCAGCGCCAGCGACGCCGTGGCGGTGAGGAGCGAGGGTCTGCGTAGAGGCGCGGGAGGCATTGAGCTGTCCAGTTTTGGATAGAAGGAGAGGGGGAGCGAAATTGTCGGCCAAGCGCGCTCGAACGCGACGCGCCTGGGCTTATGAAGGCGCGCCAAGCTGGTCGATCTGATCGCGGAAGCCCGAGAACATGTCGCGCATTGGACCGGCGATGGCAGGGTCGGTCTTGGCCGGCGTCCCGCCCGCGAACGGCGGCTCGGGGCTATATTCAGCCTGAAGCATCAGCGCCTCGGCGTAGGAGCGGCCGCGGAAAATCTCGACAATGGCGAGGCCAAGATCGAGGCCGGCGGACACGCCCGCGCCGGTGATGACATCGCCGTCCCGTACGACACGCTGATCGGTGGGGATCGCGCCAAAATGCGTGAGCTTGTCGCGCGCCACCCAGTGCGACGTGGCCTTGCGCCCCTTCAGCAGGCCCGCCGCGCCAAGGATGATCGAACCCGTGCAGACACTGGCGACGCAGCGCGCCTTGCCGGCGCGATCGCGCAGGAAGTCGAGGGTCGGGCGGTCGGAAGCCGCCGCGATCGTCCCATAGGTCCCGCCGGGGCAGAACAGCACCGAAAGATCCGCCGGGCAGTCGGCGAGGGTCATCGTCGGGGCGATGGCCAGGCCCAGGTCGCTGGCGACCGGGGCAAGGTTGGCTTGGTTGGTGACCAGGTGAACCTTCGCGCCCATCATGCTGCCAAAGAAATAGTGGGGACCCACTAGGTCCAGCGCGGTGAAGCCGGGATAGAGGAGCATGGCGACCTCCTCATCGCCGTGCATCCGCAGACCTGGAACCTGCATCAGGCGCTCGTGCGCTTCTGCCGCACGCGCCTGGGCGTCGCTCTGGCTGGACTGGAGCGCCGCGGCGGCGGCTTCCAGCACCAGAGAAGGCGAGAGCGCGGCGGCGCCGGCGAAGCCGGCCAGAAGCGTACGTCGTTCTAGGCTCATAGAGGCGCTCCGGGTCAGGGTTTGGCGAACGGATCGCGGTCGGGATCGTCGCGCCATTCGTATTCGAGGCTTCGCGCCAGGGCCTGGGCGTCGGCCTTGGCGGTCAGGCGCGCGATCAAGCCCAGCGCCATGTCGGTTCCGGCCGAGACGCCCGAGGAGGTGAAGTACTTGCCGTCTTCCACCCAGCGGGCGCGCTTGATCCAGGTCACGGAAGGATCCTGATCGACCGCGAGCGAGAACAACGCCTTGTTGCTGGTCGCCTTGCGCCCCTTGAGCAGGCCCGCCTTGGCCAGCAGCGCCGAGCCGGTGCAGACCGAGGTGGTGAACTCCGTCTCGGCGTCGCGCGCCTTGAGGAAGCTCAGGAGGGTTGGGTTTTCAAGCTGGCTGTAGGTCCCCGCGCCGCCGGGAACCATCATGATCGCCAATCTCGGCGCGGTGGCGAAACTGTATTCAGCTTGCACCACGGCCCCCTGGGCCGAGCGCACCGGCCCGCCGTCCTGGGAGATCATCACGACCTCTAGGCCCGGCGTATTGGCCCACATCTCCACAGGACCGAACACGTCCAGCACCTCGAACCCGGGGTAGAGAACGATGCCGACCGTGCGGGTTTGAACCTCGGCGGGCTTCGCGGTCGCCGCGGGCGTGGCGGCCTTGGTTGGCCGGATGTTGGGATCCAGCGCCGCGCGCAGATACGCCGCCCGGCCGTCCTTGATCGTCTCAGCGTATTCGTCTCGGTTCGAGACGCCATCGCCATCGGCGTCGCCGTCGGCGGCCAGATAGGGCGTCAGGGCGCGCGCCAGCGTGTAGTCGCCCTTCATCGGCGCGCCAAAGGCGCCGGCCATGGCGTTGAAGGCGAGATATGACTCCTCGCCCAGCAGGGCGTAGCCCGCCGCCACCTGAGGCGCGGTGGGCCAGGTCTTGGTCAGGCGAGCAAGATCGGTCTGGGCGCTCGCCAAGGCCTGATCATAGGCCGCGGCGAGCCTGGCGCGGTCGAGCCCGCCCTTGGCTTCCAGATGCAGGTCGGCGCCGTTCAGAAAGGCGGCGGCTAGGGCCATCTCGTCGGCGTCGAGCAGGCCGTTGGCCTTGCCCCTGACGCCTTGATTGCCGTCGACCTTTTCGGGCTTGAACTTCAGGCCGCGTAGCGCCGCGTCGAAGTCGACGCTCGCCGTTTGCGCCGAGGACGGCGTGCCCGCCCCCAAGAGCAAGACCGCCGCGAGCGATCCGAGGAGGCCGCGCCACAAGGGGGATTGATGCATCGTCATGGTTTGGCCTCCCCGGCGCCCAGGCATCAGAAGACGGTGCGCAGGCTGACGAAGGCCGAACGCGGCTGGGTCGGGATGACATAGGGCCCGCCGAAGTACTGGTAGGGCTCAAAGCCCTTGCGACCGGCCAGATTGACCACCGACAAGCCGATGCGGACGACGCCCAGATCATAGGAGGCTTGAGCGTCGACCAGGGCCAAGCCCTTGGCGGCGATGGTGTTGGGCAAGGTCAGTTCGCGGCTGGACGTGGCGGTCAGGCCGCCGCCTATCCGCAGGCCCTTCAGGTCGCCGGCCAGGAAGCGATAGTTGGCGGCCAGGCGTCCGGAATGCTTGGGCACGGCGCGCAGGCGGTCGCCGACCGGCAAGGTGTTGTCCTTGCTGATCTCGGCGTCGGTATAGGCGTAGTTGAACAGCACCGAGAGGGCCGGGGTGGGCTCGTAGACCAGATCGGTCTCATAGCCCTTGGAGCGCTGCTCGCCCGTCTGCACCGAGACGAACGGGATCGTCGGGTGAGCCGTGATCACGTTTTGGCGGGTGATCTGGTAGAGCGAGACCGTGCCGGTGAGCCCCTTGATCGGCGCTGTGAACTTCAGACCGCCTTCATAGGATTGGGACGTCTCCGGCTTGGGGGTGATGCCGTAGAAGCCGCCCGCGACCACGCCCTTGAAACCCTCGGCGTAGCCGGCGAAGGCCGAGACGCCCTTGCCGAGCCGATAGGTCGCGCCGATGCGCGGGGTGAGACGCTTGTCGGTGTCGGCCGTGGCGGCGCCGACGTTGCTTTGGATCTTCAGCGTCGTCCAGCGCAGGCCCGCGGTGATGTCGAGGCGCTCGCCAATGGCGATCTGGTCCTGAACAAACGCCGCCGTCGTGCGCAGGCGGTCGTTCTGGTCGAAGTAGAAGGGTGGGTTTCCGCCAAAGGCGGCGTAGGGACGCGCGGCGGCGTAGTCCAGGGTCGCCCAGGCCGCGTTGAAGTACATCGCCCCAAAGTAGCGCGTCTTGTCATAGTCAGCCCCGACCAGCACCTGGTGGCGCACAAGCCCTTCGCCCAGACGCGCCGTCAGGCTGCCGGTCACATAGGTCTCGGTCGTATCCGAGGGCAGGTAGGCCGTGCCGAAGTTGTAGACCGAGCCGGCGATCTGGCCATACGGGAAGGACGAGTACTCCTTGAACGCGCCCTCATAGCGGCTGGCCGTGACGCTGGCCTCGAGCTTGTCGGAGACCTTGTGCGTCAGGTTGGCGGTCAGCTGCTTGTTGGTGATCCGCGTGCGCGGCGCGTCCAGGGCGCCGGCGAACTTGTAGCGATCGATGACCAGGGCCGGCGCGAAAGTCAGCCCCGCCGGCACGCCGGCATATTCGCGTTGTTCGAGGTGGTTGTAGCGACCGCGAACGACAAGCCGCGTCTTGTCGTCGATCTCCACGGCCAGGGTCGGGAAGAGTGCGTAGCGACAGCTGTCGATATGGTCGATGTAGCTGTCGGCCTTCTCCGTCATGCCCGCCAGGCGCAGCCCGATCTTGTCATTGACCGGCAGGTTGATCGCCGCGTCGCCGCCCAGGGTGTTGAAGCTCCCGGCGCGAAGCGCGACCGTGCCGCCGAAGGTCTTGCCCGGGTCCTGGGACACGACATTGATGATGCCAGAGAGCGGCGCGCCCGAGCCGCCGCCGAAGAGCGTGCTGGTCGGGCCCTTGGCGACCTCGATCCGCTCGACATTGACGAGGGTGGCCGGGTCGGCGACGCCCGCAGGCAGCTGATAGGTCGGGGCGCCGTCGAAATAGTAGCTGACCGGGAAGCCGCGGATCATCGGCGGCTGCAGCACGGTCTGTTCGGTGCTGGTCGGGGTGACGCCCGAAACGTTGACCAGGGCGCCCGACAAGGTCTGGAGCGCCTGGTCCTCGATCAGCCCCCGCGTCAGGGTCTGGATCGACTGCGGGATTTCCTCGACCGGGGTCGCGGTGCGCGTGGCGCTGACCGCGCTTGGCGCGGTGAAGCTGCCGCGCGGACTGGTGATCACGACCTCGCTGACCCAGCTGGACGAGGAAGCCTGAGCCAGGCCAAGAGCCGGCGCGCCGATGGCAGCGACTGCGCTACCGACGAAGAGTGCGATTTTCATGGTGTTAGCGCCCCCCGGCGCGGCTCTGAGAGATTGTTTTTTGGTGAGGAGAGGCGCGCTTAGCGCGCGGCGGCGTCGAACAGGGCATTGGCCTTGTTCCAGTTCACGACCTGCCACCAGCCGCTAAGGTAGGCGCCGCGGTTGTTCTGGTATTGGAGGTAGTAGGCGTGCTCCCAGACATCGTTGGCCAGGATCGGCGCGCCCTTGACCGGCGCGTCGTCCATCAGCGGGTTGTCTTGGTTGGGCGTGCTGACGACGCGCAGCTTGCCCTCGCTCCAGATCAGCCAGGCCCAGCCGGAGCCAAAGCGTTGCAGGCCGGCCGTCTCGAAGGCCTTCTTGAAGGCGTCCAGGCTCCCGAAGTCCTTGTCGATCTGGGCGAGCAGCTTGGCCGAAGGCGCGCCGCCCTGGCCGGGCGCGGCCATTAGCGTCCAGAAGAGCGTGTGGTTGTAGTGGCCACCGGCGTTGTTGCGCACGACGGCCGGGTGACGCGAAACCTCCGCCAGGATCGCTTCCAGCGACTTTCCCTGCAGAGCGGGCGTGGCCGCCACGGCGGTGTTCAGAGCGTTGACATAGGCCTGATGATGGCGGCCGTGGTGGATGCGCATCGTCTCGACGTCGATCACCGGCGAGAGCGCCTCATAGGCGTAGGGCAGCGGCGCCAGGGTGAAGGCGGCTTGCTGCTGAGCGCCGGTCGGCGCCGAAGCCGTCGTTTGGGCCAAGGCGGGCGTGCTGATCGAGAACGCGAGGATCGTAAGGGCGAGCAGCGAGCGTCGCATGTCTAAGCTCCTGGGCTGAAAGGGCGGTGACGCCGCGAGCCTCCGACAAGGCTCGCGGCGCCTGGACGGCGCTCGGCCGGGGCAAGGGGAATTCGCCACGCCTCAACGCCGTCGCCGACGGGGGCTTTTAAGAGCCCGTCGTTCCGTTGGCGGGTTGATCGGGCAGCAGGCTGGCGACCAGGACCTGCATGGCGCCGATGTTCTCACCAAGCAGGTCGGCCGAGCGTTGGTGATCCTGCGCGGCGACGGCGTCGAACAGCGCCTGATAGCGATTGATCCAGGTCTCGCGGTCGAGCACGGGCGCCTCGCTGGCCAGATAGATGCGATCGACGGCGTTGCGCAGGTTCTGGACGGTCATCAAGGTCAGATCGCGCTCGGCCGGCCCGCAGAGGGCGGCGTAGTAGCGGCGGTCGGCGGCGATCCAGGCCCGAGGTCCCTCGTCGTCCTCCAGCTCCAGCATCACGGCGCGAACGGCCCGCAAGGATCGCTGCGTATGCCGGCCGATGGCGCGGGCCAGCATGTCGCCCTCCAGCAGGCGACGCAGGTCGAAGATCTCCAGGCAGCGACGCGGGCTGGGCGTGGAGACGAAGGCGGCGCGGTTGGGCGAGATCTCGATCAGGCCCTCCGACTCCAGCTTGGCCAGGGCGTGGAAGACGGGGATGCGGCTGACGCCGAGTTCGGCGGCGACCGCCTCCTGGCGCAGCAGGACGCCCGGCCGCAGAAGGCCCTGGACGATCTGGTCGCGAAGGTGCTCGGCCACGGCCGCGGCGGCGTTGGGGGCTGAGCGGATCATGCGCGCGCCTCGGAGCTTTGAGGGGCGACACAGGGCGAAAGGGCCATCTCGGACCCTGGGGGAAGGAAGATGTGTGACATGGGAGGACACCGATCAGAGCTGACAAAGGCGCGCGGGGCCGCAAGCGGCCAAGGCGCGCGGGCGAGCCGTCAGGCTTGGATCGGCGGTCCCGTCTGGGGCGGGGGACGAGCGCGTAGAGGCAGGGTCAGATCCCGCCCGGCGAGGGGACCAAGACGCGCGGCGGCGACGAGCGCCGCGGGCGCGAGCGTCAGCCGGGGTTCGACTGAAGGCGCGGCCTGGGCCAGTCCTCCAAAGCCGCAATCGGACTTCGAGGTGTGCGGGTGGTCTTCGTGCTGCTCGCCCTCGGCCGCCTCGCGATCGACGGACAGGCCGCCGCGAACCGTCACCAGCTTGGGGCCCGCGCCCGTGCAGATCACCATGGTCGGCGCGCCATTGGCGCTGAATACCGGCATGTATCCGCTGGGGATCAGCACGCGCAGGCAGACGGCCACGAGGGCGAACGCCATCGCGAGATCGGTCCACAGAGGCTTGTGAGCGGCCTTCTCCACGTCTCCCTCGTAATCCCCCGGGGATCACAAGCCAAGAATGAACATCCAAAACGCGTAAAGGTATTCGTGTATACAAAAAGTCAGCTCGATCCTTAGGTAATCGCACGGGGAGACAAGCGCTTTACCTTGGCCTATGAGCGGCGAATGGGCTGCCGGGGAGAACAGCTAAGAGTTTGGGGGCGCGAGGCGGCTCTGCTGCTTGCGCTCTTGGCGCTTGTCCTGCGCTTGATGATCCCCGTCGGCTTCATGCCGAGCCAGACCCAACCGTCCACCTGGCCGTTCGCCACGGTCATCTGCACGGGCTCGGGGCAGCTGGTCCTGCAGCCCGGCCAAGCGCCGCCGCGGGAGGACGCCTCAAAGCGCCCGGCCAAGGCCGCGGGTCATCCAACATGCCCGTTCGGCGCCCAAGGCGTGCTGCTGGCGCCGCCTTTGATCATCCTGTCGCAAGCCGCGATCGCGCGGACCCTGATCTTGGCGCCGCCGATGCCGGCCAAGACCTGGTCCGCGTCCATGGCGGGACCGCCTCTGCCGGCCCGGGGACCTCCCGCGCGGCTTTAGAGCCCCTTCGCGCGAGCCCATGGGCTCGTGACCGCGCCGCCGCCTTTTGGCCAAGCGGCGCTCGACATGCATTCCAGGATCAATCCGTTGAAGACCCAGCTTTTGTTCGGCGCGGCGCTCATCGCCCTCGCGCCCGCCATCGTCCACGCCGAAACCCCCGTCCAGGTCGAGGACGTCATCGTCACGGCCCTGCGCGCGCCAACGCCGCTCAGCCAGGTCGCCGCGCCGGTGAACCTCGTTAGCCAGAAGGACTTCGCCGACCGCCAGGCCCAAGGTTTCGCCGAGGTGCTCGAGCGCCTGCCCAATGTCGAGTTCTTCGGTGGGCCGCGCCTCCAGGGCGAGATGCCGTCGGTGCGTGGCGCCACCGGTCGCCAGGTGCTGATTTCGGTCGACGGCGCGCGCCAGAACGCCACACCGTCTCTGTCGACGCCGCTCTTTCTGGATCCGGCGTTCATCTCGCGCGTCGAAGTGCTCAAGGGCGTGGGATCCTCGCTTTACGGCGCCGGAGCGCTGGGCGGGGTCCTGGCCTTCAAGACGGTCTCGACCGACGATCTCCTGGCCAAGGACGCCGTCATCGGCGCCGATGCGCGGGCCGACTATCAGTCGGCCAACGGAGGCAAGCGTCTGTCGGCGCGGACCTATGCCCGCTCGGGCGGCTTTGACGGCCTCGTGGGCTTGGCGCTTGGCGAGTGGGGGCCGGTGCGGCAAGGCGGCGGAACCCGCCTTCGTCCCGCCGACGGCGACAGTCAGACCGTGATCGCCAAGGGCGGATGGAACGCCAGCGACCGGGTGCGCGCGGAGCTCTCGCACATCTACTACCGGCTCAACGACTTCCAGCCCAACAACCCCCAGGCCGACGCCAGCTTCCCCTACTTTCAGGACAATTACGCGATCCAGCGCCAGACCGTGGCGCGCCTGACCGGCGAGAACGCCGCGGGTGGCGAGGCCTTCAACCTGTCGGTCTATCGCACCACCCTCAACAGCGGCGCGCGCGAGAACCGGGCGGTGACGCCGGTCCTGACCTCGACCTCCACGGCGACCCGCACCACGGGCTTCACGGGGAGCGGGGTGCTCGACTTCAAGACCGGTCCGATCGGCCACCGCCTCGTGGCTGGGGGCGATGGCTATCGCGACAAGATCGCCTCGCGCACCGATGGCCAGCCCGGCACCGTCAGTCCCGATGGCGAGCAAACCTCGCTCGGCGGCTTCGTGCGCGACGAGATCGCGCTTTCGTCCTGGCTTTCCGTCACGCCGGCCGCGCGCTACGACCGATACGAGACCAAGCTTGCGAGCGCGACCACGCCCAAGACCTCGGATACGCGCGTGTCGCCGTCGCTGACCGCCTCGGTCAGGCCAGCCTCTGGCGCGCTGGTCTATCTGAGCTGGGGCGAAGCCTTCCGGGCGCCGGCGGTCAACGAGCTCTATCAATCGCTGTCGCAGGCGACCGCCTTCGCCAACTTCCGCGCCAATCCCGACCTCAAGCCCGAACTTTCCCGCGAATGGGATCTTGGGGCCAGTTGGTCGGGCAAGCTTCCGAACGGGTGGGGGAGGCTGTCGCTGCGCGGCGACGCCTTCAAGGCCAAGGTCGACGACCTGATCACCAGCGTCGTGGTCGGCTTCTACACCAATCCGTTCCTCGGTCGCCGCCCCATCCAGCAGTACCAGAACGTCAGCAAGGCCAAGCGCGAGGGCGTGGAGGTCGAGGCCAGGCTCGAGCGCGGCGTCGTCTCGGCCGAACTGGGCTACAGCCGGATCCGCGTCACCGACGAGATGACCGGCGCCAATCTCTTCTCGCCGCCCGACAAATGGACGCTGGGCCTCAACTACGCCGTCTCGCCCGACGTCTCGCTGCGCTGGCGCTCCTCGATCGTCGCGGCCCAGGACTACGACACGACGGTGATCCGCCGCCGACCGGCCTACGACGTTCACGACGCCTTCGTGTCCTGGGCGCCGGCGGGCCGCGCTTGGCGGGTCGACCTGGGCGTGACCAACCTCTTCGACGAGCAATACGCCGCCTACAAGCAATCGACCGCCTATCCCAACGTCTACGAGCAAGGCCGCAGCCTGCGCGTGGGCCTTGCCGCCAAGTTCTAGGAGGCCCCCCAGATGCGCACGTCAACCTTGATGCTCGGCGGCGGCCTCTGCGCCGCCGCCATCGCGATGGCCAGCGCGGCCAGCGCCGCCGATCAGGCCTTCGAGATCCGCTTCGCCGCCAAGGTGGGCGGCGCGCCGCTCGTTTGCGGCAAGACCTATCCTGGCGTCGGAACGACCAAGGCCGACATTCGGCTGCAGGATTTTCGCCTCTATGTCTCCAACGTCCGGCTGCTCAAGGCCGGCGGCGGGGAGGTTGCGCTGCGTCTCGACCAGGACGGCGTCTGGCAGGACGCGGACCTGGCCTTGATCGATCTCGAAGACGCCAGCGGCAATTGCAACGGCAACACCGCGACCCGCGCGGTCGTCCGGGGCAAGGCGCCGGCCGGGCGCTATACGGGCCTGGTGTTCGACCTTGGCGTGCCCCAGGCCATGAACCACCAGGACCCGACCAACGCCCGCCCGCCGCTGAACTTCTCGGCCCTCTCCTGGCCCTGGCGCGGCGGCTACAAGTTCGTGACCATCGACTTCGACGCCAGCGCCCCGACCAATCCCAAGGCCGCTGGGTTCTCGATCCACCTCGGCAGCACCGACTGCGGGGAGGGCGCGCTGCGCAGCCCGCCGCAGGCGCCCTGCCGGCTCCAGAACAGGCCGACCTATCGGTTCGAAGCCTTCGATCCGGCGCGCCAGATCGTGGTCTTCGACCTGGCGGCCCTGGTGGCCGACAATGACGTCACCCTCAACACCCCCGGAACCCCGGCCGGGTGCATGTCGGGCGACAATGACGACGATTGCGCGGGCGTGATGAAGCGGTTTGGCCTGGCGTTCCGCCAGGCGCCGGCCGGCGCGCAGGCCTGGGTGCGGGTCGAATGATCCCGCGGCGCGGCCTGGCGGCGCTCGCCCTGGGCGTGGTCGCCGTGGCCGGGGGCGCGCTCGCCGCCCAGGGCGGCTTGCTCGCGCTCGGCCCCTATGTGCGCGGGACCTATGACTATGGCCTGCCCAAGTGGGCGCCGGCGCCGCTGGAGCCGAAGGGCAATCCGACGACCGCGGCGAAGGTCGAGCTTGGGCGGCGATTGTTCTATGACAAGCGCCTGTCGCGCGATGGGTCGATGTCGTGCGCCAGTTGTCACGAGCAGCGCCTGGCCTTTACGGACGGACGCGCGACCTCGCCGGGCGTCACCGGCGACCATACGGCGCGCAACGCCATGTCGATCGCCAACGCCGGCTACACACCGGCCCTGACCTGGGCCAACCCCCTGCTGCACAGCCTGGAGCGGCAGGCGATGGTCCCGCTGCTGGGACAGGAACCGGTGGAACTGGGCCTGGCGGGCATGGACGAAACCTTGCGCCAGCGGCTCCAGGCCGAGCCGGTCTATCGCGCGCTCTTTCCCAAGGCCTTTCCCGAGGCCAAGGGCGAGATCACGATCGGCACCATCGCCCGGGCGATATCGGCCTTCGAGCGGACGGTGGTCTCGGTGCGCTCGCCCTATGACCGTTATCGTTACGAAGGCGATGTCGAGGCGCTGTCGGACTCGGCGTTCCGGGGCGAGGCGCTGTTCTTCAGCGAGCGGTTGGAATGCCACCACTGCCATAGCGGCCTGCATCTTTCCGACACCGTCCTGCATGAGCGCAACACGCTTGGCGAGACCGCCTTCCACAACACCGGGCTCTACAATATCGACGGCAAGGGCGGCTATCCGCCGCGCAACACGGGCATCGCCGAAGTGACGGGCCGGCCCGAGGACATGGGGCGGTTTCGGGCGCCGAGCCTGCGCAATGTGGCGCTCACCGCGCCCTACATGCACGACGGCTCCATCGCCACGCTCGATGAGGTGATCGACCACTACGCCGCCGGCGGACGCACGATCACGTCCGGCCCCTATGCCGGCGTCGGCGGCGCCAACCCCTACAAGAGTTCCTTCATGTCGGGATTCAAGCTCGACGCTCAGGAACGCGCCGACCTGATCGCGTTCCTGAAGTCGCTGACCGATGAGCACTTGCTCACCGATCCCCGTTACGGGGATCCGTGGGCCCAGGATCAGGAGCCTTCGCGCCATGCCAAGACCCAATCGGGCCGCTAGCCTGCTGGCCAGCCTCATGCTTGTCGTCGCGACGGGGCCGGCGGCGGCGCACACGAGCCTGGTCAGTTCTCAACCCGCCAGCGGCGCGATCCTGACCGCGCCGCCGACGCGTCTTGAGCTCACCTTCGCCGAACCCACGCGCGTCACCAGCCTGAAGCTGGTCAGTTCGGGCCGCGGCGAGCAGCGCCTGGGCACGCCGGCGAAGACCGCGCTCAGCGTCGTGACGAACCTGCCGCCGCTGGGGCCGGGACGCCACGAGGTGGTCTGGCGGGCCTTGTCGGCGGATGGCCACCCGGTCGGCGGCTCGGTGATCTTCGTCGTGCGCGGTCCGCCGCGTTGATCGCGCTCGACATGCTAGCGGCCGTGTTGAAGGCCTTGCTCTACGCGGCTGTCCTGGTCGCCGCGAGCGAAGGTCTGCCTTCGCCCAGCCGGCATTTGAGGTCGAGGTTCCTGGGGCGGCGCGGGCTTTCGGCCCGCCGGCTAAAACGGATCCTGCTTGGCGCCGCGGCGACGGCCGCATCGCTCTGCGCCCTGGTCTTCGCGCTCCGTCTAGGTGGGTTCGACCCGGACACCCTGACCTATCTGACTGGCACGGCGCCGGTGCGCGGATGGGGGCTGATCCTCATCGGCGCGCTGCTCGGCGTCACCGTCACACGGGGCGTTTGGGCGCGTCGTCTTTCGACCGGCCTGATGTTGGTCGGTCTGAGCTGGTCAGGGCACCTGGCGGCGGCGTCGCCCTGGGGGCGCCTCGTTGTCCTTACGCATCTGGCGGCGGTGTCCTGGTGGATCGCAAGCTTGCTCAGCCTGGCCTATGTGCTGCCGCGATGGCGGGCGCCTCGGCTGGCGAGGATCCTCGCCGACTTCAGCGCCCGCGCCGCCGTGGCGGTCGGGCTCCTTGTCCTGGCCGGGGGAATGGCGATCCTGCTGCTCGCCCGAGGCCATCCGCTGGCCGCGAGCTATCTAATCGGCCTGGCGATCAAGCTTGCCCTGGTGGCGGCCGTTCTGTTGCTGGCGCTCCACAACAAGGTTCGCCTCACGCCCGCCCTGGTTGACCGCGGCCCGGCTCGCCTCCAACGCGCCCTCGGCATCGAACTTGTGCTGATGGCCTTGATCCTGGTGGCGACCGCGGCCCTGACTAGCTTTCTGTCGCCGCATCAGGGGCACTGACGCAAGGAGCGACAAGGCGTGACCGACGGCCTCGTCGAGGCGCCATCGGCAGACCTGGGCAAAACAGCGGCATTGAGCAATTTCGCGCCTCTCGCGCGCCAGTCGCGGTCGCGCGCGCTGTCGGCCCTTGCCAAGCTTCCAAAGTCTCCGCTCAATGTTGTTATATAGTAACATTGAGCGGATCGCGCCGAGATGACCAGCCAGCCGACACGTCGCCACCTCCTAACCTCCGTCGCGGTCGGCGGCTCTTCGCTCCTGGCCGCGGGGGTGGGGGAGGCCGTGGCGCTCGGGCCCGAGGCGTCCTTGCGGCCAGGCTCCATCCCCGTCGCCGACCTGCCCAGCCACTTCGACGTCGAACCAGGCATTCACAATCTCGAGGCCGGCTATTGGAGCATGATGCCGCGCGTCGTCGCCCAGACCTATGCCCGTCACAACGCGGCGGTGAACAGCGCCAACGCGATCTGGGCGCGTAACGTCATGGCTGACGGTTCTGGCTGGGCGGTCGGCAGCCGGGCGGCCCAGGCGGCCATCGCCCGGCAGATGGGCTGCGCGCCCGAGGAGATCGGCGTCACGCGCAGCGGCGCCGACGCCTTGCAGATGTTGATCTGCAACTACAAGCCGCTGAAACCCGGCGACGCGGTGATCCACTGCGACCTCGACTACAATGTGATGATCGCGGCCATGCAGTGGCTCGGCACGCATCGCGGCGCGACCGTGGTCCCGTTCGCGATGCCGGAGCCGGCGACGACCGCCAATATTCTTTCGGCCTACGAAGAGGCGCTCAAGCGCACGCCCCGGGCCAAGCTTCTGCTTGTCACCCAAGTCTCTAACCGCACGGGCCTTGTCACGCCGGTCAAGGAGATCGTGGCCATGGCCCGCGCCCGGGGCGTGGACACCATTGTCGACGCCGCCCATGGCGTAGCGTGCCTGGATTTCCAGCTCGATGATCTGGGGGCGGACTTCGTCGGCTGGTCGGTTCACAAGTGGACCTCGGCGCCGCTCGGCACCGGCGCGATGTACATCCGCAAGAGCCGGCTTGCCGACATCGACATCGCCTACGGCAACACCTTCCATGCCGAAGACGACATCAGAACGCGCGTGCCGGACGGCACCGTCAACTTTCCCGCCATGCTGACCATACCGACCGCCGTCGACTTCCATTTCGCGGTCGGGGCGGCCGCCAAGGAAAAGCACATGCGCGGCTTGCGGGATCGCTGGGTCAACGCCTTGCGCGACCGGCCCAATGTCGAGATCTGCGTGCCAGACGATCCCGCCCGCTATTGCGCCATCACCAGCTTTCGCCTGAAGGGCATGACCACCGACGAGGACGCCAAGCGCGTCCAGCGCATCCTTCTCGAGCGTTATCGCATCCACACCGTCTGGCGCGGCGGCATCGCCAAGGGGCCGGCGATCCGGGTGACCCCGGGGCTCTACAGCACGCCGGCCGACGTCGATGCGTTGGTCGCCGCGCTTCGGGCCGAGCACGCCATGTTCGTCTAGCGCGTTCGCGCTCCACGGCTTGGCGGCCGACTAGAGGCCATAGGCCGACGAAAGGCGCGCGATGAAGGCTTCGCGCGTGATGTCGATCTTGAACTGCCGCGGCTCGAAGGTCTCGTCGGCCACGACCGCGGCGGCGAACCCTCGCATGTCGGCCCGGATAGCGTCGGGCAGGGCGATGCTGGCGCCGGCGGGCAGGAGCTGCAGCAGGCGGGCGACGTCGTTGCGGTGCTTCTTGATGTTGTCGCCCTGGCCTTCCTCGCCGGCGGCGCGCCGCGCCGTCAGATCAAGCCAGGCGCGGGCCTTGAAGGGGATGATCGCCGCTTCGTCGAGGATCGGGACGTCCTGGACGGTGCGCCGCATCGCCTTGAGGAATTCATAATAGTCGGCGTTGAGCAGGATCGCCGACAGGCTGGCGGCCGCCTCGTCGATCGGCAGGGGCGTAAAGACACTGTCCCGCGCCAGCACGATCCCCTCGGGCGTCCGCGAGAAGAGCTCGATCATCGCCGGATAGCTGGCCTGGCTCGGCTTCTGGAACCGGTAGAGCATCTTCTCACCGCTGGCCCGTTCCTGGATCTGGTAGCCGCCATCGGTGATGAAGGCCATGAAGCGGTCGCTGAAGGCGGCGTCGAGGGCCTCGACGATCAGCACGATGTCCAGGTCCTTGGTTAGGCGGAACGGCAGTCCCGCTTCTTCCAGCACCAGTTCGGAGGCGGTCCCGCCGACCAGGACATACTGGTGCCCGCAGCCCGCGAAATGGGCGCGGAAGCGGTCAAGTCCCATCACCATGCCATATCCTCCAGCATTTGCGCGGCCGCCTGAGCGACCCGCTCGTCCGGTTCGCGCCGGATGCTGAGATAAAGCGACAGCCGGTCGACGACGCCATCCTCGGCAAGGACGAGCGGGTCGTAGGACCAGGTCTCCAGTTCGATACGGTCAGCCTCATCGGTCCAGGCCGGCTCGAGTTCCAGCGCTTGGGTCATGCCCGTCCAGCGCGACGCCAGGACCGCTCGCCGCTCCACGCGCGGCGGACTGAGCATCGTGTAGTGCGCCAGGGCGGTCTCCCCGGCCAGGGGCGCCTGGTCGAGCGGGATCTGGCCCCGAACCAGGCGCAGCTTGCGGACCGGCGATTTCAGGCGCGGCTCGATCGTGTTCCACAGATCGCGGCCGTTCACCGCGAAACGAAGCCGCCGGCGCCGGCCGGCCCAGAGGGCTTCCGCGACGCCAATCGCCACCAGTTCGTCGAGCGCGCGGCTCATGCTCATGACCGATACCTGGAACCGTTCGGCCAGGTCGGTCAGGCTCTGTTGATCGACGAACCGGCCCAACATGGCCCCCAGCACGACCGATTGCGCGGTTGGAGAAAGATAGTCGGGCTGCGGCGCGATTTTTGCCGGCGCGCCTTCGCGCAGGTCGAGAAGCGCCTCGGGAACATAGATTTGGGCGCCGGGGGCCAGGAAGGCGATCCGGTGTTCGATCAGTCGGCGGCGTACCCGCGCGTCGACCCGCTCGAGAACCAGGACCACCAGCGCAACACCGAGGTGACGTCGCGCCAACTCGCGGTGCTTGGCGATGTCGAAGGTGTCGAGCGGGCCGGCGCGATTGACCATGAAGACGGCTGGCCGCCCTTGCAGGTCGCCCCGCCAGAAATGGTACCGATCCGTCAGGAAATAGGGCAGGCCTTCCCCGGCGAGGTCGTGCAGGCGCAGGTTCATGCCGAACACTTGCGCCACATAGGCCTCGGCCGTGAGGGCGAGGCGCTCCAGGCGGTCGGCGGCGAAATGATCTAACACCATGATGTCGGTATAACATCGGTGATGTTAAAATGCTATTTCAATGTTAGATGGGCTTGGGGCTGAGCTGAAGGCAATCGGCGACCGACCTCGTCGATAGCCCAGGATAGAGAAGCTCTACGTCCAGCGCCACCGGATCCGCCAGGGCGCCCACCCGCGCCTGGAGACCTACGAGGTCGAGTATAGGGCTTCCGGGTCAGCGCCCCGGCGGGACGCGACAAGGCCTTGAAGATCAATCTCATCCTTCGCCGCAGAGGCCTTTTCCACTGGGCGGTAACGCGCATCGAATTGCCCAAGGATGTGCTTGACGCCGAGGAGGGCGCGACCCCGTCAGCCGCGCCCGCGCCTGAGACGCCCCAACCCGCGGAGCCGGATGTTGCGCAGGCCCCGGAGCCGGAAGCGCCTGCCGCGGCGCCTTCCAGCGTGGTGGAGAGCGCGCCGCCGCCCGTCGCGGCCTTGATCCGCCGATGGTATGCGCAGAACGATCGTTGCCGCGGCGGCTCGGGTGATGATCCGTCCACGGCGCTGGCCTGCGATGATCGCGAAACCACTGCCGGCAAGATCGATGAACTCGGCTGGTGTTACGGTGAAAATCCAGCCCGCCAGACGACATGGGCGCGCTGCAATGGCCGCTAGTTTTAGGCTTATGGTCAAGCTGACGGTATTGACCGCGAATGCGTCTGTCTCAACGGTCAATTGGAGCCAAAATGGGCGAAAATCACGACTTTTTGAGTGATTTTTTTGTTTTATAAAAACAACGGGTTAGGTGGAATAACTTGTGACGGTATTTTGGGCGGTAACGTCGCCTAACGTCTTCTAGAAAGTTTCGTAAAATCAACGCGATAACCGGGTCGTTGATCATCGAGTGGGAATAGGCGTTCCTTGCGGTTCTGGGCTTCGCCTTTCTGCGCCGAGGCCTTAGCTATTAGGCGTCACTCTAAGGATGATCATCATGAAGCGCGTGGTGCTGGCATTCTCGGTCTTGGGTCTGGCGATCGCGGGCCTCGCGCCCGCTGTCGCGGCCGACACCGCCGCTCCGCGCGCCGGCGACATCTATGGCGTCTGGCGCAATCCCAAGGGCAGCGTTCACATCGAGATCAAGCCGTGCGGCGACAGCACCTGCGGCAATGTTGTGTGGGCTAACGCCGAGGCGCAGGCGGACGTGCGCAAGGGCAGCAATCGCGAGCTGGTCGGCATGCAGCTGCTGCGCGACTTCTCGCCGACCGGGCCCATCGACTGGAAGGGGCGGGTGTTCGTACCCGACCTGAACATGACCTTCTCGGGGCAGGTGCGCCTGCTGGACAAGGCCTCGCTGCGCGCCAAAGGCTGCCTGTTGCCCAACTTCCTCTGCAAGTCGCAGGTCTGGACCCGCGTGGATCCGGCGGTCCGCCCCGCCTAGACTTCATGTCGCAACTTGGCCTTCCGGGCTTCGATCCCCCCACGCCGACCGATCGGCTGATGTTCCTGCTGTACCCGGATGCGTCCACGGCCGATCGTATCGCCGGAGAGGCGCGGCGGCTGCGCGAGGCCCTGGGTCTGCGGGGACAGATCCTCCTGACCGACCGCTTCCACCTCACCTTGCATCACCTTGGCGACTATGTCGGCCTGCCCGCAGAGCGCGTGCGCCAGGGCGAGGCCGCCGGCGATGCGATGACGACGGCGTCGTTCGAGGTGTCGCTCGACCGCGCCATGAGCTTCGCCAACCGTCCGGGCAACAACCCCTTCACCCTGCAGCCTGGCGAAGGGCTTGAGCCGCTGCTGGCGTTTCAGCAAAAGCTGGGGGTGGAGATGGCCAAGGTCGGGCTGAAGCCGGACAAGGCCTTCGTCCCGCATGTCACGCTGCTCTATGATGGGCAGGTTGTCCCTGCCGAGGCCATCGCGCCGATTCGCTGGACGGTCGACCGCTTCGTCCTGGTCCAGAGCAAGCTGGGCCAGACGCGCCACATCGTCCTGAAGGCCTGGAACCTTGTCGGCTGAGGTTGGCGGGGAGGCTGGCCTCCTCTAGGCCATCACCCCAGAGGATTCGCCTAGGACGACGGCCATGACCCTGACGATGTACGGCATCAAGAACTGCGACACGGTCGCCAAGGCCCGCAAGTGGCTTGAGGATCGCGGCCTGGCCTATGCTTTTCACGATTATAAGGCCCTGGGCGTCGAGCGCCCGCGGCTGGAGGCGTGGGTCGACGAACTGGGCTGGGAGGTGTTGCTGAACCGCGCCGGAACGACCTTCCGCAAGCTTGACGACGCCGATAAGCAAGACCTCGATCGTGAGAAGGCGATCTCGCTGATGCTGGCCAATCCGTCGATGATCAAGCGCCCGGTGCTGGACATCGGCGAGCGCAGGCTGGTCGGGTTCAAGCCGGACCTGTACGCGGCCGCCTTCGCCTAGAGCGTGACGCCGAAGGTGGGAACCGGTTTCGGCGCGCGTCACGCTCTAAGTCTTTGATTAGAGCCTCCTCGAAACGCGTTCGCACAAGTTTCGGACGACAAGCTTTCGGGGATCGGTCTATCACTTCGGGGAACGGCCGCGACGTGGCGGCCTGCAGGGGGACTTTCAACGGGTGGGGGAAAAGGACGTCGCGCGGTACGAGCTGGTCATCTTCGACTTCGACGGCACGCTGGCCGATAGCGCCGCGTGGATGATGCGCGCGGTCAATCCGATGGCCCGTCGCTACGGCTTCAAGACCGTCACCGACGAGGAGATCGAGATGCTGCGGGGGCGCAGCACGCGCGAGGTGATCCGCTATCTGGGGGTTTCGCCCTGGAAGCTGCCGTTGATCGCCCGGGCCGGCAAGAAAATGATGGCGGCCGACGCGCACAAGATCCCGCTGTTTCCCGAGACCGCCCGGATGCTGCGCGCCCTGCACGCGGCGGGCGTGAAGATCGCCGTCGTCAGCTCCAACAGCGAACAGGTGATCCGCCGCGTGCTGGGTCCCGAACTCGCCGAGCTGATCAGCCTCTACTCCTGCGGCGCGTCGCTGTTCGGCAAGGCGCGCAAGTTCAAGCAGGTGACCGCGCGCGGCGTCTCTCGAGATCGGGTGATCTGCATCGGCGATGAGACGCGCGATATCGAGGCCGCCCGGGCTGTCGGCCTGGACTGCGGCGCCGTCGGTTGGGGCTACGCCAAGCCCTCGATTCTGGCCGAGCATCGCCCGACGGTGTCGTTCAGCTCGATGTCCGAAATTATTTCGTATGTCGCTGCATCCGGGGCGTGGGGCGGCGGCGACTAACCTTCGAAAGCGCGGATGATCGCGCTGAACGAAGGACCAAGGCGATGGCTTACGAGCTGTTTCGTGATTTCTGGTGGCTGATGTTCCCGATGAGCTTCATGGCTCTGGGGGCTTTGCGTGCGTGGTTGAACTATCGCGCGCGCCGCGAGGTGATCAGCACGCTGCGCGACCTGGCCGCCAAGGGACAGGAGCCGTCGGCCGCCCTGCTGGCGCAGCTGTCGCGCTAGGGGAGGGCGTGATGTTCGCTCAGCTGTTTCGAGAATTCTGGTGGCTGATCTTCCCGCTTTCGGCCTTCGCGTTCGGCGCCTGGCGGAATTGGCTGACCTACCGGGCCAACCGGGAGATGCTGGACCTGATCAAGACCTACGCCGCCTCCGGCCGCGAGCCCCCTCCTGAGCTTCTGGCCAAACTCAACGCACCCTGGCGGGACTGCGACGGCGACGAAGAGCGCCCGCGTCATGCTAGGCGTTGGCGCCGCGAGCGGACCTGGTACCGGGTCGTGCTGTTCGGAACGCTGAGCAGCGGTTTCGCCTTCGCCGCCGCGACCAATATCTACGGCGCGGGCGAGGCGTTCACGATCGTGGCCTTCGTGCTGGGCTCGATCTGCTTGGCGACGCTGGTCCAGGTTCTGCTGGATCGGAACGGTCCGACCGTCTGATGGACGCCGCGCTCGTCAAGCAGGCGCGCGCGGGGTCCCAGGCCGCCTTCGCCCGCCTGGTGGCGATCCACGAAAAGCCCTTGCGGGGTTTCCTGCGCAAGAGCGGCTGGATCGACGCCGACGATATCGCCCAGGAGGCCTTCGTGGCGGCGTGGGCGGGACTCCACAGGCTGCGCGACAACGACGGCTTCCGGGCCTGGCTCTACGGCGTGGCCTGGAAGAAGGCGCTATCCCAGCGACGCGGCACCCAGCGCGCGGCGGCGCGCGACGAGGCCTGGCGCGGCGAGCAGGAGCTTGAGGCCGCCGCCGGGGTCGGCGCGGAGGACCGTCTGGCGCTGGAGAAGGCGTTGGCGACCTTGCCGGAGGACCAGCGGGCCTGCGTCACCCTGTGCCTCGGCCAGGGCTGGTCGCACGCCGAGGCCGCCGAAGCTCTGGGGCTTCCCCTCGGCACCGTGAAATCGCATGTTACCCGTGGCCGCGAGCGGCTGCTGTCGGTTCTAGGAGGCGCGTCATGAGCCTGGACGATCAACTGTCGGCCTTCCTGGGCGAGACACCCAAGCGGAGCCGCGCCGATCTCATTGCGCTGGAGGTGATGCAGCGCGCCGAGCGGCGGGCTTTCGTCGAGCGCCTGGTGCTGAGCGCGATCGGGGCGGGGGTCGTGGCGCTGGTGCTTTGGGCTTGCGCGCCGGTCCTCAACGTCGCGGTTTTCACGATCGCGCCAAGCCTGGTGTCTATCGCGTCCGTCCTGACGATCGCGGCGGCGGTCCTGCTGATCGGCGCGCCGTCGCTGTGGAGCCAGTCGCTCACTCCGCGACGCTGATCTCGCCTTACGAAAGTTTCATCCCGGCGGGCGCCTCCAAACGGAGCCTTGAACGCCTCTTACTCATGAAAGCGGCGCTGGGGGCGTCGCTCCGCGAAATGGAGGTTGGCCCATGGGTCCCGATATCGTCGTTCCCGTCGTTGGTTGCATGATGATCGTCGCCATCGTCGTCTTGCCCTTCTACTTCAAGAGTAAGGAGCGCCGCGAAATGCAGGCCACGATCCGCACTGCGATCGAGAAGGGCCAGCCGCTTCCGCCCGAGGTCATCGAGACCCTGACCAAGAGCGTGAAGCTGCCTCCGAGCCGTCTGCGCGACATCCGCACGGGCGTGATGTGGCTGGCGGTGGGGTTGGGACTCGCCGCCTTCGGGGTCGTGATCGGCCGCGAGGAGGGCGAGGCTCTGACTCCGCTGCTGGCCGTCGCCTGTATGCCCGCCTTCATCGGCGTGGCGTACATCATCCTCAGCTTCTTCAATCCGAACAAGGAGCCGCGGGTCTAGCGCCCGTCGCCTTGGGAGGGGCTTGAAACCATGGGCGCGCAAAGCCCGCCAACCGGTCACGACATCGAGCTCGCCGCCAAGGCGGCGGGCGGCGATCGCCAGGCCTACGGAGAGCTGGTCCGGCGGCACGGCTCGGCCGTGCGCGGCCTGCTGCGGCGGCTGGGCGCGGACTCCGCGACGGCCGACGACCTGGCCCAGGACGCGTTCATCGCCGGCTTCGAGCAGGTGGCTGATTTCCGCGGCGAGGGAACCTTCGCCGGCTGGATCAAGAAGATCGCCGCGCGGCTCTATCTGAAGAAGGTCAAGCGCGAGGCGCGACTGATCTTCTCGGACACGGTCGAGCCGGTCGAGGAATTCGGCCGCCAGGACGCCTCCGGCGACGCCGCCCGTCGGATCGACCTCGACGACGCGCTGAAGGCGCTGTCGCGCGGCGAGCGACTATGCGTCTCGCTTTGCTATGGCGCCGACTGGTCCCACGGCGAGGCGGCGGAGGCCTTGAATATCCCGATCGGCACGGTCAAATCCCATGTCAAACGTGGTCTGGATAAACTCCGGGCGAAGCTCGCCCGACCTGAGGAAGGGGCGAGGAGGGAAGCGCATGGCTGAACCCGATTTCGAAGCCCAGCTGACCCGGCTGTTCGCCGAGCCGCCGTCGTTTCCGGACGCGGCGCTTTTCAACGCCGAGGTCGCGGCCAAGCTGGATCGCGGCTGGGCGATGCGGCGCCTTTTCATCGGCGGCGCGGGAACCGTGGCGGGCCTGTTCGGCGCCTTCCAGATCCTGTCTTCGCGCTTCGCGGACGAGATTGCGCAGCTGTCTCGCAACGGCGGCCACAACCTCGAAGCCGAGTACAGCGCGGGCGTCGCCAAGATCAACGCCGTTCTGACCACGCCCGCCAGCGCCGAAGCCGTCTGGTTGGCCGCCGCCCTGGCGGTGGTGGCCCTGGCTTTCGCGGTCACGCGGATCGTCGAGGAGCTTTAGTCGGCTTATCACTGTTCATGTTGCGGCGCGGCGCGATCCGGCCCACAAACGGCGCCCAATCGCGTTGCCTGAGGAGCGTTGGTCCTGTCCGCTCACCGTGAAGAGACGGTTCGCCGTCTGGCCGCCCCCGACATCGCCGCGCGTAAAGGCGGCAAGCCGATCGTCTGCCTGACCGCCTATACCGCGCCGGTCGCCGCGGCGCTGGACGAGTCCTGTGACGTTCTGCTGGTCGGCGACTCGGTCGGCATGGTCGTGCACGGCCTGCCCAACACGGTCGGCGTCACCCTGGACATGATGATTCTGCACGGCCAGGCGGTGATGCGCGGCTCGCGCAAGGCCATGGTCGTGATCGACATGCCGTTCGGCTCCTATGAAGGGTCGCACGAGGAGGCCTACGCCAACGCCGTGCGGATCATGAAGGAGACTGGCGCCCAGGCCGTGAAGGTCGAGAGCGGCCAGACGGTGCCGGCGACGATCGCCTATCTGACCCAGCGCGGCGTGCCGGTCATGGGCCACGTCGGCCTTCGCCCCCAGGCCGTGCTGCTGGAAGGCGGCTTCAAGGCCAAGGGCAAGGACGAGGCTGGCCGGGCCAAGGTGCTGGAGGAGGCGCGCCTGACCGCCGAGGCCGGCGCCTTCGCCATCGTGGTCGAGGGCGTGGCCGAAGGCTTGGCCCGCGAGGTCACCGAGGCGGTCAGCGTGCCGACCATCGGCATCGGCGCGTCGGCGGCGTGCGATGGCCAGGTGCTGGTGGTCGACGACATGTTGGGCCTGTTCGACTGGACCCCGAAGTTCGTCCGCCGCTACGCCGACCTGAAGGGCGAGATCGAGCGCGCGGCGCGCGAATTCGCCCGCGACGTACAGGACCGCAGCTTCCCCGGCGAGGCCGAGACCTATTTCGCCAAGAAGGCCTGATCTGCTCAGGATCGATCCGCGACCGGCGGGCGTTGCGGCAGGGCGCGGCACGCTATAGGTTCGCCGCCTCGGCTGGCGGCCCTTCGCCCGCCACAATCTGTCTTACACCAGCGATGTCGGCCGGGTTCGTGCGCGGCGTCGTTTGGTTCTAGCGCCTGTTTCGGAGCGTCGTTTCGTGGTCGATGTTTTTGACGAAGTCGAAGAACAGCTTCGGGCGGAGCGTTATCAGTCGCTCGCCGTCAAGTCGCTGCCGTGGGTGGCGGCGGCGGTCGCCGCGGCTGTGATCGGCGTCGGTGGCTACTGGGGTTGGAAGTCCTACCAGACCAGCCAGGCCGACAAGGCCTCGGAAGCCTACCAAGCGGCGCTGGAGACCGCCCAGAAGGCCGGCCCGGACAAGGCGTTCGGCCAGTTCAAGGCGGTCGCGGACGGCGGCGCGCGCGGCTACAAGGCCCTGGCGCTTCTGCAGATGGGCGACATCCGCATCGAAGAGAACAAGACCAAGGAAGCCGTCGCCTATTTCGATGAAGCGGCCAAGGCGGCGTCCGATCCCATTCTCGGCGACCTGGCTCGCCTCAAATCCGCCTTCGCCCTGATGGACACCGCTTCCTACAAGGACATCGAGTCGAGGTTGACGCCTTTGGCGGGGGAAAAGAGCCCATACCGCGTGTACGCCAAGGAAGCGCTGGCCTTCGCCAAGCTGCAGGCCGGCGATGTCGCCGGCGCGCGCGGCGACTTCGTCGTGCTGGCCAACTCGCTGGACAACACCTCCGAGGAGGTTCGTCAGCGCGCCCAGGCGGCCATGCAGCTGATCGACTCGGGCACCGCTAAGGATCTGGCCGCGGCGGTGAAGGCCGCCGCCAGCCTGCCCGCCATGCCGCCCATGGGCCAGCTTCCGCCCGCCGGGGCCCCTAACGCCGCCCCCAACGCCGCCCAATGAGCCGCCTGATGATGTCCAAGCGTTCCGTCGCCCTGGTGGCGCTGATGTCGGCCTCGGTGGCCGTCAGCGGCTGCTCGACGGTCTCCAAGCTCAATCCGTTCGACAAGAGCGACAAGAACAAGAGCACCGCCAGCCAAGGCCAGCGGATTTCGATCATCGCCTTCGACCAGAAGGTTGAGGCCAACGAGTCGCTGAAAGGCGCTGACTTCTTCCTGCCCGACCCCGTCGCTCAGACGGAGTGGCGACTGCCGGGCGGCAACCCCGAGCAGTCGATCGAGCATGTCGACGCGGGCAAGGCCTTCGAGATCGCCTGGAAGCGGGGCTTCGGCAAGAAGGGCGGCCGCACGTTCCACGTCACCGCCCCGCCGGTTTCGGCGGGCGACCGCATCTATGTGATGGACGGCGCGGCCGAGGTGGCGGCGCTGGACGCCAAGACCGGCTCGACCGTCTGGCGCAAGGATATGCGTCCGGCCGCCGGTCCGACCAAGAAGGGCGGTTTCCTGGGGCTGATCCCCAAGAAGAACGATCGCCTGGGCTTTGGCGGCGGTCTGGCCCTCGGTCCTGACAACAAGCTCTATGTCGCGTCGGGCTTCCGCTTTGTCGCCCAGGTCGACGCCGCGAGCGGCGCGCTGGGCTGGACGCAACCGGCGTCGACCCCGATCCACGCCGCCCCGACCGTCGTTGACGGCCGCGTCTTCGTGGTGTCGACCGACAACGAGCTGCTGACCTTCGACGCCGCCACCGGCGCGCCGGGCTGGACCTACCAGGCGCTCAGCGAGCCCGCGCGGATTCTGGCCGCCTCGACCCCCGCTGTCAGCGGCGACACCGTGGTCGCCGGCTTCGCCTCGGGCGAACTGGTGGCCCTGCGGGCGGCCAACGGCAACGACCTCTGGAGCGAGGCGCTCAGCCGCGCCAGCCGCACCAACGCGCTTTCCGAGATCCGCGACATCCCCGGCCGTCCGGTCATCTACAAGGGCGACGTCTTCGCGGTCAGCCACTCGGGCGTGTTCTCGGCGACCGACCTTCGCACCGGCCAGGCGCGCTGGAGCCTGCCGGTCACCGCCATCACCACCCCGTGGGTCGCCGGCGACGTGGTCTATGTCGTCGACAAGGCTGGCCAGGTGATCTGCGTGTCGCGCGAGAGCGGCTCGGTCTACTGGATCCAGGACCTCAACAACACCGAGGCCCTGACCAAGAAACAGAAGAAGAAGCGCGCCAAGCATCCGATCCTGTGGTCGACGCCGATCCTGGCCAATGGTCGCCTGATCACGGTGTCCAGCCAAGGCGAGGCCGTGGCGCTGAACGCCAAGACCGGCGCCAAGGAAAAGACCCTGAAGATCGGCTCGCCCGTCCTGATCAACCCGATCGCGGTGGGGAACATGATCTATGTGGTCACGGACGACGCCGAACTGGTCGCCATCCGCTGATCCTCGGCCCCTCTTAGGGGGGCGGAAAGACAATCAAACGCCTTCGGGCCCGGGACGGTGAGAGCCGGCCCGGGCCTTCGCTTTTGCGAAGAGGGCGAAAATCGACTACTGGACGCCTATGCCTTTGAAACTCGCCATCGTTGGCCGCCCGAATGTGGGCAAGTCCACGCTGTTCAATCGTCTGGCCGGCAAGAAGCTGGCCATCGTCGACGACCAGCCGGGCGTCACGCGCGACCGTCGCTACGCGGACGGCCGCCTGGGCGACCTGGACCTGCAACTGATCGACACCGCCGGCTTCGAGGACGTCGCCGACGAGAGCCTCGAAGCGCGCATGCGCGCCCAGACCGAGCTGGCGATCGAGGAAGCGGATCTGTCGCTGTTCATCTACGACGCGCGCGAAGGCGTCACCCCGCTGGACGAAGTGTTCGCCACCCTGCTGCGCCGTCGCGGCAAGCCGGTGATCATCGCCGCCAACAAGGCGGAGGGCAAAGCCGGCCAGTCGGGCATCGGCGAGGCCTACAAGCTGGGTCTTGGCGAACCGATCCCGATCTCGGGCGAGCACGGCGAAGGCATGGCCGAGCTCTATGCCGCCATGCTGGAGGCCGTCCCCCCAGAGCTCTACACGGGCGACGACGAGGACGAGGACAAGCCGATCCGCCTGGCGATCGTCGGCCGTCCGAACGCCGGCAAGTCCACCCTGATCAACCGCCTGATCGGCGAGCAGCGCCTGCTGACCGGCCCCGAGGCCGGCATCACCCGCGACTCCATCTCGGTGGACTGGGTGTGGGGCGACAAGAAGGTCCGTCTCGTCGACACCGCGGGCCTACGCAAGAAAGCCAAGGTCCAGGAGAAGCTTGAGAAGCTCTCCACCCAGGACACGATCCGCGCGATCACCTTCGCCGAGGTCGTGGTCCTGGTGATGGACGCCACCCATCCGTTCGAGATCCAGGACCTGCAGATCGCCGACCTGACCGAGCGGGAAGGGCGGGCCCTGGTGTTCGTGCTGGCCAAGTGGGACCTGATCGAGGATCAGGCCGGCACCCTGGCCGCGTTCCGCGAACATGCCGAGCGGATGCTGCCCCAGGTGCGCGGCGCGCCGGTCGTAGCGCTGTCGGGGGAGACTGGCAGCGGCGTCAACAAGCTGATGCCGGCCGTGCTGAAGATCCACAAGGACTGGTCGACCAAGGTCAAGACCCGCGACCTGAACGACTGGCTGCAGATGGCCATGCAGCGCCATCCGCCGCCGGCCGTCAGCGGCCGCCGGGTGAAGCCGAAATACATGGCCCAGACCAAGGCCCGTCCTCCGACCTTCGTGCTGTTCTCCAGCCGCGCCGACCAGATGCCCGACCATTATCGGCGCTATCTGATCAACTCCCTGCGCGAAAGCTTCGACCTGCCGGGCGTGCCGCTGCGCATCACCATCAAGTCGGGCGCGAACCCTTATGCCGACGGCGAGGCCAAGGGGCACAGCGGCCGGGGCAAGCGTGAGTTCGAACGTCGCGAGCGCGAGGAGGAGCGCATCCGCGCCTCGCGCAACACGGTCAAGAAGTCCAAGCGCCTGGCGGACGAAGCCGCCGCCAGGGCCGCTGCGGAAGCGGGGCTGCCCGATCCGACGGTGAAGGCGCCGGTCAAGAAGAAGGCCGCTGCCGCCCCGAAGGCCGCGCCGAAGGTGGCTTCCGCGGACGCGCCGACCGCCGAACCTGGCAAGGCCGCCGTCAAGTCGGTGAAGGCCAAGGGGCCGCGCGCCCAGAAGAAGGTCTCGACGACGCCCAGCTACAAGGTCGGCGCCAAGTCGGCCGGTGGCAAGGCTGGGGCGCCGCGTCGGCCGACGGCCGGATCAAGGACCGTGCGTGGCAACACTGGGCCTGGCCGCCCCAAGGGACGTTAGAGGCTAGAACTCCTCCCAGTCGGTCGAGGGCGCAGCGGCGGCCGATCCGGGACGGGCGAAGGCGCGCACCCGCGCTTGCTGCTCGGCCACTGGATTGCGGGCGGGCGCGTGGCGCTCCACCCGCGCCGGTTCGGGGCGAGCCGGCGCGCCGATCTGGAACCGGGCGATCTGGCGGGCCAGATCCTGGGCCTCGCCCTTCAGGGCGGCCGAGGCGGTGTTGGCTTGCTCGACCATCGCCGAATTCTGCTGCGTCACCTGGTCCATCTGGTTGACCGCGGCGTTGACCTGATTGAGGCCCGTGGCCTGCTCTTGCGACGAGACCGCGATCTCGCGGATCAGACCGTTGATCTCGCCCACCTTGGCGACGATGCCGCTCAGGGCCTCGCCGGTGTCGCCGACCAGGCGAACGCCACGCTCGACCTGCGCCGTGCTGCTGGCGATTAGGGTCTTGATCTCCTTGGCCGCGTCGGCCGAACGCTGGGCCAGGGCCCGGACCTCCTGGGCGACCACGGCGAAGCCCCGGCCGGCTTCGCCGGCGCGCGCGGCCTCGACGCCGGCGTTGAGGGCCAGCAGGTTGGTCTGGAAGGCGATTTCGTCGATGACCCCGATGATCTGGGTGATCTGTCCGGACGACTTCTCGATCTCGCCCATCGCCGCGACCGCTTCGCGCACCACCTCGCCCGAGCGGTCGGCGTCCGCGCTGGCCGTCGCCGCGACGCCGGAGGCCTGCTGCGCGCCGTCGGCGCTGCGCTTGACGGTGGCGGTGATCTCGTCGAGCGCGGCGGCCGTCTCCTCGAGGCTGGCGGCCTGCTGCTCGGTGCGCTTGGACAGGTCGTTCGAGGCGCTCGCGATCTCGCTGGAGCCGTTCTCCATGCCACGGGCGGCCTGGGCGATCGCGGTCATGGCCTCCTTGAGGCTGTCGATGGCGGCGTTGTAGTCCTGCTTCAAGCGCGCGTAGCGGCCATCGAACTGGGCCTCGATACGGGCCGTCAGGTCGCCCGCCGCCAGGCGTTCCAGGCTTTGGGCCAGCGTCGCGACAACACTCTCTTGCTCTCGCAGCGACTGTTCCCGCAGCGCTTCGCCCTGGCGACGCTCGACCTCGACCTCGGTGACGTCGGCGGCGAACTTGATCACCTTGATCGGCTTGCCGGCCTTGTCGAAGATCGGGTTGTAGGAGGCCTGGATCCAGACCTCGCGACCGCCCTTGCCGATGCGGACAAACTTGTCGGCCAGGAACTCTCCGGCGTTCAGGCGACGCCAGAACTCCCGATACTCGGCGCTGGCCGCGTAATCGGCGGCCACGAACAGGCTGTGCGACTTGCCCTGGATCTCGCCAAGCGTATAGCCGAGGGCCTTGAGGAAGTTGTCGTTCGCCGTCAGGACCGTGCCGTCCAGAGCGAACTCGATCACCGCCTGGGACCGCTGGATCGCGTTCACCACACCTTCCAGGTCGGCCAGCTTGGTCGAAAGTTCGCTATCTGCGCGACGGGAGGAGAACAGCGCCATCTTGGGTCCCTGCGGTGACTTAGGGCGCAAGCAGTCGGGCGGGTTTCCTTAATGTCGCGCTAAGATTAACGCCCGCTAGCGCAAAGTCGCGAAACAACGTTCTGACTTGGCGATTCAGGGTGGCATTTCGCCGGCGCTGACAACCCTGGCGGGCCGGGCGCGCGAATCGCTTCAGGCGTCGATGCTCGGCGCTTCCTGGCCACGGTCCTTGAAGCGCACGACGCCCTTGGGCGCGTCGCGATCCGGGCGGACCAGGTCGACGACGAACGGGACGATGCTCTCCGGAGCCGGCACCGTCTGGGGGTCTTCGCCCGGGAAGGCGCCGGCGCGCATCTTGGTGCGCATGGCGCCAGGATCGACGCAGAAAGCGCGGACGGACGTGTTCTCCATCTCGTCGGCATAGACGTCGACGACGGCCTCCAGCGCCGCCTTGGTGGCCGCGTAGACGCCCCAGAACGCCGGGCGCGTGCGGGCGACGCTGCTGGAGAAGAACAGGGCCCGGCCGGCGTCCGAGGCGCGCAGCAGCGGGTCCATCGAGCGGATCAGGCGCCAGTTTGCCGTCAGGTTGGTGCTCAGCACCATGTCCCAGCCCTTCGGCTCCAGATGGCTGACCGGGGTGAGCGGGCCGAGCAGGGCGGCCGCCCCGACCAGGATGTCGAGCTTGCCCCAGCGCTGGTGGATTGCCGCGCCCAGATGATCAAGGCCGTCGGCCTCGCGCAGGTCCAGCGGGACCAGGGTCGCGCGCTCGCCGGTGGCGGCGAGGATGGCGTCGTCCAGGGCCTCCAGGGCGCCTTGGGTGCGGCCGACGGCGATCACATGCGCGCCGGCCTTGGCCAGGCCCAGGGCGACCGCCTCGCCGATGCCGCGCGTGGCGCCGGTGACGAGGGCGATGCGGCCGGCGAGCGGCTTTTCGGAGTCGATAGTCATGGCGCGGGTTCTAGAGCAGGGGGCGGCAAACGTAAAACCGCGATCAGCCCTTAAGCTTCCTTGGTCTGCTTGGCGTAGTGCTGGGCGATGACCGAGCATGCCATCAGCTGGATCTGGTGGAAGATCATCAGGGGCAGGACGATGACCCCGGCGGTCGGGCCGGGGAACAGGATCCCGGCCATCGGCACGCCGGTCGCCAGGCTCTTCTTCGAGCCGCAGAAGGTGATCGCCTTCTCATCCTCGGGGGAGAAGCCTAACGCCCGCGCGCCGAAGGTGGTGGCCGCCAGGACGATCGCCAGCAGCGCGCCGTTGACGGCCAGCAGGATCAGTAGCTGCAGCGGCGAGATCTTGTGCCAGATGCCGCCGACCACGGCCTCGCTGAACGCCGAATAGACAACCAGCAGGATCGAGCCTCGGTCGACATAGCCGATCAGGCCCTTGTGTTTGGTGATCCAGGCGCTGACCAGCGGGCGCGCCAACTGGCCGGCGATGAAAGGCAGCAGCAGCTGGACGACGATGTCGCGCACCGACTGCCAGCCGCCCGCCGCGCCGCCTTGGGTGTGCATCAAGAGGCCCACCAGCACCGGCGTGATGAAGATGCCGAACAGGTTCGAGGCGCTGGCCGCCACGACGGCGGCGGCGACATTGCCGCGCGCGATCGACGTGAAGGCGATCGACGACTGCACCGTCGAGGGCAGGCAGCACAGAAACAGGATGCCCGCCGCCAGGGTCGGCGGCAGGACGCCGATCTTGCTGATGACCAGACCCAGCACCGGGAACATCACGAAGGTGAAGGCCAGGATCAACAGGTGCAGGCGCCAGTGGGTGACGCCCGCCACGACCGACTCCCGCGACAGCTTCGCGCCATGGAGGAAGAACAGCAGGGCGATCGCCAGCTTGACGACGATCGACAGACCGTGCGCCGCCTCGCCTCGCACGGGCAGGATCGAGGCCAGCACGACCATGCCGAACAGGGCGATGACATAAGGCTCGAGCTTCAGCTTCTCGAGCAGACCCTTCAGACCCATGCGGGCGGCGGCTTTATGCGCTGACCAGCAGCGACAGCTGCTTGTCGTTGGCTTCGTTGCGGCCTTCGGCGATCTCGCGATCCGTCAGGCGGGTCGGATAGTCGCCGGTGAAGTAGTGGTCGGTGAACTGCGGCGCCGCCGGATCGCGAGGACCGGCCTCCAGGGCGTCGTAGAGGCCCTCGACCGACAGGAAGCCCAGGCTGTCCACTTCCAGGAACTTGGCCATCTCTTCCAGCGACTTGTTGGCCGCCAGCAGCTGCTCGCGCTCGGGCATGTCGATGCCGTAGAAGTCGGGCCACTTGATCGGCGGGCTGGCCGAGCGGAGGTGGACCTCGGTGGCGCCGGCCTCGCGGACCATGCGGACGATCTTCAGCGAAGTGGTGCCGCGCACGATCGAGTCGTCGATCAGCACCACGCGCTTGCCGGCCAGGATGGCGCGGTTGGGGCTGTGTTTCATGCGCACGCCCAGCTCGCGGACGCCCTGGGTCGGCTGGATGAAGGTGCGGCCCACATAGTGGTTGCGGATAATGCCCATCTCGAAGGGCAGGCCGCTTTCCTGGGCGTAGCCCAGCGCTGCCGGCACGCCGCTGTCCGGCACCGGCACCACGACGTCGGCCTCGACGCCGGTCTCCTTGGCCAGGTTGCGGCCCATGCGCTTGCGCACGCCATAGACCGAGCGGCCGTTCACGACGCTGTCCGGGCGGGCGAAATAGACATACTCGAAGACGCAGGGCCGGGCGGCCTTGGTCTGGAACGGCTTGGTCGAGGTGACGCCGGTCTCCTCGATCACCACCATCTCGCCGTGCTCGATGTCACGCACGAAGCGGGCGCCGATCATGTCGAGGGCGCAGGTCTCCGAGGCCAGGACGGGCTTGCCGTCCAGGTCGCCCAGCACCAGCGGGCGGATGCCCAGCGGGTCGCGGACGCCGATCATCTTCTTGTTGGTGATGGCCACCAGGGCGTAGCCGCCCTCGATCTGGCTGATGGCGTCGACGAAGCGGTCGACGATCTTGGCCTTCCGCGAGCGGGCGATCAGGTGAAGGATCGCCTCGCTGTCCGAGGTCGACTGGAAGATCGCGCCTTCCTGCACCAGGCGCTCGCGCAAGGTCAGGAAGTTGGTCAGGTTGCCGTTGTGGGCGATGGCCACGCCGCCGGTCTCGAGATCGGCGAACATCGGCTGGACGTTGCGGATGAAGCTGCCGCCGGCCGTCGAGTAACGGGTGTGGCCGATGGCCATGTTGCCGGGCAGGCGCTGGACGAGGTCGGAGCCGGTAAAGGCGTCGCCGACATGGCCCATGTGGCGTTCGGTATGGAAGCGGTTGCCGTCGAAGGCGGCGATCCCGCAAGCCTCTTGGCCGCGATGCTGCAGGGCGTGAAGGCCCAGCGCGGCGATGGCGGCCGCGTCACGCGCGCCAAAGACGCCGAACACGCCGCACTCGAGGCGAAGCGTATCGTCCTCGGGATCGCGCCACGGGGCGGACGAATAGCGGTCGGTCGACTGGCCCAGGAAGCTCATCGCGATTTCTCCACCAGATCGTCGAGGTCCCGACGCTGGTTCCTATCATAGCCTTTTCCCGACGATTTCTCGCCGGACGTATTGTCGCCGTCGTCCTCGGTCCCCTCGTGGACGGCGTCCTTGATCGCAGGGGCCAGCTTGCCGGCCAGGGCCTTGCCCTTGGGGGCGAAGACCTTGAGCGCTTTGCCGCTGACTTCGGACAGCGGGTAGAACAGCGAGTCCTCGACCCAGTGCGGCATCCGATCCGGCGGCGTCGCCAGGTGCAGCAGAAGGTTGAAGACGCCCAGCACCACGCAGGCGCGGACCAGACCGAAGGTCGCGCCGATGGCGTTGTCCGCGGTCCCGCCGGCCGAGCTCTTCTGCAGCTTGGCGGTGACCCGAGCGCCGATCAGGCGGAAGATCAGGAAGAAGATGACGAAGACCACCAGCACGGCGGCGCCGGTGGCGGCCCAGTCGGGGTCCATGAGCTTGCGGAACAGCGGTCCCGTGATCCGCAAGCCAAAGAGGGCGATGGCGGCCGCGAACAGGAACGACAGGGCCGAGGTCAACTCGCGCGAAGCGCCGCGCAGCCAGCCGGTCACGCCCGAGATCAGCAGCAGCAGGCCGGCGATGATGTCGAAAGGCGTCACGTCAGGCTCGTCCAGATCTCGTCGCCGATCCGGCGCACGGCGTCGGCCAGGCGGGCCACGCCCGCGACCGGCAGCGATCCGCCGCCCTCAGGCAGGCCGGCGAGCGGTCCCAGCGCCCGGCCAAATCCCAATTTCGCGGCTTCCTTCAAACGAGTCTCCATCCGGCTGACGGGCCTGACTTCGCCCGACAGACTGACTTCGCCGAACACGACGCAGTCCTGGGGCAGGGCGACGTCCAGGGCGGAAGAGGCCAAGGCCGCCGCCGCCGCGAGATCCGCCGCCGGTTCGGTAATGCGCAGGCCGCCGGCGACGTTCAGATAGACGTCCTTGTCGCCAAAACCAAGGCCGCATCGGGCCTCGAGCACGGCCAGCACCATGGCCAGGCGTCCGGAATCCCATCCGACGACCGCGCGGCGCGGCGTTCCGTACGCGGAAGGCGCGACCAGGGCCTGGAATTCCACCAGGACGGGCCGGCTGCCCTCGATGCCGGCGAACACCGCCGCGCCAGCGGCGCGCTCGCCGCCTTCGTTCAGGAACAGGGCCGAGGGGTTCTTCACCTCGCGCAGTCCGACGTCGCCCATCTCGAATACGCCGATTTCGTCGGTGGCGCCGAACCGGTTCTTGGCGCCGCGCAGGATGCGGAACGGGTAGCCGCGCTCGCCCTCGAAGGCGAGGACGGCGTCCACCAGGTGCTCGACCACGCGGGGGCCGGCGATCTGGCCGTCCTTGGTGACGTGGCCGACCAGCAGGATCGCTACGCCCTTCTTCTTGGCCAGGCGCACCAGCTCGGTGGCGCAGGCTCTGACCTGGGTCACGGTGCCGGGCCCGGCTTCGTGGGCGTCACTCCAGAGCGTCTGGATCGAGTCGATGACGACCAGATCGAAGTTGTCGCGCTTCAGGCCATCCAGGATGTCGCGCAACGAGGTCTCGGCGGCCAGGCTGACATTCGATTTGGCCAAGCCCATCCGGTCGGCGCGGCCGCGGATCTGCTCGACAGCCTCTTCGCCCGAGATGTAGGCGCAGGAGACGCCGCGCGCGGCGGCGCTGGCGCAGACCTGCAGCAGCAGGGTGGACTTGCCGACGCCCGGGTCGCCGCCGATCAGGATGGCCGAGCCGGGCACCACGCCGCCGCCGCAGACTCGGTCGAACTCGTCGACGCCGGTGAGGATGCGCGGGGGCGGGGCGGTCTCGCTCTCCAGGCCCGTGAACTGCAAGCCGCGCACGCGCGTCGCCTTGGTCGTCGACAGGGCGCCGGGCGGCTTGGCGCCGACCTCCTCGACCAAGGTGTTCCAGCTTTGGCAGGCGGGACATTGTCCGGACCACTTGGTCTGAACCGCGCCACAGGACTGGCAGGCGTAGACGGCGCCGTCGCGGGCCATGAGGTCTCCTGATTCTCGGATGCGTGGAGACTACAGGCTGGCGGGCGGCTGCGCCAAAGCCGGACGCAGGCCTTAGCGGTAAATGCGCCGGGCGCGCGGGGCGATGTTGGTCAGCAGCTCGTAGGCCGTGGTGCCGGCGGCCGTCGCGGCGTCGTCGATCGGCATGTGGATCCCCACAAGCTCGACCATGGCGCCAGGACGGGCGGCGTCGCAGTCGGTGATGTCGATCGCCATCAGGTCCATCGAGACGCGGCCCAGCATTTGGCGGCGCGCGCCGTCGAACCAGACCTGGCCCTTCGGATGGCTCGAGCGCGGCACGCCGTCGGCATAGCCGGCGCCGACGATCGCGATGCGCGTGGTCTCGGGCGCGATCCAGGTCGCGCCGTAGCCGACCGTCTCGCCGCGCGGCACGACCCGCACCTGCAGGATCGGGGCCTCGACGGTGGCGACGGCGCGGATTTCGGGATGCGGGCGACCTTCGGGCCCTCCGCCATAGAGGCTGACCCCCGGTCGGGCCTGGTCGAAGCGGTAGGCCTTGCCCAGGAACAGGCCCGCCGAATTGGCGAAGCTCTTGCGGGCGTTGGGGAGCAGGGCGACGGCTTCGGTGAAGCGTTCCAGCTGCCTGGCGTTCATCGGGTGGTGGGGAGCGTCGGCGCAGGCCAGGTGGCTGATCACCAGCTCCACATCCAGGCGCTTGAGGCGGTCCATGGCCCCCAGCAGCACCTTCAGCTCCTCGGGGCGCAGGCCCAGGCGGTTCATGCCGGTGTCGAGGTGCAGGGCGGCCTTCAGGCGACCCGAGCGGGCCTGGGCGTTCCAGGCCTCGATCTGCGGCAGGCTGTTGAGCACGGGTGTCAGGCGCGCGGCTTCAAGGGCGTCGCCGGCGCCGGGCGTGGCGCCGTCGAGGACGTAGATCGACGCTTCGCGATCGCCGAGCGCCGCGCGCAGCGCCACGCCCTCGGCAAGCCGCGCGACATAGAAGGATCGGGCGCCTTCGGCCCATAGGCGGTCGGCGATCTGCGCCGCGCCGAGTCCATAAGCGTCGGCTTTCACCGCCGGCGCGACCTCGGCGTCGCCGGCGCGCGCCTTCAGGGCCGAGTAGTTGGCGGCGAGGGCGTCGAGGTCGATCGCAAGGCGGGCGTCGTGGAGGTCGGTCACGCCCGTGGGCGTAGCCGACGCGGGCCGGCGGTTCAACGGTTTAGCCGTGATGGGCGGCCATGAACTTGGCCACCAGGCTCTCGGCTCCCGACGCGATGATCTGAACGCCGATGCACAGCAGCAGGAAGGCGACCAGCCGCGAGAGGACCCGCGCGCCGGCCGGACCCAGCATCCGCATCACCCGTTCCGAGGCGCTGTAGAGAAGCCAGACCATGATCGCGACCAGGGCGGCGGCCAGGCTCGCGCCGATGAAGAACGGCGCCACGGCGTCGCCCTCGGTCGGCCGCTGGGAGGAGAGGGCGATGGCGACCGAGATCGAACCAGGGCCCGTCGTGAACGGCATGGTCAGCGGGAAGAAGGCGACATCTTCGCTGCTCTGGGCGGGCTCGGTCTGGCTGGTCTTGCGTTCCTCGTTTTCCTGCGGGTCCATCAGCAGGCCCCAGGCGCGGATCGCCACGACAAGGCCGCCGGCCACGCGCAGGGCGCCGAGACTGACGCCGAAGAAGTTCAGGATGTAACCGCCCAGCAGCAGCGAGCCGAGCAGCACCAGGAAGGCGTAGAAGCCGATCTGCCGCGCCAGCTTCAGTCGCTCCTCGCGCGCGCGGCCCGACATCGCCTGGTGGAAGATCAGCGAGGCGCCCACCGGATTGACGATCGAGAACAGCGCCGGGAACGCGATCAGGAACGCGCCGACGAGGCTGGATGTGGGCAGAGGGCTGAAGTCCATGCGACTCGTCTGGGCAAGGGGCGAGGCGGGGACGGTGGCTTGGCGGCGGCCTTTTCGTCAAACACCCAAACACCGTTTTCCCCGGCGAATGCCGGGGCCCAGATACATCCTCAGCGGTTTAGGTGGGTTCGCCATTCGCTAGCGCCCCTTTCCGCGGCTTTGTTTCCTCGATCTGGGCCCCGGCATTCGCCGGGGAGATCGGGGCGATAGATCACTCGTCCGACGGAATGTTCCGCGCCTGGGCGAAGTAGTGGTCCTTGGCCAGATTGCCGAAGCGGGTGGTGTCGCTGTTGAACGACAGGCGCACGGTGCCGATCGGGCCGTGACGCTGCTTGGCGATGATCACCTCGGCCAGGCCGTGCAGGCGGTCCATCTCCTCCTGCCAGGTCAGGTGTTCGGGCGTGCCTTCACGCGGCTCGGCGCGGCCGACATAGTAGGCCTCGCGGTACACGAACCAGACCATGTCGGCGTCCTGCTCGATCGAGCCCGATTCCCGAAGGTCGGAGAGCTGGGGGCGCTTGTCGTCGCGGGCTTCCACCTGACGCGACAGCTGCGAGAGGGCGATGACCGGACAGGCCAGCTCCTTCGCGAGCGCCTTGAGGCCCATGGTGATCTGCGAGACTTCCTGCACCCGGTTGGCGTTGGCGCCGAGGTCCGAGCCGGTGACCAGCTGCAGGTAGTCGACCACGATCAAGTCAAGGCCGACCTGGCGCTTCAGGCGGCGAGCGCGGGCGGTTAGCTTGGCGATCGAGATACCACCGGTGGCGTCGATATAGAGCGGCGCTTCCTGCAGCTCCATGGCCGCGTCGCGGACCCGGCCGAACTCGCTAGCGTCGATCTCGCCCTTGCGCAGCCGGTCGCCCGACACGCCCGAGGCGTCGGCCAGCATACGCAGAGCCAACTGCTCGGCGCTCATTTCCAGCGAGTAGAAAGCGACCACGCCGCCCTGGACCGTCTTTTTGGTGCCGTCGGGCTGGATTTCGTAGGCGTATTTCTTGGCGATGTTGAAGGCGATGTTGGTCGCCAGCGCCGTCTTACCCATCGAGGGACGACCGGCCAGGACCACCAGGTCGGAGGGGTGCAGGCCGCCGATCTTCTGATCGAGGTCAATCAGGTCGGTGGCGATGCCCGACATGCCGCCGTCACGGCTGTAGGCCTCGGCGGTCATTTCGACCGCGCCGCGCAGGGCGTCGCCGAACGAGACGAAGCCGGAGGAGGCCGCGCCGCTCTCGGCCAGGCTGTAGAGCTGCTGTTCGGCCGCTTCGATCTGGTCGCGGGCCGCGCGCTTCTCGTCGCCGCCGCCCTGGGCGGCCGTGGCGATGTCGCCGCCGATGCGGATCAACTCGCGGCGCAGGGAGAGGTCGAAGATCACCCGCGCGTAGTCGCCCACGTTTGCGGCGGGCGGGGCGCGATCGACGAGGTCGGCCAGATAGCGCAGGCCGCCCAGCTCCTGGAACGCCGGATCGTTCTTGAACTCGTCGGCCAGCAGGATCGGCTCGGCCAGCTGGCCCTTGCGGACGTGGGTCTCGATCGCCTGGAACAGGCGCTGGTGGAAGGGCTCGTAGAAGCAGCGAGCCTGCAGGTTGTCGCTCAGCCGCTCGTAGGCGGCGTTGTCGTAAAGCAGGATCCCGAGCAGCGCCTGCTCGGCTTCCATGTTGTGGGGCGCCACGTTGATCGTGGGCTCTTCGATCGGTGGGCGCAGGTCGAGCGCGGGTACGAGAGACATCATCGGAAGTTAACGCTAGGCGACTTTCGACGCGCGGGGGGAGTTGGTCCGGCGAGTCAGATGAGCGGGGATATTCTGTGTATGTTCTGAGTCCGCGATCGTGCAAGCGCACGGGCCTGGGAGGGCGTCCGGTCCTGACGTAGGGGGCAAGGCAAAGGGCGCGGAGATCGCTCTCCGCGCCCTGCAGGGTGGCGTCGCCGACGCTTACCAGTTGACCGCGATACGGCCGTACAGATAGCGCCCGTTGAAGCCGAACGGCGAGAAGCTGGAGAAGGGGTTCCCGCCGCTGGTGTTCAGGTTCGGCGGGACCTGGTCCGGGTACTGGTCGAACAGGTTGTCGGCCCCCAGCGACACGGTCGTGTGCTCGCCGAAGCGATAGCGGGCTTCCAGGTCGACGATGCCTTGCGTGCCGGTGTGCCAGTCGCCGCTGCCGTCGGCGGCGGTGCCGGGCGCCAGGACGTCGTCATAGAGCGTGGTGCGCAGGGTGGCACCCCATGGACCCTTGCTCCAGTCGCCCTGCAGCGAGACCTTCCACTCCGGCGTGCTCTCCTCGAAGCGCAGGGTGGCCTGGCGCGCGAACAGCGAGACCGGGGTCGGCAGGACGCTGGTGGTCGGCGTGCGGCGAACGTCGAAGTTGTTGATGTTACCGGCCGCCGTCAGGTCGAACGTGCCGGCCTGATCGTCGAGGATCCGATAGCGGGCCACCACGTCCAGGCCGACGGTCTTGGTGTCGACGCCGTTGGTGAAGTAGCGCGCCGCCGAGGCGCCGTAGGGCGCCAGGAGGTCGAAGATCACCCGGGCGTTGGTTCCCGCCGCGGCGGTGGCGCTGCCCGTCAGGGTCTCGGTCAGGACGATGCGGTTGTCGACGTCGATGCGGTAGGCGTCGACCGTCAGCTCGAACGGGCCCTTGTGGAACACCGCGCCGAGCGAGAAGTTCTTGGACTTCTCGGGCTCCAGCGGCTTGCCGCCCAGGGCGCGGCCGACCGCGCTGACCGACGGATAGGTGCCGGTCTCGAACGGCACGGCCGTGGTCACGCCGCCGACGTTCTGGTTGATGTACAAAATCGAGGTCGAGGTGAAGTACTGCTGCTGCAGGCTCGGCGCGCGGAAGCCCGTGGAGACCGCGCCCCGGATCGCGAACGCGTCGGTGAAGTCGTAGCGCGCCGACAGCTTGCCGCTCGTATTGGTCCCGAAGTCCGAATAGTCCTCGTACCGGACGGCGGCCGAGCCGGTCAGCTTTTCGGTCAGCTTGCCCTCAAGGTCGAGATAGACGCCGACCGCGTCGCGATCCACGTCGATGGCGTTGCCGGGCGTGAAGCCAGTGAAGCCGCGCGAGCCGAAGGCCAGGGTGGGCGACACGGTCCCGCGGGCGTAGGAGGCGACTTCCCCGGCGTTGATCTGGAACGTCTCGCGACGCGCCTCGACGCCCCAGGCCACGTTCAGCGGTCCGGCCAGGCCGACATCGAACTCACGGCTGGCGTCCAGGCCGAACACCAACTGGTCATAGGTCAGGCCGCCGGCCTGGAAGCTTGTCGGCGAGGTCGGGCCGTACGACGGGTTCAGGGTGTTCTTGACCCCGAAGTCGATGTCGTTCTTGCCGTAGACGAGGTTGGCGTCCAGCTTCCAGCCCGCCAGGTCGCCGCGCAGGCCGATGGCCGCCGTCGCGTCCTCGGTGTTGGTCGTGATCAGCGGCAGGTAGCCATTGGGATAGACGCTGGGGATGTTCTGGCTGGCGTCGGTGGGCAGGCGGTAGGTGGCCGAGGCCTCGGCGTCACGCTGCTGATAGCCGTACCAGCCGTATAGCTCCCAGCCGTCGCCGATCGGCTTGCCGGCGTTGGCGTAGAAGCTGACCTGCTCCAGGTCGGGATCGCCGAAGCGCGACGTTACGCGGCGGGGCGTCACCCGCGTGTCGATGTCGCTGCGATTGGTGAAGTTGCGGTCTAGGTACTCGGCAGAGAGGGTCAGGAAGCCGTCGGAACCGAGCTTAAGCCCCTGCCACCCGGCGACCGTGGTGGTCAGGCCGTCGCGGCGCTTGTTTTTCTGGCCGGTCTGCAGGCCGTCGAAGCTGGTGATGTATTTGCCGGTGGTCACGGTCGCGCCGCCGCCGTGATCGGCTTCGCGCAGGCGCAGATTGACCACGCCGGCGATGGCGTCCGAGCCATATTGGGCCGAGGCGCCGTCGCGCAGCACCTCGATGCGGTCCAGGGCGACCGACGGGATGGCGTTCAGGTCGACCGAGGTCGAGCCGCGCCCAACCGAGCCATTCAGATTGACCAGGGCGGTCGTGTGGCGGCGAGCGCCGTTGACCAGCACCAGGGTCTGGTCCGGGCCCTGGCCGCGCAGCACGACGGGCCGCACCGAGTCGGTGCCGTCGGTGTTGGATGGGCGCGGGAAGTTCACCGAGGGGACCGTGGCCGCCAGGGCGGTGGCCAGCTCGGTGGTTCCGCGCTGTTGCAGAGTCTTGGCGGTGACGACGTCGACGGGCGCCAGGGTGTCGAGGCGCGAGCGGCCCGCGACGCGCGTGCCGGTGACGACGATCTCCTCGACGTTGGTGTTGTCGTCCTTGGCCGGCGCGGTCTGGGCGTGGGCCATGCTGGAAACGGCCGTCAGCGAGGCGGCGGCCAGAAGCAGATGTCTGTAGCGCATGAGAATTCCCCTCTCGTGGCCGGGGCGTGGACATGCGTCTTCTCGCCCCGAGGCGGGGGTCTCGATAGCCCCCATGGCGAACATGGGATTGCGAGGGGATGGGCACAAGCTGAACATTTCTACGCTGCGGCGCAGAAAAAAACGGCGCGGATTGCTCCGCGCCGTTCTCTTGAAACGTTCAGATCCCTTACGGGTCTTAGGCTTCGTAGTCGCCTTCTTGCGAGCCGGCGCCGCCTTCCAGGAGGTCCTGGGCGGCTTCGGCTTCGGCGGCGCGTTCTTCTTCGAACTGCGAGGCGATGACGTTCTCGCCGCGCGCTTGGCGCTCGGCTTCGTCTTGGCTGCGCGCGATGTTCAGGGTGACCGTGATGGTCACTTCGGCGTGCAGCTTCACCTTCACTTCGTGGACGCCGAGCGTCTTGATCGGCTTGTCCAGGACGACCATCGAACGGTCGACCTTGCCGCCTTCGGCGCGGATGGCGTCAGCCACGTCGCGACCGGCGACCGAACCGTACAGCTGGCCGCTTTCGCCGGCTTGACGGATCAGGACGTATTGCGTGCCGTCCAGCGCTTCGCCGTTCTTGGCGGCCGCTTCGCGGTTCTTCACGTTGCGGGCTTCGATCTCAGCGCGCTGAGCTTCGAAGGTGGCCAGGTTCGCCTTGGTGGCGCGCAGGGCCTTGACGCGGGGCAGCAGGGAGTTCCGGGCGAAGCCGTCCTTGACGGTGACTTCGTCGCCGAGGACGCCGGTGCCTTCAACGCGTTCGAGCAGAATGACTTTCATCGTGGCGTCTCCCTTACTTCACGACGTAGGGGAGCAGAGCCAGGAAGCGGGCGCGCTTGATGGCCTTGGCCAGTTCGCGTTGCTTCTTGGCCGACACCGCGGTGATGCGCGACGGCACGATCTTGCCACGTTCGGAGACGTAGCGCTGCAGCAGCTTCACGTCCTTGTAGTCGATCTTCGGCGCGTTGGCGCCCGAGAACGGGCACACCTTGCGGCGACGGAAGAACGGACGGCGGGCGCCGCCAGCGGCGGCGGCCGGAGCGCCGGCTTCGGGAGCAGTCGTATCGGTCATGATCTTTCTTCTCCCTTACGCCTGAGCGCCGAAGTCTTCGCGCGGACGCTCGGGACGGTCGCCGCGATCGCGACGGGCCAGCACGGGCGACAGCTCGAGGTCCAGCTCTTCCACGCGGATGGTCATGAAGCGCAGCACATCTTCGTTGATGAGCAGCTGGCGCTCCATTTCCTTCACGGCCGGCGCCGGGGCGTCGATCGCGAGCAGGGAATAGTGACCCTTGCGGTTCTTCTTGATGCGGTAGGTGAGGTTACGCAGGCCCCAGTACTCGATCTTGGCGATGTGACCGCCATTCTCTTCGATCAGGGCTTTGAGTTGCTCGTTCAGAGCTTCGGCCTGTTGCGGCGAGATGTCCTGCCGCGCGATGACCACGTGTTCGTAGAACGCCATGTTTTCCTTCTTCCGTTGTGGAAGGCGGCGCGGCCGACGACGGAAGTCCGTCGACCACGATGGATCCGGCACGCCGAGCGGGGAAACCCCGGTCCCGGATGGGTGCGTGCAAGACCGCCTTCCGTGAGAACGCGCGCTATTACAGAAGATGGGCTCGAAAGGCAAGGAAGCTTTCGGCCTTGCTGCTCCTGGTTGAGCGGGGCTAGAGCTTTGCCTTTCAGCGGGGAGGGACGTCGAATGCGCAAGACTCTTATGGTGTTGGCGCTGGTCGCCGCGGCATTGGCGCCCACGGTCGCCTTGGCCGAGCCTTCGGCCAAGGCCTTGGCGCTGACGAAGCGCATGGTGGCCGCGATGCACGTCGATGAGACCATGGCGCCGATTATGCGGTCGATGACGCGTCAGCAATTCGAAGGCGTCGTTGCGCAGCAGAAGGGCTTGAACGATCAACAGAAGGCCGCGTTGAGCCGGGCCGTCGCCGAAACAATGGAAGAGAGCCTGAATGACGGGCTCATGCAGAAGGTCATGGATAAGCTCATTCCGGCCTATGCCGAGGTCTATACCGAGCAGGAGCTCCAGGCCCTCGTGGACTTCTACGAAAGCCCGATCGGCCAGTCCGTGCTTCGCAAGATGCCGCAACTCGGGTTGGTCGCCGGAAAGGCCATGGGCGAGATAATGCCTGGAATGATGGCGGACATGACGGCTCGCATGAGCAAGAAGTTGGAAGGCTTCGATAAGCTAGGGAAGTAGCCGACTTTAGATTGAGCCGAGCGAAACCTGTGCTAGGTAAGGCGCTATGAGAGGCGTGAGCATTCCTCTGATTGCTTTGACGGTCGGCTTCATGCTGGCTGGCGTTGCGCGCGCGGAACTCGTGCAGAAGCCCGCCATGTCGGTCTCGGCTAAGAACGGCCGCTTCGCCGGCTATTCGGCCGCCCTTCCGCTCGATCTCTCCACAGACACCGAAAAGGTCGCCCTGACGGTCAAGAGCACCGGGACGATCGAGAAGCCGACCTATGGCCTCGACCTCAACCTGACCCAGAAGCCGGACGACGACAGGATCGGGCAGCGTTCGCTGGCGCTGGGCGCCTCGTGGAACGATCAGGAGGCCAAGCTTCGGTCTTCGATGTCGAAGATGTTCGGCTTTGGCCTCCTGCCGCGCGCCAATTACGTGCGGGTGTCCATGGACATGGACGCCAGCCAGGCGATCGCCGTGCCGAACAAGGTGCCGGTGGCGCGCGCCAATATCCGCTCGTCCCTGACCCTCGACGGCAAGCCCATCGGCTCGATCGCGTTCGGTGGCGGCTCGCGGGGCGAGGAGGGGGTCGATCTGTCCCTCACGCGACCGTTCGACATCCCGGCCGAGTTCACGGTCAGCGTGCGCGGCGTCAACAGCGACCGTGAGCAATGGCGGCTGCAGGACGCCCGCGCCATGGTCAAGCTGGTGAAGGCAAGCTGGTAGCCGCAAGCTTGCGGTCCTTGCGCGCCGTGACCTCGGCGAACCGCTTCAGATACTCCGGGTGCTCGGTACCCATCCGCTTGTCCCACCAGGTGAAATAGAGGCCGTAGTTCCAGCCCGCCTGGGCGTGGTGCAGGTCGTGGTGGGTGACCGTCGTCAGCCAGGGGATCAGAGGCCGACCATCCTTGCGCGCGGGGAACAGCTCGTAGCCGGAATGGCCGATGGTGTTGCGGACGATCTGGTGCAGCATGAACAGGCCCACCACCGGCCATTGTGTCGGGACCAGGATCATCCAGAGGGGGACGAACACGCCGTTGATGAACGCTTCGCCTAGGTCGAAGCTATAGGCCGTGAACGGCGAGGGGTTGTTCGACCGGTGATGCCGCCGGTGGAAGCTGCGGAACAGCCGCCGGTCGTGGATCAGCCGGTGGGTCCAGTAGAACCAGGCGTCGTGGGCGATGATCATCAGGACAAGGCTGGTCCAGAACCAGAGCGGTCCCCAGCTCTTGGCGATGTAGGGGCCGGGCAGCAGCCCGGCGCGGAACAGGGCGAAGGTCAGCAGGCCGACCGTCGAGAAGATCATGATCGAGCGGATCGAGACGGCGAACTCGGTTAGCAGTTGCCGTGCCGGCGGGCGGCTGTCGCGGATCTTCCGGCCGGCCAGGGGGACGGCCAGCACGACCCATAGGGTCAGCCAGACGCCGACCGAGAAGATCACATAGCGGGTCACGTCGACCTGCATGGCGCCCAGCCATTGGCGGCCGAAGGCGAGAAGTGTGTCGAGCATCGAGGGGCTCCTTGGCGATGAACCTCGCCAGGAAAGTCTCGGTCGGACGGCGGGTCTCGCCGTCCGCGAAATCAGGCCCGTTTGTCGGCTTTCGGCGCGGCTTGGGCGGTTTCGACCAGGCGCAAGTGGGCGATGGGCGGGGTGGCCTGCTGGCGCCAGGCGGTCGGGGTGACGCCGAAAGCGGCGCGGAAGGCGCGGTTGAACGGACCCAGCGAGCCGAAGCCGTGCTCATAGGCGATGGTCGAGACCGACTTCAGGGCCTGCTCGGGATCGGACAGGGCGGTCTTGGCGGCCTCAATGCGCCGGCCGTTGACGTAGTCGGCGAAGTTGCGGTGTCCCAGCGTGCCGTTGATCAGCTTGCGCAGGCGATGCTCGGGCGCGCCGACCAAGGCGGCCAGGCTTCCGATCGACAGATCCTCGCCACGCCAGACTTCGTTATCGTTCATGGCCTTATCCAGCCGCGCCAGGATCAGGCGGTCGGCGGGGGTGAGGTCGAGGGTCTCCGACCGGGCCGCCCCCGGCGATGTCTCACTCGGCGCCGCGACGAGCTGCGGTTCGGCGCGGAGCAGGACCAGCGTCGTGCCCAGGGCCAGGACGGCGAGCAGGGCGGCTTGGGCGAGATCGACGACGTCATGCGGCAGGTCGTTCAGCCAGCCCATGTCCCTGGCGGCGACCTCCAGCACATACACGCAGGCCGATACGGCCAGGATGGGTCTCAGGCGCCGACGCTGCGGGACGAGGTCGCCGCGCCAACCGCGCCAGGCCACCAGCAGGATGTGGGTCACCATCATCATCTGCATGGCGATGTAGGCGCCCCAGATGGTCTCGCACCAGGCCTTCGGCGCGACCTGGGCCGAGAGCCAGAACAGGAAGGCCGCCGCGGGCGCCGCGAAGCGCCAGGGCGGTGGGCGCGGCCTGTCCTCAAGGAGGTCCAGGGCGAACATCCAGAACAGCCCCGCGCCGATGACCGAGGCGGCCCACAAGGGATCAAATCTCTTGAGCTCCGGCCCCCACGCGCTGATGACGTGGGCGATGACGCCCAGGAAGAACGTCGCGCCAAGCCAACGGGTGGGAGAGGGGCGAGGCGTCGCCGCCAGAACGAGGCCGCTCGCGGCGAAGCCGCCGATGGCCACGCCGCGCACGATCGCATCGATTTCCATCAGATCGGTCATGGCCGATCATGGCCGCCGGCGCGCGCGAGCTTCAACCCGCGCGGCTGGCTGAAAGCGCAAAAGGCTCGCTACTTCTTGGCGTTGTAGGCCTTCACCGCGCCCATGGTTTGCTGGACGTGGCCCATGAAGTTGCCGTCGGTGTAGCTGAGCAGGATCTTGCCGTCGGGCGCGATGACGTAGGAGGTGCGGTTCGACCAGTCCGGCTTCACGGCCAGGGCGACGTCATAGGTCTTGACCAGGGCCTTATCGGCGGCGGCGACCGCGAACTTGTCGCGGCAGTGTTCCTTGGAGAAGTCCTTGATGCGGTCGACATTGCCGGCCGTGACGCCGATCACCGTGGCGCCCAGCTTTTCGAACTCGGGCGTGGCCTCGGCGAACTCATGCGCCTCGGCGGTGCAGCCCGAGGTGTAGGCGGCCGGGAAAAAGTACAGCACCACCGGGCCCTTCTTCAGGGCCTTGGCGAGGTTGAAGTCGAAATCCTTGCCGGCCAGGGCGGCCTTGGCGCTGAAGTCCGGGGCCTTGTCGCCGACCTTCAGGGCGGCCAGGGCGGGGGACGCGAAGGCGAGGGCGGCTGCGGCGACACCGGCGAGAACGGTCTTCATGGCGCGACTCCGAAAGAATGATGGCCCCGCTACGGGGGCGTGCGCACTTTGGACGTGGCCGCGCTGATTGCAAGCACTGGTCGCCTCGCGCCGCCGCACTTGCTCGCCAGCCGGGTTTCCCCTAACCCTCGCGGCCTTGAATCTCATAAGAACGGAGCGGGCTTAGATGAGCATCGCCTTCATTTTCCCGGGTCAGGGCAGCCAGTCCGTCGGCATGGGCGTCGATCTCGCCGACGCCTTCGGCGCGGCCCGCGAGGTCTTCCAGGAGGTTGACGACGCCCTGGGCCAGAAGCTTTTCGCCCTGATGAAGGAAGGTCCCGAAGGCGACCTGACGCTGACCGAGAACGCCCAGCCGGCCCTGATGGCCGTCAGCCTGGCGGTCACCCGCACGCTGGAGAAGGAATTCGGCGTCGGCATCGACAAGGCCGCCTTCGTCGCCGGCCACAGCTTGGGTGAATATTCGGCCCTGGCCGCCGCCGGCGCCATCAGCCTATCGGACACCGCGCGCCTCCTGAAGCTGCGCGGCCAGGCGATGCAGCGCGCCGTGCCGGTGGGCGAGGGCGCCATGGCCTCGCTGATCGGCCCCAAGACCGACCTGGCCCTGGCCGAAGAAGCGGCCAAGGCGGGCTCGGAAGTGGGCGTCTGCGTCGTGGCCAACGACAACAACAACGGCAATGTCGTGATCTCGGGGGCCAAGGCCGCCGTCGACAAGGCCATCGAGAAGGCCAAGGCGCTGGGCGCGCGCGCCATTCCGCTGAACGTCTCGGCCCCGTTCCACTGCCCGCTGATGCAGCCGGCCGCCGACGAGATGGCCGAAGCGCTCTCGAAGACCACGATCCTGGCCCCGCGCGCGCCGCTGGTCGCCAACGTCACCGCCGCCCCGGTCCATGATCCGGACGTCATCCGCAAGCTGCTGGTCGAGCAGGTCACCGGCCGCGTCCGCTGGCGCGAGAGCATGACCTGGCTGGCGACCCAGGGCGGTGTCACCCGCTTCGCCGAGGCCGGCGCCGGCAAGGTGCTGTCGGGCATGGCCAAGCGCATCGCCCCGGACGCCGAGGCGACGCCGCTGAACACGCCGGCGGACCTCGAAGCCTTCGCCGCTTCGCTCTAGAAACTGTCATCCCGGCCCAGCGCGAAGCGCGCCGAGCCGGGACCGCAACACGCGCCGGCGTTTCCGGCGATCCTGGCTCTACGGCCGGGATGACACTGGGAGAAAACCCACATGTTCGACCTCACCGGCAAGACCGCCCTCGTCACCGGCGCCACCGGCGGCATCGGCGGGGCCATCGCCCGCGCCCTGCACGCCCAGGGCGCGCATGTCGTGCTCTCCGGCACCCGCGAATCGGCCCTGGCCGAGCTGAAGGCGGAACTGGGCGATCGCGCCTCGACCGTCGTCGCCAACCTCTCGGACGCCGGACAGGTCGACGGCCTGGTCGCCAAGGCCGAGGAAGCCGCCGGCGCGCCGCTCGACATCGTGATCGCCAACGCCGGGATCACCCGCGACGGCCTGATCGTCCGCATGAAGGACGAGGACTGGGACACCGTGATCAAGGTGAACCTGGAGGGCTATTTCCGCCTCGCTCGCGCCGCCGCCAAGGGCATGATGAAGCGCCGCGCCGGCCGCATCATCGGCATCACCTCGATCGTGGGCGTCACGGGCAATCCCGGCCAGACCAACTACGCCGCCTCCAAGGCCGGAATGATCGGCTTTTCCAAGGCCTTGGCCCAGGAACTGGCCAGCCGAGGCGTGACCGTCAACTGCGTCGCGCCGGGCTTCATCGCCAGCCCGATGACCGACGCCCTGAACGAGCAGCAGAAGGCCGGCATCCTGTCGACCATCCCCGCGGGCAAGCTGGGCGAGGGCGCCGATATCGCCGCCGCCTGCGTCTACCTGGCCAGCGATCAGGCCGGTTACGTGACGGGTCAAACCCTGCACGTGAACGGCGGCATGGCCATGATCTAATCCACAGCCTCCTTTTCGGCGAACCGCTAGTAAGCCGAAAAGGAACGTGATAGGCGGAGCCCCGAACGTCTGTTGACGCGAAGCGGGGCTTCGTCCGAAACAGACCGAAAATTTCTAAACGAGGGACTAAACAGAATGTCCGACATTCTCGAGCGCGTGCGTAAGATCGTCATCGAGCACCTGGATGCCGATCCCGAGAAGGTCACCGAGAAGGCCTCCTTCATCGACGACCTGGGCGCCGACAGCCTCGACAACGTCGAGCTGGTGATGGCGTTCGAAGAAGAGTTCGACATCGAAATTCCGGATGACGCCGCCGAGCACATCCAGACGGTTGGCGACGCCGTGAAGTTCATCACTGAAAAGACCGCCTAAGAGGCGTCTCGTTCGCCTAGCGAACCTGACCATATTCCGCCGCGTCGCACGGGCTCTTGCCATCGTGCGCGCGGCGGTTTTCGTTTGAGGCCAAGATTCGCGGGTGGCGTGGCCGGGGGAGCTCCCCACATCTCGCTACCGCATCGAAGGTTGGGAGTGATCCATGCGTAGAGTCGTCGTCACCGGGCTGGGCCTGCTGACCCCTCTGGGCCAGGGCGTTGATGTCACCTGGAAGAACATTCTGGCCGGCAAGTCCGGCGCGAACCGCATCACGGCCTTCGATCCGACCGACTATGCCTGTCAGGTCGCCTGCGAAGTGCCGCGCGTCGATGGTCGCGGCGGCGGCGGTCCGGACGTCGAGGGCAGCTTCGATCCCGACCAGACCATGAGCCCGCGCGACCAGAAGCGCGTCGACGATTTCATCCTGTACGGCATCGCCGCCGCCGACGAGGCCATCAAGGACTCCGGCTGGGTTCCCGAGACCGACGAGGACAAGTGGCGCACGGGCGTCATCCTGGGCTCCGGCATCGGTGGTCTGTCGACGATCGCCGACACCGCGCTGGAGCTCGAGGCCAAGGGGCCGCGCCGGGTCAGCCCGTTCTTCATCTCCTCGGCCCTGATCAACCTGATCTCGGGCCAGGTCTCGATCAAATACGGCTTCAAGGGCCCCAACCACGCGGTCGTGACGGCCTGCGCCACCGGCGCCCACGCCATCGGCGACGCCGCGCGCCTGATCAAGTACGGCGACGCCGACGTGATGATCGCCGGCGGCGCGGAAGCCGCCGTCTGCAAGGTCGGGGTCGCCGGCTTCATCGCCTGCCGCGCCATGGCCACCAGCTTCAACGACACGCCCGAGAAGGCTTCGCGTCCCTATGACAAGGACCGCGACGGGTTCGTGATGGGCGAGGGCGCCGGCGTCCTGGTGCTGGAAGAGTACGAACACGCCAAGGCGCGCGGGGCCAAGATCTACGCCGAAGTCGTCGGCTACGGCCTGTCGGGCGACGCCCACCACATCACCGCCCCGTCGGAGGACGGCGAAGGCGGCTACCGCGCCCTCGCGGCGGCCGTGAAGGACGCGGGCCTGAAGCCCTCGGACATCGACTACGTGAACGCCCACGGCACCTCAACCATGGCCGATGGCCTGGAGGCGGGCGCCGTCGAGCGCTTCCTCGGCGACCACGCCAAGAACGTGGTCATGTCCTCGACCAAGTCGATGACCGGCCACCTGCTGGGCGCGGCCGGCGCGATCGAAGGCATCTTCTCGGTGCTGGCGATCCGCGACCAGATCGCGCCGCCGACCATCAACCTCGACAACCCCGACGTCCACGTCGCCATGAACCTGGCGCCGAACAAGGCCGTGCCGCACAAGATTGACGTGGCCGTCTCCAACAGCTTCGGCTTCGGCGGCACCAACGCCTCGGTCGTGTTCAAGAAGGTCTCGTGAGCAAGAAGCCGTCTCCCCGCAAGAAGACCACGCGGGGCAAGTCCTCCCGCCGGGAGACCGCGTCGGCCGCCAGCCGGCTGACGCGCGGCCTGCTGGGCGCCGTCGCCACCTTCGTGGCGATCGGCGTGCTGGCGGTTCTGGCGGCGCTCTGGGTCTACAGCGGCCCCGGTCCTTCCGCGCCGAACGGCGAGACCACCACGGTCGTCCTGCGCAAGGGCTCCAGCCTGCCGGAGATCGCGTCGAGCCTCCAGAAGGGCGGGGTGATCGGCTCTTCCTCGATCTTCATGACCGCCGCCAAGCTGACCGGCGCGGCGCGCTCGCTGAAGGCCGGCGAATACGAATTCAAGTCGCGCGCCTCGATGGCGTCGATCCTGGACGCCATCCGCCACGGCCGCATCGTTCGCCACTGGATCACCGTTCCCGAGGGCCTGACCTCGGACATGGTGATGGATATCCTCAACAAGTCCGACGTCCTGACCGGCGAGGCCGCCACGCCGCCGGAAGGCGCGATCCTGCCCGAGACCTACGAGGTCCAGCGCGGCGAGACCCGCGCCGCCGTCCTGCGGCGGATGATGGACGACCGCGACAAGGTGCTGGACGCCCTGTGGGCAAACCGTGCGCCGGGCCTGCCATTCGCCACCAAGGAGCAGGCCGTCACCCTGGCCTCGATCGTGGAGAAAGAGACCGGCCTGCCGGAGGAGCGTCCGCGCGTCGCCGCGGTCTTCGTCAATCGCCTGCGGACTGGCATGCGCCTGGGGTCGGACCCGACCATCATCTATGGCATCTCGCGCGGCCGTCCGCTCGGTCGAGGCATCCTGCTGTCCGAGCTGCGCCGCCCGACGCCCTACAACACCTATCTGATCGCCGGCCTGCCGCCGACGCCGATCGCCAATCCGGGCCGCGCGGCCCTGGCGGCGGTGCTCAATCCGGCCAAGACGGGCGACCTGTACTTCGTCGCCGACGGTACGGGCGGTCACGTCTTCGCCTCGACGCTGGAACAGCACAACGCCAACGTCGCCAAGTGGCGCGAGATCGAGCGCCAGCGCGCCGCCAAGACGGGGGGCTGAGCCCATGCCGCTGTCGGGAATGACGGGTTTCGCCCGGGTCGAGGGCGCGCATGGCGCCTGGTCGTGGGCGGTCGAGGCGCGCAGCGTCAATGGCCGCAATCTTGAGACCCGATTCCGGGGACCGCCCGGCTTCGAGAGCCTGGAGCGCGCCGCTCGCGATGGGGCCCAGGCCCGCTTCCAGCGCGGCCAGCTGACCGTCGGCGTCCAGGCCAAGCGGGCCGAGAGCGGCGGCGAAACCAAGGTCAACATCCAGGTGCTGGAGCGCTACTTGACCGCCGGCGGGCCCTATGTCGCCACCGGCATGGTCGCCAAGCCGTCGCTGGACGGCCTGCTGGCGCTGAAGGGCGTGATCGAGGCGCGCGAGGACGAGGACGACGCCGAGACCCGCGCCGCCGTCGAGGCCGCCATGGCCGCCTCGATCGCCCAGGCCCTAGACGGCCTCAAGGCGGCGCGCCTGGAGGAGGGCGCGGCCCTCTCGCCGGTGCTGCATGGCCTGGTCGACCGCATCGAGGACCTGAACCGCCATGCCGAGGGCGAGGCCGCCGGCCAGCCGTCGGTGCTGAAGGAGCGCTTCGCCCGTCGCATGGCCGAGCTTGTCGGTGAGGGCGCGGCCGAGGAGCGCATCGTCCAGGAGGCCGCGGCCCAGGCCGTAAAGGCCGACGTGCGCGAGGAACTGGACCGTCTGACCAGCCACGTCGCCGCCGCGCGCGGCCTCTTGGCGGGTGAGGGCGCGTCGGGCCGCCGGCTCGACTTCCTCTCCCAAGAATTCATGCGAGAATCCAATACCCTCTGCTCGAAATCGGCCCTGACAGCCCTGACCGCGATTGGTCTGGAGCTCAAGGCCGTGATCGAGCAGTTCCGCGAGCAGGTCCAGAACGTTGAATAAGCCCCATCATCCCACGCGCGGCCTGCTTTTGATGGTCGTGGCGCCCTCGGGCGTCGGCAAGACCTCGCTGACCCGCCGCCTGGTCTCGGATCATAACGACCTGCACCTGTCGATCAGCGCCACCACCCGCGACCCGCGTCCCGGCGAGCATGACGGCCGCGACTATCATTTCGTCACGCGCGAGCGCTTCCAGGAAATGATCGAGCAGGACGCCTTCCTGGAGTGGGCCGAGGTCTACGGAAACTACTACGGCAGCCCGCGTCCGCCGATCATGGAAGCTCTGGAGCGGGGCGAGAGCGCGCTGTTCGACATCGATTTCCAAGGCGCGATGAAGGTCCACGCCCAGGCCAAGCAAGACAGCGTGCTGGTCTACATCCTGCCGCCGTCCCTGGCCGAGATGAGCCGTCGCCTGCACACGCGCAGCCAGGACAGTGAGGAAGTGATCCACCGCCGCCTGTCGCGCGCCAAGGACGAGGTCGCGGCCTGGGAGCAGTTCGACTACGTCATTCTGAATGATGATTTCGACCGCGCTTACGCGGATCTGGCCCACATCTACCACGCCGAACGTCTGAAGCGCGCTCGCAACCCGTGGATCGGTAATCTGGTGGGCGATCTTCTGAAGGAAGACGTCTAGGGATCAGCGGCGGGCCTTAGCGACCCGCCGCCGGAGGCGTGACGCTTAAAGAGCGCGACGGCCGAAGATCAGGTGGTAGATCGCCAGAACGACGATGGCGCCGATGGTGGCGACCAGCAGGCTGTAGAGGTTCAGGCCCGACACGCCGCTGTTGCCGAACTGATTGAACAGCCAGCCGCCGACGAACGCGCCGACGATGCCGAGGACGATATCCAGAAGCACGCCGCTGCCGGAGCGGTTGACGAGTTTGCTGGCGATGAAACCAGCGATCAGGCCGAGAAGAAGCCAGGCGAGAATGGACATCTTGGGGACTCCTTGAACGGCCGCCCTGCGCGACCTTGTCCAAAAAAGACCCAACGGCGCCGTTAGTTCCCGCGGATGCGATCCTGCACGAGGGTAATCAGTTTTTCGGCTGGCGCGCGGCCCAGGGCGATAAACAGGCCCGAGCCCAGGATGGCTCCGATCAGAAACGACAGGCTCACGCGAGAACTCCCCTACGACTGGGGCTATCTTTTGCAGGTCATGCGTGGCCAAGCCAAGGCGACAACGAGGCGCTGCGACGATCGGTCCGCCCTATGCTCAGGGCTTGACCGGCGCCACGATCGTCAGGAGGCAGGTCAGGCCCTCCGGCGCGTAGTCGAACGTCGCCGCGCCCGCGAGCTCGCCCTTCAGGCTGGCGGCGACTAGGCGCGAGCCGAAGCCCTTGCGCTCGGGCGGGGTGACCGGTGGGCCGCCGCGTTCCTCCCAGCGGATGACCGCGCGGGCGCGCCCCTCCAGGCGCCAGCTGATCGTGACCCGGCCGCCCTCCCGCGACAGGGCGCCGTATTTCGACGCGTTGGTCGCCAGCTCGTGGAAGATCATGGCCAGGGCCACCGCTGAATTGGGCGACAGCGGCAGCGGCGGGCCATCCAGGGTGGTCTGGGCGGCGTAGGGCTGCAGCGTCTCGGCCAGAATGTCGCCGAGATCGGCTCCTTCCCAGCTGCGACGAGTCAGAAGATCGTGAGCGCCGGCCAGGGCGTGGATGCGGTCGTTGAACTGCCGCAGGCCCAGCGCGCCGCCGTCGCGCAGGCTGTGTCGCGCCAGGGACTGGACGACGACCAGGGTGTTCTTCACACGATGGTTCAGCTCGTTGATCATCAGCTGCTGGCGCTCGGCGGCCTGGCGGGCCTCGGCCTCGCGCTGGCGCAGCACCTCGGCCGCGGCCCGCAGCGAGCCGCGCACCTCGGCGATCTCCAGCAGATGCGAGGGTGCGGGGTCCAGCGGCGCGCCCGCCGCCAGGGTCTCGGCCTCGCCGACCAGGGCGCGGACGTCGCGCGAGATCGGCCGGGCGTAGCCCAGCGCAGCCGCGACGGCCAGGGCGATCATCAGGGCGGCGCCCACCAGCGCCGGCCCCAGCGAGCCCAGAACCGCCCGGTTCACTTCGGTCCGGGGCACCCCGACGATGAAGGTCCAGCCGTAGGTCGAGGAGCGACTGAACGAAGACAGGGTCGGCGTGCCCTCCAGCGTGTGGCTCGGAATGACACCATCGTTGCTCGCGGCCATCGCCTTGCGCATGTCGGGGCTGGCGAGGCGTCCCAGCATCCTCTCCTGGTCATGCGAGCGGGCGACGAGCGCGGCGTTGCGGTCGACGATGCTGGCCGTCCAGGTCGCCGGAAAGCCCTGGTCCTGCATCAGGCCCTGAAAGGTCGAGGGGCGTTGGATATAGCCCAGCACCAGCAGTCGCCCGTTCACCAGCACCGGCATGTTGAAGGCTATGATTGGACCCGACGACGGATAGACGATCAGGTTCGAGACGCTTTCCTTCCCGTTGGTCATCTCGGCCCAGGCTTGGGGACGTAGCTGCACGCGCGGCGGCGGCGCGCCGGGCGGCAGACGGGTGTTGATCAGCTGGCTTTTCTCACCCGCCAGAATGATCCAGGCGTCATGCCCCCGCACCGCCTCGCGCGCCTGCTTTTCGAACGTGGCGAGATCGCCCGCGGCGAGGGCGGGGGAGACGGCCAGGCCTTGCAGGATGCTGTGGCCCTGGCCGATCTGGCGGTCGGTGGCGATGGCCAGGGCGCGTGTGGTGCTGGTCAATTGGGCGCCGAAGCGCCGATGTCCTTCGGCGTACTGGGTGGCGACCAGGACGCCCATCAGCAGGATCGCGGGCGCGGCGAGCGTCAAGGCCATGAACAGCAGGCGCCGCGCGACCGTCGAGGGCGTCCTGCCTACGCTGTTGATGGTCACCGCCGCTCCGCTCTATCCCTATGAGGCGGTCAAGCTGGAGAGCATGTCTCGCGCAACGCCGTTCGCCCGAACGGCGAAAGACGCCAGGATGAAGCTCAGGTCAAGCTGGCGCGCGCCAAAGCCAGGAATCCGGCCAGATCGACCACCTCGGCGCGGACGTCGGGGCTGACGCCGGCCTTCTCGCAGAGCGCGCCGCCGCCCAGCGCCTTGAGGCTGGAGCGCAGCATCTTGCGCCTCTGGCCGAAGGCCGCGGCGGTGACGCGCTCGAGGGCGGCCACCACGTCGGCGGGCGGAGGATCGGCGCGGGGGAGCAGACGCACCACGGCGGAGGCGACCTTGGGGGGCGGGGTGAAGGCCTTGGCCGGCAGGTCCATCACCGTCCGCGCTTCGCACAGCGTTTGCGAGATGACCGCGAGCCGACCGTAGGCGTCGTCGTCCGGCTGGGCGACGATGCGATCGGCGACCTCCTTCTGGAACATCAGGGTCATCGACAGCGGGCGGAACGGTCCGGTCAGCCAGTTGATCAGCAGCTGGGTGCCGACATTGTAGGGCAGGTTGGAGACCACGTGCGCCGCACCGCCGGCCGCCGCGGCGGCGTCGACCTTCAGCGCGTCGCCCTCGACCAGCTCCAGGCGACCGTCGGCGACCTCGGCGACCTCAGAGAGCAGCGGCAGGAACCGGCTGTCCTTTTCGATCGCCACGACGCGGGCGCCGGTCTCCAGCAGGGCGCGGGTGAGGCCGCCGGGGCCTGGCCCGACCTCGACCACGGTGTCGCCTTCGCCGACCTGGGCCAGCCGGGCGATCTTCCGCGTGACGTTCAGGTCCAGCAGGAAGTGCTGGCCAAAGCTCTTGCGCGCCATCAGGTCGTGGCGCTCCAGGGCCTCGCGCAGCGGCGGCAGGTCGGCCAGGCTCATGCTCGGTCTTTCTCGGACAGTCTCAGGCGCCGCGGCGGGCGGCGATCTCGGCCGCCAGCTGGATGGCGGCGATCAGGCTATCGGGACGGGCGATCCCCCGTCCAGCGATGTCGAAGCCCGTGCCGTGATCTGGCGAGGTGCGCACGATCGGCAGGCCCAGGGTGACGTTCACCCCGCCCCAGAAGTCCAGCATCTTCACCGGGATCAGGGCCTGGTCATGATACATGCACAGCACCCCGTCGTAGCGGGCGCGGGCCTCGGCGTGGAACAGCGTGTCGGCGGGAGACGGCCCTTGGGCGTCCACGCCCTGCGCCCGCAGTTGCTCGACGGCGGGGCCGATGATCTCCAGCTCCTCCCGGCCGATCGCGCCGCCTTCCCCGGCGTGCGGGTTCAGGCCCGCGATCGCCAGGCGCGGCGCGGCGATCCCGAAGTCCCGGCGCAGGGCGTCGGCGGTGACAAGGCCCGTGTTGACGATCCCCTCGATGGTCAGCGCGGCGGGAACCTTGGAGATCGGGGTGTGGATGGTCACCAGGGTCGTGCGCAGGTCGCCGGCCGCCAGCATCATGACCGGCCCGCGCGGTCCTTCGAAGCGCTCCGCCGCCGTGAGTTCGGCCAGGAACTCGGTGTGGCCCGGGAACTTGAAGCCGGCGTCGTACAGCGGGGCCTTGGCGATCGGCGCCGTCACCAGCCCCGCGACCTCGCCGGACAGGGCCAGGCCCACGCCGGTCTCGATCCAGCGGATCACCTGTGGCGCATAGGCCGGCGAGGCGCGCCCCGCCACGACAGGCGACAGCAGGGGGATGTCGATCACCGGCAAGGCCTCGGCGAAGACGTCCATCGCCTCCTGAGGTCGCGTGACGACCCGAACCTTCACGTCGCCTCCCGCCGAGGCTAGCAGCTGGGCGTCTCCGATCGCGACGAAGCGAGGTCCGTCGTCGCGCAGCGCGCGCCAGGCCTTGGCGATGATCTCCCCGCCGACGCCCGCCGGATCGCCGGCGCTAAGGGCGAGCGGGCGCGCCAGGGGGGAGAGAGCGGTCACCGGGTTTCGATGGTGGCCTGGTTGCGCAGGTCACGCAGGTAGCGCTTGGAGATCAGGGCCAGTTGCTGGCCGCGCAGGCGGTTCTCGATCTGGTCGTGGGTCGGCGCGTTGGCGCCGCCCTGGCGCTTGCCGCACACCGCGATCAGGTGCAGGCCGGCGTCGGTGCGGATCGGATCGGAGATCTGGCCGACGTCGAGCTTGTTGGCCGCTTCCTGGAAGGCCGGGGCCAGGTCGGTGATCTCGGCCTCGCCAAGATCGCCGGCGATCAGTCCGTCGACCTTGCCAGCCACGGTTTCCAGGGTCTGGCAGCTGTTGATCTTGGGCTTCAGGTCCGCCAGCAGCTTGGTGGCGGCGGCGATCTGGGCCTCGGTCGCGTTAGCCGGCAGGGGGGCGGCGACCTGCTTCAGGTCGACGATCGCGGTCTTCGAGCCCGCCCGCTTGTCGCGCAGGTAGATGATGTAGACGCCGTCCTTGACCTGGATCGCGCGCGACAGCTGACCGGGACGCAGCTGCTCCAGCGCCTCGTCGACCTCGGCCGGCATCTCGCCCTGGTTGACCCAGCCCACGTCGCCGCCATTGGCGGCCGTGGCCGAGCCCGAGAACTGGCGGGCGACGGCGGCGAACGGCGCGCCCTGCTGCATCTGGGCGATCAGCTGGTTGGCGCCGTTGAGGGCGACCTCCATGCCGCCCACGCGGCTGGCGTCGAGGAAGACTTCGCTGATCTGGTACTGCGGCTTGGCCGCGGATTCGGCCAGGCGGCGCTGGTACGCCTTGATCTGGTCTTCGCCGATCCGCAGGCGCGAGCCGTAGCGGCCCTGGATCCACGATTGCCAGCTGGAGTCGGCGCGCAACTGCGCCCGCCAGGTCTCGATGCCGATGCCCTGCTGGACCAGAGACTGCTTCAGCTGGTCGGGGGTCATCTTGTTGGACTGGGCGATGTCGGCGACCTGCTCGTCGACTTCCTTGTCGGTCGAGATGATCGTGATCTTCTGCTGCTTCTCGACGCGCTTGAGCTCCTGCATTTGCAGGCGCTCGTCGATCAGGGAGCGCAAGGCTTCCTGCTGGATCTGCGGCAGGTTCTCCTGCGTGGCCTGCATGCCCGAGGTGGCCATCAGCAGGCGCATCCGCTGCATCAGGTCGTAGCTGGAGATGATGTCGTCGTTGACCACGGCGGCGACGCTTTCCGAAAGCGGCGCGGGCGCGGCGGGCTGAGCAGGGCCGGCTTGAGGCGCGGCTGGAGCAGCCTCGACCTGCGGCGGCGCGCCGGCTTGGTCCTGGGCCAGGACGGGCGGGGCGAAGGTCGCCGCTGTCAGGGCCAGAATGGACGCGGCGCCGGCCGCGAAAGTCGTCACGCTACGCGCAGACCGCATGGATATTGTCGTTCCTCTAGTCCCAGGCCGCGCCCGGTGGGCGCGGTCGGTTATCATGTTTTCGGAAGTGACGAACGCCAAATCTGACGTTTCACTGTTCCCGTCGCTTCCGAGCCGCACCCCACGGACGCGCGTGATCCAGCCACGCCCCCCGAGACGTGTTTATCTCTACCGGACATATCCTGCAGCGCCCAATGTGGCGAACGAAAGGCTGAAGACGATCGAGCGGTCCGGCTGCAGGCGCAGGCCGGTCGCCGTCGAGGCGTAGCGGTCTTCCTGCTGGTAAATGACATCGATGCGGATGCACTCATCCTGATAGGCCACGCCGAAGTCACGGCGGCGCCAGACATCGGCGACCATGTCCCGCTGGCCAAACGCCGTCACCGACCATTTCTTGGTCAGCTTCAGTTCGCCGCGCGCTTCGAAGTTTTCCTGGCGGTTGCCGTTGGCGTCCAGTTCGTCCTTCAGGTAGCGGATCGTTCCCCAGCCGCGCTGGGTGTGCGCGTCGATGCCCGTCTCGATCCGGTGGATCTCCTGGGTCTCCGAATCCAGCCGCGTCCGCGCGAAGGCGGTGATTCCCGCGATCGGCGTCACGGTGGCCGAGACGATCCAGTCGGACGACTTGGTCTGCAGCCCGGTGCGGGCGGGCAGCAGCGGATCGAACTTGGTGCGGAAGCTGCGTCCGACCAGGATGCTGCCGCCGCGGCCGTCGCGAAGCGTGTAGGTGGCGCGGCCGCCCACGTTCAGGCGCTGGCCGCCTTCGTAGAGGTCGAAGCCGGGCGACTTGTTGGCCTGGAACAGGTTGGTTTCGTCGAACTCCAGCGTCGCGCTGTCTTCGTTGTAGAGATAGGTCTTGGTCCCGTCGCGCGCGACGACCACCGGCACCCGTGAGCTGTCGGAGCCGGCGGCGACCTGGGCGAGGGGCTCCAGCACGACGCTGCCGCCATTGGACAGCGCCTTGTACAGCGGCAGGCTGAAGTCGACCCCCGCCACGCCTAGCGAGCGGGTGTAGGTCTGCTTGTCGTCGTCGCCGACCGCGGCGGCGGCGGGCGTGACATAGGTCTTGATCGAATAGGCGTCGGCGCGCGCCTGGGCGAAGGGCGAGACCTTCAGGCCGGCGCCGACGATCGTGCTGGTCCGCCAATCGCCCTTGAGGCTGGCGCGGCTGGAGTCGACGCCGTTCTGGCCGCGATAGGCGCCGAGGAAATACGGCGCTTCGCCGAACTGCGATTCAGAACGATTGAGCATCACGCCGGTGCCTTGCAGGCGCAGGCGGCCGCCCAGCACTGGCGAGTCGGGCTCCCAACGGGTTTCGACCAACGGGCCGATCAGCGGGAAGGCCCCGCTGTTCTCGAAGGCGTTGGCCGCGCCGCTGGCATTGACGCCGACCACGCGCAGGCCCTGGACCGAGACCGCCGAGACCGAGAACCACGAGCGCTGGGTCTGGCGGGTCGTGTAAAGCTGCGAGACCAGCCGGTGGTCGTCGCTCGTGAACAGGCCGCGCTGCTGGTAGACGTCGTTGATCTTGTAGCGGTCGAAGATCAGCGGATCGGACGCGCGTTCGGCCGAGAAGCCCCACTTCCACTTCTCGTCGATGTCGAACTTGCCGTTGGCCAGGATGTAGCTGCTCGCCGTGGCCTTGCCGAAGCGGTCGCCGCGGATGTCGAAGTCCTTGTCGTAGGTGACGCCGCCGCGCGCCTCGACGATCCCCGAATAGAACCGCTTGCGGTAGTTGACGTTCAGGAACGGGTTCACCTTGCTGTTGATCTGCGGGGTGAGAACCACGTCCGACGACGGCGAGATCACATAGAGATAGGGCTGCTCATAGGAGAAGCCGCGGCTCTTGGAATAGGGCGTGATCTTGGGCGCGAGGAAGCCGGAGCTGCGCTTGGCCTGCGGGTCTGGATGCCAGAACAGCGGCATGTAGAGGACCGGCGCGCCCCAGACGCGGATGACCGCGTTCTTGTAGTAGACGAGCTGGCGCTTCTTGTCCTGGACGATGCGGTCGGCCTGGACCGACCAGGTCGGCGTCGGCTTTTCGGCGCAGACCTCGCAGGGGGTGTAGATGGCGCTGTTCAGCTCCTGGATCGTGGCGCTGCGTCGCACGGCCGTCGCCGAGGCGATCTTCACGTTCTGGTCCAGCCGGGCCGAGAAATTCCGCGCGAAACCGGCCTTCATGTCGTCGTCCATCTCGAGATGGTCGGCGAATTCGGCGGTGCCGTCGGTGTTGATCAGCTGGACATGGCCGTTGGCGACCACGACGCCGGTCTTGGTGTCGTAGATCACCTCGTCGGCGCGCAGCGTGCGGCCCTGATAGCGCGCCTCGACGCCGCCGCGCGCGGTCATCTTCTGGGCCTGATCGTCGCGGATCAGCAGGTCGGCTTCCAGGTAATAGCCGTCGTCGCCCAGGCCGTCGGACGGCGGGGCCGGGACGGTCGGAAGCGGCGGAACCGACGCCAGGTCTGCCTGGGCGTGAGCCGCGCCGGCGCAGGCGAGCGCCAGCCAGGCGCCGCCGCCCAGAAGCAGGGCGCGGCCGGCGGACGGCGCGTTTTGACGCTGTTCAGTCATGAACGACCTTGCAAGCAATGACTCACCCATCCTCGGTATAGCAAAGCAAAGTGAAGCCCGCCAAAAGCGCCACGATCGGTGGCGTCCAGGCGGCGATGGGCGGGGCCAGAACGTCGGCCTTGCCCAAGGCGCTGCACAGCTCGTTGAAGAAAAAGAACCCAAACCCCAGGGCGACGCCCGAGCCCGCCAGGGCCGCCAGTCCGCCCAGGCGCATCAGGCGCAGCGAAAAGGCCGCCGCCAGCACCGACATCGCCGCGAACAGCAGGGGCGTGGCCAGATCCTGCTGCATGCGCAGCTTGAACGGCGCGGCGGAGAAACCGGCGTCCTCGGCGCGCTTGATCGTCGCCGGCAGGCGCCACAGCGCCACCGCCTGGGGCGTGTTGAAACGCTCGGACGCGGTGCGGTCGTCCAGGTTGGACGGGATCGACAGGCTGTCCGAACGGATCGCCCCGGCGCCGGGCGTGGCCTCGCGCACGCCGGTCAGGCGCCAGAAGCCCGGCTCCAGCCGCGCCTCGTTGGCCTCGATCCGCCGGGTGAAGTCCATCACGCCCTTCTTGTTCAGCGTATAGACGAACAGCGACACCCCGCGCAGACGTACCGAACCGTCGATAAGGTCACGTCCACGGGCGCGAATGACGATCTGGGTCTTGTCGTCGCCCTGGCGTAGCCAGGTGCCGCGCGGCGCGTCCTTGAGATAACCGTTCATCAGGTGGTCGCGCTCGGTCTCGAAGCGCGCCGTCATCGCCGTGGTCAGCGGATTGAGCAGGGTGATGGTCAGCAGGCCGATCACGAACGAGGCGATCGCGGCCGGCATGATGAATCGCCAGGCCGAGACGCCGGCGGCGCGCATGGCGATCAGCTCGCTGCGCCGATTGAGCTCGACGAACGCCCACATGGTGCCGAACAGGAACACGAACGGCGCCAGCACCAGGATGGTGGCCGGAGCCTGCAGCACCGTCAGGTAGATCAGCTGGAAGAAGCTGGCGTCGGCGCGCGTCCCGACATTGCGCGCGATGTCGACGAAGGCGATCAGCATCACCATCGCCCCCAGCACCGCCAGGGCGCCGACCAGGGCGCTCATGGTGCGCTTGAGCACATAGCGTTCCAGCATGCCCATGGTGATCATCCGGCCGCTCCCGTCAGGGCGGTCGCCTGCCGCGACAGCTTGGCGGCGCGGCGGCGCGAGACCTTCTGGCGGAAGATCTGCGAGAAGCCCCAGCCCATGGCGGCCAGCGGCACCAGGTACTGCACGATGTTCAGCAAAGGCGCGTCCTCGCAGGCGGCCTGGACGCCGAAGCCGATGATGCGCACCACGCCCGCGGCGGCGCCGACCGCGGCGATGCGCTTGCCATAGCCCATGCGGCTGAACGGCCCGCCGATCACCGCGGCCAGGGCCATGGCCATCAGGGCCAGGTTGTAGAGCGGGCCGGCGAAGCGCGAATGTCCCTCGGCCAGCATCTTCAGTCGGTTCTGCTTCTCCCAGTCCTGCGTCAGGTCGGGGAAGAACAGCTCGTGCGGATAGCGGTCGGCGATCTTGTAGTGCAGCAGCTCGTCGCTGCGGAACAGGCTGGAGAGGTCGAAAGTATATTCGTCGAACGAGGTGTACTGCAGCACGCCCTGGCGCGAGAACTGCTGGTTCGACCCATGCCGCATGATCAGCACCGGCTGGCCCTTCCGCGTGGCGATCTCGGCCTCGCGCGAGGAATAGGTCGAGGCCCCGCCGTTAGGCATTTCCTGGTGGATGAACAGGTTCTGGATCTTGTTGTCGCGGTCGATCGACTGGGCGTAGACGGTCAGGCCCGGGCCCGGCTCGGTGAACTGGCCAGGCTGGACGAGCGTCGAGGCCACGTCGGTCTTGATGTCGAAGGCCGTCTCGCGGATCTGACGGGCGCTCCAGGGCTGAAGCCACAGGCCGGAGATCAGCGCGATCAGGGCCGCCAGCACCGCCAGGCGCATGGCCGGCGAGATCACGGCCCAGCGGCTCATGCCGCCGGCGAAGCAGACGACGATCTCCTGCTCGGTGTGCAGGCGGTTCAGCGCCACCAGAGCCGCCACGAACAGCGCTAGCGGCATCATGATCGCCAGCAGCTGGGGCAGGGCCAGCAGGATGATCTTCAGGAACACCACCGCGCTCTGCCGCTGCTCCACCAGCACGTCGAACTCCGACAGGCTGCGCGCCAGCAGGGCGAGCGCCACCAGCGCCGCGGTCGCCAGAAGCGTCGGGCCCAGCAACTGGCGGAAGAGATAGCGTTCGATGAGGCGCATGAAGATGGGTTCGGGGCGGATGGATTCGTGGGACGAACCCCGAAGATGCGCCGTTCTACACGGGGGCTTCGCATCGGCGCAATCCGGGGACCTGACTTGGCCGTCCCGACTGGGGCTGAACGGAGCCTTTTCTAAGGCGCGGCATTGGACTATGCCCGCTTGTTGAAGAAGGGGCGCGCGGCGATCGCGACGCCCGAAAAGTCGCCCATTTGCAGGAGCGCGGAATGCGTATCGAGTTCGTTCCCGTCGACACCCAGGCCGGCGCCACGGCCGCCCTCGCGGTCCTGGCCCACGAGGGCGCGGCCCTCTCGCCGGAGGCCAAGGCGGCGAACGAGGCCACCGGCGGCGTCCTGGCGCGCGCCATCGCGGGCGGACGCTTCACCGGCGCCAAGGGCCAGACGCTGGACGTCGTCGCGCCGCATGGCCTGGAGGCCGCCCGTATCGTCCTGGTCGGCGTCGACGGCTCGGGCGCCGTCGAGCCCGAGGCGGTCGAGACCGCCGCCGCCGCCGCCTACCAGGCGGTGAAGGCCTCGGGCGTCAGCGAACTCGTCCTGAAGATGGGCGCCGACGCCGAGAGCGCCGCCCGCGCCGCCTTCGGCGCGCGTCTGGCCGCCTATCGCTTCGACAAATACCGCACGACCGAGAAGGCCGAGAAGAAGCCCTCGGTCCAGGTGGTCAAGGTCGCCGCCGCCGATCCGGTCAAGGCCCAGAAGGCCTATGAGCCCCTCTCGGCGCTGGCGGACGCCATCGTGTTCAGCCGCGACCTCGTCTCCGAGCCGGCCAACATCCTGCATCCGGAAGAGTTCGCCGCCCGCGCCAAAAGCCTGGAGAGCCTGGGCCTGGAAGTCGAGATCCTGGGCGAGGCGGAGATGGCCAAGCTGGGCATGGGCAGCCTGCTGGGCGTCGGCCAGGGCAGCATCCGCGAAAGCCAGCTGGTCATCATGAAGTGGCTGGGCGCGGCCGATAAGTCGGCCCAGCCGATCGCCTTCGTCGGCAAGGGGGTCTGCTTCGACACCGGCGGCATCTCGATCAAGCCGGCCGACGGCATGGAGGACATGAAGTGGGACATGGGCGGCGCGGCCGCCGTGGCCGGCGTCATGCACGCCCTGGCCGGCCGCAAGGCCAAGGTCAACGCGATCGGCGTGCTGGGTCTGGTCGAGAACATGCCCGACGGCAACGCCCAACGTCCGGGCGACGTCGTCACCTCGATGTCGGGCCAGACGATCGAGGTCATCAACACCGACGCCGAAGGCCGCCTCGTGCTGGCCGACGCGCTCTGGTACACGCAGGAACGCTTCAAGCCGCAGTTCATGATCGACCTGGCCACCCTGACCGGCGCGATCATAATCTCGCTGGGCCACGACTACGCGGGCCTGTTCAGCAACAACGACGGCCTGTCGGAGAAGCTGCTGGCCGCCGGCAAGGCCGAGCGCGAGAGCCTGTGGCGCCTGCCGCTGCCGGCCGCCTACGAGAAGCAGATCGAGAGCCCGATCGCAGACATGAAGAACATCGGCGGCCGCCCGGCCGGCTCGATCACGGCGGGCCTGTTCCTGCAGAAGTTCGTCAACGGCGTGCCGTGGGCCCACCTCGACATCGCCTCGGTGGCCTGGAAGAAGCCCTCGACCGACCCGACCGTGCCCGACGGCGCCGCCGGCTTCGGCGTGCGCCTCCTGAACCGCCTGGTCGCCGACGCTTACGAAGGCTGAGCGTGACCGACGCCGCGCCCTGCGAGGTCTGGTTCTATCACCTCGAGCGCAGCCCGCTCGAGGCGGTGCTGCCCGAGCTTCTGGAAAAGACGCTCGGACGAGGCTGGAAGGCGCTGGTGCGCGGCGGCGACCCCAGGCGGATCGAGGCGCTGGACCAGCACCTCTGGACCTTTCGCGAGGACAGCTTCCTGCCGCACGGCCTGGCCAGCGAGCCCATGAGCGAGCGCCAGCCGGTGCTGCTGACGGCGGAAGAGGGCAATCCCAACCACGGCGACGCGGTCTTCCTGATCGACGGGGCGGAGCCCGGCGACCTTTCAGGCGTTTCGCGCTGCATCCTGCTTTTCGACGGCCGGGATGACCAGGCCCTGGCGCAGGCGCGCGGGCGCTGGTCGGTGTTCAAGAAGGCGGGGCATCCGGTGTCTTACTGGCGCCAGGGGGCCGAGCGCGGTTGGGAGAAGCAGGCATGAAGCGCATGATGGCGGGGCTGGGGGTGGGGTTGGCGCTGGCCTTGGCCGCCTGCTCCAGTGCGCCGGAGCCCAAGCCCGCGCCGCCGCCGCCGCCCGAGACCCCGACCGCCCCGCCGGCCATCGCCCTCCCGGCCAAGCCGCCCGCGGCCGAGGCGAAAGAGGACCAGTGCGGGCTCAAGGAGGCCCAGGCCTTCCTGGGTAAGCCGCGCACCAGCTTGCCGGCGCCGGTCGATCCGTCGCGCTGGCGCGTGGCCTGCACGACCTGCCCGGTGACCATGGACTACCGTCCCGACCGGCTGAACATCCTGTTCAACACTGACACCGGCGTCGTCCAGCAGGTCAAGTGCGGGTAGAGCATGACGCCGAAAGTGGGAACCGGTTTCGGCTGACCTCATGCTCTAAGTACCTGATTTAGAGCCCCTTAGCCTGAAATCGATGCTGGTTTCAGGCTAAAGGCTCTAGCGACCGGCATGCCGCCGCGCCCTAAGCAAACGTCCTGACTTGGCGAAGCGCCTCGCGCGCGCTGACATGAGGCCAGCGATGGAGGCTGGCCGTGCGACGTGCGATGCTGATCGGAACCCTCGTCCTGGCGATCGCCGCTTCGATCGGCGGGGCGTGGGCTCAGTCGCCCGACGCCGACCGCCGCAAGGTGGACGCCGACACCCTGGCCGGGTCGCCCGCGCGCGGCGGCGTCTTCGCGCGTCGGGAGTGCGCCACCTGCCATACGGTTCGCGGCGACTCCGTCAGTCCCAAGCCCGGCGCCCCCACCTTCGAGGACATCTCCGGCCGCTATGCCGGCGCCCGGCTGGACTGGGAGCTGGAAACCATCACCCAGGTCGGCCATTACGCCATGCCCGCCAAGGCGATGAGCAAGGCCGACATCGCCGACGTCACCGCCTATATCCGCACCTTGAGGCCCAGGCCCTGATCTCGGTCGGGAACCGCCGCCGGCCTCGATCTCTTTGCAGCGAGGCGGGCGACAGTGACCGGTGAGGAAGCGCGATGAAGTCGAGAGCGTTAGGCGTGGCGTTGGTGGCGCTGCTGGCCGCCACGGGATGCGAGCCGCGGACGACATCCAAGCCTGCTGCCGAGCAGGCCTCCGGCGCGGCGTCGCCAGACGCGTCCCCACGATCTTCCAGTCTGTCGGCCGCCAGCCGGGTGCTGGAACGTGGCCAGCCCGCCGCCTCGCCGCAGGACAAGGCCGGCGTCTTGCCGCTGGAGCATGGCTTCTTCGTCGCTAGCGGCGTCGACTGCGGCGACCCGCCAAACGCCGCGATCCGGAAGTACGACGGCCAGGGCCTGAACGGCGCGCACACGCGGGCTTGCCAGATCACCGTCCTGGCCAAGCAAGGAACGACCTACGACGTCGAGCAGTCCTGCATCGACGCGGGCTCCGGACCGGCGCCGCGCTCCAGCGAGCGCCTGGCGATCGAGGTGAGGGATCGGCGGAGCTTCACGCTCAAGCGCGGCCAGGAAGGCGAGGCCTTCCGCTATTGCCCCGCCGCCCTTCTGCCGCCCGGGCTGAAGTGAGCGGGCGAACCCAGCCGCGTGTCATGACACGAAATTCGGGCTGTCGGACGCGATCGCGCTTTGCGCCGGGGCCGGGCGCGCGTTCACTCCGGGCGACCTCCGCGTCGACGTAAGGAACGCGTCCCGTCCATGAAGAAATCAGAGAAGATCGAGGTTCGTATCGCGCCTGAAGCCAAAAGGGACTTCCTGGCGCGTTGCCAAGCGAGCGGGCTGTCGGCCAGCGACGCCCTGCGTGACATGATCCTGCGGGATGTCGCGGCGGCCTCCGCCCGGCGCGATGCGCCGCTGGCGCGGGCGGTCCTGCGAGGCACAGGCGGCCTTGCGCTTCTCTTTGGCCTGATCTGCCTGTGCGCCACCGGGCTCGTCGCGGCGCATGGGCGCGTGCGTCTGGGGCTAGGCGTCTACATGTTCAGCCAAGGCTTGCTCAGCGTCGCGATCGGCCTGTCCATGTTCCGCACGGCGTGGCGCGCCATTTTTGTCGGGTTGGGCGGATGGGCGCTGCTGAGCGTGGTCTATGCGAGCGAAGTGAGCCCGCCGGCCTCGCTTTCGGGGACGATCGCGAGCGTGCTCATCGGGGGAGCGGGCCTGCCCGTGGCGTTCGCCCTGGCTGCTGCGCTCGCAGGATGGATTGAGATCTCCCGCCAGCGCCGACGGCCCTTGTGAGCCGGGCTTGGCCGCGCTGAGGCTCGCGACTCGGGCGAGCCGGCCATAAACGGGTAAGGTTGTCAGCCGCTTAACGCTTGCCCACGCCCGGGAACATGGCGACGCCGTCGTCGAAGACGCCGAGATAGCCCAGCTCGCCCAGCAGTGGCGTCAGGTCCTCGACCACGTCGCCCGAATGCGGCAGGTGGGCCGGACGGCCTTCCTGGTCGTGCAGGCGGTAGACCGTCCACATCTTGCCCTTGGGCGCGGGCGCGCCGGGCGGAATGAACTTGTGCTCCCAGCCCACCAGGGCCGGCGAGCGGCCGATCTCGATGTCGAACGGACGGTCCCGGAAGGCCAGGTCCATCTCGATCCGCATGGCTTCGCCGATCCGGTCGTTGACCCAATGGCCGAACGATTCCAGCACCACCTGGGCCGAAAGACCCTCGGGGTTGGCGACGATGTTGTTGCGGGCGGGGTGCGATGTCATGTCGCACACCATGAACGCCAGTTCTCTCTTAACCACTAAACTTCATGGTTTAGGACTGGTTACCCGCCCGAAAAACGAGAAGCCGTTTTCGCCCCTTAAACCTGGGCTTCGGCCAGTTCCTCGGCCAGCGTCATCCAGGCTTCCTCGGCCTCGTCCAGCTTGGATTTGGCGTGGTCACGGCGCTTGGTCAGCTCCGCCACCTTGCCGGGATTCTTCACATAAAGGTCCGGATCGGCCAGTTGGGCGTCCAGTTCGGCCAAGTTGCGCGTGCAGCGGGTCATGACCTGTTCGGCCGCGTCGACCTTGCGGCGCAAGGGCTCGAGGGCGGACTTCCTGGTCGGCGGCGCGGCCGTCGCGGAGGCCTTGGCGGCCTCGCGGGCGACCTGGGTCGGCTTAACGGCCTGCCTGGCGCGCTCCAGCACGAACTTGGCGTAGTCGTCCATGTCGCCGTCGAACGGCTTGATCGCGCCATCGGCCGCCAGCCACAGCCGGTCGGCGACCAGCTCCATCAGCGACCGGTCGTGGGTGATCAGGATCACCGCGCCCATATAATCGTTCAGCGCGTCCAGCAGGGCCCGGCGGCTGTCGATGTCCAGGTGGTTGGTCGGCTCGTCCAGGATCAAGAGGTGCGGGGCGTCCATCGCCACCAGGTTCAGCAGCAGGCGCGCGCGCTCACCGCCCGAGAGCGCCTCGACCCGGGTCTCCTGCTTTTCGAACGGCAGGCCAAACTGCGCCAGGCGCGAGCGGCGCGAGGCTTCCGAAGCTTCGGGCATGGCGCGACGGATGATCTCCAGCGCCGTGTCGTTGGGATCCATCGCCTCGATCTGGTGCTGGTGGAACCAGCCGACCTTCATCTTCTTGTCGCGGTGGAACTCGCCGCTCTGCACACCCAGCGCGCCGGCCACCAGCTTGGCGAAGGTCGACTTGCCCGCGCCGTTGACGCCGAGAAGGCCAATGCGGTCGTCGAGGTCCATGCGCAGGCCGAGGTTCTTCAGGATCGGCCGGCCGTCCTCGTAGCCGACGCTGGCCCGCTCCAGCCGGATCAGGGGCGGGGGCAGGGGCCTTTCGGGCGAAGGCAGGGTGAACGGCGCGACGCGCTCCTCGATGGTGACCGAGACCGGCTCCATCTTGGCCAAGCGCTTCATCCGCGACTGCGCCTGGGCGGCCTTGGAGGCCTTGGCCTTGAAGCGGTCGACGAAGACCTGCAGGTGGGCGCGTTCGGCGTCCTGCTTGGCCTTGGCCGACAGTTGCAGGCGCGCCTTCTCGGCGCGGCGCTTCTCGAAGTCGTCGTAACCGCCCGTGTAGAGCTCCAGCTTGGCGTTGGCCAGATGCAGGATGTGCGTGCAGCTGTTGTTCAGCAGCTCGCGGTCGTGGCTGATGATCAGGGCGGTGTGCGGGTACTTCTGCAGCCGCGCCTCCAGCCAGAGCGCGCCTTCCAGGTCGAGATAGTTGGTCGGTTCGTCCAGCAGCAGCATGTCCGGTTCGGCGAACAGGGCCGCGGCCAGGGCCACGCGCATCCGCCAGCCGCCGGAGAACTCGCTCATTGGCCGCGCCAGATCTTCCTGGGAGAAGCCGAGGCCCGCCAGGATTTCCGAGGCGCGGGCCGGGGCGGAGTCGGAATCGATCTCGATCAGCCGGGCCCAGATCTCGCCCATCGCCTCGGGATCAGCCGTTTCCAGCCGCGTCATCAGGGCGTGGCGCTCCTCGTCGGCCTCAAGCACGGTGTCCAGCAGCGACACAGGGGTGGCGGGGTGTTCCTGGTCCACCGAGCCGACGCGGGCGGTCTTGGGCAGGCTGATCTCGTCGTCGCCGGCGTGCAGGTGTCCCAGGATCAGCTTGAACAGCGTCGACTTGCCCACGCCGTTGCGGCCCACCAGGCCGACCTTCGATCCGGGCGGCAGGCTGACGCTGGCCTTGTCGAAGAAACGCCGCCCCCAGGCGTCGAAAGTCAGGTCGTTGATCTGCAGCATTTTTGTGAAGCTTACGCGGTGGGGTTGGCGAGGGCGGGGCGCCCGGCTATAAGCCCGCAACCTCCCAATTCACAACTTTTCTGTGAGATCACTGTCGTGACCGAACGTACCTTCTCGATCATCAAGCCGGACGCCACCCGTCGCAACCTGACCGGCGCCATCAACGCGGTGATCGAGGCCGCCGGCCTGCGCATCGTCGCTCAGCGTCGCGTGAAGCTGACCGAAGCCCAAGCCAAGAAGTTCTACGAAGTCCACGCCGAGCGTCCGTTCTACGGCGAACTCGTCGCCCAGATGACCGCCGAGCCGGTCGTCGTCCAGGTCCTGCAAGGCGACAACGCCGTCGCGAAGTATCGCGAAGTCATGGGCGCCACGAACCCGGAAAACGCCGCTGAAGGCACGATCCGCAAACAGTTCGCCCTGTCGATCGGCGAAAACTCGGTCCACGGCTCGGACAGCCTGGACAACGCCAAGATCGAAATCGAGCAGTTCTTCACCGAAGACGAAATCGTCGGCTGATCCCAGCCCGACTTTTCGGATGACTAAGAGCGGCCGGATCGGTGACGATCCGGCCGTTTTCTTTTGTTCCGGGGTCGGGCGATGAAGTCCTATGGACGCGGCGAGGTCATGTTGGCGGTCACGCTGTCGGGCGTGGCCGGCTATGTCGACGCGATCGGCTTCCTGAAGCTGGGCGGCTTTTTCGTCTCGTTCATGAGCGGCAACTCCACCCGGCTGGGCGTCGGCCTGGCGACGGGCCACTGGGGAGCGGTCTCCACGGTGCTGACCCTGGTGGCCTCGTTCGTGGCCGGCGTGGTGCTAGGCGCGCTGACGGCGCGGGGCTTTGGCGAGAACCGCCGCTCGCCGGTTCTGGTCCTCGAGGCCATTCTGCTGGCGGCGGGCGCGACCCTGCTGGGCCTGGGCTACGACACGGCGGGGATCACCGCCGTCGCCATGGCCATGGGAGCCGAGAACGCGGTGTTCCAGAGGAATGGCGACGTCGCCGTGGGTCTCACCTACATGACCGGCGCCCTGGTCAAGGCTGGCCAGAGGATCGCCGGGGCCCTGGTGGGCGGCGAGCCGGCGGACTGGCTGCGTTACGTGCTGCTATGGACCGGGCTGGCGGCGGGCGGGGCCCTGGGGGCGCTCACCTATCTGCTGGTCGGCGCGGCGTCGCTCTGGGGCGCGGTCAGCGTGGTGGGCGTCGCGGCGCTGTGGGCCGAACGGCGCTGGCGCTCGGCCTAGACCGCCAGGGCGCGGTTCATCCGCCGCGCCAACAGCCAGGCGCCGGCGATCAGGCCCGCGGCCGCCAGGGCGAGCGCGATGGCGATGGTGGGATCGGTGCGCAGCAGTTGAAGATTGCGCGCCGCCAGATAGCCGGGCGCCAGCAGCGAGATCACCCAGATCGGGGCCGACAGCACGCTGGCGAGCTGGAAGCTCCAGCCGCGGGTGCGCGACATGCCCGCCAGGATCGGGATGAACGGCCGCGCGGGCCCCAGGTAGCGGGCGGCGGCGATGGCCAGCACGCCGTGCCGGCGGGTCAGAAGCTTGGCGCGCGCCAGAAGGCGGCGCTTGCCGGCGAACAGCAGGCGGGAGGCGCGGCGGCCGCCCAGGCCTCGGCCCATCAGGTAGGAGATTGCGTCGCCCACGGCCGCCCCGGCGCTACACCACAGGATCGCCTCGACCGGATGCAGCACGCCCTGGGCCACCAGCGCCCCGGCGGCCAGCATGACGCCGACGATCGGGACCAGCAGCCCGACGACCAGCAGCGCCTCCAGCAGGGTGAAGACGAACAGGATCGCGCCGGCGAAACCGGCGTTCTCGGCGGCGACTCGGGAGAGATCGGCGATCCAGCTTTCCATGCGGCGCATCATGCCGACGCAAGATGACGAAGTTCTGACCCAACAGGCTTTATGGCCGCGCAAGCTTTGCCCTCGCTGTTCCTGAGGCGCGGTAGCACCGTGAGGAAACCTGTGGCGGGCCAACGCGCTATTTCTGGAGGCTCGACCATGGGCCGCAAACCGCGAGGGCTCAATGCCGCTGACGAGAAGCAAGGACATCCTAGACCAGGACCTGATCGGGGAGGGCGGCGCCAAGCTGGGCGTCATTCGCGAGACCTTTGTCGATCTCGACACCGGGCGGATCGAGTTTCTGGTCGTCGAAGCGCCCGGCCTGCTGGGCGGCTCTGGCAAGTACCACCCGGTGCCGTGGGCGGTGGTCCGCTACGACCCGATGGCCAAGACCTTTCACGCCGACCTCTCGAAGGACCGCTTCAAGGGCTCGCCGGCCTATGACCGCGCGCAGATCAGCAGCGTCGACTACGCCTGGGACGAGCAGTCGAGCCGTTACTTCGACGTCTCATCGGACGTGCGGGTCTAGGTCGATCGCCTAAAGCGTCCTGACGAACGCGGCCAGGGTGTCGGCGTAGAGCCTGTGCTCCTGCTCAAGTACGCGCTCGGCCAGGGCGTGGTCGTCGTCGTCTGGCAGGATCGGCACGCGCGCCTGGCCCAGGATCGGGCCTTCGTCCACGCCGGCCGTAACCAGGTGCACGGTGCAACCGGCCTCGACCTCGCCGGCCGCGATGGCGCGCGCATGGGTGTCGAGACCCGGATACTTCGGCAGCAGGGAAGGGTGGATGTTGAGCATCCGGCCTTGCCAGGCGTCGACCAGGAACGGCGTCAGGATCCGCATGTAGCCGGCCAGGGCGACGACCTCGATCCCGCGTTCCCGGAGGGCCGCGTCGATCGCCCGCTCGTGGGCCTCGCGGTCCTTGCTGAACGGCTTCTGGTCGACGCACAGCGCCTCGACGCCAGCCTTTGCGGCGATCTCCAGGCCCTTGGCGTCGGGCTTGTTGGAAAGCACCAGCGCGATCTCGAAGGGGCAGCCGGGCGCCTGGGCGGAGCGGACCAGGGCTTCCATGTTGGAGCCCCGGCCCGAGATCAGCACGGCGACCTTGGTCTTCTGGCGCATCAAGCCTTGACCAGCTGGCCGCAGATGAAGGCGTCCTCGCCGGCGTTCAACAGGGCCGCCAGCACCGGCTCGGCGTCGGCCTGGGCGACGATGATGATGAAGCCCACGCCGCAGTTGAACGTGCGGCGCATCTCGTGTTCGGAAATCCCGCCGGTCTTGGCCAGCCAGTCGAACACGGGAGGCATTTCCCAGGCGTTCCAGTCGAACTCGGCGGCCAGGCCCTCGGCGATGGCGCGCGGCGGGTTTTCGATCAGGCCGCCGCCGGTGATGTGCGCCCCACCTTTCACACGCCCCGACTGAAGGAGCGGCAGCAGCGACTTCACATAGATGCGGGTCGGGGCCATCAGCGCCTCGGCCAGCGTCTTGCCCTCTTCAAAGGGGCAGGGAGCGTCCCAGGCCAGGCCCGAGCGCTCGACCACGCGGCGGACCAGCGAATAGCCGTTGGAGTGCGGGCCCGACGAGCCCAGGCCGATGATGATGTCGCCGGCGCGCTGCTTGTCCAGCTTGGGCAGGACGCCGTCGCGCTCGACCGCGCCGACCGAGAAGCCGGCCAGGTCATATTCGCCGTCGCCGTACATGCCCGGCATTTCGGCCGTCTCGCCGCCCACCAGGGCCGAGCCCGACAGCTTGCAGCCCTCGGCGATGCCGGCGACGACGCTCTTGGCGGTCTCGACGTCCAGCTTGCCGGTGGCGAAATAGTCCAGGAACATCAGCGGCTCGGCGCCTTGCGCCAAGAGGTCGTTGACGCACATGGCCACCAGGTCGATGCCGACCGTGGCGTGCATGCCCGCGTCGATGGCGATGCGCAGCTTGGTGCCGACGCCGTCGGTCGTGGTGACCAGCAGCGGGTCGCTGTAGCCGGCCGCCTTCAGGTCGAACAGGGCGCCGAACCCGCCCAGGCTGGCTTCCGCGCCCGGGCGGCGGGTGGCCTTGGCCAGGGGCTTGATCGCGTCGACGAGCGCATTGCCCGCGTCGATATCGACGCCCGCCTGGGCATAGGTAAGGCCGTTGGGCTGATCGCTCATGGTCGCTCTGGCGCTCGCTCTTTAGTCTCTCGGAGGACGGGAACATCCTCCGAACTCGCGGAAATTTTGCGTCCCGGCCCCGCTTGATGCGTCTTGACGCTTGCAGACTCGGGGGTGCGCGAGGCTATTAGCAGCGGATGAAGCCGATCACCACCACCGCCGAGCTGGCGGCGTTTTGTAATGAGCTTGCGGGCGAGCCTTTTATCGCGGTGGACACAGAGTTCATGCGCGAGACGACCTACTGGCCCAAGTTGTGCCTGATCCAGGTCGCGTCGCCCACGCACGAAGCCGTCATCGATCCGCTGGCCGACGATATCGACCTGGAGCCCCTGCTGGCCGTGATGCGCGACGAGCGCATCCTCAAGGTCTTCCACGCCGCCCGTCAGGACGTTGAAATCTTCAACAATCTGAAGGCGATGCCCAAGCCGCTGTTCGACACCCAGGTGGCGGGCATGGCGGCGGGCTTCGGCGAGCAGATCGCCTATGACGCCCTGGTCCGCCAGATGCTGCGCATCGAGCTGGACAAGTCCAGCCGCTTCACCGACTGGGCCCGCCGGCCGCTGACCGACGCCCAGCTGACCTACGCCCTGGCTGACGTCACCCACCTGGCCAAGCTGTTCCCGATCCTGCGCGAGCGCCTGGAGACCTCGGGCCGCCTGGCCTGGGTCGAGGAGGAGATGACCGCCATCTCCGACCCGGCGGCCTATGACGTCGATCCGGAGAAGGCGTGGCGTCGCCTGCGCCCGCGCAAGACTCAAGCCAAATACCTGGCGGTCTTCAAGGCCGTCGCCGCCTGGCGTGAGCGCACCGCCCAGAACCGTGACCAGCCGCGCGGCCGCATCCTGAAGGACGAGGCCATCGACGAGCTGGCCACCCAGGCGCCGACCAGCCTGGACGCCTTGAACAATCTGCGCGGCGTGCCCAAGGGCTTTGGCGGCAGCAAGTTCGGACCCGATCTGCTGGCGGCGATCAAGGCCGCCCTGTCCGATCCGGAAGGCTACGCCCCCGTCGTCGACAAGCCCGGTCCGCCGCCGCCCCAGAACGCCGGCGCCGTGGTCGAGCTGCTGAAGGTGCTGCTGAAAGCGCGGGCGGAAGAGGCGGGTGTCGCCTCCAAGCTGATCGCGACGGTCTCGGACCTGGAAAAGATCGCCGCCGACGACAACGCCGCCACCCCCGCCCTGGCCGGCTGGCGCCGCGACGCCTTCGGGGCGGACGCCCTGAAGATCAAGCGCGGCGAGCTGGCCCTGGTGCTGGACGGCGCCAAGGTGCGGGTGGTCGAGGTCCGGCGCGCGCCCAAGGCGAGCTAGGCGCCGTCCAGCGGCTCTGACGGGGGCGTCTGACCGGCCGCGTTTCGACGCGGCCAGGCGTGACGACTCGAATCGGGCCGTAGGACAATTCGTCAACAGACTGCGGCTAAGATTAGGCGTATGAGGACGCCCTTGAGGGCGGGGGCGCCTGTGGGGGCTGAGTTGCGTGAATTCTGGGGGCGTCTGGCGGTCGACTATCGCGCCGCCGCGGTGTCGCGTCGCCGCCAGATCCCGCTGCGCCTCTTCGTGGTCGCCTGCCTGAGCGCGCTGGCGGTGGCCTGGCCCGGCATGCGGTTCCTCGTGCCGTGGCTTGTCGTCTATTTCCCCGTCCAGCTGGGAGAGTTCTACGCCCTCGCCCAGTTCCTGAAGGCGGCGCGACCGGAGCAGCGGGTTTGGCTGAACCTGCTGTTCGACTTTCTGATGGCGGTCGTTTTCGGCAGTCTGGCGATCCCGTTCTGGCTGGCCGGGACGCCCGTGACCTCCGCGGGCGCGGTGCTTCTGCTGTCGGGATCGATCCTCACCGCCCTGATGGGGGCGGAGGGGTGCGTCGCGGCGTTCCTTTGCGCCGCAACGCCGCACATCATCTATCTCGTCGCCACCCCGTTCGTGGTCGGGGCGCAGCACGACCCCTTCCTGCCACCGCTGGTCCTGGGCGTGGGCCTGTTCTGCCTGACCACCAGCATGACGTTCCTGTGGTCCCGCCGCACCCTGCTGGCCGAGCGCGAGGCGCGGCGGGCGGCCGAGGCGCAGACGGCGGCGAAGTCCGCCTTCATGGCCATGGTCAGCCACGAGCTACGCACGCCGATCAATGCGATCGTCAACGGCGCCGCCGCGCTGGAAGGCCTCAGCGAAGCCGACCGCTCGGCCGCGGCCCTGATCGGCGACGCCGGCCTGATGATGCGGGCCCAGCTGAACGACCTGCTGGACCTTTCGAAGATCGAGGCGGGGCGGATGGGCGTCGAGGTCGTCGACTATGATCTGCGCGCCCTGATCTCGAACACGGTCCGCTTCTGGCGCAACACCGCGCGCGCCAAAGGGCTGCGGATGACGCTCCGAGGCGTGTCGGCGAGCCCCCAGTGGGTGCGCGGCGATCCGATGCGGGTGCGGCAGGTGTTGAACAACCTGATCAGCAACGCCATCAAGTTCACCGCCGAGGGCGAGGTGACGGTGACGGTGGCCACCGTGCTCCGCGACAACCGGCGTTTCGTATCCATCGAGGTGTACGACACCGGGCCCGGCCTGACCGAAGCCCAGATCGCCCGCTTGTTCAGTCCCTATGAGCAGTTGAGCTTGAAGACCGCGCGCGCCTTCGGCGGCACTGGCCTTGGGCTGGCGATCAGCCGCGACCTGGCCCGCCTGATGGGCGGCGACCTCAAGGCGGGGGACGGGGGTAGTCGCGGCGCCTGCTTCGCCCTGACCCTGCCGGCGCCGGAGGGCGCGCCGCCGCCCGCCGTGGACACCGCCGAAGCAGCCGCCTTGGCGCCGCCCAGCCGGGGGTTGTCCGTCCTGGTGGTCGACGACCACGACATCAACCGCCGCACCCTGGCGCGGATGCTCCAGGCCTTCGGCGCCGAGGTGGAGACCGCCGAGGACGCGCTCTCGGCGCTGGCGGTGGCCGAAGACCAGGCGTTTGACGCAATCCTGATGGACGTCCGCATGCCGGGCATGGACGGCTTGGAGGCCTCGCGGCGCCTGCGCGAAGGCGGGGCCAATCGCGAGACTCCGATCATCGCCGTGACCGGCGCGGCCTCGCCGGAGGAGATCGCCGCCTGTCGAGAGGCGGGGATGACCGGCTGGGTGGAGAAGCCCGTGAAGCCTCGCGATCTCTATGCCGCCCTGTTCGGCGACAGCGGCGCGAACTAGGCGCGCAGGATAAGCGGCGTCGCCGCTCGGACACCCGCCAGGCCTTGACGGTGGAGACCGAGCTTAGCCGCGGGCCAGCTGGGCCAGGACCGCGCCGGCCGCCAGCCCCAGGGCGCAGAAGACGCCCAGGTGGAAGACGACGCCGGCGGCCACGGTGCGGCCCACGGACCAACCGTTCTTGGCTGCGAAGGCTTTGGCGATATCGGCCTGCAGGACGCGCGCGGCGCTGGCCACCGGCGTGTCCTGGTCGTTGGCCGGACGCGGAGCGAGGCGCGGCTCAGGCGCCGGCGTGGGACGGGGCGCGATGGCGTCCAGGTAGTGGGTGCGATGCTTCAGCATCCGGGGCCTCCCTGTGTCTTCTGAGGAGGCTAGGGTGGGCATGCCTAACAAAGCGTGCTGGAAATTATCATTAGAGGTGCGGCAAGTTGTCAGCGTCCTCGTATTGAGGGAATAAAGACGCGATTAATCACGTTCTTCCGGCGATCTCTACCTGAACTCAGCCTGAGATGATCTTGGCCTTCAGGCCTAGGTGTTGGGCCGCGGTGTTGGCGCGCTTGTTCGTCGGTTCGCCCAGAAGCAGGTCGGCGAAGCCGGGATCGGCGGCGACGATCATATGGGTCTTGTCCAGACTCAGCCGGGCGTGCGCCAGCAGGCTGGGGCTGCGACCCGACAGGTCGCAGGCCAGGCGCATGGTCGCGCCCACGGCCCGCGCGCGCTTCAGCTGGGCGGGGCTGAGCAGGCGCTCCAGCGTCGCCAGTTCCGGCGGGTGGAAGTTGGTCGCGTGGCGGGCGTGGGCGGCGGCGGCCAGGAAGCAGCGCTCGGCGTGGGTCTGGCCCGCGATCGGTGCGCGCAGCACCTGCTCGAACACAAGATCGGCGCGATGGTCGGGGTGCAGGCGCACGCCGACGTCGGCCAGGCGGCAGGCGGCGGAGACCAGCACGCCGTCGCGCTCGCCGAACAGGGCGGGCAATTCGCGGAAGGCCGGAGTGATCCAGGCGTCCAGGGCCGCGCCCAGGTCGTCGGCCACGCCCTGGCGCGCCCCCAGCGCCGCGCAGCCCTCGATCAGCGGATCCAGGCTGCGCACGCGTGGCGGCATGGCCTCGAACAGCAGCCCCTCGCGCACGCCGAAGGCCGAGATCTCGATCCGTTTCAGGCCGAGTTGCTCGATCAGCGTCTCCAGGACCACGGCCGCATAGGGCAGGGTCTCAGAGCGCTTCTTGCTCATGCCCTCGATGCGATCCAGCGAGCTCTTGGACTGGTGGGCGACCAGGCGCGCGGCGTCCAGGGCCTCGGCGGCGCCGATCTCGTACTGGTGGACGACGTGCAGCGGATAGCCCGACAGCCGCATGTGCAGCAGGGCCAGGTTCCGCCAGGCGCCGCCCACGGCATGGAAGGTGTCGGTGCGGAAGTCGGCGGCGACGGCGGCGATGCGCTCGCGCGACAGGCGACGGACGCGCTCGGCGTCGAAGCCGGCGCCGTTCGGGCCGGCCAGGCTGAATGGGCCCAGCGGCAGGGTCACGCCCTGACCCGCGCCGGTGGCCGACAGGCGTACGAGCTCGAGGCTGGCGCCGCCCAGGTCGCCGACCACGCCCTCGGCGTCCGGCGCGCCGGCCAGCACGCCCACGGCGGCGTAGTGGGCTTCTTCCTCGCCCGACAGGACGCGGACCGAGAAGCCGGTCTCCTCGCGCACGCGGCGGATGAAGTCGGGGCCGTCGGCGGCTTCGCGGGCGGCGGCCGTGGCCACGGCGAAGACCTCGGCGGGCTTGACGGCCTCCAGGACGGCGCGGAAGCGCTTCAGGGCCTGCAGGGTCTGGGCGACGCCGTCCGGCGACAGGCGGCCGGTCTTGGCCAGGTCTCGGCCAAGGCCCGCCAGGACCTTCTCGTTGAAGACCGTCCAGATGGCGCGGCCTTCCAGGCGGTACACCACCAGGCGGACCGAGTTGGAGCCGATATCGATCACGGCCGCGTCTCGCGGCGCCGGGAAGGGCATGGGCGTCCTTTACCGCATTCCGGGCGCGGGGAAAGCGGGACCGATCGTCCCGGCTCGATTTTCCGTGGGATGATTGCGTTTGGCCCGCCGCATGGGGACGCTAGGGGTTGATCCGGCAGGCCACGGTCTTCCAGCCGTCGTCCTCAAGGCGGTGATAGCACGTGCCGTAGCTCAGCTGCCGTCCGTGGGCGCGGGGGCCGCCCTTGGTCAGGGCCCAGGGCTCGGGGCCGATCAGGATCATGTCCGTGGTGTCGGTCCGCTGGCGATGGGTGCATAGGCCCCACCAGGCGATGTGAGGCCCGCCCATCACGCCCGGCCCGTAGACGGCGGCTTCGGCCTGCGCCTTGCGCTCGACGCCGGGCGGAACCGAACCGAAGCGGTCGAGGCCGGGCTGCGAACGCAGGGCCTGCACCGCGCAGAGCGTGGCCTGCTCTCCGCGCGTGGGGAAGTCGCACGCCGCCAGCAGCAGCGGCAGGAGCAGCAGCGCGCGCCTAATCTCCAAAGACCCTAGGCCTTGCGCTTGGGGCCCACGTGGTCGAACGCGCGGGGCAGGTCGCGAGCCCCGTGACCGCGTCCCGACAGGCTGGGATTGGTCATGAAGTAGTCGTGGGCCGAGAAGGCGCCCTTGCTGTTCCAGGCCGGATCGCGGGCGTAGTCGCCCTCGCTGTCCAGCTTCCAGCTCTGGGCCTCGTCATTGAGGTTGGCGACCATGATCTGGTCCAGCACCTGCTGGTGGACGGTCGGGTTCTCGACCGGCACCAGGCTCTCGACGCGACGGTCGAGGTTGCGCGGCATCCAGTCGGCCGAGCTGATGAAGAGCCGCGTCTGCGCCGAGGGCATGGCCGCGCCGTTGGCGAAGGCCAGGATGCGGGCGTGCTCCAGGAAGCGGCCGACGATGCTCTTGACCCGGATGTTCTCCGACAGCCCCTTGATCCCCGGCCGCAGGCAGCAGATGCCGCGCACGACGAGGTCGATCTGCACGCCCGCCTGGCTGGCCTTGTAGAGGGCGTCGATCACCTGCGGGTCGACGACCGAGTTCATCTTGGCCCAGATGCCCGCCGGCTTGCCCGCCCGCGCCGCCTCGGCCTCGGTCTCGATCATCCGCAGCAGGTCGGGCTTCAGCGTCATCGGCGAGAACGACAGCTTCTCCAGCCGCCCGGGCTGGGCGTAGCCGGTGATGAAGTTGAACAGCTTGCCCCCGTCGCGCCCCAGGGCCGGGTCGCAGGTGAAGAGGGAAAGGTCGGTGTAAACCCGCGCCGTCTGCGGGTGGTAGTTGCCGGTGCCGAAGTGGCAGTAGGTCCGCAGGGTCTGGTCGGCCTCGCGGCGGACCACGACCGACAGCTTGGCGTGGGTCTTCCAGTCGACGAAGCCGAACACCACGTGCACGCCCGCCCGCTCCAGGTCGCGCGCCCACTTGAGGTTATTTTCCTCGTCGAAGCGGGCCTTGATCTCCACGAGGGCCGTGACGTTCTTGCCGTTGTCGGCCGCCTCGATCAGGGCCGCGACGATCGGGCTGTCCTTGGAGGTGCGGTAGAGCGTCTGCTTGATCGCCAGCACGTTCGGGTCGCGCGCGGCCTGGCGGACGAACTGCACCACCACGTCGAAGCTCTCGAACGGGTGGTGAACCAGAATGTCCTTCTCGCGGATCGCCGCGAAGCAGTCGCCGCCGTGGTCGCGGATGCGCTCTGGGAAGCGGGCGTTGAACGGCGGGAACTTCAGGTCCGGCCGGTCCGGCGGGATCAGCTCGGACATCTGGGCCAAACCGAGCTTGCCGTCCACCAGGATCACGTCCTCGGGCTCGGCGCGCAGGCCCTCGATGATGAATTCGCGCAGGTCCGGCGGCATGGTGGTCTGGATCTTGACCCGCACCACGCGGCCCAGGCGACGCTTCTTCAGCCGCGCCTCGAACTCGCGCACCAGGTCTTCGGCCTCTTCCTCGATCTCCAGATCGCTGTCGCGGATCAGGCGGAACAGGCCGCGCCCCTCGACCTCGTAGCCGGGGAACAGGTGGTCCAAGAAGAGGATGATGAAGCTTTCCAGCGCCATGATCTTGCGCTGGCGCTTCTTGCCGCGCGAGACCACCGAGCTCAGCTCCCAGAACCGCCGCACCTGCTGGGGGATCGGCGCCAGGGCGTAGAGGTGCTTGTCGTCGGCGATGCGACGCAGCTTCAGCGCCAGGCAGAAGCCCAGGTTCGGGATGAACGGAAACGGGTGGGCCGGGTCGATCGCCAGCGGCGTCAGCACCGGGAAGATCTGGCTCTTGAAGATCTCCTCGGCCAGGACCTTGTCGTCGCCCTCGATGTCCTTGGCGTCGAGGAGCTTCAGCCCCTCGTCCCACAGCTCGGTGCGGACCTGGCGCCAGATCTTCTGCTGCTCGGCCATCAGCTCGGCGGCCGAGGCGTTGATGCGCGCCAGCTGCTCGCCCGGCGTCAGGCCGTCCTGGCTGATCACCCGCACGCCCTCGCGCACCTGGCCCTTCAGGCCGGCCACGCGAACCATGTAGAATTCGTCGAGGTTGTTGGCCGAGATCGACAGGAACCTTAAGCGCTCCAGCAGCGGGTGGCGCGGATTGCCGCTCTCCTCCAGCACCCGCTGGTTGAAGGCCAGCCACGACAGCTCGCGATTGAAGAACCGCTCGGGCGAGCCCATCAGCTCGGCGTCGAGCACCAGCCCGGGGGCTTCGTCCGTCTGCGGAACAACGGCGGTGGCGGAGGTCGCGGTGGCGGGCATGGTCGCGGCGTCGGTCATGGTTTCACTATAGGCGAACTTTGTTCCGCCATGGTGAACGAGGCAAGTGACGGGAAGAAGACAGCGGGGTTTCCTTCTCCCCTTGCGGGAGAAGGTGGCGCGAGAGCGCCGGATGAGGGGTTTCGCGGCGTTCGTCGGACAGGACTTTTCGACCCCTCATCCGTCAGCTGCGCTGACACCTTCTCCCGCAAGGGGAGAAGGAGCGCCTACTCCTCATCCCCCTCGAAATCCCCCAGCACCTCGCGCGCCAGGGCCTTGTTCAGCTCGCGCCGCATCTGCGCCGCCGCCTCGTCTAGCAGGTCCGCCGCCGCGATCGCCTCGGCGGCCGAGCGGGGCAGGCGCAGCAGCAGGTAGGGATAGAGGTCCGGGTCGGGCTTCAGCAGCCGGTGTTCGAAGGCCCGCCGCAGCACCGCCTCCAGCACCACGTCGTCGGGCGCGTTGATCGTCGCCACGCACAGGGCGTTCAGCCGCGAGCGCAGGTCCGGCACCGCCGCCGCCCAGCCCACCGGGGGCGTCCGCCCGGTCAGCAGCACGGTCCCGCCGTCGACCCCGGCCATGTTGAGGATGTGGAACAGCGCCTCGTCGGGCAGCGCGGTCCCTTCGGCGCGCCGGTCGGCGTCCTCGACCAGGATCGCCTTGCCGCGCAGGGCGGGGAGGTCGGGCGCGTCGTCGCCGGTCGCCTCGACGACCACGGCGTCATGCGCCGCCGCCCAGGCCCTGGCCAGGTGCGTCTTGCCCACCCCCGCCGGCCCGACCAGCGCCAGCCGCCCCTCGGGCCAGTCCGGCCAGGCCTCGACCCGCGCCACGGCGTCGGCGTTGCTCGGCGAGACGGCGAAGTCTTCGCGAGCATAGGTCGGCGCGGCGGTCAGCGGCAGTCGGAACTGGGTGGACAACGCAAGGTCCCAGCGTGGTGAACGTCAGGACAGGGATATAGGGCGCGTTGGCGCGGCTGGGGAGGTGGCGGGGCTGGGGAGGTTGGGGATGGAGGGGCGGGA
>NZ_QFQZ01000101.1 GCF_003243465.1 Caulobacter segnis
GCGGATGTAGCTCAGTTGGTTAGAGCGCCGGCCTGTCACGCCGGAGGTCGCGGGTTCGAGCCCCGTCATTCGCGCCACCGTCCGGTGGCTCCCCCACAAAAATCCGACCCTTTCGGCGACGCCTTGAGTTGCCGGTTTTGCACGCCATCTAGCGATGATGGTCGCTTATCCCCGTTTCTCCGTTCTCGATCTGGCTCCCGTTCCGCAAGGGACCGACGTAGGCCAAGCCCTTCACAACAGCCTGGATCTGGCGAGGCACGCCGAACGACTCGGCTTTCACCGCTACTGGCTGGCCGAGCACCACAGCATGCCGGGAATCGCCAGCGCGGCCACGGCCGTCGTCATCGGCCACGTGGCTGGCGGCACCTCGACGATTCGCGTCGGCTCCGGCGGCGTCATGCTGCCTAACCACGCGCCGTTGATGGTCGCCGAACAGTTCGGGACGCTGAACGCCCTTTATCCCGGCCGCATCGACCTGGGCCTGGGCCGCGCGCCGGGGACGGACCAGGCGACGATGCGCGCGCTACGCCGCTACGCCGGCGCGGTTGACTCTTTCGCCCAAGACGTCGTCGAGCTACAGCACTGGTTCAAGCCGGCGACGGCGGACCAGGGCGTGCGCGCCGTCCCGGGCGAGGGCCAGGACGTGCCGATCTGGATCCTGGGCTCCTCGACCTGGGGCGCACAGCTGGCCGCGGCGCTGGGCCTGCCCTACGCCTTCGCCGCGCACTTCGCGCCCGACGCCCTACTGGACGCGCTTCTCCTCTACCGTCGCCACTTCAAACCGTCGGAGACCTTGGACAAGCCGTACGCCATGGTCTGCATAGGCGTCTGCGCGGCCGATAGCGACCAGGAGGCTGCGCGCCTGGCGACCTCCACGCAGCAGCAATTCCTGGCGTTGCGGCGCGGCCGTCCTGGCCTCTTGCCGCCGCCGGTCGACGATATCCGCGAACACGCCTCGCCGGCTGAACTGGCGGGCCTCGACCACACCTTCCAGTATTCGGCGATCGGTTCGCCGCAAACCGTGAGACGCAAGATCGAACAGGTGCTGGAGATGACTGGCGCGGACGAACTGATGGCGGCGTCACAGATCTACGATCACGCCGCGCGCAAGCGCAGCTACGAGATCCTGGCCGCCGTCAACGAGGCTAATGGCTGAGCGCCTGGGACTGGCCGCCGAACGCCGCCCGTCCCGTGAGCCCGCCATAGATAAAGCAAAGCTGCCGGAAGACCGCGTCCCAGCCATGACGCTCGACCGCCCGCCGACGCGCGGCGGCGCCGACGAGGCCGACATCTCGCGCGAACAGCGCCTCTATGGCTTCGGCCAGGTCTCGCGGCTCGGAACGCGCCGCCAATTGCCCGACCTCGCCGTCGACGGATTCGGCCACGCCGCCCGCCGCGACACCGACGACCGGCAGGCCGCACGCCATGGCTTCCAACACGATGAGGCCGAAGGGCTCGTTGTCATTGGCGTGCACGAAGGCGTCGCAGCTCGATAGGATGGCCGCCAGTTCGGCCGGGTCGCGCACATAGTCGAGGCACAGCGTGCGATCGCTGACCGGAGCGCCGGCGCCCGCGCCGATCAGCAGCAGCCTGTACGGAGCGCCCAGGCGTTCGACGGCGCCGACAAGCACATCGAGACGCTTCTCGCGCGCCGGGCGTCCCGCAAAGACCAGCAGCTTCTCTTCCGCCCCCAGGCCCAACCGCCGCCGGAGCCCCTCGCGGTCCGCCCGGCCAGGATTAAACAGCTCGGTGTCGACGCCCAGCGGCAGGCCGATCGCGTGGTGGACGCCTGCCTCGATCAGGCGGCCGGCGATGAACCGACTGGGCGCGACGGCCTGGTCGAACTGACGATAGACGGCGGCCCAGCGCTTCTGGACCGGCTTTTCCGCCCATTCGCCGATATGAAGCGCGGCGAGCTTGCCAAGATCGGTGTGGCAGAAGCCCACCACCGGAACGCCCAGCGCATCGCCCGCCCTCAAGGCGGCCAAGCCCGGCGTGTAGGGGTCGCCGGCCTCGATGATGTCGGGCCGCTGGCGGATCAGTCGCTCCATCCAGGCCGCCTTGACGACGGGCCAGCGATACCCGGCCCCGAAGGGCAACGGCGCGGCGTAGATGGAGACCCTTCCGTTTGCGTCATAAGAATCCCGCGCGCCGGGCACGACCAGCGTATGGCGCACGCCGGGACGATGGGCGGCGAGCCACGCGCGCTTCGACGACAGGTATCGGCGGACGCCGCCACTGCGTGGCGCGTAGAGCATGGTGGTGTCTACCAGGCGGACGGTGTCGGTTGGCGGATCGATCTCGGCGGAGAGGCCATCCAGGCCAAACGGCCGGTCCGTTCTCGTTTCCGTCACGCCGAATCCTCATCTCTACGCCAGGCCATCCCCTATTCGGCCTCGGATCGATAAAGCTTTTGCGACAACTCGGGTTCCTCGCCGTGCCCTGACGATTTCAGGGCCACGCGGAGAATACCCGGGCCTCACCTAGCCCATAGCTCGACTTGCCCGCGGACGCCACGCCACATCGCAACGGTATGGCGCTTGGAGACGCGGATAGCGCGAGAACAGGGGTAATGTGGTGGGCAGTGAGGGGATCGAACCCCCGACCCTCTCGGTGTAAACGAGACGCTCTACCGCTGAGCTAACTGCCCCAAGGCCGCCGCTTCTAGCGGGCCAAGGCGATCGGGCATAGCCCGAAATAGACAAGGCGGAACGTTCGCTTCCAGCGCTCGCCCCGCCTCGACTGAAAATGGATACTGGATCAGCCGTTCAGGGACGACTTCAGACCTTCGCCCACCTGAAAGCGCGCCGTCTTGGACGCCGGGCGGTTCACCGTCTCGCCTGTACGCGGATTTCTCGCGGTTCCAGCGGCGCGGCTGACAGCCTTGAACGTGCCAAAGCCGACCAAACGCACGTCCTGTCCCGACTTAAGAGAGTCCGTGACGGCGTCGATGAAGGCTTCCAGAGCGTCCTTGGCCTGGTTCTTGTTGATGCCCGCCTTCTCGGCGATCGCCGTGACGAGTTCGGCTTTTGTGGTCATGTGTTTCTCCCAGCCTGAGCGGCGACGTGTTTTTGCTTACGACGCTGCGCTCGCCGGGGATTATGGCGGTAGAAAATGTGTCGTCAAACGAGAGCGGCGCGGGAAGCTCCCGCGCCGCATAAGTTATCGACGATTAGTTACGCTTAGTGGGTCAATATGGCGTCGGTGTCGCCGTCGTCCTTCTTCGCACCCGCAGCAATCGGCTCTTCGGCCTCGTTCCATTCGACAGGCGTCAAGGGACCCGTGAGCCCGTGCTTGAGCACCTCATCCATGGTCGAGACCGGGATGATCTCCAAACCGTCCTTGACGCTTTGGGGCACATCCGCGAGGTCCTTCTCGTTCTCCTGCGGGATCAGCACGGTCTTCACGCCGGAGCGGAGGGCCGCGAGCAGCTTCTCCTTAAGGCCGCCGATGGCGGTGACCCGGCCGCGCAGGGTGATCTCGCCCGTCATGGCGATGTCCTTGCGGATCGGGATGCCCGTCAGCACCGAGACGATGGCCAAGCCCATGGCGGCGCCGGCGGACGGACCGTCCTTGGGCGTGGCGCCATCCGGCACGTGGATGTGCACGTCGGTCTTCTCGAACACCGGCGGCTTGATCCCAAACTGCAGCGAGCGCGCACGGACATAGCTGTTCGCCGCCGCGATCGACTCCTTCATCACGTCCTTGAGGTTGCCGGTGATCTGCATGCGACCCTTGCCCGGCATCTTCACGGCTTCGATGGTCAGGATGTCGCCGCCGAACTCCGTCCAGGCCAGACCTGTGACGATGCCGACCTGGTCGACTTCGTCCGTCTCGCCATAACGGTACTTCTTCACACCGGCGTACTTGGCCAGGCGCTCGTCGTCGATCGTGATCGAGGCCAGCTTCTCGCGGGCAAGGTCACGGACCGTCTTGCGCGCCAGGGCGCCCAGTTCCCGCTCCAGCGACCGCACGCCGGCTTCCCGGGTGTAGTAGCGGATCAGGTCGCGGATCGCTTTGTCCGGCACGATGAACTCGGCCGGCTTCAGACCGTGATCCTTGGCCAGCTTCGGCAGGACGTGCCGCTTGGCGATCTCCAGCTTCTCATCCTCGGTGTAGCCGGGGATGCGGATGATCTCCATGCGGTCCAGCAGGGGCTGGGGCATGTTCAGGCTGTTGGCCGTCGTGACGAACATCACCTGCGAGAGATCGTAGTCGACCTCCAGGTAGTGGTCGCCGAACGTCGAGTTCTGCGACGGGTCGAGCACCTCCAGCAGCGCCGACGCGGGATCGCCGCGATAGTCGCTGCCCATCTTGTCGATCTCGTCCAGCAGGACGAAGGCGTTCGTGGTCTTGGCCTTCTTCATCGACTGGATGACCTTGCCGGGCATCGAGCCGATGTAGGTGCGGCGGTGACCGCGGATTTCGGCCTCGTCGCGCACGCCGCCGAGGCTCATGCGCACGAACTCTCGGCCCGTGGCCTTGGCCAGCGACTTGCCCAGCGAGGTCTTGCCGACGCCCGGAGGGCCGACGAGGCAAAGGATCGGGCCCTTCAGCGAGTTGGTCCGGGCCTGGACGGCCAGGTACTCCAGGATCCGCTCCTTGACCTTCTCCAGACCGTAGTGATCGGCGTCGAGAATGCCCTCGGCCTCGTTCAGGTCGATCTTCTTGGTCTTGGCCTTGCCCCACGGGATCGACAGCAGCCAGTCCAGATAGTTCCGGACGACCGTGCTCTCGGCCGACATCGGGCTCATGTTGCGCAGCTTCTTCAGCTCGCCTTCGGCCTTGGTCCGCGCTTCCTTGGACAGCTTGGTCTTCTTGATGCGCTTTTCGAGGTCGATCAGTTCGTCGCGCGCGTCGTCAGGGTCGCCCAGCTCGCGCTGGATCGCCTTCATCTGCTCGTTCAGATAATACTCGCGCTGGGTCTTCTCCATCTGGCGCTTCACGCGCGAGCGGATCTTCTTCTCGACCTGCAGCACCGAGATCTCGCCCTCCATCAGGGCGAAGACCTTTTCCAGGCGCTTCACGACGTCGAAGATCTCCAGCAGGTTCTGCTTGTCGCCGATCTTGACGGAGAGGTGCGCGGCGATGCTGTCGGCAAGCTTGCCCGGTTCGGCGATCTGCGGGATCGACGCCAGGGCTTCCGGCGGCACCTTCTTGTTCAGCTTGACGTAGTTTTCGAACTGCTCGACGACCGCGCGCGACAGCGCCTCGGCCTCGGGACCCGCGCCTTCGTCTTCGCTGACTTCACCGATCTGGGCCTCGTAATAGGACTCCTGGTCGGTGAACTTCACGACGGCCGCGCGGGCCTTGCCCTCGACCAGCACCTTGACGGTGCCGTCGGGCAGTTTCAGCAGTTGCAGGACGGTGGCCAGCACGCCGACGTCGAAGATGTCGCCCGGCGCCGGATCATCATCCGCCGAGTTCTTCTGCGTCACGAGCAGGATCTGCTTGTCGCCGCGCATCACTTCCTCGAGGGCGCGCACGGATTTGTCGCGGCCCACGAAGAGCGGGACCACCATGTGCGGGAACACAACGATGTCCCGCAGCGGCAAGACAGGAAGCGTACGTAATTCGGACATTTGCTCAATACTCCCGGCCGCGGCGGGGAAACGCCTTGGCCACGCGGGCCGCCGTAACGTCAGACGATGCGCCTGAGTCGATCGACCCGTCCGCCCTGGACTGGGCGGAATGTCGTTATTTATGTGGACGTTTTACAACAGGGTTCAAGCGTACTCGCCTGTCAGCGGCGAGAGGTCGCGCATGTCCGGCCAAGTTGAAACGCCCATGCCGCCTGGCGACGCCTAAGAGGCGAGTTTATCCAAGATCCAGACTTTAAACGGCTTTCGCCGACCTTAAGCTTGCGTGGCGCCCATGCCTCAGTCGCCAGAGAACGAATAGCCCCGGATTGGGTTATCCACGAAAAAGGGCGCGCCTCCACAAGGAAGACGCGCCCTTGATCTCAAGAAGCGAGCGATCAGGCCGAGGCCGCGCCGCCCTTCTTCTCCGCGTAGATCAGCAGCGGCTGAGCCCGGCCTTCGACGACCTCGGCGTTGACCACCACTTCCTCGACGCCCTCGTAGTTGGGCAGCTCGAACATGGTCTCCAGCAGGATGCCTTCCATGATCGAACGCAGGCCGCGCGCGCCGGTCTTGCGGGCGATGGCCTTCTTGGCGACCTGGTGCAGGGCGTCGTCGGTGAAGGTCAGGCCGATGTTCTCCATCTCGAACAGGCGCTGGTACTGCTTGACGAAGGCGTTCTTCGGCTCGGTCAGGATCTTGACCAGGGCGGCCTCGTCGAGGTCCTCCAGGGTCGCAACCACCGGCAGACGGCCGATGAATTCCGGGATCAGGCCGAAGCGCTGCAGGTCGTCAGGTTCGACGTTCCGCAGGATCTCGCCCGTCCGGCGCTCTTCCGGATCGGTCACCTTGGCGCCGAAGCCGATCGACTTGGCCGCGCCGCGCGCCGAGATGATCTTCTCGAGCCCGGCGAAGGCGCCGCCACAGATGAACAGGATGTTCGTCGTGTCGACCTGCAGGAACTCCTGCTGCGGATGCTTGCGCCCGCCTTGCGGCGGCACGGAGGCGACGGTGCCTTCCATGATCTTCAGCAGGGCCTGCTGCACGCCCTCGCCCGACACGTCGCGGGTGATGGAGGGGTTGTCGGACTTGCGGCTGATCTTGTCGATTTCGTCGATATAGACGATGCCGCGCTGGGCGCGCTCGACATTGTAGTCGGCGGCCTGCAGCAGCTTCAGCACGATGTTCTCGACGTCCTCGCCGACGTAACCGGCTTCGGTCAGCGTCGTGGCGTCGGCCATCGTGAACGGCACGTCGATGATTCGAGCCAGGGTCTGGGCCAGCAGCGTCTTGCCCGTACCGGTCGGACCGACCAGCAGGATGTTCGACTTGGCCAGTTCGACGTCGTTGTTCTTCGACGCGTGGTTGAGGCGCTTGTAGTGGTTGTGCACGGCGACCGCGAGAACCTTCTTCGCGTGGCCTTGCCCAATCACGTAATCGTCCAGGACTTCGCAGATCTCGCGCGGCGTCGGCACGCCGTCCTTGGACTTCACGAAGGCGATCTTGTGCTCTTCGCGGATGATGTCCATGCAGAGCTCGACGCATTCATCACAAATGAACACCGTCGGTCCCGCGATGAGCTTGCGCACCTCATGTTGGCTCTTTCCGCAGAAAGAACAGTAGAGGGTGCTTTTGGTATCGCCGCTCGCGGCTTTCGTCATGATCGCTTCTCACACTATGGCGACATACGGCTTAACGCCGAGACGCCCCTCCGAGCGCATAAGCCGCCACCGAAGTAGCCACAATATACGCCGGGAGTTGTCTAATCCTTGACATTCCCCGATCCGGGCGCGCTTCACAAGCCTTGCCGGCGCCTTTCCCGCCTCAAACGCTCAACGCGCTGGATCGTGTCATGAGCTCGCCATCTAAATTGGGCGATTGGCGGTTCTGCGCAACCCATCCCCGCCTTGGGTCTTACCGGCGCCCGCCGAAGCCCCTATTACGGGGATCGGAATCGTATGGAACCGGCGCGACGCGCGACGGCATGGAAGGTTGATGGCGAAGCGTTCGTTGATGTCGAAAGGTCTGAGCGCGTCGCGGCCCATGACCGGCGAAATGGGGGACGAGCGCGCGCTCGTCGCCTTCGATTTCGACGGCACCCTGACGGTCAAGGACAGCTTCAACACGTTCCTGAAATGGCGGGCCGGACCGCGCCGGTGGACGCGCGGCGTGATCCGGCTGATCCCCGCCCTGATCACCTACGGGTTCGACCGCAACCGTGGAAAACTCAAGGCCGCCGCCGTTCGCGAGTTCCTAAAAGGGGCCACGATCGCCGAGATCGAGGCTGACGCGCGGGCCTTCGCCCAGGCCTTCGCCCCCTCCCTGCTACGTCCCGACGCCGTCGCCGTCTGGCGGTCGTGGCGGGCCAAGGGCGCGCGGATCGTGATCGTCACCGCCTCGCCCGAGATCACCGTCGCCCCGTTCGCGCGAGGGCTCGGAGCAGACCTCCTGATCGGGACGCGGCTGACCTGCTCCGAGGACGGGCGCATCCTCGGCGGGCTCGACGGGGCCAACTGCAGGGCCATGGAAAAGGTCGTGCGGCTGCAGGAGACCTTCGGCCCCGACGTGCACCTGGCGGCCGCCTATGGCGACACGTCCGGCGACACCGAGATGCTCGCGATCGCCGACGAGAAGGGCTATCGGGTCTTCCGGGGCAAGCCGGTCACCTGAGCGGATTGGTCGCACCCGCCGGGCAAGAAAAAAGCCGCCGATCGGATGACCGGCGGCTCTTCTTTTAGCCCAGCAGCGCCCTATTCGGCGCCGGCCTCGGCCGCCTCACGGGTGTCGTAGACGTGGTCGACCAAGCCCCAGGCCTTAGCTTCGTCGGCGCTCATGAAGTGGTCGCGGTCCAGGGTGCGCTCGACCTCTTCATAGGTGCGGCCGCAGTGCTTGACGTAGATCTCGTTCAGGCGACGCTTGGTCTTGATGATGTCCTCGGCGTGGCGCTCGATGTCCGAGGCCTGGCCGCGGAAGCCGCCCGACGGCTGGTGCACCATGATGCGAGCGTTCGGCAGCGAGATACGCTGACCGGCGGCGCCGGCGGCCAGGAGCAGGCTGCCCATCGAGGCGGCCATGCCCATGCACACCGTCGAGACCGGGCTCTTGATGTATTGCATCGTGTCGTAGATCGCGAGACCCGCCGTCACCACGCCGCCCGGCGAGTTGATGTACATGGCGATCTCCTTCTTGGGGTTCTCGGACTCCAGGAAGAGAAGCTGCGCGCAGATCAGGCTGGCCATGCCGTCCTCGACCGGACCGGTCAGGAAGATGATCCGCTCCTTCAGCAGCCGCGAGAAGATGTCGAACGCGCGCTCGCCGCGGCTGGTCTGCTCGACCACCATCGGCACGAGGTTCATGGCCGTCGAAACCGGATCGTACATCATGGGGTATCACCCTTTTCGTTTGTGCTGGCGGCGCGAAAACGAATCAGCCCCCGCGCGCCGTCGACAACGCATATCGCGTGGCGCTTAACAGGTTGCAAGGCGCGGGCGAAAACCTCCGAGCATGAAAAAAGGCGCGGTCCTCGCGAACCGCGCCTCGTCTCGCTGGCCTGGCCCGCGATTAGCCGCCGTAGCCTTCCGGCAGGTCGTCTTCTTCCAGGAGCTCGTCCTTGGAGACTTCCTTTTCCTCGACCTTGGCCTTGCCGAAGATCAGGTCGACGACCTTGTCTTCGTAGATTGGGGCGCGGAGGGCGGCCTGCAGGTCGGCGCGCTGGCGATACATGTCGAACACCTGCTGGGCTTGCGCGCCGTACTGGCGAGCTTCGCGCATGATGGCGTCGGTCAGTTCCTGGTCGGTGACGACCACGTCGTTCTTGCGGCCGATCTCGGCGAGCACCAGGCCCAGGCGCACGCGGCGCTCGGCGATCTTGCGGTACTCGTCCTTCAGCTGGTCTTCCGACTTCTCGGCGTCTTCCGGCGGCAGGCCGCCACGGGCCTTGTCGGCCTCGACCTGTTGCCAGATGCCGGCGAACTCGGCTTCCACCATGCGCGGCGGCAGCGGGAAGTCATGCTTGCTGTCCAGCACGTCCAGCAGGGCGCGCTTCAGCTTGAAGCGCGACGAGTTGTCGTAGCGGCCCGACAGGTTCGAGCGCAGCAGGTCCTTCAGGGCGGCCAGGTCCAAGAGGCCCAGGCGCTTGGCCAGCTCGTCGTCGGCCTTGCCATCGACCGGCGCGCGGACTTCGGTCACCTTGGTGGCGAACTCGGCGTCCTTACCGGCCAGGTCCTTGGCCTGGTATTCTTCCGGGAACTTCACCTTCACGACGACTTCGTCGCCCGGCTTGGCGCCGACCAGCTGGTCTTCGAAGCCCGGGATGAACTGGCCCGAACCCAGGACCAGCTCAGCGCCCTCGGCCTTGCCGCCGGCGAATTCGACGCCGTCAATGGTGCCAACGAAGTCGATCAGCAGTTGGTCGCCGTCCTTGGCCTTGACGCTCTTGCCGGTGCGCGGCTCGTAGGTGCGGGCCTGCTTGGCCAGCTCGTCGAGGGCTTCGTCGACTTCCTCGTCGGTGACCTTGTAGACCGGCTTGACCAGCTCGATCGACGCCGGGTCGATCGGTTCGAACTCCGGCATCACTTCGACGGCCAGTTCGAAGGCCAGGTCTTCGCCGCCGGCGATGACCTTGTCCATGTCCGACGAGGGGTTCAGCTCGGGCTGGCCGGCCGGACGCAGCTTGTTCTCTTCCAGGACCTTTTGGGTGGTCTCGTTCAGCGCCTGCTCGATGACTTCGCCCATCAGGGCCTTGCCGTACATCCGGCGCACGTGGGCCGTCGGCACCTTGCCCGGACGGAAGCCCTTCACGTTCATCTGCGGGGCGACCTCGGCGATCCGCGCGTCCAGGCGCGTGGCCAATTCACTGGCGGGCACCGTGACGCCAAAAACGCGGCTGAGGCCTTCGCCCGACTTTTCAACGATCTGCATCGACATTCTTATTTCTCGGGTCCGGGTCGCCGCGCGCCCGAGCACCGCCCTTGGGGTCCAAAAGATCGACGCCGCCCGCGAGGACCGGGGCGGCGAAAGAGCGCCCTTATGTCACGACGTGCGCGAGCATCCAAGAGCGGCGGCGATAAAACTCACGCGGGCCCGAGAGCCCGATGAGAAGAGTGGTGCGGATGAGAGGACTCGAACCTCCACGCCTTGCGGCGCTGGAACCTAAATCCAGTGCGTCTACCAGTTTCGCCACATCCGCGCGTGACCGGCATTACGGACTTGAAGCGCGCCGCGCAAGTGCGCTCAGCGTTTCCCGTAGAGGCCAGACAACACGGCTGGCGCGAGACCTGGGAGATCCTCGGCGATCAGGCCCGGGCCGTGGCGCGCGCCGCACGCCGCATGAATCCAAGCCCCCGCGCAGGCCGCCTCGAAGCTTTCCATGCCCTGCGCGATCAGGCCGCCGATGAAGCCGGCGAGCACATCGCCGGATCCCGCGGTCGCCAACCAGGGTTTCCCGTTCAGCAGCACCGAGGCCCGGCCGTCGGGCGCGGCGACGACCGTGTCCGCCCCCTTCAACAGCACCACCGCCCCGGCGCGCGCCGCAGCCTCGCGGGCGGCCGTGATCCGTTCCGGCGACTTCGCCAGAACGCCTGGAAAGACGCGCTCGAACTCTCCGGGATGCGGCGTCAGCACGTCGTCGCGATCGAGACAGGCGAATAGGTCTTCGGGGTCATAGCGGAAACTGGTCAGGGCGTCGGCGTCGACCACAAGCGCCGCGCCCGTCCGCGCCAGCGCCTGCAGATTGCGCGCCGTGACCTCGCCGACACCCGCCGCCGGGCCGATGATCACCACATCCGCGTCCTCGGACGCCGCCGCCAAATCGGCGTCCGACTCGAACGGCGCGAGCATGATCGCCTCCAGGTGCGCGGCGTTGACCGCCAAGGCCCCCGGCGGAGACAACACCGTCACTGCGCCGGCGCCGATCCTCAGCCCCCCACGCGCGGAAAGTCGGGCCGCGCCCGTGCTCCACGCTTCGCCGCTGACAACCTTCAGCCGCCCGCGACTGTGCTTGTGAGCGTCGAAGGCCGGCCATGGAAAGCGCGCGAGCCAAAGCTGCGGGTCATTTTCGAACAGCTCGACGGCCTCGTCCGTCTGCAGCCCGATGTCAGCCAGCACCACCTCTCCGCAGGCCTGCCGTCCCTCGGCCAAGACATGCGCCGGCTTACGGCGGTGGAAGGTCACGGTCATCCCGGCGCGGAAGGCGACGTCTCCGACCACGCGTCCGGTGTCGCCGTGAACGCCTGACGGCGTATCGACCGCCACGATGGTCAAAGCCAGGTCGCGGCTGGCCCGCGCCAGATTCGCCACCTCGCCCTCAAGCGGTCGCGACAGGCCCGCGCCGAACAAGGCGTCTATATAAAGAGCTCCGCGTGCTGGTCGCGAGGACAGAGGGCGAACCGCCTCATCCCATCGCGCGGCGGCCCAGCGCGCCGCGTCGGTCGAGGGCGGATAGGCGGCCTCGACGACCACGGACCACCCGCGGTCCCGCAGGTGACGGGCGGCGACATAGCCATCGCCGCCGTTGTCGCCGGGGCCGCACCAGACAACGACGGGCTGACGCGCGTAGCGCGCGTCGACCGCGGTCGCGACCGCCTCCCCAGCCCGCTCCATCAGCACCTGGGTCGGCGTACCGTTCGCGACGGCGGCGCGATCGGCGGCGGCCATCTGGGCGACGGTCAGGATCTCTCGCGCCACAGCGACTCCTTCAAAGCACTTGGCTCTGAGCTTCGCGCCCTTTCTCCGCCAGGATCAAGCGGCCCTGCTCGACGCGGAACACGGTCCGCGAGCAATGATCCGGCCGAAAGACCACGACGTCTTCGCCACCCGTTGCTGTAGCGACCGCCGCGTTCAGGGCGACGAAGTGACTGAACACCGCCGCGCCTTCGTGTTCCAACAGGGCGGCGGCCACAGAGCGCGCCCAAGCTGCATAGTCCCGATCGCCCACGATGTCGGCCCAACGGCCGGTGAATGCCTGCCGCAGCCAGGCGGGCCTTTCGGCGCCGGACAGGACGGCCGGCGTCGGGATTTCCCCCACGCGAGGATCGATCTCCACCGCGACACCCAGCATCTCGGCCAGCGGCGCGGCGGTCTCCCGGCAGCGGCGCAGAGGCGATGACACCACGCGGCGCGGCCGCGCCCCCGGCGGCAACGCCGCGATCTCGCGAGCGACCGCCCTCGCCTGCTCCAGGCCCAGCCCGTCCAGGCCCGGATCGTCGTCGGCTCCGCCCCAGGTCGAGGCCGGCTTGCCGTGACGGATGACGTGAACGAGTCCCATGCGTTCAGTCCGGCGTGAAGAGATTACGGACGCCGTCCGGATGCGGCCCGACGGTCCCCATGCGGCCGACACCTTCACGAGCTTCCAGGTCTCGCAGCACGGCCGGATCGTCCGGGGTGTGGGCGACAAAACGACGATCCTGGTCATCTCGGCCGATCACGATCCCCATGCGGACACCTTCCCGCCCATGGACCACCGTATAGGTCTCGATCCGGGCGCGTCCCTGCGGCTTCTCAACGATCTCGGGATGGGGCAAGGCGTCGATCTGAGCCTGAAGCACGGAGGGTGACTGTCGCTCCCAGCGCCCTTCGACAGGCCTGGTCGAATAGACACCCACCGACTGCTTGGTCAGGAACCACCCATTGGCGGTCGACAGGCCATAGGCGCCGGGTCTTTCTCGCAGACGCGTCACCATTTCGGCGATCGCGTGGAGGGCGTAGTTGTTTCCGGGGCCGCCGAAGTACGGCAGTCCGCCGGTGACGGTGAGGCCGCGCGGGTCGTCCAGAGCCAGACCAAGCGCCTTGGCTCCGATGCGCACGGCCGATGGGAAGCAGGAATAGAGGTCGATCAGCGACAGGTCCGCCGCCGTAATCCCCGCCATCTCGAAGGCGCGCTCGCCGGTCAGCCGCATCGCGGGACTGGAGTGGTAGTCCTGGCGCTCAAGCGGATACCAGAGATCCGAAGCATCCGCGCATCCATGCAGGAAGACCCACTTGTCCTCCGGTACGCCGAGCTCCCGCGCCTTGCGGACACTGGCGACCAAAACGGCGGCGGACTGATCCACCTCCATGATGGCGTTCAGGTACTTTGGATACGGAAAGCCGACCATCCGGTTGCGGTCGGTGACGGTGACCAGCTCTTCGGCCGAACGCTCGACCGGGAACCAGGCGTAGGGGTTCGCCGCGGCGACCTTGGTGAAAGGCGCGAAAAAGGCGACCAGCGCCGCCTGATGGTCTTCAATCGAGCGGCCGTCCCGAGCCCGCAGGGCGTTCTCGAACAG
>NZ_QFQZ01000102.1 GCF_003243465.1 Caulobacter segnis
CAGCCCGGCCCGCCCGCCGGGGGCCTCTTTCGGAAGCGGGTTAAAACCCCGCGCGTCGAAGGCTCACCGGATAACGGCTGCGCGGAGCGCCCAGGCTTCGTCGAAACGGTAATCACTCTATCCTCACCCGGACGAACGTCCGGGCGCTCCGCTTCCCCTTCCGAATCTTCAGCGAGCGATCGCGTGAAGCTGCGGCGGCGCGTCTTCACGGCAATTGAACGCCCGTATGACCCGCGACATAACTAGAGCCATGAACGCGCCCCACACCGCCCCCTTCCGCGACGCCCGCTACGCGCCCCGCGCTCTGGAGGTCGAGCGGCGGGGCGAGACGCTGATCCTGCGCAATCCCAATCCCTACTCGGACGCGGTGCGCACCACGACTGAGCCCTTGGCGCGCTGGGCGGCCGAGGCGCCGGACCGGGTCTGGCTGGCCGAGCGGATCGCCGGGGGCGACGGCTGGCGGACGATCACCTATGCCGAGGCCAAGGCCCAGATCGAGGCGCTGACTGGCGGTTTGGCTGGCCTGGGCCTGCAACGCGGCCAGCCGCTGCTGATCCTGGCCCGCAACGGCATCGAACACGCCCTGATCGCCTACGCCGCCATGAGCCTGGGCGCGCCCGCCGCGCCGGTCTCGCCGCAATACGGCCTGAAGGGCGCGGACTTGACCCGCCTCCAACACGCGGTCGAGCGGCTGAGGCCCGCCGCCGTCTACGCCGACGACGCCGAGGCGTTCGGCGAGGCCCTGGCCGCGCCGTTCCTGGCCGGCCTGCCGGTGATCGTCAGCCGCAACCCGCGCCCAAGCGACATCGCTTTCGCCGACCTCTTGAGCAGCGCGCCGCGCGCCCCCGTCGCCCAGCCCGACGACATCGCCAAGCTGCTCTTGACCTCGGGCTCGACCGGCAAGCCGAAGGCGGTGCTCTGCACCCACGCCAACATCGCCCTGAACGCGGCGCAGATCGAGGCCTGCTACGCCGATCCCGAGCCGCCGGTGCTGGTCAATTCCGCGCCCTGGAGCCACAGCCTGGGCGCCAACGCCATCCTCCACATGGTGCTGCACCGGGGCGGGACGCTTTACATCGACGCCGGCCAGCCGGTCCCCGGCCGCTTCGACGAGACGGTCCGGAACCTGCGCGAGGTGGCCACGACCTACCACAACATGGTCCCGGCCGGCTGGGCCATGCTGATCGGCGAGCTGGAGCGCGAAGAGGCCCTGGCGGCGAAGTTCTTCGAGACGGTGCGGGTGCTGCAGTACGGCGGCGCGTCCATGGCGCAGTCGATCCTCGACCGCGTCCAGGCCGTGGCGCTCAAGACCGTCGGCGAGCGGATCACCTTCGCGGCGGGCTATGGCGCGACCGAGACCGGCCCGACGGCCTGCAACATCCACTGGCTGAACGCCCGCTCGGGCATGGTCGGCCTGCCGACGCCCGGCACGGCCGTGAAGCTGGTCCCGGCCGGTGAAGGCGGCAAGTTCGAGATCCGGGTGAAGGGGCCGCAGGTCTCGCCCGGCTATCTCGACCAGCCCGAAGCGACGCAGCAGGCCTTCGACGAGGACGGCTTCTATCGCCTGGGCGACGCCGCGCGCCTGGCCGATCCGGAAGATCCCTCGGCCGGCCTCGTCTTCGACGGGCGTCTGGTCGAGAACTTCAAGCTGGCCAGCGGCGCCTTCGTCGCGGCCGGGGCGCTGCGGGTGGCGGCGGTGTCGGCGCTGGGCGGCCTCGTCTCCGACGCGATCGTCTGCGGCGAGGGGCGCGAGGGCGTCGGCCTGATGCTGTTCCTCGACGCCAAGGCCTGCGCGCGGCTGGGGGATGATGCGGCCATCCGGACGGCGATCGCCGAGCGCCTGGCGGCCTACAACCAGCAGGCCAAGGGCGGGACGGGGCGGATCGCCCGCGCCCTGATCCTCGACGGCGCCCCGGACGCGGCCAGCGGCGAGCTGACCGACAAGGGCTACATCAACCAGGCTTTGGCCCGCGAACGCCGGCCGACGGAGCTGGAGCGCCTGTTCGCCGAGGCGCCGGATGAGGCAATTCTCGTGTTCTAAGCCGTCCTTCCCGTGTCATCCCGGCCGCAGCGCAGCGGAGAGCCGGGACCAGGGGCGGAGCGCACGGTACTTCGTCACCCCCTGGGTCCCGGATAGCCTCTTCGAGGCTTCCGGGATGACAATGCGATAGCGGTGATTTAGCGGGCTCGTTCTGTGGTGAGCGCGGCTGTCACACCCAGGCAGATCATCAGCTGGCCGGCATAATACAGCCCCCACACCGCCAGGCCGGTCGCGAAGCTCTCCGGCAGCAGGCCGCCTCGGGCGAAGATCAGCAGGTCCGAGACCACGAACATCAGGGCGCCCAGGGCAACCCGGCCGCGCGGGAAACGGCTCAGCCAGGCCGAGGCTGCCATCGCCGACAGCCCGGTGGCGTAAAGCGCCACCCCCGGCGCGCCGGCCCGGTCGGCGGGCAGGTGGAAGGCGATCCCGACGACCACGGGGATGAAGGCGGCCGCCGCCAGAAAGGCCAGGGTCGAGGCCTTGCGCCGGTTGCGGGCGTACAGGGCGATCGCCGTCAGATGTCCGGCCAGGAAGGCCAGGGCCCCGATCGTCAGGCCCGAGGTCACCAGCAGCACGTCGCCCAGCGCGCCCAGGGCCATCACCGCCGCCAGCAGCCAGCCGTCCGTGGCGCGCGCCTTCAGCGCCGCATAGACCGCCAGCAGGCCGACGCCAGCGCCCTTCCACAGGACCTCGGCCGGCATGGGAAGCTTCAGGCCCCAGCTGGCGATGTAGCTGACGCCGGCGATCACCGACGCGATCAACACCCAGCGGGCCGACGCGGCCTTCGACATGATCCGTTTCCCCCAAAGCACGGCCCGCCCTGCCGGCGATGCTCGCAAGAGCCAGGATGCCTCGTCGGCGCTTGGCCGCGCAATCCTGTTGCGTGACTTGGCGGAAATGTCGGAAGGATGGGGCGACGGTACGGAGAAGACCATGAACGGCGCGGACGCCCTGATCACCACCCTGGCCGACAACGGCGTCACCGCCTGCTTCGCCAATCCCGGGACCAGCGAGATGCAGTTCGTCTCGGCCCTGGACCGCGAGCCGCGCATGCGCAGCGTGCTCTGCCTGTTCGAGGGCGTGGCGACCGGGGCCGCCGACGGCTATGGCCGCATGGCCGGCAAGCCCGCCTGCACCCTGCTGCACCTGGGGCCCGGCTACGCCAATGGCGCGGCCAACCTGCACAACGCCCGCCGGGCCTTTACGCCGGTGGTCAATGTGATCGGCGACCACGCCACCTATCACCGCGGCTTCGACGCGCCGCTCAATAGCGACATCGCCGCCCTGGCCGCGCCGAATTCGATCTGGGTCAAGTCGGCCGAGAGCGCCGACAGCGTCGGCCCTCTGGCGGCCGAGGCGATCGTCGCCAGCTATGGAACGCCGGGCGGGAACGCCTGCCTGATCCTGCCCGCCGACGCGGCCTGGAACGAGGCCACCGTGAAGGGGCCGGTCGTGACTCCGCCCGCCTTCGCCGCGCCGGATCCGGCCGCCGTGGCGACCGTCGCCAAGGCCCTGGGTTTCGCCAAGTCGCCGGTGCTGCTGCTCGGCTCGGGCGCGTGCGGCGAGGCCGCGTTGGCGGCGGCCGGCCGGCTGGCGGCCCACGGCGTTCGCGTGCTGACCGACACCTTCACCGCTCGCCAGGCGCGGGGCGAGGGGCGGTTCCGGCCCGACAAGCTGCCCTATTTCGCCGAGCAGGCCCTGAAGGACCTCGACGGCGTCGACCTGATGGTGCTGGTTTCGACCCAGCGCCCGGTCGCCTTCTTCGCCTATCCCGACCGACCCAGCGTGCTGACGCCCGAGGGCTGCTCGGTCGAGACTCTGTGCGGCCGGGAGGTCGACGCGGCGGCGGCGCTGAACGCCCTGGCCGACGCCCTGGGCGCGGCGGCGGCGGGGCCGATCGAGACCTATGCGGCGCCCGACGCTCCGACGGGCCGGCTCGACGCCTGGGCGATCGGGGCCTCGGTGGCGCGGCATATGCCGACGGATACGGTGATCTCGGACGATGCGGTCACCGCGGGCCTGCCGATCTTCACCCAGACCCGCAGCGCGCGGGCCCATGACTGGCTGTCCCTGACCGGCGGCGCGATCGGCCAGGGTCTTCCGCTGGCGATCGGCGCGGCGGTGGCCTGTCCCGACCGCAAGGTGCTGGCCCTGACCGGCGACGGCGCGGGCATGTACACGGTCCAGGCGCTCTGGACGATGGTCCGCGAGACGCTCGACATTACCGTCGTGGTCTTCGCCAACCACGCCTATCGGATCCTCGGCATCGAGCTGGGCCGCACGGGCGCGGGCAATCCCGGACCGGCGGCCTCGAAGCTGCTGGACCTGGGCGATCCGCGCATCGACTGGGTCCAGCTGGCCCAGGGCATGGGCCTGAGCGCCGAGCGCGCGGAGACGGCCGAAGCCTTCGACGACGCCTTCGCCCGCGCCATGGCGACTCCCGGGCCGCGCCTGATCGAAGCGGCGATGGGCTAAGAACGCCGCCGGGCTATCGCGGCAGCGTCTTGTCCAGGGCCTCGGCGATGGCGGTCATCGCCGCCAGATTGGGGTGATAGGGCGCGGCGCCCGGAGCCGGGTAGCCGTTCATCCAGGGCTTCGCCGCGCAGGCGTCGTGACCCTTGCTGAGGTCCGAGACCGCCAGCACGGTCGCGTCGCCGGCCTGGGCGGCTTCCCGCGTGATGGCCCGCAGACGCTCGGCCTTCGCGCGGGCGGCGTCGGCGGCGGCGTCGGACAGCGGCGTGGCCGCGCAGGCGCCGCTTGGCGGCAGCACGGCGGGGTACTCGACGAAGACGATGCCGGCCTGGGGCGCCCGCGCCCGGATCGCTCGCGCCAGCTCGGTCATCGCCGCCTTCAGCGCCGCATAGTCGGCCTCGCTGGGCGTGGTCTCCGGCTGGCATTTGGCTTCGCCCAGCGCGCGGCAGGAGGCGCCGAACAGGCCGCCGATATAGCCGATGTCGTTGCCGCCGATGGTCAGGGTCACCAGTCGGGTCGCCGAATCCACCGCGTCGATCTGCGCGGGCAGCTCGCCCCACGGCCGCAGCAGCGCCGCGGTCGTGGCGCCGCTGCAGCTGACGTCGACCAGGGCGAGGCCCCGGCGGGCGGCCAGCTGATGGGCGTAGTTCCGGGTCGAGCGCGCGCAGCGGGCGGGGGCGCTGGTCTCGTACGGCGTGATCCCGGGGCCGGCGGCGAAGGAGCTGCCCATCGCCACGTACCGCGCTGCGGCGGCGGTCTCGGCGTGGGCGGTGGCGGCGGCGGCGAACAAGGCCAGGGCGGCGAGGATGAGGCGCATGGCGCGATCCTAGTCAGCCGGCGCGGCAAAAAGAAAGCCCGCCCGGATCGCTCCGGACGGGCCTTCTCGCCTGGCGGTCAGGACTGAAGGATCAGCCCTTGACCTTGTTGGTCGGCAGCTTGCAGCCGCCGCCGATGCCCTTGGCCTGGACGCAGGAGAGGAACTCCTTGGCGGCCGGCTTGGCGACGCCGATCGGATAGCCCAGCACCCAGCCCGGCAGGCCGTCCGAGCAGGCCACCTCGACGAAGCCCTCGGTGTCGGTCGCGCCGATGATGCGGGCGTCCGAGACGGTGCACGAGGCCTTGTTGAAGCCGACCAGATCCTTGGTCAGGCGGGCGTACTGGGTGTCCTTCTTGGTGAACGAGCAGCGGTAGCCGTTCAGCTCGGCGGTGACGCAGTCGAACACCGTGCCGCCGGTGGCGGTGAACACGGCGATGCCGCCGACGTCACTGCCCTTGCACTTCAGCTCGACGATTTCCTTCTTCGGGTCGGTCGTCGGCAGCATGCCGTACTTCTCGACGTCGCAGGGGAAGCCGGCCTTGGTCGCCAGCTTGCTGTAGAAGCCGGCTTGCTCGGTCTGGGCCGCGACCGCGTCGGTCATGGTGCAGCCGCCGCCGACGAAACCGGCCTGGGCGCAGGGGATGGCGCGGGCGAAGGCGCCGGTGGCCGCCGTCTGCTGGTAGATGTAGCCCTTGCCGTCCTGGCACGAGACTTCGAAGTAGTTGTCGCTCTTGGTGCTGAGCACGTAGCGGCGATCCTTGACCGCGCAGTTGGTGTTCGCCGCGCCGTTCAGTGTGTCGACCACGTTCAGCTGGGTCTGGCGATTGGTCAGCTTGCAGCTGACATTGCCGCCTTCCTCATACAGCAGGCAGCTGTTCACCGAGACTTCGCCGTTGATGTTCATCGGCGCGACGGTCTGGACCACGTAGCCGGCGCCGCCCTTACAGGCGACTTCGAAGTACGAGTTCTTGGCGCTGGAGCCGATGGCGCGGGTGTTCTCGATGTCGCAGTTCGCGCCGCCCTTCTTCACGTAGGGCGCCAGGCCCGCGCCCGGATTGGCGTTGCCGGGCAGGATGCAGGCCAGGCCGCCGACCTTGCCGTCGGGACCGGGTTGGCTCGACTCCAGGCAGGTGTAGAGCTGCGGGGCGGCGTCCTTCTTCGAGATCAGGGCGAAGCCCATGCCCTCGTTACAGGCGACTTCGTAGTACTTCGAGCCGGCCTTCTTGTCCTCGCCGATGAAGCGCGCGTCCGAAACCGTGCAGCCCGCGCCGCTGGCCTGGATCAAGGCCGGCGCCTCTTTCATACCCGCCTCGCGCGCCTTGGCGTCGATGGCGGGCTTGCCCTTCTCTTCCTTCGGCGCCGAAATGACGGCGGCCGGCACGAGAATGGCGACCGCGAGGGCGGCCGACAGGCCGATCGCGAAAGGCCTCATGGGAAACATCTCCTGGGTGGATTCCTCGCGCGGACATAAGCGCGTGCTTGCATCGGGGGTCAAGATACCGTCCGACATAGGCGGGATCTTGACGGCCTTGGCGGGCAAAAAATGGGTGGGCGGACGAGAGACCGCCGCCGGAAGGGGACGAAATGCGCGACGGGTTCGAGGACGAGGCGGGCGGCGAGGCCGAGTCGCCGAAGAAGGCGGGGCGCCTGGTCTATCCTTTCGGGACCGCGCCGGAGCCCGGCTCGGGCGAGGCGGTCGAGGTCGCGCCGGGCGTCCTGTGGCTGCGGATGCCGCTGGGCGGCTCGCTGCAGTTCATCAATGTCTGGGCGATCGCGGACGGCGAGGGCTGGGCCATCGTCGACACCGGCGTCCAGACCCGCGAGACCAGCCAGGCCTGGCGGAACGCCTTCGCCGGCGCCCTGGGCGGGCGGCCGATCACCCGCGTCATCGTCACCCATCTGCACCCGGACCATATCGGCCTGGCCGGCTGGATCACCCGCAAGTTCGACTGTCGCCTGTGGATGACGCGGCTCGAATATTTCCAGTGCCGGATGCTGGTGGCCGACACCGGCCGCGAGGCGCCCGAGGACGGGGTCAAGTTCTTCCGCGCCGCCGGCTGGGACGAGGACGCCATCGAGAACTACAAGGCGCGCTTCGGCGGCTTCGGCAAGGCGATCTACGCCCTGCCCGACAGCTATCGCCGCCTGAGCGACGGCGAGGATTTCGAGATCGGCGGCTGCACCTGGACGGTCGTCACGGGCCAGGGTCACTCGCCCGACCACGCCTGCCTGTGGTGCCCCGAGCTGAATCTGCTGATCTCCGGCGATCAGGTGCTGCCCCGCATCTCGTCGAACGTCTCGGTGTTCCCGACCGAGCCGGACGCCGATCCGCTGAGCGACTGGCTGCGCTCGCTGGCCAAGGTCAAGGCGACCGTGCCCGACGACGTGATCGTCCTGCCGGCCCACAACGATCCGTTCGAGGGCCTGCACACGCGGATCGACGGGCTGATCTCGGGCCATGAGCGGGGCCTGGCGCGGCTGGAGAAGAAGCTGGCCGAGCCCAAGCGTGTCGTGGACACCTTCGGCGCCTTGTTCGCCCGGCCGATCGGGCCGGACCTGCTGGGCATGGCGACCGGCGAGGCCCTGGCGCACCTCAACTGCCTGATCCGCCGGGACCGCGTTCATCGGCGGACGGACGACGAGGGCGTGGCCTGGTACGCGGCCTCGTCCGGCGAGGCCTGAAAACAGCTGTTTGACATTTCGCGTGCGAAGCATCACGCTCGGCCCATGCCCGTCGCGCAAGACCGCCGCCTGATCTTCCTGCTCAACGCCGGCCATCGGCGCGTGCAGCGCTGGCTGGAGGTCAGGATGGCGGCCAAGGGCGGCCTGACCGCCGCCCAGTCGGGCGTGCTGTTCTATCTCGGCGAACGCGACGGCGCCCTGATCGGCGAGGCGGCGGACGCCCTGGACCTGGCGCCCTCGGCGATGACCGGCCTGGTCGATCGGATGGCCAAGGCCGAACTGGTCGAGCGGCGGACAGATCCCAAGGATGGCCGGGCCATGCGCCTGCATCTGACCGACAAGGGCCGTGCGGCGCGGGAAGAGGCCAAGACGGGGCTTCACGGCCTCAAGGCCCAGCTCGTCGAGGGCTTCACCGACGACGAAATCGACGTGGTCGCCCGCTGGCTGGCCAGCCTGCAGACCAAGTTCCCCAAGGGAGACGCATGACATGACGGACCTCGTGAAGGTCGAGATCGAGGCGGGGGTCATGACCCTCACCCTGGCGCGGCCGGAGAAGAAGAACGCGCTGTCCAACGCCATGTACGGCGCGCTGGCCGACGGCCTGGAGCGGGCGGAGACCGATCCGGCGGTCCGGGTCGTGGTCTTCCAGGCCGACGGCGACAGCTTCACGGCCGGCAACGACCTGCAGGACTTCGCCGCCCAGGCCACCGGCGCCTTCACCGGCGAGCGCCATGTGTGGCGGTTCCTGAAGGCCCTGGCCCACGCCACCCGGCCGCTGGTCGCCGCCGTCCAGGGCCAGGCGGTCGGCGTCGGCACGACCATGCTGCTGCACTGCGACCTCGTCTATGTCACGCCGGACGCGCGGCTGACCGTGCCGTTCGTCAACCTGGCCCTGGTGCCGGAAGCCGCCTCCAGCTGGCTCTTGCCGGCCCGCGTCGGCCACGCCCGCGCCTACGCCATGTTCGCCCTGGGCGAGGCGGTGGACGGGGCGACGGCCGTGGCCTGGGGTCTCGCCAACGCCGCCGTCGAGGCCGGCGACCTGCGGGCCCGCGCCCGGGCCGCCGCCGACCAGCTGGCCAAGCGTCCGCTGGGCGCCCTGACCACCACCAAGCGCCTGATGCGCGACGCCGAGAAGATCGCCGCCCTGATGGACGTCGAGGGCGCCGAGTTCGCCGCCCGCCTGCAGACCGCCGAGGCGCGCGAGGCGTTCACGGCCTTCATGGAACGCAGACCCGCGGACTTCTCCAAGGTTCAATAGAAACTGTCATCCCGGGCGAAGCGCAGCGGAGACCCGGGACCACAAAAGGTTCAGAGTGTCCGGCGGTCTCGGCTCGGCGCGCTGCGCGCTTGGCCGGGATGACAGATCATAAAGCGGGAGGATCGCATGGCGGATCGGATCACCTCGCCCTTCGGGGCCAAGTCGACGGCGCGCGAGGTGGTGGCGGGCCATGATCTGTCGGGCAAGGTGGCGATCGTCACCGGCGCGGCCACCGGCATCGGCGTCGAGACGGCGCGGGCCCTGGCGCTGGCCGGGGCGGAGGTGATCATCGCCGCCCGCAAGCCGGAGCTGGGCGAAGAGGTCGCCAACCAGATCAACGAAGAGGTCGGCCTGAAGCGGGTCAGCTTCGGCCTGCTGGACCTGTCGAGCCTGGAGGCCGTGCGCCACTTCGCCCATCGCTGGGGCGACCGGCGGCTGAACCTTCTGATCAACAACGCCGGGGTCATGGCCTGCCCGCTGGCGCGCACGGTCGATGGGCTGGAGATGCAGATCGGCACCAACCACTTCGGCCACTTCCTGCTGTCGGTGCTGCTGGCGCCGAACCTGGTCGACGGCGCGGCGCATTCGGGCCACCGCTCGCGGCTGGTGTCGCTGTCCTCGATCGGCCATCGCCGCTCGCCGATGAACTTCGAGGATCCGAACTACCTGACCCGGCCCTACGACAAGTGGGAGGCCTACGGCCAGGCCAAGACGGCCAACAGCCTGTTCGCGCTCGGCTTCGACAAGCGGTTCAGCGACAAGGGCGTCAACGCCAACGCCGTCATGCCGGGCGGCATCATGACCCCGCTGCAGCGCCACTTGCCCATCGAGGAGCAGCGGGCCCTGGGCTGGCTGGACGAGAACGACCAGCCGCGCGAGGGCTTCAAGACCACCGAGCAGGGCGCGGCCACCAGCGTCTGGGCCGCCGTGGGCGACGAATTGGAGGGGATCGGCGGGCTCTATCTGGAGGATTGCAACCAGGCGGTCCCGTGGAGCAAGGAGCAGCCCTGGGTCGGCGTCATGCCCCACGCCCTCGACCCCGAGGCGGCCGAGCGGCTGTGGGCCCTTTCGGTCGAGACCACCGGCGCCGGCGCCTAATTCGGAGACCAAAGCCATGAGCCTGAAGGGCAAGACCCTGTTCGTCACCGGCGCCTCGCGGGGCATCGGTCTCGCTATCGCCCTGCGCGCCGCGCGCGACGGGGCCAACATCGTGGTCGCGGCCAAGACCGCCGAGGCCCATCCCAAGCTGCCCGGCACCATCCACACCGCCGCCGCCGAGATCGAGGCGGCGGGCGGCAAGGCCCTGCCGCTGGTCGTCGACGTCCGCGACGAGGCCAATGTCCAGGAGGCGGTCGAGAAGGCCGTCGCCACGTTCGGCGGGATCGACATCTGCGTGAACAACGCCTCGGCCATCTCGCTGACCGGCACGCTGTCGACCGACATGAAGCGCTACGACCTGATGCACCAGATCAATACGCGCGGCACGTTCCTGACCACCAAGACCTGCATCCCGCACCTGAAGAAGGCCGAGAATCCGCACGTTCTGATGCTGTCGCCGCCGCTGGACATGTCGCCGCGCTGGTTCGGGCCGCACGTGGCCTACACCATGGCCAAGTTTGGCATGTCGATGTGCGTGCTGGGCATGGCCGAGGAGTTCAAGGCCGACGGGATCGCCTTCAACGCCCTGTGGCCGCGCACCGGCATCGCCACCGCCGCCATCCAGTTCGCCCTGGCCGGCGAGGAGGGCCTGCGCCACTGCCGCACGCCGCAGATCATGGCCGACGCGGCCCATGCGATCTTCAACAAGCCCTCGCGCGATTTCTCGGGCCAGTTCCTGATCGACGACACCTTCCTGTACGGCGAGGGCGTGCGCGATTTCGATCACTACAAGGTCGACCCGACCGCGGCGCTGATGCCGGACTTCTTCGTGCCCGAGGACAGCGTCCCGCCGCCGGGGGTGACGATCGGGTGAGGGGGGCTGAGCGCCGCCTTTCAGCGCGTGGCGCCCCTTCTCCCCGGAGAAGGAGCCCTCCTTACATCTCACGGCGAGACGATCGCAGGGCTGAGCAGGTCACTCTTGGCTTGCCCTCGGGCCGGCGAAGCCGGTCCCGGGGGACCGCCCTCCGGGCGGCCGCCGCGCGGCGACGCGGAGCGTCGTCCTTGACTGACCTGCTCAGCCCTGCACGCTGCAGCCTCCAAGAGATTTAAGGATCGCCCCCGACCGGTGGTGGGGTAGCGATCTCCAGGGCAACTCCGTTGGCTGTCGATGCAGTATTGAGGAGGAAGGGGCTCATGCTCCCAGGGGACAGCTACCTGCGACGCCTACCGGCGGGTTTGGACAGATACCAGCGGCTAATCGTAGAAAGTCTCGTAACGGCCAGCGACATGGCCTCAGTCGCGCTTGCGCGGCTTGAAAGGGCCGCAATGACGCTCGACGTTAAGGCTCCGGCGGAAATCTCGCGCCCACTACGAGTTGGAATGCTGTCTGATGCATGGACGGTCGTCGATGCAATTCACGCCAGTCGCCTGCTCCTAGGCGCGCTGGGAAGCGACCAAGTCAAGGTTTTGGCGGCAGAATATCTAGATCTGACAAAGCCTGCTTGGAGCATGCGAAATGACATGGATCATTTGCCGCAGAAGTTGGGGAATTTCGCAAGAAGGCGCGGTGTAGTTCAGCCGTTGTACGGCTCGGTACGGTATGTTCGCGCCACGGGGCAGGGCCAATATACCATCATTACGCTCCCGTTTGCTTCTGCTGTTGAGGAGTGGGCCGCCCTAATTCTTACGCCAGAAACTATTGTCAGTGAGGGTGTGACATCCATACATCTTGAGGCATTCGGACATGATTTTGCCCTTCAGCCGGCATGTGAAAATCTCAGGCACCTACTTGAGCAGATCGCTGCGGTTATCGAGCCTATGTTGATAGATGGGCTAACTAAAGCCTCGGGTGGAGATCCGGAAGAGTTGGCGAAAGCTCTGACACCTCTCGGTATGGATCTAGTCATGAGCTTGAGTTTTCAGCCGCACGCCGAGGATGTGGCAGGTGTTCCACAAATCACGGCGAGCTAGTCGTTGTTCACCCCCGCCGCCCCCAACCGCTCCCACCCGTCAAAGAGCGGAAACCGCTCCGCCCAGAACGCCTCCAGCCTCGGATCGGCGTCCACCCGCTTCACCACCTCGCTCATCTTCGGCGCGGCCTCGTAGAAGCGCACCCGCCGAGGCCCCCAGCGGCTCAGCACCGTGACGTAGAGGTCCAGCACCGTCAGCTCCTCGCCCAGCAGGTATCGCCCCGGCGTGATCTGGCTGTCCATCATCCGCCAGCAGTCGACGATCCGGTCCTTGATCGCGGCCTTGGCCATCGCCTGCAGCGCCTCGTCGTCACCCACGAGCCGCGCGGGCGCGTCGCTGATCCAGTAGAGCGAATAGATCGAGGCCGGGATGAAGGTCATCCAGCGCAGGAACTGGGCGCGGGCCGGATCGTCGATGGCGGGGGCGAGGCGCGCGGCCGGATGGCGGTCGGCCAGCCAGATCAGGATGGCGGCGCTTTCGGTGATGGTTTCGCCGTCGGGGGTGACCAGCGCCGGAATCTGCTTAAGGGGATTGATCGCCGCGACCTTGGCCGCTTCCGCTTCGCCGTGCCAGGTGGGAGCCTCGATCACCTCAAAAGGCAATCCGATCAAGGTCATGGCGGCCTCGACTGGCACGCCGCCCGAGCCGAGGGCGCTGAAAATCCGGAACGGCTTGTCCACAGAACCTCCCCTATGTTGTGGCTGAGGCCCATTGTCACACTAGATGTGGTGGGGCACTCTAGGCGTGCGTCGGGCCAGCGCCTGCCGTAACCTCTTCTAACCCGTCCGCTCGATTCTCGCTCCGAGGCCCTGTCATGTCCGCTCCGTCGTCGCTGATCCTGCCTGGCCTGATGACCCCTTCGGGCGGTTACAAGCCGTTCCGCTATCCCTGGGCCTACGACTTCTGGAAGAAGCAGCAGCAGGTCCACTGGATGCCGGAAGAGGTGCCGCTGGGCGAGGACCTCAAGGATTGGGCCGTCAAGCTGAACGACAAGGAACGGAATCTGCTGACGCAGATCTTCCGCTTCTTCACCCAGTCCGACGTCGAGGTGCAGGACAACTACATGGAGCGCTACGGTCGGGTCTTTAAGCCGACCGAAGTGAAGATGATGCTGGCCTCGTTCGCGAACATGGAGACGATCCATATCGCGGCCTACGCCCTGCTCCTCGAGACCATCGGCATGCCCGAGACCGAGTTCTCGGCGTTCATGGAATACGAGGCCATGAAG
>NZ_QFQZ01000156.1 GCF_003243465.1 Caulobacter segnis
TGCCGCCCTCGCTGCGACGGCGCGCAGTCGCTCGACATGGCGCAGCGGGCGGCCGCCCAAGCACAGGCCCGCGAACAGCTCCGGCGGTTCCTTACCCCGAGCACCGGCTACCAGCCGGGCAATGCGCGGATGTTCCGAGACTAACGCCCGTGGACAGCAAACTCCTCGCCCGGCTCGGCGCGATCGTCTTCGTCGCCATCGCCATCACGATGACCGCAATCGAAATGGCGCGCGCGCCGGAACCGCCGCGCGGGGAGTCCGCAGCCATAGCGGACATCTCCGCGTCAACCGACCCGCTGCTGATCGAGCTGCGTCGCTGCCAATCGCTCGGGCAAGCCGGCGCCAGCGATGCCGACTGCCTGCGCGCCTGGGCGGAGAACCGTCGCCGCTTCCTCGCGCCCGGCGCGCGTCCCGCCGCTCGCATCCCCGATGGGGCCATCCCAATGGAGAACTGACATGGGCGGCACCGGCGTCGTCGATCGTTTCTTGGATGTCTTCACCCGCTACATCGACAGCGGGTTCGGCCTGCTGGGCGGCGAGGTGGCGTTCATCGCCACCACCCTGATCGTCATCGACGTGACCTTGGCCGCACTGTTCTGGACGTGGGGCGAAGGCGACGACATCATCGCGCGCCTCGTCAAGAAAACTCTCTTCGTCGGCATCTTCGCCTACATCATCGGCAACTGGAACAGCCTGGCGCGAATCGTCTTCGAGAGCTTCGCCGGTTTGGGGCTGAAAGCATCCGGCACCGGCTTTACGGCTGCCGAGTTGCTCCAGCCCGGCCGCGTCGCGCAGGTGGGCTTGGACGCGGGCCAGCCGATCCTCGAATCCATTTCCGACCTGATGGGCTGGGTGTCGTTCTTCGAGAACTTCATCCAGATCGCCGTGCTGCTGTTCGCCTGGGTGATGGTCGTGCTGGCCTTCTTCATCCTGTCGATCCAGCTTTTCATCACGTTGATCGAGTTCAAGTTGGCGACGCTCTGCGGCTTCGTCCTCATCCCGTTCGGCCTGTTCGGCAAGACCGCCTTCATGGCCGAGCGCGTGCTTGGTCTGGTAATCTCGTCCGGCATCAAGGTGCTGGTGCTCGCCGTCATCGTTGGTATCGGCTCGACTTTGTTCGACGGGTTCCGCGCCGGGTTCGGGGGCGCGCAGCCCAGCATCGAGGACGCGATGGCCGTCGCGCTCGCCTCGCTCTGTCTTCTCGGCCTTGGCATCTTCGGCCCATCGATCGCCAATGGCATCGTGTCGGGCGGCCCGGCGCTTGGCGCCGGGGCCGCAGCGGGAACCGTGCTCGCAGCTGGCGGCGCGCTGGCCGGCGGCGCTGCCGCCGCCCGGCTTGGTGTCGGCGCGGCAGCGGGCGCGGTCGGCGGCGCGGCGCGCGGCGCCGCCTTCACATCGGGAGCGGCCAACAGCGCCTATGCGCTCGGTTCGGCCGGCAAGTCTGGCGCGGCCGCAGTCGCTGGCGGCGCAGGCGGCGTCGGCCAGGCCGCCGTCGGCGCCGCCATGTCGCCGCTCCGCAAGGCGGCAGCCTCGCTCAAGGACAGCTACCGTTCCGGCGGACGTGCCGCCGTCACCGCGACCGGCGGGACCATTTCGGGCGGCAGCTCCACGCTGTCGCCGGACGCACCG
>NZ_QFQZ01000103.1 GCF_003243465.1 Caulobacter segnis
CACCAGCCCGGCCTTCATCGTCATGAAGGCCGCCAAGGCGTTCACCGACAAGACCACGGCGCCCAACCAGATGTGGCAGGCCTCGCCGTACCCATCAAAGGTTCCAGGCTTTTGGAATTGCCAACGCCTGGGCTGCTGGATCTGCCCAGGCTTGACCTTGTCGCACGAGCTGAAGTGGCTGCAGCCGGATGATACGCCTGCGTGTCATCGATCCTTGAACGACCGGCACTGCTGAGCCCGAACCGGTACGCCGTGATATAAAATTGAGCATGCAAATGGCCGACAAGATACCCCCTGAGATATTTCTAGAAATCAGGCGTGTCGCTAGCGCCGAGTGGCCCGACAGCCCGGAAATGCAACAATATATGGTCGATGCGGAAGCGACGGCTTACCGCAAGCTTGCCAAGCTCGATTTCGGAGGGGCGCTTGAGCAAAAAGCGGCGATCCTCAAAGAAGCCCACGAATACTACCAATCCTGGCAGGACATCGTCAGCTTCGTCTCGGAAGAGGTCGATGCCTTCAACACCTTGGCAGCCTTCGCACCGGAAGATGTGCCGGTTGGCTTCGTCACAGAGCAGAAGCGTAAAGCCCGTGTCGAACACGACTGGTTTGCGTCCCAGCTTGAAGACGTCCAGCAAGCGGTAGAAGCCTATCGCTACGTCCAGCGCACACGCGCGAAGGTGGGGCCTATCCGTGATCTCCTCGTCCGGATGGAGTCAATCATCGGGTCAGAATGCTACAACGCCAACATTCAGAACTATAGCGCCTGGGGTGTTTGGGAGGGCGAGGGCCGCGCGTTCCGTTATCCCGTGACTTACATTCGCAATGGCCAGGAAGAGAAGCGCAAGGCCCGAACTGATGACCTGGAGCCCGAAGCGCTGATCACCGGTCATTACAAGTTTGGAGCCAACGAGCTGAGTATTCACCGGGCTCTGGTGCGCATCATCGATATGCTCAGAAACGACTACGACCTTAAAATTCCCGGCGACGAAGACCGTGCCTAGGGAACGCGAGTTCTCGCCTGCTTCGTCTTCGCTGCTTTGACCCATGTGACGCGATCGCTATTCCGCGTGGGGCAATAATTCGCCCGCGACCTATCGGCAGTCCAGGTTTGGACAATTAACTTGCAAAGTGCATGGTAACTGTCCATTTATGGACAGTGCTAAAGACGCCATCCGAAATCCTGCAAGACCTCGCTGGGCGCATTAAGGCGCGACGAGTCGCCTTGGGCTGGCCCCAGCTGGAGGCCGCTCAACGGGCCGGCGTCGCCTACCGGACCTGGCGGCGTTTGGAGAACGAAGGTCAAGCCTCGCTGGAGGACATGGTCAAGGCCGCTGTCGCCCTGCGCTGCGAAGATGCGCTGAGCGGATTGTTTCCCCTCCCTGCGGCCAGCAGCCTCGATGCGCTCCTGGCGCAGCAGGCCGCCGACGCCGGGACACGGCCGGCGCGTGTGCGGGCGCCCAGGTCACGACCTGCGAAGGCTCCGCGCCCATGAAGCTTGCGCCCGGGACCCCGCTGGCCGCCAACCTGGTCTTTGGCGAGGGCCAGCCCCCCCTCCCCGTCGGCCGGCTGGCCATGGCCGGCGGCCTGGCGCAGCTGGAATGGTCGCCGGAGCTGGTCGCCGCGCCTCTCCCCGTTTCGGCCCTACTCTATCCGCCCGAACCCGGCTTGCATCCCGCGCGCGGCCGGGAGTTTGAAGGTCTGCACGGTTTTCTCGCTGACAGCCTGCCTGAAGGCTGGGGCTTCCTCGTCATGCGGCGACGCTTGAGCAAGCTGGGCGTCGCTATCGAGACGCTAAGCGCCCTGGATCGGCTCGCCCTGGTCGGCGACCACGGCCGCGGCGCCCTCACCTACCGCCCGGCGACCGCGCCGCCGCCGGAGGTCGAAAGCCTCGATCTCGACGCCCTGGCCGCCGAGTCGACCGCGATCCTGACTGGCCACGAAGGCGCGCTGGCCGACACCTTGGCCACCCTGGCGGGCGGCTCGGGCGGCGCCCGGCCCAAGGTTCACGTCGGGTTCGACGCCGAAGGGCGGGTCTCGGTCTCAGAAGGCGAGACCGCCGCCGGCCACGAGGCCTGGATCGTCAAGTTCGCCGCGACCAACGATCCTCCCGACATCGGTCCCATCGAAGCGGCCTATGCGGCCATGGCCGTGGCCGCCGGTCTGGCCATGGCCCCCTATCGGCTGCTGCCGTCAAAGACGGGGCCCGGCTATTTCGCCACCCGCCGTTTCGATCGCCCAGAGCCTGGTCGGCGCCTGCACATGGTCTCGTTGAGCGGCGCGGTCGAGGCGCCTTGGCGCACGCCCGCAAGCTACGATCTCTTCCTGCGCGCGACACTGGCCATCACCCGCCACGCTGACGACCTGCACGCGGCCTTCCGGCGCATGGTCTTCAATGTTCTTTCCAGCAATCGGGATGATCATACGCGGCAGCACAGCTATTTGATGGACGAGGCCGGGGAGTGGCGGCTCGCTCCAGCCTATGACCTGACCTATTCGACGGGGCCGGGCGGCGAGCACTACCTCGACATCGAGGGCGAGGGCAAAAACCCGACCCGCGACCAGGTCCGCAGCCTCGGACGTCGCCATGGTCTGCACGATAGGCTGATCGACACCATCATCGATGAGGTCCGCGCCGCCGTGGCGGACTGGACGCGCTTCGCCAACGAGGCCGGCGTTAGCCGGGCGTCCCAAAGCGAAATTCAGTCCGCCCACCGGTCAGTTGTTTCGGCGTTCTTGACCTAAGTTAGGGTCGCGTCAGCCATGGCCCGCCCGCCGATTGGGTCGTGAATATCGGACACATAGACGACAGAGCGCTCTTTGATAGGGCCTCTCCCCCGCGCTGGGCACTTAGCCCAAGTGCTTGCACGCCCCTTACGCCGTGGCGCGCGCCGCGACGTGCTGGCCACGGGAGGCTCTCACACATTGACGAGGTGGGGCCCGACAGCCGGCTGCTCGTTTAGGATTTATTTACCATACGCCTGGATGAAAGTTTTCATCTTTGTTTTTGGCTAAATTCATTCAAACCTGCTCTCTCAGCCCAGGTTTGGCGATTCACAGTGGGGACGGCGACAAATGGATTCGATCGTGACCGAAGCGGATCGGATTGGCCAATTGGCCAACGCCGGCGAGCAAATGGTTGAGCGGCTTCGTCGAACAGCGTTTCTCCCCGGGCAGACCAAGAGCTTGGATGTTCGTATCGGCATCGCTGAGGCCGCCGAGCTACTGGGATGCTCGTCCAATCGAATCCGGATGGCCGAACAAGATGGTCGCCTCCCCTCCCCGCCTGAGTCCGAGAGCGGTCGCCGGATTGGCTATGATATCCCCGCCCTCTTGAACATGCGGCAGGTCTTGGGCGCCTCACCGCGACGTGGGCCTAACGATCCACCGTCCATAATCACGGTTCAGAATTTTAAGGGCGGCGTTGGGAAGTCGACGGTTACGACGCACCTGGCTCACTATCTCGCCGTCGCTGGCTATCGCGTGCTCGTGGTCGACTGCGATAGCCAGGCCACGACCACGACGCTCTTTGGCTTCAACCCTCACTTCGCCATACGGCGGGAGGAGACCCTCTATCCGTACCTGTCGATAGAGCCCACCCAAGACGATCTGGCCTATGCGGTTAAAAAAACCGTGTGGCCAAACGTCGACCTTATCCCCTCGAACCTGCAGATGTTCGACATCGAATATGAGCTCGCCGCGGCGGGAACTGGCGGTGGCGGGGTTCTGGCCTCACGGTTCCGGAAGCTCCGCGAGGGTCTCTTTGAACTGGCCCAGGACTACGACGTGGTTCTGCTGGATCCACCGCCGGCGCTGGGGACAATTTCGCTTGCCGTCATGCAGGCGGCCAATGCGCTCTTGGTCCCCTTGGCGGCGACGACGCCAGATTTCTGCTCGACCGTTCAGTTTCTGTCGATGATGGACCAGGTCATCGGTCAGCTCACCGCAGCAGGCATCACCGTCGAGTACGACTTCTGCCGGCTGATATGCTCCAAGTTCAACGCCAATGACCCCAGCCAAGACATGGTCCAGCGCGTCATGGATCAGGCCTTTGGTCCCGCCCTTCTGCCCATCCCCATCCTCGAGTCGGCTGAGATCAGTCACGCCGCTCTTCGGATGATGACGGTGTATGAACTGGAAAGGCCGATCGGAACGCCAAGGACCCACAAGCGCTGCCGCTCCAATCTTGATGAAGCGCTTTCGCAGGTGGAACAGCTTGTCCGCCGCCGCTGGGGTCGTCCCTTGGTCCAACCAGCCCCCTCGCTGGCCGCAGTGACCGCCTGAGGCGTCTGGAGGAAGCACGATGTCCAAACGCCAATCCGACTACCTGAATTCCCTTCTTGGCCCTGATCCGGCCGCTGTGGAGCCCGCGGCGGAGCCGGTGACGTCCGCGCCCCAGCCGGCGGCCGTGAGCAGTCCCGATCCGATCTCCCCTCCCCTCTCCTCTGCACGTACCGCGCCAGGTATGACCTTGCTCGCGCGAGAGTCCGCCTTGGCCCGGATCGCGGCGGGCGAGGTTAAACAGGTCACCCAGCTTCTGCTCGACCCAGCGCGCGTGCGGATCTGGGTGGGCAACGCGCGGCATCAGCAAAGCCTGAACGAGGCGGCCTGTCGTGATTTGATCGACTCTATCCTGGCCGAGGGCGGTCAGAAAGTGCCGGTGGTCGTAAGGCGCGTGTCAGACGACCCGCAGCATGATTACGAGCTCATTGCTGGAACCCGACGGCACTGGTCCATCAGCTGGCTGCGGGCCAATAGCTACCCTGATTTACAGCTTCTGGCCCAGGTGCAGTCGCTCGATGATGAGAGCGCGTTTCGGCTCGCGGACCTTGAGAACCGGGCGCGCAAAGACGTCTCGGATTTTGAACGAGCGAGGAACTATCGCGACGCATTGAAGAGCTATTACGGCGACCGGCAGATCCGGATGGCTGAACGCCTCAACCTATCCAAAGGCTGGCTCTCCAAGATGCTCTCGGTCGCGGATATCCCTGATTGGGCCGTTTCAGCATTCTCAGGGCTTGGCGATATCCAGCTGAAAACTTGCTACCCGCTCGCCCAACGCATCAAGGCGGTCTCGCAAGCTGACCCAACCGCCTTGAAGCGGATGCAGAAGGAAGCGGCCCGGCTCAAGCAGGAGCAGCGTTCGCGGCTGGACACGGGGCAGCCACCACTAGGCGCCGCTGAAGTCGCAGACGCCCTCATCAAGGCCGCACAATCGCCTAGCCAAGAGCAGGAGTCGCTGTTCGCAGCCGACTCGGTGCATGGTCGACGGGCTTTGTCTGTGCTTTCCGCCAATAGGAACGGTGCGACGCTTCGAATCCACGCGGGGTCAGGCGCAAGCGAGGCCGAACTGTTGAGCCTGGTGGAGCAAGCCTTGGCTTTTCTGCGGTCGCGCGGCCGAGGCCTCGCCGACTAGGCCTCAAAAGTTTCCCCGGGGAAACTCTGTTCGCTGCTCGCCAGGGTGGCGTGGGCATGGGTGAAGGAAGTTTCCCCAGGGAAACTCGCGGCGAGGGAAGAGAGACGGCGCGCTTGTCTGGAACGGTCGAGCATCATGGCTAGCAATACGAGCAAGGGGGCCGTGGAGCAGATCGACCTGTTTCTGCCCTATCTGGCTGATCTGAATCTCCGAGATCAGCGCGAGATGATGGAAAGGCCCTTCTTCAGCCTTTCGAAAAGCAAGCGCACCAAACCGATCGACTACACCTCTCCCGACGGGAAGGTCTGGGTCCACGTTTCGGCCAATCCTGATTACGGCATGGCGACCATCTGGGACGCCGATATCCTGATCTACTGCGCCAGCGTCCTGAACGATTTGAAGGAGCGCCGGGTCAATGAGATCCCTCGCGTCCTGAAGGTCATGCCCTATGACATTCTGCGGAGTATCGGTCGTCCCGTAACGGGCCGCTCGTACGAGCTCCTGGGCGCTGCGCTCGACCGCCTGCAATCGACCACGGTCAAGACCAACATCCGGGCGGATCAGCGGCGAGAGGCGACCTTCTCCTGGCTCGATAGCTGGAGCCAATTGGTCGACGAGAAGACCGATCGCTCGCGCGGGATCTCGATCGCGCTATCGAGTTGGTTCTACGACGGCGTCCTGATGGCCGGCGGGGTTTTGTCGATTGATCGGTCTTACTTCTCAATCACTGGGGGACGCGAGCGCTGGCTCTACAAGGTCGCCCGCAAGCATGCTGGCGGGGCAGGGGAGGAGGGCTTCGCGATCGCCCTTCCTACGCTCTTTGAAAAATCTGGCGCCGAAGGCCAGTATCGCCGGTTCAAGTTTGAAATGACCGCGCTGGTCCGGGAAAACGCTATCCCGGGTTATGAGCTCTCGCTTGAGCCAGCGGTAACCTCCAAGGAGCCCCTACTACGCATTCGGCGAAAATCTGCCGACAAGGCAAAGCCCGTGAGCAAGACGCCGGAGAATGCGGCCGCTCCGAAGAAAGCTGGATTTACGACGTCCACGCCCAGACCCATGGAACTGGAGCCGCGTGGGTACTTGACCGATGAAACATTGGCCCACCTTCGTGAGCACTACAGAGGCTGGGATTTCCACGCCCTGCATAGAGAGTTTCAAACCTGGCTCCATGGTCAGGACGAGCGCCAGCCCGACCGTTATCAGAGCGCCTTCATTGGCTTTGTGCGCCGCTACCACGAGAAAAACCGATACCAACTGCGTGGCTAGCTTGGGCCCGGCGTCGTCCGGGGAGGGCGCTTTGCGGCCCGACCTCACACCAACCGTTCCCGAAATGTCGTGCGGTTCTGGACCGCAGGGCCAGCGGCGCTGCGATCCACGGCACATACCGCTAGCGGCTGAACGTTTTTTCTAGGGGAACGTGGCAAAGTGATTCAATCGCGATTTGCCAGCGTGTTCGATTGACCCAACTTTGCCAGGTTTCGACACATCAGGAACGGAAGACGACACCTCGGGAACAGCCTAACGACACTCCAGGAACGCCATGCTCGATACATCAGGAACGAAGCCGCGATACTCCAGGAACGCTGTGGATAGATTCTTCCTTGGATTCCGGACTATTAGCGCTCGAGAGCTGCCCTTAACTTTTAAACTTTTCTTCTCTAACCCTCTAACGTCATGAGATCTCGAAAGTTTTGAAGGGAAGATCAGGTCGCATAAAGACATCGGGCGTTGAGCTCAGGTGCATGCGCTCGCGGCGGCACACCCGACAAGCGCCATGGCCGGCCCCGTCAGCAGAACAACAGCGCCAATCCTGCGCTCGCGGCGAGAGAGCGGCATCGAACCCCAAATCGGTCGCGGGTGCAAAAGCTCATGAGCTCGAACGCCCTCAACGACCACTGCCAGCATGAGAACCAGCCAACCAAGGGGCCACCATAAATCAACCAGCCCGTAGCTGGTCACCAAGTAGATCAACGCGCAGAGGACGTTCGTCGCCGCCCAGCCTGGGATCACATCCCTCCGCTTGGAAGCGTTGGTGCCCCAGTTTGAAGAAGCCTTATCTGACTTTAGAACGATCGGCGGGAGAGGCTCCAACAGGCCCTCTATCCGTGTCTCGTAGCGATGAGTCAGATTCACCACGCGGACGGGGCGGGTTGATATCCGCGTCGAAGTTTCTGGCGACGCAAATCCTCCAGCCGCGCCTCCGCGGCGTCCGGCGTTGCGAACCATTCCACGATAGAGCGCCCGCCTCGAGCCCCAATGCGGCCCCATGTCCGACAGAGCCCCGTCTGGCCAAAAAGGCCGGGAACAACCATTAGGCCATAGAAGCGGGCCATATTGCGGGTTGCGTCTCGCCGATACAGCTCATGGTCCATTTGAACTTCCTTTTAGGCGTGGTGGAGGAACGGCCTATCGCGAGCATGATCGTGGCACAGGTATACGACAAAATCGGACACAAGGCCTCGCCAACTTCCATTGAAAGAAGAAGGGGAGGGCGGGGGAAGGGGTGCATCCAAACGCACCTGAAAAGGCCTCCCAGCCATGTCAAAATCTCTCTCGCGTCGTATCGGCCCGATTAACTACTGGCCGGCTGTCGACGCCGATTTCCAGCTCCCCTGGCCTCTCGTCCATCTCATCGACCGATCGCTAGCGGCGCCGCTCATGCCAGGCATCACCAAGGAAGCCCGCCACTACATGCTACAGACGCGGCTGCATGCACTGGGCGTTGGTCTTGGCTACCAATCCCAAATCGAGGTCTGTACTGGCCACCGACGCTTCATCGCCCAGGGACGGTTTGATGTCGTCTGGACGCACGACCCGGCCAAAAACGACGGCTTTTTGGAAAAACCGATCATCTTCGAGATCGACAGCCGTTGGAAGCATGAGTCAGCTCTCAAGCTCGGCAGGGTAGGGGAGGAGGCCCTCAAGCTCTGGGTTTACTACGGCAACCGGCCGGCCCCACCCGAGCCCGCCGAGCCAGGATTTCGGCGCCTGAACATTCTGCGCATTCAGCCCTGGCGACTTGGCGTCAAGGAGGCCCGGAGTGTTCGCCTGAGCACGCCGGGGGCGTGGCCAGATCCGCTCTACCCACAGATGGCGTCCTCGGCGCGCCGACCTTGATCGCGGGGATCGGTCAGCGCAGACTACCTAAGTGAGACGATGTCGGAGGACGATATGCCCAAGACGGAGTTGGATCGGATATTCGAAAAACAAAATCAGGAGCTTTGCGCCATCATCCGCGAAAGCACCCGATGGCAAATCCTCTGGTTTACGATCATCTTTAGCGCAGGCATGGCTATCTTGGTCGTGCTGAACCTTTAGGCGCTGTGAACAGCGCCATATTGGATGTGCAATGTTCCCTCAGCCGCCAGCCAAAGCTCGTGCGACGGTGACCATTGCCCATGTATCTCTCGCACAATAGGCCCTGAGGGCCTCTTCCAGCGCCTCGCGCCGCTGCGGATCGCAGGCAGGATCCGTGGCCTCGAGCCATGCCGCCTGTGCATCGCCCCCGTGCTTCACTTCGAGAGCGCCATAGTCGAGTTCCGATGCGATGGTGGGTAACACCGCCTTGATCGACCAGCTGCCGCGCTGGTCACGGTGATACCAGTGGTCGCGGGTGACCGGCAGGAGATCGACTGTAGCCTCGGCCATCCCCTCAAGGCGCGAAATAAGATCGCCTCGAAAATCGGGCCTGGATGTCTGTGCGACCGCTTCGGACAGTGACGAAGGATCGACCTTTACCCCGCCCAGATGGAGCGCGCAGGCAATCTCGCCCACTGCGTTGCCAATCGCAAAACGGGCCTCGGCGCCATCTGCCCGTTCAGCTAGATCGGGGCGGTGGGTCGACAGCCACAGCTTCTTTGGGCATTGCTCGAAGGATGTGATCTTCGACTTAGAGAGGCCGAAGGCACCGGCGGGATCGATGGTCTGTGTCATGCTGCTTTCCTACAGCAGCGATACGTCAAAATTGGTCACTAGTTCTTCAATGGCGGCCTACCGTGGCAGCTCAGGCTTGCGAAATCTTCAGGCGTGGAATCCCCACCCAGCCCACATCCCCGTCCCCGCTATATGACGTCTACAAGCTAAGCTCCCTCGCAGATCGCCATACCCCGCCCGACCAGGACCTGGAGGCCATGGCCGCGGCGCTCGAGGCCAGCGGGCGCTACCGCGTGTTGCGCCGCCTGGACGCTCCGCGCCTCGTAGCCGGGGAGGTCGTTAGTCAGACGCGGCAGGGGATCGTCCTTGATCTCGAGACCACCGGCCTTGATCCCGGCAAGGACGAGATCATCGAGTTTGGTCTCGTGCCGTTCACCTATGACGCGGGCGGGCGGATCGTGGCGGTCGGCGAGCCCTTCTCGCGGCTTCGCCAGCCATCGGGGCCGATCCCGCCGGAGATCACCAGGCTCACCGGCCTGACCGACGCCATGGTCGCGGGCCACGTCGTCGATCCTGCCGAGGTCGCGGCCTTCATCGACGGCGCGGCGCTGATCATCGCCCATAACGCTGGCTTCGACCGACGCTTCGCCGAAGCCTTCTGTCCGGCTTTCGCGCAGAAGCCCTGGGCCTGCTCCTACACCCAGATCGACTGGAAGGCCCATGGCCATGAGAGCGGCAAGCTCGCTTTCCTCGCCTCCGCCTACGGCTTCTACCACGACGGCCATCGCGCCCACCACGGTTGCCTGGCGACCCTGGAGATCCTGGCCTCGCCCCTTGGCGCCACCGACGGCTCGGCGTTCCAGGCGCTCCTGACGACGGCTCGTAAGGCCTCTGTGCGGATATGGGCCGAGAATTCGCCCTTTGACTTGTGATCCGGGCCCCAGCCCGCGCGCCTGGTGGATCGATATCGACGAGGCCGACAAGGACGCCGAGCTCGCCTTCCTGCAGGCCGAGATCTATCGCGGCGAAGTCCATCTGGCGACCAAGCGCATCACCGCCTTCGAGCGGTTCTCCGACCGGGCCTGACGCGGCTGCGACGTCGCGTCGTCGGTTTTTGGGGACACACGCCGTTGACTCTTCCTCGCTCCGGCGTGAGAACAAAAAAAGAACCCGGAGATCGCCATGCCCACCCCACGCGCGAGAGAGCGCGCGACGCCGCACGCCCCCTAACCAGAACGCATCCTCCAGCGCATGGTCGTGAAGTTAAGGCGGGTGCGCCAGCACGGCTGCATAACGCCAACCGATTGGTCACCCGCCGCCAGATCAGCCGGGTGCCGATCGCCGCACAATTGGTCACGCGTAAGACGGGCGATGCGCGGAGGCTTCCGACACGCAGCGGATCGCCCGTCGTCGCCGCACGGCATGTCAACCGCCTCTCTTCTACCGAGCGCCCCTAAGGGGGGCTCGGCTCTGAGCACTCTTTCGGTTGAGGGGCTACACCCCGCTTCGGGATGACCTGCCGCGTCCTAGCGCCGCTCGGGCCTGGAACACGACTGCTGCGAAGGGAAGCAAGACTCTTAACCGCCGCACTTGCTCGGAGGCGATCGGCCGCGCAATTCCAGTCGGGAGATCGATGCCCTCGTCGCCGATGGCTCGCTTTTGGCCGTGAGGGGCACCAGGGGGGGCATCGGCATTTTCCCGCTGCGCAGTTTCACGGCGACGGTCATGTCGTCTTTGGCTTAGCTGATGTTCAAGCGGCGCTTGGGTTTGGGAGCCCTTGGTCGGTATTGAACTTCTTGGTCAACGAGAATGACCTTTTGGGCAATGAATGGCCGATCGATGTTCTGAAACGTGGCGACCTGGAAAAGGTAATCCAGGTCGCCACCATCCAAGGCGTTCATGGCGCCTAGCCACTATTCCGCTGAGCCTGGTTCAATCGAATGCGACAGTGCGCCAGTTTCAGACATCGGCACACTTACAGGAACTCGACCTTCAGATCGCCTATTGACCGGCGAGGTCGCGGTTTCCCGTGCTGTTGGCCTTGGGCCTCTTGTGTGAGCGGATGGCCTCGGATCATCTCTGGCGCATGCAGTACCCTTCTGTTCGATTCCTATTGCCCGCTGCGCCCCTTCGTCGCTTCATCACCGCCTACTACTGGGTCGAAGTCCCCGAGCCCTGCGGCCAGGTCGAGGACCTGCTGCATCCCGAGTGGGCCAATATCCGCTTCACCCTGGCCGGCAACTGGTCGACCCGCATCGGTGGCGTCGAGTACGACCCGGCCCCGACCGCCGCCATGTTCGGTCCGACCAGCCAGGCCGGGATCGTGCGCGGTCGCGCCGGGACGGTGCTGGGCGTGGGCCTCCTGCCTCTGGGCTGGGCGCGCTTCGTGGGCGTGGCGGCGAGCGATCTCGCCGACAAGGTCGCGCCGCTGGACGCCGTTCTGGGCTCGCGCGCCAGCGAGACGCTCATAGCCTTGCGCCAGGCGCCCGACGACCGCTCCCAGGCCGACCTGCTGGACGCGCTGTACACAGAACTGGACGCCAGCGGTCCGGCGCTAGAGCCTCTGCTGGTCAAGGCCCATGAACAGCTGCTGACGCTGGACACCGTCGAGGCGATGGCGAGCGCGCTGGAGATCTCGACGCGCCATTTGACGCGCCTGTCGCTGCGAATGTTCGGCTTCACACCTAAGCTGCTGATCCGTCGTCAGCGCTTCCTGCGCACGCTGCAGACTCTGCGCGAGCGGCCCGACACGCCGCTGGGTCCGCTGATCGACGAAGGCTATTTCGACCAGTCGCACTTCGTCCGTGACTTCAAGCAATTTATGGGCATGTCGCCGTCGCGCTACTTCGCCCTGCCACACGCAATGCTGGGGCCGGCGGCGCGCGAGCGGCTGGCCGCGCTGGGCGCGGCTTACCAGGGGCTGCACGCCAAGTTGCGCTGAAGGTTTCGCGTCGCCACGTGATGTCCGATTTTTCCAATGGGAACCTGGCGACCGCCGATATCCCGCCCGAACCGCGCCCGTCGCGCCGGATAGGGATCACACCACCATGTCGTCGTCAAACGCCGCCAAGTTCGTCCGCCTCCTGGTGCTCGCCGCCGTGATCGGCGCCCTGGGCCTAGCCGTCGCGCCGGCCCACGCCGCTGACCGCAAGCCGCTGTTCTACAATGGTCCCAAGACAGCCACGGCCCAGGACCCGATCGAGTTCGCGGCCGGCGACGATCTGTCCAAGGTCGGATCGGGCTTGATCTGGCAGAACGAAAAGGGCGGGGTGAAGGGCCTCAAGCAGGTGGTCATCGCGTCGTTCCAGGTCGAGTTCGTGATGAACTCCTCGGCCGCCTCGACCGGCTCGGGCCTGTCGCAGTCCAAGGTCAGCTACACCCTGTCGGGGCCTGGCGAGCAGGACATGCAGGCGATCACCAACGCCTATTACGCCAAGTTCGTCGAGGAGCTGGCCGCCACCG
>NZ_QFQZ01000104.1 GCF_003243465.1 Caulobacter segnis
CATGGTAGATTGCGATGGGGTTGGGGGAGTTCATCTTGATCAAGTTGTCACTGGCCGCAAGCGCGGCCTGCTTTGCTCTATGGTCTAGCGCAGCGCTCGGCGCGGAGAAGCCAGATTTGGCGCTTTACGGGAGACTGCCCCACTTTGAAGGCGTAACGATCTCGCCCGATGGCTCGAAACTGGCGCTGATCCTGACCGACGGAGAAGAACGCGTTCTAGCTGTCCGTAAATTGGACGGCGAGATGCTGGGCGGCGTAAGAGCGTCCAAGGCCAAGCTTCGCGGCGTTCTGTGGGCCGGCGAAGATCATGTGGTCATGCTCTCCTCGCAGACGGCGGACGTCCACGGCCTGGAAGGCCCGGCGCGCGAGTACCTGATGGCCGTGGATTTCAACCTGCTCACGCGCAAGCAGACCTTGCTGCTGCGGTCGCAGGAGAACTCGATGAACGTGGTCCTCGACTGGCCCATGATCCGGGTGATCGACGGCCAAGCGATCGCGTTCGTGGAAGGCGTCCACTTCATGGAGAACCAAGGCGTCGATACGCTCTTCCGGATCAATCTCAAGGATGGCGCCACGCGTATGCTGGATGGCGGCGCGCGAATGAACGCTGATGGCTGGCTGGTCGATGCCGCAGGCGAGCCGGTCGCACAGTCGCTTTACGACGGCAAAAAAGGCCGCTGGAGCCTGCGGATGAAGATCGCCTCCACCTGGAAGACGATCGACGAGGCGGACTCACCCATGGGCTCCTACGGCCTCTCGGGATTTGGCCGCGACGGTAAGTCGGTGCTGGTTTGGCGCACCGACGACAAGAACAACAGCATCCTCAGAGAGTACCGAGGACCTGACGACTACGAAGATCTGCCCGGCGATCTCGACCTCACCGGCCTTCTCCACGATCCCGATAACCTGAGCCTACTTGGCGGCTATACGCTGAAGGGCGATGACCTCGTCTACACCTTCTTTGATCCTACCAGCCAGAAAGCCTGGAATTCGGTGACCAAGGCCTTCGAGGGCGACCGAGTCAGCTTGGAATCCTGGTCGAAGAACCGGCGACGCGTGGTCGTCCTGGTGGACTCCGCCGTGGACGGTCCCGCCTATGCGCTGATCGACCTGGACACAAAGAAGGCTTCCTGGCTCGGCGTCGTCTACAGGGACCTTGGCGCCGAAGCGGTCTCGCCCGTCCGGTCGATCAAGTACAAGGCCGCCGACGGTCTCGAGATCACCGGCTACCTGACCCTGCCCAAGGGGCGCGATCCTAAGAACCTGCCGCTGATCGTGCTGCCGCATGGCGGACCGGAAGGACGCGACACGCCCGGCTTCGACTGGTGGAGCCAGGCCCTGGCCTCGCGCGGCTACGCGGTGCTGCAGCCGAACTTCCGCGGCTCGGAAGGTTTCGGCTGGGACTTCGTCAAGGCGGGGTTCGGCGAGTGGGGCAAGAAGATGCAGACCGACCTCTCCGACGGCGTTCGGGACCTGGCCAAGCAAGGGATCATCGATCCCAAGCGCGTCTGCATCGTCGGCGCCTCCTACGGCGGCTACGCCGCGCTGGCCGGCGCCACCCTCGACCGCGGCGTCTATCGCTGCGCCGTCTCGGTCGCCGGTCCCTCCGACCTCAAGAAGATGCTGCTCTCGGTGCGCGAGGCGCATAACGGCGAGATGTCCGCCGCCCAACGCTACTGGCTTCGCTTCATGGGGGCGGAGGGGATCAAGGATCCCGATCTGGCCGCCCTTTCGCCCGCCCGGCTCGCCGACAAGGTCGAGATCCCCGTGCTGCTGATCCATGGCAAGGACGACACGGTCGTGCGCTACGACCAGAGCCAGGCCATGGCCGACGCCCTGAAGAAGGCCGGAAAGCCCGTGGCCTTCGTCACCCTGGAGAGCGAGGACCATTGGCTGTCGCGCGGCGCCACACGTCTGAAGATGCTGACCGAGACCGTGGCCTTCGTCGAAAAGCACAACCCGCCCGATCCGTAAGGCAGCCAGCGGCCTGTAACAGCGATGGACAAGTACTCCCCCTAGGGTAGAGTTCCGGTACGGGTGAGGAGAATGTTCATGCGTATGCCTCTGCTCGCGCTCTGTTCGCTCCTGCTGCTTGTCGGCGCCGGAGCGAACGCATCGCCCAAGCCAGACCTTCGTCTGTACGGCGCGCTTCCGATGGTGGAGGACGTTCAGATCTCGCCGGACGGCTCGAAGTTGGCCGTGATCACCACCGACGGCGACAATCGTTATCTGACCGTGCGAAAGACGCTGGGCGGCGGGATAGCCGGCGTGATGGTGGGAACCCACAAGCTTCGCAGCGTGACCTGGGCCGGCGAAGACCATGTGCTGATGCTGTCGTCGATGGCTACCTCGGGCGCGGGCTTCAAGGGTCCGGCGAGAGAATACTTCACGCTGAGCGACTTCGACCTCAGGGCGAACCGCCAGCGCGCCCTGATCGAAGACCGCCCCCAGGCCATGAACATCGTGGTCGGCCCGCCGCAGGTGCGCATGATCAAGGGCGACCCTGTCGTGTTCCTGGAAGGCGTACACTTCCTGCGCGGCGTCGGCGCCGACACCCTGTTCAGCATAAACCTTCGTACGCGCGCCACCCGCATGCTGGACCACGGCGTGCGCTACGACGCCGACGCGTGGCTGGTGGATGCGAAAGGCGAGCCCTTCGCCCAAAGTGTCTATGATCGGCGGTCAGGCCAATGGAGCCTTTTGATGAAGGTCGGCTCCAATTGGAAGACCGTCGAAAAGGCCAGCGCCCCCATGGGCTCCTATGGCGTCGCTGGATTGGGACGCGACGGCCAGTCCGCCCTTGTGTGGCGCCGGGGAGATCAGCAGGTTCTGACGGAGTATCGCCCGAACGCGCCGCCGGAAATCCTGCCCGACGACATGGTCTACGGCGGCCTGCTTTATGATCCCGTCAGCCAGAGGCTGCTGGGCGGTTATGGGCACGAGGGCGAAGATCTCGTCTATCGCTTCTTCGACGCCGAGGATCAGCGCGCCTGGCTGGCCGTCACCAAGCCGTTCAAGGAGGATCGGGTCACCCTGCAGTCCTGGTCAAACGATCGCCGACGCCTGGTGGTGCGCGTCGACTCGCCGACGCAGGGCCTGAACTTCTACTTCGTCGACCTGGCGACGCGTCACGCCTTGCCGCTCGGTCCCGTCCACAAGGGCCTTGGCCCCACCGAGATTTCACCGGTGCGGACCATCCGCTACGACGCGGCGGACGGCCTGAGGATCAACGCCTATCTGACGCTTCCCAAGGAGCGCGAACCGAAGAACCTGCCGTTGATCGTGCTGCCGCATGGGGGCCCCGAGGGCCGCGACACGCCAGGCTTCGACTGGTGGAGCCAGGCCCTGGCGTCCCGCGGCTACGCCGTGCTGCGCCCGAACTTCCGCGGCTCGGATGGCTATGGCCTGGACTTCATCCGCGCGGGCTTTGACCAGTGGGGCCGCAAGATGCAGACGGACCTGTCGGACGGCGTCCGCGCCCTCGCCAGTCAAGGCGTGATCGATCCCAAGCGCGTCTGCATCGTCGGCGCATCCTATGGCGGCTACGCCGCCTTGGCGGGCGCGACTTTGGAGACGGGCGTCTATCGCTGCGCGGTTTCGGTGGCGGGGCCGTCGGACTTGAAGCGGATCGAACAGGCGATCGTCCGCCCTGGGCGTTCCTGCCAAGTCCAGTTTGGCTCCACGGATCCCTGCTCCGTCGAGGGCGCGGGCCCCGTCAAACTCGACCGGCTGCTGCGCGCCGATCCGGACGTCCGCGATCTAAAGGCCGTCACCTCGCCTCGCTACTGGCTGAGGTTCATGGGGCTGGGCGGCGAAAAGCAGCCGGACCTCGACGCGATCTCCCCTGTGACCCAGGCGGCCAAGGCCGGCATCCCGATCCTGCTGGTCCACGGCGAACAGGACACCGTCGTGCCCATCGCGCAGAGCCAGATCATGGCCGAGGCGTTGCGAAAGGCCGGAAAGCCCGTCGAGCTGGTGACCCTGAAGGACGAGGACCACTGGCTGTCCAGCGGCGCCACACGCTTGCAGATGCTGACCGAGACTGTCGCCTTCCTCGAAAAGCACAACCCGCCGGAGTGACCAGAACGGCGGTCGCCAAGCCGGACGTTCGGCGTTAAACCCCGCCGCGATGTCCGATACCGCTCACAGCCCCCGCGCCCTGGCCGTCCTGCTCCTGGTCGTGTTCGTCAATCTGGTGGGCTTTGGCGTGGTCATTCCGCTGCTGCCCTTTTACGCCAAGGCGATGAACGCCGCGCCGTGGCAGGTGACGACCATGTTCGCCGCCTACAGCCTGGGACAGTTCTTCGGCGAGCCGTTCTGGGGCCGGCTGTCGGACCGGATCGGACGGCGGCCGGTGCTGATCGTCACGATCCTGGCCAACACCCTGGCCTATGTCGGACTGGCCTTCGCGCCGAACATCTGGATCGCCATGGTCGTGCGCCTGGTCGGGGGCTTCGGCGGCGGCAATATCTCGACGATTCAGGGCTACATGGCCGACGTCACCCCGTCCGAGAAGCGCGCGGCGCGCCTGGGCCTGCTGGGGTCGGCCTTCGGCGCGGGCTTCGTGCTAGGGCCGTTCATCGGCGGCGTGCTGGCCCATCCCAACGCTGGCCAGCTGGGCTTCCAGATCCCGCTGTTCTTCGCCGCCGGCATGGCCGCGCTCGCCGCCCTGGGCATCTTCCTGTTCGTCGCGGAGAGCCGGGCGCCCTCGGCGCCGGGCGCGCCCCAGCCTGGCCGTCGCGAGGCGATGAGCGCGGCCTGGTCGCACCCGATCCTGTCGCGCGTGCTTCTGGTCACGCTCGTCTCCACCGGCGCGTTCGCGGGCATGGAGTCGATCTTCGGCCTCTGGGCCAACGTCCGCTTCGCCTGGGGACCGCGCGAGGTGGGGCTGTGCTTCGCCGTGATCGGGGTGATCGCCTCGCTCGGCCAGGGCGTGCTGACCGGCCGCCTCGCCCGCCGCTTCGGCGAGTCGCGGGTGCTGACGGCCGGGCTGGCCATCATCACCTTCAGCCTGTTCGCGACCCCCTTCGCGCCGCACGCCAGCCTGGCCACCGTCGCGGTGGGCCTCACCGCCTTCGGCCAGTCCCTGGTGTTCCCGTGCGTCGCCGCCCTGATCTCCCGCGCCAGCCCGCCGGATCGCCAGGGCCAGATGCTGGGCTTGAACATGGCGGCGGGGTCTCTGGCCCGGATCGTGGGGCCGCTGCTGGCCGGTCCGCTGTTCGGGCTTGCGACGGGAGGTCCCTACTGGTTCGGCGCGGCGCTGATGATTCCCGCCGTCGCCCTGGCGCTGACGATCGTCCGACGCACCAAGGCCGCCGCCTAAATGCTTGCCAGAGCCGAGTCTTTCCTGTAGCAACGCCGCCTTTCCGGAACCGCCTGGCCATTGGCATGCCATGGCGGTTCGTCATGCTTCCAGAGGACGGGGCGAAAGCTCCGACGCGAAATGCCGAAGTTGAAGACGAAGTCGGGCGCCAAAAAGCGCTTCAAACTGACCGCCACGGGCAAGCTGAAGGCCGGCGTCGCCGGAAAGCGCCACCGCCTGATCGGTCACAATGGCAAGTACATCCGCCAGCAGCGCGGCACGAAGGTCATGACCGAGGCTGACGCCAAGATCATCAAGACCTACCTGCCCTACGGCCTGTAAGAGGAGCGCTGACACATGGCTCGCGTTAAACGGGGCGTCGTCGCCCACGCCAAGCACAAGAAGGTTCTCGAGCAAGCCAAGGGCTTCTACGGGCGCCGCAAGAACACCATCCGTACGGCGAAGGCCGCGGTCGACAAGGCCGGCCAGTACGCCTACCGCGACCGCAAGGTGCGCAAGCGCGCCTTCCGTTCGCTGTGGATCCAGCGCATCAACGCTGGCGCCCGTCTGGAAGGCTTCACCTACTCGCAATTTATCCACGGCCTGGACGTGGCGGGTATCGTGATCGACCGTAAGGTCCTCGCCGACATCGCCGGCGCCGATCCGGTTGCGTTCAAGGCCATCGCCGACAAGGTTCGCGCCGCCCTGGCCTAAGGTCTTTTCGGGTTTCGACCTGACCGATCTTGCAAAGCCCTCTGGCGCGAGCCAGAGGGCTTTTTGCTGTCCGAAACCCTTCTCCCCTTGTGGGAGAAGGTGGCCCGAAGGGCCGGATGAGGGGTTGAAAAGCCCTTCCGGACAGTTTTGAGAGACCCCTCACCCGTCGGGCTTCGCCCGCCTGCCCTCTCCCGCAAGGGGAGAGGGTTTCGGCGGAGCCCAAAACCGCCTAGACGGATGCCCGTCATGACCGATCTCAACACCCTCGAAGCCGACGTGCTGGCCCAGGTGGCCGCCGCTGGCGATCTTTCGACGCTCGACGCTGTCCGCGTGGCGGCCGTCGGCAAGACCGGCTCGATCTCGGGCCTCCTGAAAACCCTGGGCGCGATGAGCCCCGAGGAGCGCAAGACCCAGGGCGCGGCGATCAACGCCCTGCGCGACAAGGTCACCGAGGCCATCGCCGTCAAGAAGGCCGCCCTGGAGGCCGCCGAGCTGGACGCGCGCCTGGCCAGCGAGACGCTGGACCTGTCGCTGCCCGCGCCCTACCGCCGCAAGGGCAGCGTCCACCCGACCATGCAGACCATGGACGAGATCGTCGCGGTCTTCGCCGAGATGGGTTTCGCGGTCGCCGAAGGTCCGGACATCGAGGACGACTTCCACAACTTCACGGCCCTGAACTTCCCCGAGAAGCACCCGGCCCGCGAGATGCACGACACCTTCTTCTTCAACACGAAGGAGTCGGGCGAGCGCATGCTGCTGCGCACCCACACCAGCCCGGTCCAAGTCAGGACCATGGTCTCGCAGAAGCCGCCGATCCGGATCATCGCACCGGGCCGCACCTATCGCGTGGACAATGACGCCACCCACACGCCGGTGTTCCACCAGGTGGAAGGGCTCGTGATCGACAAGGGCGTCCACATGGGCCACCTGAAGTGGACCCTGGAGACCTTCCTGGCGCGGTTCTTCGAGACCGACGCGGTCACGACCCAGTTCCGCCCGCACCACTTCCCGTTCACCGAGCCGTCGGCCGAGATGGACGTCCAGTGCGACCGCTCGGGCGGCGAGATCAAGATCGGCCAGGGCACGAGCTGGCTCGAGATCCTGGGCTGCGGGATGGTTCACCCGAACGTCCTGCGCGCCTGCGGCATCGATCCGGACGAGTATCAGGGCTTCGCCTTCGGCATGGGCGTCGATCGCCTGGGCATGCTGAAATACGGCATGCCGGACCTGCGCGACATGTGGTCGTCGGACGTCCGCTGGCTGTCGCACTACGGCTTCAGCGCGTTCGCCGCGCCGAACCCGGCCAGCGGCCTGAGCTAGACAAGAACCCTCCCCTCCTCCTTGCGGGGAGGGGCCGGGGGTGGGGGTGAGACACCGCCGCCTCCGAGCAAACACACCCACCCCAACCCCTCCCCGCAAGGGGGATGGGCTTGGAGAACGAAAATGAAATTCACCCTGTCCTGGCTCAAGGATCACCTTGAGACCACCGCCACCGTCCCCGAGATCGTCGCGGCCATGACCATGGCCGGGCTCGAGGTCGAGCACGTCGCCGATCCGGCCACCAAGCTGAAGCCCTTCACGGTCTGCAAGATCGTCGAGGCCGCGCGCCACCCGAACGCCGACCGCCTGCAGGTCTGCCAGGTCGACACCGTCGACGGCCGCAAGGAGATCGTCTGCGGCGCGCCGAACGCCCGCGCGGGCCTGACCACCATCTACGCTCCGATCGGCGCCTATGTGCCGGGCCTGGGCGTGACCCTGGTCGAGAAGCCGGTGCGCGGCGTCGTCTCGAACGGCATGCTCTGCTCGGCCGCCGAGCTGGAATACGCCACCGAGAGCGACGGCATCATGGAGCTGCCCGACAGCCTCGCGGTCGGCACGCCGGCCGTCGACGCGCTCGGCCTGGAAGCCGTCATCGACTTCGAGGTCACTCCCAACCGCCCCGACTGGCTGGGCGTCGCCGGCATCGCCCGCGACCTGGCCGCCGCGGGCGTCGGCACACTGAAGGATCTGTCGATCGCGCCGGTCGCCGGGACCTTCCCCTGCCCGATCACCGTCAAGGTCGACGGCGAGGCCTGCCCGGTGTTCGCCGGGCGCCTGATCAAGGGCGTCAAGAACGGCCCCTCGCCCAAGTGGCTGCAGGACCGGCTGACCGCCATCGGCCTGCGTCCGATCAACGCCCTCGTGGACGTCACCAACCTGATCTCCTACGACCGCGCCCGGCCGCTGCACGTCTATGACGCGGCCAAGCTGGTCGGCGCGACGATCGAGGCCCGCCTGGGCCGCGGCAAGGCCGAGGTCACCCCCGGCGACCAGCCCTCGCCCGCCGAGCATCACGACGAGCAACTGATCGCCCTGGATGGCAAGACCTACGACATCACGCCCGAAATGTGCGTGATCGCCGACGCCGAGGGCAATCGCCCGATCGGCCTGGGCGGCGTCATGGGCGGCGAGAGCACCGGCTGCTCGGACGAGACGGTCGAAGTCTTTGTCGAGAGCGCCTGGTTCGAGCCGATCCGCATCGCCCAGACCGGCCGCGCCACCGGCATCAACAGCGACGCCCAGTACCGCTTCGCCCGCACGGTCGACACCGGCTCGGTCGAGCCGGGCCTGCACCTGGCCACCAAGCTGATCCTCGAACTCTGCGGCGGCGAGCCTTCGCAGATCTTCGTCGCCGGCGAGGCCCCGGCCGCGCCGAAGGGCTTCGCCTTCGATCCGGTCTATGTCGAGCAGCTGTCAGGCCTGTCGGTCTCGGCCGACCGCGCGCGCCAGATCCTGGTCGCCCTGGGCTTCGACGTGAAGGACGGCTCGCCCTGGACCGTCACCCCGCCGACCTTCCGCCGCGACGTGGAAGGCAAGGCCGACCTCGTCGAGGAAATCGCCCGCATCGCCGGTTACGGCGCCCTGCCCTCGACGCCGCTGCCGGAAGTTCCGCGCGCCGTGGGCGGCGTCCTGACCGCCAAGCAGGCCCGCGCCCGCACGGCCCGCCGGGCGCTCGCCGCCGCCGGCTACGCCGAGGCCGTGACCTACAGCTTCACCAGCCGCAAGACCGCCGAGTTGTTCGGCGGCGGCCAGGCCGAGCTGGTGCTGGCCAATCCGATCGCCTCCGAGCTGGACTGCATGCGCCCGTCGCTGCTGCCCAACCTGATCGAGGCCGCCGGCCGCAACGCCCGCCAGGGCTTCCCGGACGCGGCCCTGTTCGAGATCGGCCCGACCTTCCACGGCGACAAGCCGGCCGACCAGCGCACCGTCGTCTCGGCGATCCTGGTTCCGAAGGCCCCGCGCGGCTGGGACAAGGCGGCGCAAGGCGATGTCTTCACGATCAAGGCCGACCTGCTGGCCCTGCTGGAGGAGCTGGGCGCGCCCGTCGGCTCGCTGCAGACCGCGCAAGGCTCGGCCTCGTCCTGGTGGCACCCGGGCCGCTCGGCGCGCCTGCAGCTGGGCCCCAAGGCGGTCATGGCCGAGTTCGGCGAGATCCACCCGGCGGTGCTCAAGACCTTGGACGTGCCCGGCCCGGTCTACGGCTTCGAGATCACCCTGGAGGCGATCCCCGAGCCGAAAAAGAAGTCGGTCAAGACGCGGCCGGCCTTCTCGCCCTCGGCCCTGATGCCGCTCACCCGCGACTTCGCCTTCCTGGTCGAGAAGGCCAAGGCCGCCGGCGATCTCGTCAAGGCCGCCGCCGGCGCCGACAAGGCGCTGATCACCGCCGCGCGCGTGTTCGACGTCTATGAGGGCCCCGGCGTGCCGGAAGGCTTCAAGTCGGTCGCGATCGAGATCGTGGTCCAGCCCCGCGACGCCACCCTCACCGACGCCGAGATCGAGGCCCTGTCGGCCAAGGTCGTGGCGGCGGCCGAGAAGGCCGGCGGGAAGCTGAGGTCGTAATCTCCTTCTCCCCTGCGGGAGAAGGTGGCAGCCGTAGGCTGACGGATGAGGGGTCTCTCAGGCGGCCCCTTTTTCGTTGGATAGGGTGATCAACCCCTCATCCGGCGCTGCGCGCCACCTTCTCCCGCAAGGGGAGAAGGATTTCGATCTGCTGACTTTCCAGGCGCCAAGCCTCGCCGCAGGCAAAACCCGCCCTCCCCCGCGACCGAAGGTCCCTGGTTCGGGCAGGCCCTTGCGCGGTGGCGAATGTCACGCTACCTGTAACAAGCGCTCACTGGACTCATCGCTCCACATGCAATCGACCTTCGCCTTCGCCGCTTTCGTGACCACCGGCCTCGCCGCCGTGGCCGCGATGTCGTGCGCGGTGTCGATGTGGAACATGATTAACCAGATTAAAACCGTGCGAGTTCGAACGGGGCAAAATCGGCGCAAGCAGCGGTAGGGAACGACCTACCAAAACCAAAGCCGAAGGATCGCAAGATCTCCAAAAAAGCCCCGCTCACCCGAGCGGGGCTTTTTTGTTGCGCGGTTCCTCGGTCCTCCAAGTCTCTCAGATCCAAGGACCACTCCAATGAGCTACCTGCCCTCTCCACCCGCCTTCCACAGCGACGCCGACGGCGTCACCGTGCACCAGTTGCTGCTGGCCGCGCAGGACGCGCCCAGCGCGCTCGACGCCGTTCGCCAAGGGCTGGCCGACAGCGGCGCCGAACTGTGCGGCCTGACCCTGAAGCCCGTCGGCCAGATCGTCGAAGCCTCGCTGCGCGTCCGCCATCTGGGCGACCAGGCCGCGCGGCTGCTTGCCCGCGACCTCGCCGCCTGGCCCGGCGTGAGCTCGGCCTCGGTCGAGCACCAGTGGGTCCGTCCGTGCGCGTAGGTCTTTCGAAACGGGAAGACGACAAACGCCGCCTCTTCCTCGTCACCGCCGAGGACACGCCCGACGCACTGATCCGCGTCCTGGGCGTGGCCTCGGTCCAGCAGGCGCGGCTGCGCGCCCTGTCCGCCGTTCCCGAGGGCCAGCACATGGCCATTCGGCTCGAGATCGACGACCAGGGCGACGCCCGCGCCGAAGCCCTGGCGTCGCGCCTGGCCGCCTGTCCGGCCGTGCGCGGCGTCGGGTTCGGCTGGCGGTAGTCGCTAGGCCGCCAGAAGTTCGTCGGTGGGACCGAAGAACTCGTACTTGATGCGGTCGGGCGAGACGCCGGCCGCGGCCAGGCCGCTCACCAAAGCCCGCAGGAAGGGGCGCGGACCGCACAGATAGAAGTCGGCGGCGTCGAACGGCGTGTTGGCCTTCAGCCACGCCACATCGATCAGGCCTTCCACATCGTGGGTCACGCCCACGGCGTCGCTGGGCAGGGGCGCGCTGTAGAAGGTGGCCACGCGCGTGCGACCATGCTTGTCGGCCAGCTTGCGGACATTATCGGCCATCGCGTGAACCCGGCTGTTGAGCGCGCCGTGCACGAAATGCGCCTCAAGCTCCGGATGGTCCTTGGCGATCGCCTCCAGCATGGCGACCATCGGCGTCAGGCCAACGCCGCCGCTGAGCAGCACCACCGGACGATCCGTCGCCGCCAGGTGGAAGTCGCCGGCCGGCGGCGTCGCCTCGACGATGTCGCCCTCCGCCACGACGTCATGCAGGAACACCGAGCCGAAGCCATCGGCCTCGCGCTTGACCGAGATGCGGTAGCTCTCGCCGTTCGGCGCGGCCGAGATCGAATAGTTCCGCTTCACGCCCTTCTCCGTCGGCGTGTCGAACTGGAAGGTCAGGTACTGGCCCGGCCGGTGGGCGACGACGGGACCGCCGTCCCGCGGACGCAGGATGAACGAGGTGATGATGTCGCTTTCGCGGATCTTCTTCTCGACGACAAACGCCCGCCAGCCGATCCAGCCGCCGGTCTCTTCGGCCGCGGCGTCGCGGATCGACGCTTCCCGCCCCTTCAGGATGTCGGCCAGGAACCAGTAGGCTTCGCCCCAAGCTCCCAGGATGTCCTCGTTGGCGGCCTCGCCCAGCACGTCGACCAGCGCGCCGAGCAGGGCCGTGGCCACGGCGTCGTAGTGCTGAGGCAGGATGTGGTAGGCGACGTGCTTCTGGGCGATGCGCTCGACCGCGCCGGCCAGCACGCCGAGATTGTCGATGTTCTGGGCGTAGGCGAGCACAGCGCCCGCCAAGGCCTTCTGCTGCGCGCCGGTCGCCTGGTTGGCGTGGTTGAACAGGCTGGCGATCGCCGGATCCTGGAACAGGCGCGCATACATCGCGCGGGTGATCGCCTCGCCGTGGACGGCCAGGACAGGAGCCGTCGCCTTCACGACCGCGATCGTCTTTTCGCTAAGCTGAGTCATTGGAGCCCCTCCAAAAGATGCATAATCGGCGCATCTATACGAGAGAACATCGATACGCAAGATTAAATGTATTTTATCTGCATGTTTCAAATCGCCGCGCTCGACGGATTGGCCTCTAGGCTGCTAAGCCGGATGCAATGCGCCTGACCCGGTACACCGATTACGCCCTTCGCGTGCTTTTGCAGCTGACCGTCCAGGACGAGCGGCTGGTGTCGATCGGCGAAATTTCTCGGGCATACTCCATTTCGCAGAACCACCTGATGAAGGTGGTGCAGGACCTCAGCCGCGCGGGGTTCGTCACCGCCGTGCGCGGTCGAAACGGCGGTTTGCGCCTGGGTCGCCGCCCGGAGGAGATCCGGATCGGCGACGTCGTCCGCCA
>NZ_QFQZ01000105.1 GCF_003243465.1 Caulobacter segnis
GTTTCAGCGAAGCCCCCTAGCAGCCCCTTCGAAGGCTCTTGGAACGTATATCGGGAACTGCGAAACTGACTGTCTAATTCCGCCCTAGACGGCCCCGTGGGCCGTTTTCACGAGACAAGCCATGGCGCCGATTTTTTCCGGGCTCCCCCCGTCAAAAGCCCCGCAGCACAAGGCGTTGTCCCACATCATCCCGTTTGGTCCCGGCCCATCCCGGTCACTGCGGATCTAAATGTCTGGCCTCACTGGAGAGAGGGAGGGGCCCGTCCCGACGACGGTCGGGATGGGAGGGTGAGAGGCTACTGCCTGCCCAAACGCAATACCGAAAGGATCTCGTCCGCCGTTCCGCCGGGGTCCGCCAGCACCCGCTCGTTCCTAAAGCGCTGGACGAGATAGCCGATGAGCGCCAGGGTCTGCGTGCGGCGGCCATCATAACCCTCGCGCCCCTCATGGGCGGGGCCGTCCAGTTCCACGATCACCCTCGCGGACTCGCAGACGAAGTCGGCGAAGTATCGGTCGATCGGGTGCTGGCGCAGGAAGCGAAACCCGCCGAGGCGGCGATTGCGGACAAGGCTCCACAGCGTCTTCTCGGCCAGGGTCTGATCTCTGCGAAGGCGACGGGCGGTGGCGATCCGGTCCACGGCTGGAGCTTGAGCCGGTCCGGGAGCGCGCTCAACGAAAGGAATCCTGGTTTTCCGCCGGGCGGTGAAGCCTCTCACCCTCCCATCCCGACTTCCGTCGGGACGGGCCCCGCCCTCTCTCAAAGAGAGAGGGGTTTTGCGCAGGGTCCGACGAGGGTTGAAGGCTCGCCTTGACCTCGGCTCCGTTTCCGGACCTGCCGCCCCCTACCCCGCCGGGCTCAGCGCGATGTCGACCATGATCTCGCCGGAGATCGCCTCCAAGGCGTCCTGAACCGCGCCGGCGCTCACGCCCGGCGGCAGGCGAAGGCGGGCGTCGAGGTGGAACAGGGGCGCGCCCTGGTGTGGTTCGATGCTGAGGCGCGAGCCGAAGCTCTCGATGTTGGCGCCCAGGTCGCTGAGCACGCCAGTGACCTGGTGGACGATGCCCGGGCGGTCCTGGCCGACGACGCCGAGCTGGAGCAGCTCGCCGGTGGCGACGGGCGCCGCCACGGTCGGGGCGATCCGCACCTCCAGACCGTGGGCGTCCACCGCCGAAACGGCGGCGCGCAGGGCCTCTTCCTGGCCGGCTTCCAGTTCGACCAGCACCGAGCCGACATAGAGACCGCCCAGTTGGCTGAGATGGCTCTCCAACCAGTTGCCGCCGGCCGACAGCACGGCGCTGGCCAGGGCCTGGGTGAGGCCGGGCCGGTCGCTGCCGACGACGCTGAGGATCAGGGTGGTCATGAGGGCTCTCCCAGAAGCCGCGAGCGCGTGACGCCCGTTCTTATTCCGCCGCCTTATTCCGCCGCGAGGGTGGCGCCGGCCGCCTTGGCGGCCTGGATCTCGGCGGCTTTCTTTTCGACCAGCTCGACGATGTGGTCGATCATGCCGTCGTTCGACTGCTTATGGTCGGGCTTGCCGGCCATGTAGACCATGCCCGCTCCAGCGCCGCCGCCGGTGAAGCCGATGTCGGTCATCAGGGCCTCGCCCGGGCCGTTGACCACGCAGCCGATGATCGACAGCGACATCGGCGTGGCGATGTGGGCCAGGCGCTCTTCCAGGGTCTCGACGGTCTTGATGACGTTGAAGCCCTGCCGCGCGCACGACGGGCAGGCGATGATGTTGACGCCGCGGTGGCGCAGGCCCAGCGACTTGAGGATATCGAACCCGACCTTGACCTCTTCGACGGGGTCGGCGGCCAGCGACACGCGGATGGTGTCGCCGATGCCGGCCCACAGCATCGAGCCGATGCCGATCGAGGACTTCACCGTGCCGGTGCGCGTGGCGCCGGCCTCGGTCACGCCCAGGTGCAGCGGGCAGTCGATGGCCTCGGCCAGCTGGTAGTAGGCCGCGACGGTCAGGAACGGGTCGGACGCCTTCACCGAGATCTTGAACTCGTGGAAGTCGTGGTCCTGCAGGATGCGGGCGTGGTTGAGCGCGCTCTCGACCATCGCCTCGGGGCACGGCTCGCCGTACTTCTCGAGCAGTTCGCGCTCCAGCGAGCCGGCGTTGACGCCGATCCGCATCGAGCAGCCGTGGTCGCGGGCGGCTTGAATGACGTCGCGCACGCGGTCGGGGCTACCGATATTGCCTGGATTGATCCGCAGGCAGGCCGCGCCGGCCTCGGCGGCCTCGATGCCGCGCTTGTAGTGGAAGTGGATGTCGGCCACGAGCGGGACCTTGGCCTCGCGGGCGATGGTCTTGAACGCCTGGGTGCTCTCGACGTCCGGGCAGCTGACGCGGACGATGTCGGCGCCGGCCTCCTCCAGCTGGCGGATCTGCTCCAGCGTCGCCTTGGCGTCGCTGGTCAGGGTGTTGGTCATCGACTGCACCGAGATCGGCGCGTCGCCGCCCACCTCGATGGAGCCCACGCGGATCTTGCGCGATGGACGACGCGTGATCTGGCGCCAGGGACGGACGGACGTGTGGTCAGCGGACATGGCGGTAATTTAGAGGGTGTTGGGGGCGGATAGAAGGCCCTGAACGCCTCCTTCTCCCCTTGCGGGAGAAGGTGTCGCCGGCAGGCGACGGATGAGGGGTCGAACGGCGACGTCGGATGGGGTGTTCAACCCCTCATCCGTCCGCTTCGCGGCCACCTTCTCCCGCAAGGGGAGAAGGGACTTATTGAGGCTTAGCCACCGGCACCGCCGGCGCCGCCTGCGCCACCGCCGGAGCCGCAGGAGCGACCTTCGGCGCGGGGATCAGCTTGCTCAGCGCGCTGGACGCCGACGGCAGGTGGCTGACCAGGGCCCCGGCGTAATAGACCTCGAACGCCATCGGGTCGGAGACGTCCGCCACCAGGCCCGGCGTGCGGGGGGCGCGATAGGCGTCGCCGGCCGCCAGGGCGCGGGCGAAATAGACCTGGCCGTCGAAGCCGCGCACGACCAGGGTCCCGGCCTTGCGCGCCTGAAGGACGACGCCGGAGCCCTCGCCCTGCGCCGCGCCCAGCATCACGCCGCGCGGCTTGAACGGCGCGCCGACCTGGACCTGGTGCGCGGGATCGACGACGCCGGCCCGGGCGGCGGCTTCCTCGCGGGCCTTGGCGGCGGCCTTGGCCGCGTCGACCGAGCCGCCATTGGCGGCGGCGTCGTCGAGGCCGGGGGTCTTGTAGGGCTCGGGCGTGGTCGACTCGACCGGCGCCGGCAGCGGCGCGCCGAGGGCGACCTGGCTGTTGTTGGCGTGGGCCTGGACCTGAGTCGAGGCGGCCGGCGGAGCGATCTGCGGCGGCGGGGCGTCCTTGGCGATGGCCCGCTGGGCGACGTTCCACAGGAAGATCGCGCCGACCACCAGCACGCCGCCGGCCAGGATCAGGCCCAGGCGAGGGTCGCGCTCGCGGCGCACGCCGACCGGGGCGCGCAGCTCGCCGCCGTCATCGGGGGCGTCGGCCTTGAAGCGGGCGACGGCGGCGTCGGCGTCCATGCCGAGAATCGCCGCATAGGCGCGGACATAGCCGATCGTGAACGGGCGCGACGGCAGCTCTTCCAGCCGCAGGGCCTCGAGCGCCTCGATATAGCTCTGGCGGATCCGGGTGGCCTCGGCGACGTCCCGCAGGCCAAGGCCTCGCGCCTCGCGGGCGGCCTTCAGGGCCGCGCCGATGTCGGCGGGTTCCGGCGGCGGCGGCGGGGCCGGCTCGGGCTCAGCGACGGCGAACGTCGCCGGGTCGATCTCGACCTCGTCGAGATGCAAACGCTCCACGTCGCCCATGTCTCGCGGCATACTGACCAAGCGCCCCCGAAAACCGCCTGAAACTGAATTCGTGTGATGCAGATCGACGGCGAAGCCTGGACGCTTCCGCCGACTCCATCATGCACGAAATCGTTAAGGAGTGTTTGTGGGTAGCAAACTAAGTATCAGGATTCAATGTACTTACCGGCGCCGCTTTCCCTAACGGGATAACGCCGTTCTACACAGCCACGTAGAGCTTGCGCGCCAGGGTCTCGATCTCGCCGCGCAGGGATCCGCCCGAGCCCTTCAGCAGGGCCTCGACATTGCGGCGGGCCGCCTCGCGGTCCAGCGACAGGACCATCTGCTTGACCGGGCCGATGCCGGCCGGCGGCATCGAAAGACGGTCAAAACCCAGCGCCACAAGGGCGAAAGCCTCCAGCGGACGCCCCGCCATCTCGCCGCAGACCGACACCTGGGTGCCCGTATCGGCGCAGGCCTGCTGGATCGTCTTCAGCGCCCGCAGGGCCGCCGGCGACAGCGGATCATAGCGGTCCGACACCTTCGGATTGCCCCGATCGGCGGCGAACATGTACTGCATCAGGTCGTTGGTGCCGACCGACACGAAGTCGGTCATCGGCAGCAGCGCGTCCAAATGCCACAGCAGCGACGGGGCCTCGATCATCGCCCCGACGTCCAGGCGCGACGGCGAGGGACGGCCGCGCTTCAGGGCCCAGGCGATCTCCTGGTCGACGAAGCTGCGCGCGGCGCGGAACTCGTCGACATTGGCCACCAGCGGGAACATCACCCGCAGCGGCCGGCCGTTGGCCGCCTTGATCAGGGCGCGGATCTGCATCCGCAGCAGGGCCGGACGGTCCAGGCCCATGCGCACCGCGCGCCAGCCGAGCGCCGGATTGTCCTCGCGCTCCAGCTCCATGTACGGCAAGAGCTTGTCGCCGCCGAGGTCGAGCGTGCGGAAGGTCACCGGCATGCCGTTCGCCGCGTCCAGCACCTTCTCGTAAAGCGCCGTCTGGGCCTCCAGGCGCGGCAGCTCCTCGGCGACCATGAACTGGAACTCGGTGCGGAACAGGCCGATGCCCTCGGCCCCGGTCTCGCCGAGGATATCGAGGTCGACGGCCAGGCCCGCGTTCATCAGCAGGGTGACCTTGGAGCCGTCCTTGGTGATCGGCGGGGTGTCGCGCAGGCGGGCGAACTCGGCCTTGCGCTGGGCGCGGACCTCCATCCGCACCTTCAGCGCCTTGACCACGTCGGGGCGCGGGCGCAGCCAGGCTTCCTGCGTCTCGGCGTCGACGACGACGGGGTCGCCCTCGCTGACCCTGTCACGCAGGCCGGCGAGGCGCCCGACGCACGGGATATCGAGCGCCCGGGCCACGATGCCGGCGTGGCTGGCGGCGCTGCCTTCCTCCAGCAGGATGCCCTTCAGCTTGGTGCGGTCGTATTCCAGCAGGTCGGCGGGACCCAGGTTCCGGGCGATCAGGATGGCGTCGTCGGGCAGGACCCGAACGTGGTGGACGTCGCCCGACAGGTGGCGCAGCAGCCGGTCGTTCAGGTCTTCCAGGTCGTGCAGCCGCTCGCGCAGATAGGGATCTCGGGCCTGTCCCAGGCGCGCGCGGTGCTCGGAGCGGACGCGCTCGACAGCGGCCTCGGCGGTCAGGCCCGAGCGCACGGCTTCTTCCAGGCTGCGGTTCCAGCCGCGATCGTGGGCGAACAGGCGATAGGTCTCGAGCACCTCGTAGCTGGCGCCGACCAGGCCGTGCTGGCCCTCCAGCATCTCGTCGATCTGGGTCTGCAGCGCCTCGATCGCGTATTTGAGCCGCGCTTCCTCGGCCAGGGCGTCGTCGGACAACAGCTGCTCAGGCGCGACCGGCTGTTCGTGCAGCACCGCCACGCCGTAGGCCAGGCCTTCGGCGAACCGCGTCCCCTTCAGCCGCTCGGGCCGGTGGGGCGCCAGCTCGACGTCCTTCAGCTCGTCGGCGCCGAGGAGTTCGCTGGAGCTGACCATCTCGGCCAGCACCATGGCGATGATCTGCAGGTCCTCGACCTCCTCGTCGTCATAGACCCGCTCGGTGCGGTTCTGGACGACCAGCACGCCGATCGCGCGGCCGCCGCGCAGCAGCGGCACGGCCAGGAAGGCGTGGTAGGGATCTTCGCCGGTTTCCGGGCGGTACGAGAACGACGGGTGGCTGGCGGCGTCGGACAGGTTCAGCGGCCGGCCCAGGCGCATGGTCTCGCCGACCAGGCCCTCGCCCGGCTTCAGGCGCGTGACGTGGACGGCGTCGCGCGACAGGCCCTCGGTGGCGAAGAGTTCGAGATCCCCGGACGCGCGGCGCAGATAGATCGAGCAGACTTCCGCCACCATCGAGATGGCGATGGTGCGCACCACCATGTCGAGCTTGGCCTGGGCGGGGCCGCCCCCGGCCATGGCCTCGCGAATCTGCCGAAGCAGGCTTCGCGGTCCTCGAACGGCGATGCCAGATGCCGCCATGAGCCTTTAGCGCGCTCCCTAACCCTGGAACGGCGACTCGGCTTGCCGCCGCGTCCGGACCGCTCCGTCCTCCAGAGGGGGCTATAGCAGATTTCGTCGCCGCGATACCCGCCCCGCGCAACGGAACGACGTTTAGGTGCGGCGGCACGAAAAAGCGCCGCCCCGGTCCGGGACGGCGCAGTTTGCTCGCGGGAGGAGGGATCGAGACTCCGACGAGGAAGGCTCAGCGGTTAGCGGCGATAGCCGTAGGCGTAGCGGTTGTCGTAACGATAGTCGTAGCGGTCGTTGCGACGGTCGTAGCGGTCATAGGCGTAGCGGTCGCCGCGATAGCCGGCGTTGTAGTAGCGGTTGTTGTCGTAGCGCGGGCTGTAGCGGTAGCCGTTGCTGTAGCGACGGTCGTACTTGTCCTTGGCCGTCGTCGCGCCCAGGGCCGCGCCGGCGACCGCGCCGATCGCCACGGCGTCCCCCTTGCCGTCGCCCAGGGCCGCGCCGGCGACGCCGCCGATCACCGCGCCCAGGATGGCGCGCTCGGTCTTCTCGCCGGCGAAGGCGGCGGTGGCGGGGGCGACCAGGGCGCCGGCGACGGTGACGGCGATCGCGGTCTTGGTGAACTTGCCGATGGTCTTCATGGCGGGTCTCCTATCTCTGTTGATAGGTGTTGTAGGCCCCTGTCCCTGAACCCGATCGGGACCGGCCGTTCAGGTGGGGTTTAGGTTGGGAAGAACGGCCACCAAAACCCGTGTCATCCCGGCCGAAGCGTAGCGAAGAGCCGGACCCAGGGGCGGTGCGCACAGCGCTCTTGCAACCCCTGGGTCCCGGATAGCCTCTGCGAGGCTTCCGGGATGACACGAGAATTTAGGCTTGATGCAACGCTTGTCCGCCGGGGGCATGCCGCCGCGCCGACCACAGCACCCCGGCCAGCATCAGCACGATCGCAAGGCTCTCCAGCGGGCGCGGCCAACGCCCCTCGTGCAGAAAGCCGTACAGCAGCGCGAACACTGTCTCGAACACGATCAACTGGCCCGACAGCGACAGCGGCAGGAGGCGGCTCGCCGCGTTCCACAGGCCGTTGCCGATCACCGAGGCGCCGATGGCGACGGCGAAGCTGACGCCCCAGAACAGGCCCCAGGCGCTGGCCGCGTGCGGCGCACCGCCCAGCGCGAAGGCCGGGACCACGATGACCAGCGAGAGCAGGCCCGTGGCGACGCCGGTCAGCAGCGACCACTCGTGGCTGTTGAACTTGGGCGTGGCGGCCAGGCGACGGGCGTTCCAGACGGCGTAGGCGGTCCAGACGGCGAGCGCCAGCAGCGCGCCCGCGAGGCCGACCAGAGTCCGCCCCATCCCCGCGCGTCCGGCGGCGGCGAAGGCGTCCAGGTTGATGCAGACCCCGCCCGCGACGATCAGGGCCGACGGCGCGATCAGCCGCCGCAGCGGCGTCCCCTCTCCCGGGCGCGCGCCCACGAGGGTGATGGTGACGGGCAGGAGGCCGATGACCAGCGAGGCCAGGGCCACGCCCGCGCTCTGCACGGCGACGGCCAGACCGACATAGTAGACCAGGTTGCCCAGCAGGCTCAGCAGGAAGAGGTCGCGCCAGTCGCGGCCGTCCATCCGGGCCATGACAGCCTTCCAGCTGGGCGCCAGCAGCACCGCCGCGGCCAGCCCATAGGCCAGATACCGCCCCGCCGTCGCCTGCAGCGGCGTGAACGCCGAGAGGAGCCTCGGCGCCAGGAACACCCCGCCCCAGAACGCCCCGGCGATCACGCCGCACAGCAGGCCGAGCAGGAGGTTGCGGGAGGGGGTCATGGGGCCTGGTTAGCAGCGGCCGAGCGCTCCGGCTTGGCGAAAGCTCCCGGACGCTTGGTCAAGGCTCCTACCGCTCCCTCCGCCAAGCCGCCGGCGTCACGCCCAGCGCCGCCTTCATGCGTTTGGTCAGGCCGCTCTGATCGCCGTGTCCCGTGCGGACGGCGATCTCGGCGATCGACAGGCGGGTGTCAGATAGCAGCCGCTGGGCCGACCGCAGCCGAACATCGACCAGGGCGGCGTGCGGCGTCGTGCCATAGGCCTCGGCGAAGCGGGCGAAGAAACGGCTCTGGCTCATGCCGGCTTCGGCGGCCAGCTCACGGACGGTCAGCGGCTGGTCGAAGCGGGTCTCGATCAGCGCCATGGCCCGCGCCAGCCGCGGATCGACGGCGAGCGGCGCGGCCGACAGACCGCGCAGCAGCAGCGGCGTCCAGAGGCTGGCGACGCCGGTGTCGATCGCCCCCGGCGCCTCGCCGGCCAGGAACTCGAGCAGCCCGCGCACCGCGCCGCTGACCGGCGCGAAAGGTCGCTCGCGCAGCCGCTCGAACGGCTTCATCAGCGCGCCGCCGATGTCGGCCACGACGAACAGGTTCTCGCCGCTGGCGGCGAAGGCGTGGCGCGTCCCGGGCGGCACGACCGCCGCGCGGCCCGGATCGACCCGCCCGCCCCGGCCGTCGATCTCCATCTCCAGCACGCCCCGGCGCGGCAGCACGATCTGGTCGAAGGCGTGGGCGTGCGGCGGCGCGTCCTCGCCATAGCGGCGGAACGACAGCTCGGCGGGCGCGGTCAGGGCGTGGGCCATGCCGCCACTATAGGGGGATCAGCCGTGTCCGGGCAGGGCCAGCGGCTGGCTGGCGTCCGCGACCAGGCGCCTTGCCTGCTCCAGCGCCGCGTCGATGTCGCTTTCGATGAACTCGACCTCGAGGTCGGTCAGCGGATGCGGGGCGGCGATGGTGCCGCGCAGGTACTCGCGGCGCTCGGCCTCGTTCATCGCCCACCAGCCGACGGTGTGGCCTTCCTCGATCACCGCGTCGCCCATCGCCAGCAGATCGTCGGTATCGAAGATCGGCTGGCCGATCTTTTCGGGAAAGCGCAGCTCGGCGTCGTTGACCACCCGGTCCAGGCGCTTGAGCAGCGCCGCCAGCCACGGGCTGACCAGCAGGGGCTTTTCGTAGCCGTCGCCGAACTTGGCCCGCAGCAAGAGGTCGAACAGCACCTTCAGCCCCTCGTCGCCCGAAAAGGTGACGGTCTTGGCCTCGGGATCGAACTTGAAGATGTCGGACATGAGGGCTCCGTGAGGATCGCGCCCTCATAACGTCCGAACGCGACGTTTTGTAGAAGGGGATCGCGAAGCCCCCTCCACCAGCTTCGCCGGTCCCCCTCCCCCATGAAGGGGAGGAAGGAAGGAGATTGCGCCTCCCCCGTCATGGGGGAGGTGTCGCCGAACGGCGACGGAGGGGGCCGCTCAGCCTTACAGCTGGTCCAGCCCGTACACCGCGTGCAGCGCCCGGACGGCCAGTTCGGTGTAGGCCGCGTCGATCAGGACCGAGATCTTGATCTCCGAGGTCGAGATGACCTGGATGTTGATGTTCTTCTCGGCCAGGGCCGCGAACATCGACTGGGCCACGCCGGCGTGACTGCGCATGCCGACCCCGATCACCGAGACCTTGGCGACGTCTTCGTTGACGGCCACGTCCTCGAAGCCGATCTCGGTCTTGGCGGCCTGGACGATCTCGACCGCGCGGGCGGCGTCACGCTTGCCGACCGTGAATTCCATGTTCGCGGTGGCGTTGGTGCGGGCGCGCGACTGGACGATCATGTCGACATTGACGTTGGCGTCGGCGAGACGGCCGAAGATCTGCGAGGACACGCCCGGATGGTCGGGCAGGCCCAGCAGGGTGATCTTGGCTTCGTCGCGGCTGTAGGCGACGCCCGAGACGATGCGCTTTTCCATGATTTCTTCCTCGTCGCAGACGATCGTACCTTGGCCCGGGGCTTCGCCCGGTTCGACGAAACTGGACAGCACCCGCACCGGGACGCGATGGGCCATGGCCATCTCGACCGAGCGGGTCTGCAGAACCTTGGCCCCCAGCGAGGCCATTTCGAGCATCTCCTCGTAGGAGATCTTGGCCAGGCGCTTGGCCTTGCTCTCGATGCGCGGATCGGTCGTGTAGACCCCGTCCACGTCGGTGTAGATGTCGCAGGCGCCCTTCACGGCGGCGGCGATGGCCACGGCCGAGGTGTCCGAGCCGCCGCGGCCCAGCGTCGTGATGCGGCGCTTGGGCGTCACGCCCTGGAAGCCGGCGATCACGGCGATCTCGCCGCTGGCGAAACATTCCTCGAGGTTCTCCGGCGGGATCTCCTCGATCCTCGCGCGGCCGTGGGCCTCGTCGGTGATGATCGGCACCTGCCAGCCCAGGAACGAGCGGGCCTTGTGGCCCATGTTGCGCAGGGTCATGGCCAGCAGGCCGGCGGTCACCTGCTCGCCCGAGGCGACGACGGCGTCGTACTCGTCGTCCGACTCTGGCAGGCCTTGCGCGGCGCGGCCGGCGCCGTCGGTCCAGGCGACCAGTTCGTTGGTCTTGCCCGACATGGCCGAGACGACCACCGCGACTTGCTTACCCGTGGCGACCTCGGCGGCGACCAGGCGCGCCACACGGCGGATGCGCTCCAGGTCGGCCACCGACGTGCCGCCGAACTTCATCACCAGACGTGACACGTCCTTGGTACCTCGACACTTGGTTATTTCTTGCGCCCGCGCGGCCGGATCGCTCCCCCACGCGCAAGCGAAGCGCCTTCTAGCGGGGCGCTGGCGCAACGGCAATGTCGTGCGGCTGTCTTTTTTGCGGGAGCGTGGCGAGCGTCGGCGTCCGTGCTAGACAGGCCACATGACGCAAGCCGCCCCCGCCGCCCCCTCCTGGAGCATCGACCCGGCCGACGTGGCCCGCTTCTCAGCGATCGCCGCCGAATGGTGGGATCCCAACGGCAAGTTCGCGCCGCTGCACGTGTTCAACCCTTGCCGCCTGGCCTTCATCCGCGAGCAGGCCCTGGCGCGGTTCGGCCGCGACGGGGACGCGTGCGCGCCGTTCGACGGCCTCACCCTGCTCGACATCGGCTGCGGCGGCGGGCTGCTGAGCGAGCCGATGGCGCGGCTGGGCTTCTCGGTGACGGCGATCGACGCCTCGGAAAAGAACATCAAGACCGCCGCCACCCATGCCGCCGAGCAGGGCCTCGAGATCGGCTACCGCCCCGCCACCGCCGAGCAGCTGCTGGCCGAGGGCGCGGGGCCGTTCGACGTCGTCCTGACCATGGAGGTCATCGAGCACGTCGCCGATCCGGGCGAGTTCCTGCGCACCTGCGCCAAGCTGCTCAAGCCTGGCGGGATCATGTTCGTGGCCACCCTGAACCGCACGCTGAAGGCCCTGGCCCTGGCCAAGATCGGCGCGGAATACGTGCTGCGCTGGGTCCCGCCCGGCACCCACGACTGGAAGCAGTTCCTGAAGCCCGAAGAGCTTCGCGCCTTCCTGGCCGGCGAGCCCGTCGCCATGCAGGGGCCGTTCGGGGTCAGCTACAACCCGCTGACCGGCCGCTGGAGCCGCTCGTCCGACACCGACATCAACTACATGATGACCGTCACCAAGGATTGAGTCAGACTGACCTTGCGATGTACGCGCGAGGTGTCTGATGTCCCCGTTATTGGTCCTGCTGGTCTCAGCCATTCTTCCGGGACCGATCAGCGGCGACTTCGATCACGACGGCAAGACCGACACCGCGCGGCTCACGCGTGGGGACAACGGCGCCTATGTCCTGGAGATCGCGCGCGGGGCGGCTCCAAAGGCGCCTGTCCGGATGGACCTCGGCCGCTATGCTCCCGACTACATGGTTCCCGCCAAGAACGGCGGCGTGGTGGCGACCTCTTGCGGCAAGGGCGAGGGCGCCAAGACCGAGCCATGCCCTCGCAAATCGGTCCAGGTCACCCGCGGCGACCTGCTCGTGGGTACGGCCGAGGCCAGCGAAAGCGTCTTCATCTGGGACGGCCAGACCTTCCGCCGGGACTGGCTCAGCGACTGACGCCGAGAGCCGCAAATCCCGTGTCATCCCGGAAGCCTCGAAGAGGCTATCCGGGACCCAGGGGGTCAAGGAGCGCTGCGCCTGCCGCCCCTGGGTCCCTGTGTATTGCGAAGAAGGTCAAGCCTTGGCTTGATGGTTGGCGGGCGTAGCTCGTTGGGTCCC
>NZ_QFQZ01000009.1 GCF_003243465.1 Caulobacter segnis
TCCTTCGTCACTTCGACGAGACCAAAACCCTCCTCTAAACGGAACCCTCAATCTGTCTCATGGGCGCTGACGGCGGACATAGGTCACTGTTCTGGGTCTCGTCTCTGAATGGGTTTCCGTCTTCAATTGGACATTCGACCATCCGGCCGGTGATCCGGTCGAAGGTCAGGCCCAGCAGCGGGCCGACTGCCTCGCCGAACTCGCGGTCCTTCAGGCCGCGCACGACGGTGGGGGCGTCAGGGTCCTGCTTGTTGCGCTCCAGGCCGATCATCGCGTGGGACCATCGGGCGATGGCACGCGAGCCGGTGAAGTGCTTCTCCAGCACCCGGCCGCCTTCTTCGTGGGCGGTGCCTTGGGGCGTGGTCAGGTGGGACACGAGGTGGATCGTGGCCCCGTGCGCTTCGACGATGCCGGACAGCTCGGCCATGATCTCGTCGAGAGCGCGGCGTTCATCCTCGGCGTTCGCCACCAGGGCGGTGAGCGGGTCGATGAAGATGTCGAGGACGCCCTCGGCCAGGATCAGGTAGAGGACGTTCGCCTTGACGGTGTCCCAGTCCTTCGCGCCGAACATGTCGAGCGGGAAGAACAGGCCGTCCAGACTGTCGATGGCCTCGTTCAGCTCGGCCTCGGTGTACTGCACGTCCGGCTTGTTGAGCCGCTTGCCGATCACCATACCGGCCAGGGACCGCAAGGTCTTCGCCGGGTTCTCCTCGAACAGGATGGTGCCGACCTTCCGAGGGGCAGGGATCACCAACGGCTGGCCCAGGTGGTCGACTAGTCCGTCGTGCGGCTCCAGCAAGTCCGGCCGCATGGCCGTCAGCATGAGCTGCTTCTGGGTGGTCGTCTTGCCGGAGCCGACGCCGGCACCCCATGAGTAGAGGTAGTGGCGCTGGATGCCGTAGGTGCGCTCGGTCAGCGTGCGCCAGGGCCAGGGCAGGCCCCACTTGGTGGGCTCCAGGGCTTTGGCCCGGAGGTCCGCGACGGTCTTGATGCCGTCCGGGCGCATCTGCTTCGAGCCCCAGAGGGCGTCGACCAGCTCAGCCGAGCGGTGCGCCTTGACCATGTCGCAGGCGTCCTTGAGCGGGAGCCGGGCGTCATAGACTTTGCCGGGGGTGAACAGCTTGGTGCAGGCCTCGACGGCCTGACGGCCGGGCTCGTCCATGTCGAAGCAGAGGACGATCTTCTCGAACCGCTCCAGCCACGCGACTTGCTTGGCGAGGTCTTTGGCTGCGCCGCCCGCCCCGTTCGGGATGGAGACGACGGGCCACTTGTTGTTCTGGACTTGGCTTACGGCCAGGGCGTCCAGCTCGCCCTCGGTGACGACGACCATCTTACCGGCGTCGCGCCACAGGTTCTGGCCGTACAGGGTGGCGGCCTTCGGGTCACCGACCCAGGTGAACTGCTTCTTGCCGTCCTCTTTCCAGCGGATTTTCTGGGCCACCGGGCGGCCAGCGGCGTCGCAGTAGGTGGCGATGTGGGCCTTGTGGCCGTTGAACGTGCCGACCTTGTAGCCGAACTTGTCGGCGGTTTCGCGTGTGAGGCCACGCGCCGGGAGGGCTTCAACCGTCCCATCGAGCAGGGGCATGCTTCTCCGTTCTGACTTGGGGATTGTCGAGGTGTCGCCGCCCGCGCGTTCGCGGTAGCCGCAGCCCATGCTGAAGCAGTGGGCATGGCCGTCCGAGTAGCGGGCGAGGTTGTCCCTCGACCCGCACTCAGGGCATGGCTCTTTGCGAACGAGGACGGACTCAGTGTCCGTCCAGCTCACAGCGGAAAGGCGGGGGCTCGGAGGGGGAACGTGGCCCGGCCAGGGCCGTCGCCGATCACCTGACGCCCGGCCCGCGAGGAGCGGTAGGCGTCGAAGCGTTGGCCCAGCTCGCTGTTCCGGCGACGGGCTGCGCCCAGCTCGCGGCGCAGGCGCTCGATCTCATCGTTGGCGGTCAGCAGATGCTTCTGCAGGGACAGCCCGACGAGCGCCAGGGTGAATATGAGGATGTCCTGAAGGTCGTACTTCAGGCTGGTCCCGAGTTCCTTGCCGGTGGCCCAGCGACGACCGTACCGGCGGTAGCTGTCAGCCCATCGTTTGGTTCGCCAGAAGAGGATCAAGCGCGGCCTCCTTTCCGGCGGATGCTCCAGGCTGGAGCCTTCTTCCGGCCAGCGCCGGAGACGTAGACGTCCAGCACCATGGCTGGGACCGGCTCACCCCGCAGGGCTTGAGCCTCCAGAGCGCTGCCGAACGCGGCGCGCATCGTGGTCGTGGTGCGGATGATTTCGCGGCCCTGAGGATCACGCATAGGCTTTGGTCTCCTGGGCCGTGGCGGCCATGAACGAGGGGGTCTTGGGGATCAGGCGGTATTCCGCGAAGCGGTTACCGGCGACGTCTTCGCGGTCGATGGTGACGATCTGCATCCCCTTCGGGACGAGGTCGGTGCGGTCGGTGCGGAGGCGGTAGATGGCGTCGGCCAGACGGAAGGAGCCGTAGGCGGCGCGGGCGACGGCGTCGGTGATCCGGCCGTCCTTCCTCAGGTGGTTGATGACGATTTCGGGTTTCGTGATGGGCTTACGCATGGATGTCGATTTCCGTTCTGAGTTGGAGATTAGGTGTGGGCCGGGTGTGCGACAGGGTGGCCGGTCAGCCACTCGCCGACGTCGAAGCACGGGCACTCCTTCAGCCACTCGTTGGGGCTGACCTTGCCGTCGCGGTTGCGGTCGGGCGACAGGTCGCGGTGGCCGAGGACGGTGGCGTCCGGGTAGGCGTGCTGGAGGTTCGCCAGCATGTGGCGAAGGGCGGCGAACTGCTGCGGCGTGAAGTTGTTCTCGCCGGTCTTGCCGTCCGCCTTGACCCCGCCGATGAGGCAAATGCCCAGCGAGCGGCTGTTGAAGCCCTCGACGTGAGCGCCCGGCTCATTGTCGGGACGGCCCTTCTCGACCGTCCCGTCGCGGCGGATGACGTAGTGGTAGCCGATGGTTCGGAAACCACGCTGGCGGTGCATCACTTCGATCTCGGCGCGGCCAATGTCGCGGGCGGCCGGAGTGGCGCTGCAATGCACCACGAGGTAGTCGATCTTCTTCATCGGCATGATCTGCATCAGGTCTCGTAGGTTAGGGTGAAGGAGACCCCAGGTTCGCCCTCGGCCCACCGCTTGCGGACACGCAAGTCGTGGACCTGGCAGTCGTCCTTCCAGAGGCGACCGCTGTCGTTGAAGGCGTCCATCACGGACTTCGCGTAGTTGTCCGCGTCGGGCTTGGGGTAGAGCAGCTTGGAGGTCTTGGGTCGTTCGACGTGGCAGACCAAGTCCAGCGCCACGGGGGCCTCGAAGAGACCCTCGGGGGCGGAGAGGCCAGCGTCTTGGACGTAGGCGGCGACCGCCTTCTTCCAGTCCATATAATCCGTGGGCATGTAGACCGTGGGGAACTTCCCCCGAACCGCAACACGCGGCCGGGGGCTGGGAACTGGATCGAAGGGGAGGACAGCCGAGAGCGCGTTGGCGCTCTTAGATGTCGTCGTGGTCAGCGTTGTCGTCCGCGTCGAACGGCGCGTCGTCGTCGCCACCGGCCACCGGCTCGGCGTCACCGATCACGTCGCCGTCTTCCTCGTCGAAGCCGTACTGGTCGGCCGAGCGAGCGCCGCCGGTCACCAGGGTGATGATCTGCACGGCCTTCAGGCGCAGGCTGACGCCCACGACGCCATCGGTCTCGCGCAGATACGGATTAGCCTCGACGAACAGGCGCAGCTTCGAGCCGGAGCCGATGCGCGGCGGGTTCTTCAGGGCGACCTTCTGGGCGTTGAAGAAGTCCGGCTTCTGCTCCCAGCTCTTGCCGGTCTTGGTGACGACCTTGTGCTTGAGCTTGGCGTTCAGCAGGATGCGGCCGGTTTCGTCGCCGGTCTCTTCGTCCAGCTCGGCCTTGGCGACGTCCAGCTTCTTGAGGTTCTTGGCCTTACCGGCCTTCTTCTCGTCGATCAGGCGCTGGACGGTGGCGTCGTAGAAGTCGTCCCGAATTTTCTCCAGCTTCGCCACGAAGGCCTTCACGCTGTCATCGTCAGCGTCGTAGGCGATCTTCGTGTGGAACTCGCCAGCGGCGTTGAACTTGGTGTCGGGCTCGTTGAGCTTCGGCCAGATCGAGATGCCAGCGGGGGTCAGCAGGGTCGGGGCGTTGGTCTTAGCCATGGGTATGGAAATTATCCGTTCTGAGTTGGGGATTGGGGCCGGGAAGCCCATTCGTCAGCCGCCGCCAGGAGCGCCGTGGCGAACTCCAGCACCTGCTCGGGCGTCTTGAAGGCGACCGCCGGGCTCGACAGACTGATCTCGACGCGCCCGGATGGGCGGTTGAGGATGCCTAGGCGCTTATCGAAGTGGCCGAAGAAGCGCGTGGTCTGAGGACGGTCGACAGGCAGGTTGGGGCGGATCATGGGTGGGGTTTCCCGTTCTGAGTTGGGTATCGGTTTTGAGGCAGGCCTACTGGTCGGGCGACAGGCGCTCGTTCAGGTCGGTCTCCAGCGCGCCCAGGTCGTAGCCCTCGGCGGCCAGCTTCATCATCGTGTCGGTCGAGACCGCGCCGTCCTGGCGCTGCTCTCGGGTGGCTCGGGTCAGGAGCCCGTCGATGGCGCGGGTCACTTCGTCACCACGCGGAACAGGGTCTTGAACGTGTTGCGGATGCCGTAGACCGGGACCGGGATGGTGAAGTCCACGAAGGGCTTCACGATCTTGTCGGCGATGAACTCGGCGACGGTCGACAGGCGGCCCAGCAGCAGGCCCAGCAGGTAGAGCGGCACCGGCACGAGGCAGGCGAAGGCGAACGCGAAGGCCAGGGCGAAGATGCCCACCAGGGCACGGGCGCGGTCGGCGACGCGGAAGTCCTTGTCGAAGGTGTGGGTGCCAACGAAGGCGGCGACGTAGGGGCGGCCGAAGGACAGCAGCAGGAGGCGCTCGGTGCCCAGGTCGATGTTCGAGAACGAGAACTCGCTCTGCGCAGACGAACCGGCGGTGAAGCGGACGACGGGGTAGGTGAATTTCATGAATGGTTTCCGTTATTTGCGACGCAGCTCATCGGCCGCGTAATCGCGGATGGCTTGGACGTGGTAGGTGAAAGGACCCTCGGCTTGGTCCATCATGCGGCGAGCGCGCTCGACCTCTTCGTGAGGGTCGAGACCGCAGGCTTCGCAGACGGCCACCGAGGTTAGGAGGAGCGCCCGTACTTGGTCGCTCGGTGCGATCCGCTCGTTGCGACGGAGCAGTTCGAACGCAGGCTCACGGAGCTGCGCGACCGTTGAGTCCCAGCGGGCTCGGTCGGCAATGCTCGAAAGGGAAATGGTTGGTTCTCCGGGTGGCGAGGCGTGCAGCCCCAAGGGTGAGGGTTTATTCCCGCTCTGAGTTGGAGATTAGCTCCGACCCTGCTGCCAGCGCTCGGCGGCCAGCAGCGAGTAGGTGTTGGTGTCGAGCGCGTTGCCCCGGCCCTTCTTGACGGTGACGGGGTAGCCGTTGTTCCGGCAGTAGATCGTGAGCTGGTAGCCCAGCTCGCTCGGCGACAGGCCCTTGCCGATGCCCCGCTTCAGCAGATCGCGGGCGAGGAACATCTGGTTGCGCTTCAGGTCGTCCAGGGCGGCGACCTCACGCTGCTCCAAGGTGGACGCCAGGAGCGCCCGGACGGACGCCAGCTCCTCGACCACCGGCTTCATGGCCAGGGCCATAGCCTCGGCGATGTCCATCGGCAGCGGCATGGCCTCCCGGCCGTGGTCGGCGAGCGAGTACGAGCCGGTCTTGCGGATCGAGGGGAGGACTTCGCGGTTCACCCAGCGCTGGAAGACCTTGGCTTCGGGTTTGTCCGAGCGGTTGATCAAAGCGTACAGGCCGGACTCATTGATGACGATCATCGGCCGACCTTTCTGGGTCACACCCAGATTGGTCCGGTCCACCCGCCGAACCTCGTCCGCGTCCAGGCGGGCGACGTGGTAGGTGATATTCTTCAGGCCCAGGTCCAGCGCAGCGCACACATCAGCGGCGACGAACCAGGGGTTGGTCTCGATGTCGATGGTCCTGATGTTCACCGGCTCGTCACGCCCGGCGGGCTGGAAGGAGAAGGTGGTCGGGGTCTTGGTGTCGATCATGCAGTTGTCCATTCTGAGTTGGGTATCAGGCAAACATGTACTCGGCGTCCCGTAGGACTTCGAGATCGAGGTCCCCCATCGGCGGCAGCTCGGGCAGCTCGGCCGCCACTTCAGGCGGGAGCTGAGCGACCAGCTCGTCGCGGAAGCGGGCGAGCACGTCAGGGGTGTACTGGGCGATGAACGTCTCCCGCAGGATCAGCGAGAGACGGTTGGCGTTGGCCGCATGGGTGCCGAAGCTGTCGTGGATGACGGCTAGGTCGGTGATGCCAGCGCGAACGCAGGCGTTGACCGTGGCCATCAGGTGGGCAGCGTCGTTGGAGTGGACGAAGTTGGGCGCGATGCCGTTGGTCTGACCGTTGGCGTCGAGCTTGTCTGTGTCCTTGGCGATCTGGAGCTGAAGCCGACGTCCCTGGTAGTGGACGTCCAGCCTCTGCCCGGTCACCTTGCGGTAGGCTTGGAGCACCGGGAGGCCGACAGGGGTCGTCCACCAGATAGGCTGGCCTGCCTTGGCGGCCACCTTCGCAGCGGCCCGGAGCCATGCCATGGCACCCGAGGCGGCGTTGACGGTCTCGCCGATGGCGTCCCAGAGGACGAACGACAGCCAGTTGGCGGCGGCGTAGTTGTCCGCGCCTTCGAGGTAGGGCGGCTTGCCTTCCTCCTGGGCCTCCTTGTCCAGCTCCTTCAGGGTCTGGAGGACCATGTCCTGCATCCCGTAGCGGGTCGCCGAGTAGCAGTAGGTCATGGTCGGTCGCTTCGCGATCTTCCGGCTGACCCCCTTCAGCTTCCAGGGCTGGGCCTCGTTGTCGTTCGCCGCCAGCGCCGCCTCCAGGGCCAGCTTGGCGACCTCGGAGTAGACGTCCTGCGGCTTGTCGACCGGCAGCAGGTTCACCGCACGCGCGCCGACAGGATCGCGGAGCATGGCGGAGAAGTGCTGCAGGCCAGAGTTCGAGCCGTCGAGCGCCACCGGGATGTGGCTGACGAACGTCGCCCCCTCGCGCATGTAACCGGCCCACTCGAAGCAGGCGGCAAGGGCGCAGTAGGGACTGTCGGCCTTGGTCCAGAACCGCTCCCCGTCCAGCGGGTCGTCGGCGCTGTCGAGGATGGCGTTCGTGTTGGCGAACACCCAGTCGATGCGGTCTTGGAAGCTGACCTTGTCGACCCCGAACAGGTTGGCGATGTGGACCGCCAGCCACCAGCCTCCGGCGTCCCCGAGGGGCATGCCGTTGGCGAACTCCAGCAAGCCCTTGCCGCTGTCGTCAGCCTGCGGGTGCGGGCCGCCGATGGGGATCGGGTAGATGCGGCCCCGGAAGTCCAGCTCGTGCGGGAAGTAGATGGCCGTCTCGTCGCGGAACTTGTCGGCGATCCAGAGGCGCTGGCTGAAGGCCAGCCGCTTCGAGAGCGCTTGGTTGTTCCGCTCGTAGACCTTCGCGGCCTCCCGTTTCCAGGCGGCGCGGGCCAGCTCGTTGGTCTCGATGTCCTCCGGGCGGGTGGGCATCGGGAGATCGTCGCGCCGAGGCAGGCCGCCGAGGCTACCGCCCTGGTCCCACACCTCGCGCATGACGTCGAGGACCCGGCGGTTGATCCGCCAGGGCGTCTCCTGCACGGCGTTCACCGCCGCGTAGACCTCGGGCATGTCCACATACCGCAGCTCGCTGTGGTAGGGCGCGGCCCACTGCTTCACCAGCCGAAGGCCGGGGCGCTTGGTCAGGTACCCGCCCCAGAAGGGCGTGCGCCAGCGCCGGGGCCGGACCACCATGGGCAGATGGATCGGCTCAAGGATTTCGCAGCGCGCGTGTTGCTTCTCCAGCCACGTCGAGCAGGCCTCGGTGGGGCGAAGCACGAACGTCTCGCCCCGGCCTACCTTCATGGTGTCCAGCGTGAACAGCGTCGTGCTGTCGCAGAGCAGCTCGATGGCGCGCATGCCAGCCTGGAGCTTGTCGGCCTCGCTGAAGTCGACCTTCGCGCCTTCCTTCTCCATGATGTCGCGGATCGCCGAGCGACGCTTCGCGCCCTTCTTCAGCTTGGCTTCGAGCCCCTTGTAGCCCTTCTTGTTGGCCCGCTTCAGGTTCAGCATCTCGATGTGGTCGATGAGGGCGTTCGAAATCTGGAACGCCGTCGCCGTCGCCGTCAGTCGGTTGGCCGCAGCGTTCACCGCGATGCGCGCGATGAGGTAGGCGGCCTCGTCAGGCTTGACCTGGGACAGGAGGTTGAACCCGCCGGGTCGGCGACCAGCGCCGCCGTTGCGGATGCGCTCGACCCACTCGTAGAGGGCCGTCGAGAGCGGCTTGATGGTCTGCTTCAGGAGCTGGCGACCGGGAGGCAGCTCGGCTTCCTCCTCGACAGTCGCAGTGTCGGTGCGCCAGGGCAGCGGACGGCTCGCCCGGTACCGGCTCGAACCCAAGGCTCGGCTCTCATCTTCAAGGTCAAGCTGGCGGCGGATATCGTCCCGCCCAAAGGTCATCATCGAGTGAACTCCATGTTGTCTTGAAGTGGACCTCGTTCCTCGGCCCCAAGGGTGAGGGAAAATCCCCGCTCTGAGTTGGGCATTGCGACGCGGATGAGACTGCGGGCCAGGACGTAGCCCCAGCGACGCGCCGTATCAGCGATGAGCGCGTCGATGTTCTCCGGGCGGCGAAGGAAGGCCCAGTCTTTGAAGAGGGTGCGAACCTCAGGCACGGCCCAGCGCACGCCGAGAGCTGTCTCCAGGGTAGGCTCGTGCGCGGTCGAGTACGTCTCGAAGCGAGGCATAGTTTCGGCCATGCTTGACGACGCGGCGTCGCGGTAGTCCTGAATGAGGGCGTACTGGTTCTCGATGTGCGCCTCGGCGCGGTCCAGGCGCTGGCGCTCCTTGGCCAGCAGCTCGATGATCTCGAAGCGACTAAGGCTGGCGCACTCCATCGACGCTTCGCGCTGGAAGTCGTCAAGGGTCTTCGGTTTCTGCATCTGATCTCCCGTTCTGAGTTGGGGAAAATAGGGGGGTGGCTGGGGAATGTCAACTCAACGCGGCCTCCGCTCTGAGTTGGACGGTGTGCCAGGGATGTGCCATCAGCGTGCCTCGGCACACTGTGCCAATGGCACACCCCCTCTAGATCTGCATTTGAGCCAAGCGGGACGGGGCTTTTTATCGCACCGTCTCCGCCATCCCCATTCCATCACCGTTGTCCCTTCGGTGGGCGGTCCTCTGGGGCGACGTGCGCCTCTGCGCCGACGGTGTTCGCAAAGCGGATAGTTTCAGCCTCTTCGACTCGTCGGCGACGGCGATGGATTAGCTCAGGCGGACATGTTGGGGCGCGTATGGGCGCGGCCCCGGTCGGCGGGGCGACACCCGCTTCCAGCTTGCGAGACGCGGAGACGCCCGATGGGAACGATCTACGAAACCATGCCGATCCTGGTCAGCAACGAGGGCGTCTGGGAGGGCTGGTATCGCTACTATGACGCCAAGACCGGCGCCTTGACGGACCAGCACCGCTCGCGCCTGCTGTGCCGCCTGATCGACGAGGGCGATGGCAAGGTCCGCTATCACCAGACCAACTACTACTTCTGGGAAGACGGCCGCAGCGAGATCCGTGACTTCCCCGCCTGGTACGAGGACGGCCGCGTGTGGTGGGACAACGACCTGATCAAGGGCTGGGCCTCGCAGATGTCTCCGGACGACTATGGTCGCTCGACCTGCCTGAACTGGACCCGCAAGGGCGAACCGGACGTCTATCTGTACGAGATGATCCAGAACTCCGATGACCGCCAGAATCGCGCCCGCACCTGGCAGTGGTTCCGCAACGGCGTCTGCTTCCAGCGCACCCTGATCGACGAGGTGTTCGTCACCAAGGACTGGGCCAGCTTCGACGTGACCGTTCCGCCCAAGTTCTAGGCCTCGCTCAGCGACTCCGCCCTGCAAGGTCGCAGGGTGGAGAAAGCCGCGGCGTGCGTCTCGGGCCTGCGACATTCGCGGCATCGTTCGACGTCTTCCCTGATGGAAGAGTCACGCGAGGATGCGCCGTCATGATGTTCGAGACGTTTGGCCGGGTGGTGTCGCGCCGAGGGGCGTTAGGCGGCCTGATGGGGGCGGGCGCTGTCATGTCTTCTGCGCCGACGGCCCAGGCCGCGAACCGCAACATCCGTCCGCTCGACATCAACGATCCGCGGGAGAACCTCTACGGCTTCGCCAAGATGTGGGGGACCATTGGCCCCAAGGCGGTGCTGTCGGGCTACTACGGCGTCCAGTATGGCCTGGTCGGTAGCCATCGCGCCAAGCCGCTGTTCGGCTTCTGCGGATTCGGCAATGTTCGCAACGTCATCCAGCCGGACGGCTCGGTGAAGGTGATGGGCAAGGAGTGCAGCTATTTCACCGACCTCGCCACCGGTGAGATCCTGGATCGCTGGGAAAACCCGTACACAGGCGAGACAGTCGAGGTCTACACCTTCCTGAACGATCGCTTCCGGGGCACGCTTGGTCTTGAGCAGAAGGTGTTCAAGGTCGGCGACGGCGAGACCAAGAACAACGACATGGGCGGCCAAAAGACCCAGCCGTTCCGGCTGCCGTGGAACCGCGTGGGCGACCAGTATCTGCTCGGATGGGACTACGCCCACGAATACACCAATCCCATCACGCCCGAGGGCTGGCCCAAGGCGTCCACCGGACCGGTGATCAATCCGTCCGAGCACTTCACGATCTTCACACCCGCCGCCGAGATCGATGATCGCTCGGTATTCTCCGCCCGCTACCACGCGGGCTTCACGCGCCAGGGACCATGGTGGCCCTGGATGAAGATGGGCCAGAGCGGGGTGCAGGGCGTGCTGATGGGGCGCATGCACAGCTACAAGATCACGGGTGGACCGGAAGACGTTCCCAAGGCTGTGCTCAAGCGTGTGGAGCGCGACCGACCCGACCTCCTGGAAGAACCGACGGATGGGCCGGACGAGGGCGTGCAGGACACCTTCATGCGCTATGCCGAGGAGGTCCCTCCGGAGACGCCTGGGTACGTGCGTCCCAGAAAACCCTGATCTCACGGTTTGCCCGGCGCGCTCGGGAACACCTTCGTCGCGAAGTCACGCAAATCGGCGCGCCAAACCGACCATTCATGGCCGCCCTCCGTCTCCACATACTGGTATTTCAGGCCCGCCGCATCGAATAGGCGGCGGGTCGGGCCTACCAGCGGCATGACGGGATCGGTCTTGCCGATCGTGTAGTAGACGAAGGTTCTCGCGGCGGCTCTGCGTCGCAAGGCGTCCATGTCGTTCTTTTCGAAGCGCGCCAGGTTCTCGTCGCCGATGAAGCCGATGCTGAAAATACCGATCGGCCCGAAGATGTCGGGCCGCGTCAGGCCGAAGTTGATCGTGTGCAGCCCACCCATCGAAAGCCCCGCCATGGCGCGTCGCGCCGGACGCGGCTCGGTGCGGAAGCGGGCGTCGATGGCGGGGATCAGGTCGTTGATCAGATCGTCCCGGAAGTCACTGTTGAAGCGATTGTCGACGCCAGGGCGCCCCGGCGTATGGCCGAACGGCATGACCACGATCATCGGCGGCGCCTTTCCGTCCGCGATCAGGTTGTCGAGGATGTAGGCCGCGCGACCTTTCTGCACCCAGCTGAGCTCGCTGTCCCCGACCCCATGCACCAGATAGAGCACGGGATAGCGGCGGTCGCCGCCGCCCTCATAGCCAGGGGGCGTATAGACCTGGGCTCGCCTTAAACTGTCGGTCGATTTGGACGCGTACTCGACGGTGGAGACCACGCCGTGGGCGATGTCCGGTCGGTAGGCCCCGAACGCCAAGCCAGGGGAGGGGATATAGAAGGTCGATCGCGCGCCGCGCGCCTCGTTCGCGGGGCTCTGCGACTGCGGATCGGCGATCACCGTCCCCGCGATGCTGAAGCCGTAGACGTGGACGCCAGGGCTCACGGGCTTGGCGGTGGTGGCGGCCCAGTAGCCACGGTCGTCACGCGTCATGGCCAACCCCTGCGGCCCGCCGTCATAGCCTGTCGGCACGGAGTCGATGTCGCCGCTCACGACGCGCGCCGACGCCGCTTCGGGCGCGCAAAGCCTGAAGACGACCTTTCCATCCGGGAGCAAGTCCACGGGCTTGTATTCCAATGGGGCCTGCGTGGGCCCCCGCGTCGAGCACGCGTCCAGGTCAGGCGCCGCCAGGGCCGGCGCGGCGGCCAGGATCATGGTTCCCGCCAAAAGGTGCGATCGCAAGATCATCGAAGTGCTCCAAGCTCCTGAAGCAGACTGAGGATCACTTGGCCTGGAGGTTTGTCCTACCCGTGCAGTGTTCGCCAGGTGGATAGATGTTCCATCTCGCGCCAACCTTTGTCGTCGCGTGACGATGAGTAATCGCGTGTCGGATAGACCTATTATTTAATCTTAGACGACAACGTTGTCGTCAATGCTCCCGCCGCCGCCGAAACGCCGACAAAGGCGCACGGCATCATATCTTGAGGGGGATGGAATTATGCGTATCAAAGGATCGCTTCTGGCTGGGGTTTCCGCCGTGGCGTTTACGTTGGGCGTCGCCAGCGAGGGGCTGGCCGCTGGTCAAGACAAGACGGCCGACAAGGCCAGCGAAATCACCGAAGTCGTCGTCACGGCCCGCGGCCGCAAGGAAAAGCTGCTCGAGACGCCGGTCGCGATCTCGGCGATGAGCGCCGAGAAGATCGAGCAGATCGGGGCCACCTCGTTGACCGATATCGCCCGCTACACGCCGGGCATGACCGAGAACGCCACGATCACCGGCTCGGGCCGGAATGACCGCTCGTTCTCGCAATTCATCCTGCGCGGCATCGTGCCGTCCGATATCGACATTCCGACGACGACCACCTTCGTCGATGGCGCGCCGCTGGCCCTGGGCGCGGTCGACGGCATCGACGACCTAGAGCGCATCGAAACCCTGAAGGGTCCGCAGGCCGCGTATTTCGGCCGCCAGACCTTCGGCGGCGCGATCTCGCTGGTCACCAAGGATCCCGCCAGCACCCCGATGCTGACGGTGAACGGCGTGCTGGGCGATCCTACCCAGACCGAAGGCCGCGTCACGCTGGAAGGACCGATCCTGGGCGAGAAGCTGACGGGCCGCGTGTCCTATCGCTACTCGTCGCAGGACGGCGCCTATGACAACGACGCGACCTGGAAAACCCACGAGCGGGTGGGCGACCGCAAGACCCAGAATGTGAACCTGACCCTGGTCGCCCAGCCGACCGACAGCCTGAAGGTCAAGTTCACCGGCATGTACCGTCGCGATCACGACGGTCCGTCGGCGCAGGTCTACATCGCGCCGTCGAAGTCGAACTGCGTCTTTCCGGCGGGGCGCTGGTTCTGCGGCACGGTCTCGGCGAGCGACGTGAAGCTCTACGCGAACGACGTGGTGACCCCCTCGGTCAAGGCGTTCATCCAGCAGGCCAAGGCGCCGGGCTCGGGCCAGATCAAGGTCGTCGACGAGTTCGGCCTGCAGCGCGACGCCTACCACGGCGGCCTCAACGCCGAATACTATTCGCCGTCGCTGAACCTGACGTTCTCGTCGATCACCGGCGTCGACTATCAGGAGTTCGGCCAGCTGCAGGACCTGGACAACCAGGACTCGCAGTCGACCAACTGGCTGTTCGAGGTCTCCAAGCGCAATCGCAACTTCTTCCAGGAATTCCGGATCGTCTCCGACCAGGAGAAGGCCTTCCGCTGGCTGGTGGGCGCCAGCTACGCCTGGCAGCGCGTGGACAGCGCCACGGCCAGTTCGCTGCTGAGCTTCGGTTCGACCAGCAATTCGTTCGCGCCGGCCTATGCGGCTACGTCCGAGACGAAGGGCGTCTATGCGGGCCTGACGTATGACGTCACCCAGAAGCTGACCCTGAACCTCGAAGGGCGCTACCAGGCCGACACCCAGACGGCCAACGGCCTGTCCAAGACCTATAACAACTTCCTGCCCCGCGCGATCGCCCAGTACCACTTCACGGACAAGGTCATGGGCTATGCGACCTATTCGATCGGCGTGAACCCCGGTCCCTTCAACAGCCCCGCGGCGCTGTCGCAGCTGACGGACGCCAATCGCGCCGATTTCATCTCGCGCTATGGCTTCCAGGTCGAGGTCAAGCCCGAGCACCTGGAGAACTTCGAAGCGGGCGTGAAGGGCACGTTCCTGGACGGCAAGCTGTCGCTCGCGGCCGACGTCTATCACGATGTCTGGACGGACCAGATCAACCAAGTGAACCAGTTCTACCAGCAGGGCGCCAACCTGGTCAGCGCCTTCGCCAAGGTCAACAACGGCAAGGTGCTGCTGAACGGCGTCGAGGTCGATGGCAACTTCCGCCCGACCCGCAACGTCGACATCAGCTTCGCCGGCGCCATCAACGACACCAACATCCGCGAAGGCACCTGCGTCACCTGCGGCCAGATCACCGGCCAGGCGGCGAACACGGTCTATCGCGGCAACGAGCTGGGCAATGTGTCGAAGTACCAGGGCGCTCTGGGGGTCTCGTACTACGGGATGCTGCCGGCCTGGTCCGCCGACTGGTTCGCCCGTGCCGACCTGAACTACAAGTCGGGCTCGTACGCGACGGCGGACAACCTGGTGAAGACCGACGAACAGACGACCGTCGATGTCCGCGCGGGCGTCAACAAGGGTCCGCTCATGGTCGAAGGTTATGTCCGCAACCTGTTCGACGAGAAGTACTTCACGAACGCCGCGATCTTCTACGACATCGTGGCGTTTGATTTCGCGCGGCCCAACGCCCTGATCGCCGGGATCGCGCCCGGACGCAGCGTTGGCGTGCGGTTGAAGTACGTCTGGGGCCGCTAGCAAGTTCGCCGCCGAGCCTCGGGCCAAGAGCCCACTCGGCGGCGACCATCGGATCCCGTCTTCTCGCGCGCCCGCCTGAGCAGAAGGGCGGACGCGCCTCCTCGCAGGAAACACCCATGTCCTACCGCGCGCTCGCCGCCGCCCTGCTGTTGACCGCCGGCCCCGTGATGGCCGCCGATCGCACCGTCGTGACCCATGACGGCCCCGTTGTCGGCGAGGTCGCCGGCGGCGTCGTCGCCTTCAAGGGCATCCCGTTCGCCAAGCCGCCCGTCGGTCCGCTTCGCTGGCGCGCCCCGCAATCGCCGACGCCGTGGACGTCGTCCCGCCCGGCCAAGGACTACGGGCCCGACTGCATGCAGCAGCCGTTCCCCGGCGACGCCGCGCCGCTGGGCGTGAAGCCGGCCGAGGACTGCCTCTATATGAATGTCTGGGCGCCCGAGAGTGCCGCCAAGGGCAAGACCAAGCTGCCGGTCATGGTCTGGATCTACGGCGGCGGCTTCGTGAACGGCGGCAGCTCGCCGACGGTCTATGCGGGCGACCGCTTCGCCCGCGACGGCGTGGTGATGATCAGCTTCAACTATCGGGTCGGCCGTTTTGGCTTCTTCGCCCATCCGGCCCTGACCGCCGAGAACGCCGACGGCGGTCTCCTGGGCAACTACGCCTACATGGACCAGATCGCCGCGCTAAAATGGGTGCGCGAGAACGCGGCCGCCTTTGGAGGCGATCCGGACAACGTGACGATCTTCGGCGAGTCCGCCGGCGGCATGTCCATCCACACCCTGCTGACCACCCCGATGGCCAAGGGCCTGTTCCAGAAGGCGATCATCCAGTCGGGCGCGGGACGCTCTGGCCTCTTCCCGATCCCGAAGCTGTCCGGCGCGCCGGGCGAGCGCTCCGGCGAGGCCGCCGGCCTGGCCTTCGCCGAGAAGGCGGGCGTGAAGGGGACCGACGCCGCCTCGCTGGCCGCCCTGCGGGCGCTGTCGGCCGAGCAGGTCACCGACGGGCTGAACATGGCGACGGCCTTCACCCCGACCTATGCCGGGCCGATGCTCGACGGCAAGATCTTCTCGCGCGAAGCCATGGTGGCCTATCGCGCCGGCGAATGGGCCAAGGTGCCGGTGCTGGTCGGAGCGACCAGCGCGGACGGCTTCTTCTTCGGCGGCCAGCGTGATCAGGTCTTCGCGTCGTTCGGCGACCGCCGGAAGGAGGCCGAGGCGCTGTATGATCCGACCGGCGCAGGCGACATCAAGGTCTATGGCTGGAAGGTCGCCGCCGACCGCGCGATGATCGAACCAGCGCGCCTGGTCGCCAAGACGATCGCGGGGCAGGGCGGCAAGGCCTATGTCTACCGCTTCTCCTATGTCGCCGAGAGCCTGCGGCCGGTTTTGTGGGGCGCGCCGCACGCGACCGAAATTCCGTACGTCTTCGACACCGCCGACGTGCGCTACGGTCAGGCCTACACGCCCGCCGACGCCGCGGCCGCCAAGGTCACCCACGCCTATTGGGTGAACTTCGCCAAGACCGGCGTTCCCTCGGCTCCGGGCGCCCCGACGCTTCCGGCCTACGACGCGGCGAAGGACATCGTCCTCGACATCACCCCCGAAGGCGCCAAGGTCGGCCCCGACCCCCTGAAGGCACGCCTGGACCTGATCGAGGCGACGTCGCCGCAATGATGCGTTCAGCCCTCGCCGTAGCCGCGGGCGTTCTGGCCCTGACGCCCGCCTTCGTCTGGGCCGCCGAGGCCAAGCCCCCGATTCCGTCGTTCGAAATCTCCACCAGCTTCGTGCGTCCCGATCCTCTGCCGCCATCGAAGCTCGAGATGCCGGGCGGCGTCACGGTCTGGAAGGACCTCGTCTACATCCAGCGGCCGGGATTCCGGCCGCTGACCCTGGACCTCTACACGCCCGCGGGCGCGGGCAAGCGTCCGCTGATCGTCCAGATCCATGGCGGCGGCTGGTCGATGGGCGACTCTCGCCAGATGGCCGGCTTCAAGGACTTCCCCGCGGTGCTGGCGAACCTCGCCTCACGCGGCTACGTCGTCGCGGCCGTCAACTACCGCCTCAGCGGCGAGGCGCCGTCGCCGGCCCAGGCCGATGACGTTGACGCCGCGATCCGCTGGCTGAAGGCGCACGCCGCAGAGTACGGGATCGATCCGACGCGGTCGGCGACCTGGGGCGACTCCTCGGGCGGACATCTGTCGGCCATGGCCGCCCTCGATTGCAGCGGCGACGACTGCGTCACGGCCGGGGTCTCCTGGTACGGCGTCTTCGACCTGACCCCGCCGCCGAATATCCCTTATGACGACAAGCTGTTCGCCACCACGAACGCCTTCCTCGGCTGCAAGATCATCACCTGTCCCGAGCGGGTGAAGGCGGCCAGCCCGATCACCCACGTCAAGCCGAACCCGCCGCCGATGTTGCTGATCCATGGCGACAAGGACTTCGCCGTGCCATTCACCCAGTCGGTTGCCCTGGCCGACGCCCTGCGCAAGGTTGGCGGCGATGTCGAGCTGAAGATCTACGAAGGCGCCAACCATGGCTGGTGGGCGGCCACGCCGGAAGCCACCCGCGCTTTCCACCAACGCGCCCTGGAAGACACATTCGCGTTCTTCGACCGCGTCCTGAAGCCATCCCGATAGCGTACCTTTCAGAGTGTTCCCGATGATCGCCAAGAGCTCCATGGCGGTGCTGGTCGCGCTTGCGCTCACCAGCGCCGCTTCCGCCCAGACGCCTTCCGCCAAGTCCTGGATGAACCCGAAGCTGTCGCCTGATGAACGGGCGGCCTTGCTGGACAAGGAGCTGACGCTGGATGAGCGGATCGGCCTGTTGCATGGGCCGATGGCGATCGCCTGGGGCAAGGTGAAGCTGCCCGAAGGGGCTCTCGGCTCGGCCGGCTTCATCCCCGGTCTGGCGCGTCTGGGCATACCTGCCTTGCAGGAGACGGACGCCAGTCTGGGCGTCGCCAATCCTGGCGACGTGCGGCCCGGCGATGGCGCGACCGCTCTGCCGTCCGGCTTGGCCATAGCCTCGACCTTCGATCCCAAGCTGGCCTTCGAGGGTGGCGCGATGATCGGCGGCGAGGCGCGGGACAAGGGCTTCAACGTGCTGCTGGCCGGCGGCGCCAATCTGGCGCGCGACCCCCGCAACGGTCGCAACTTCGAATATCTCGGCGAGGATCCCTTGCTGGCCGGCGTCATGGCTGGCGAAGCGATCCGAGGTATCCAGAGCCGCAAGGTCATTTCCACGCTGAAGCACTTCTCGCTGAACGGCCAGGAGACGGGGCGGACGATGGCCAATTCGGTGATCGAGGAGGGCGCGCATCGTGAAAGCGACCTGCTGGCCTTCCAGATCGCGGCTGAAAAGGGCCAGCCCGGCTCGGTCATGTGCGCCTATAACCTGGTCAACGGCGACTATAGCTGTGGGAACCCGCACCTGCTGAACGACGTGCTCAAGCGCGACTGGCGCTACAAGGGCTGGGTGATGTCGGACTGGGGCGCGGTCCACGGCACGGACTATATCCTCAAGGGCCTGGACCAGCAGTCGGGCGAGCAGCTGGATGGAACCACCTGGTTCGGCGCGCCGCTCAAGGCCGCTGTCGAGAGGGGCGAGGTCCCCGCCGCGCGCGTGTCGGACGCCACGCGTCGCATCCTGCGCTCGATGTTCGCCGTCGGCCTGTTCGACGATCCTCCGGTCAAGCGCGAGATCGACTACGCCGCCAACGCCAGGATCGCCGGCAAGGTGGCGCGCGACGGGATTGTGCTGCTCAAGAACGAAGGCGGTCTGCTGCCGCTGGTCAAGAACGCCAAGACCATCGCCGTGATCGGCGGCTATGCCGACCAGGGCGTGCTTTCAGGGGGCGGCTCTTCGCAAGTGGTCCCGCCTGGCCACAAAGGCGCGAAGATCGCCCTGGGCGGCGAGGGGATGATGGCCGCCTGGCGGTCCATGCAGTTCCACTCGGCCGGTCCGATCGGCTCGACCCCGCTGGCCGCGATCCGCAAGCTGGGCGGGACGGGCAAGGTGACCTTCGACGATGGTCGCTATCTCGCTTCGGCGGCGGCCGCCGCCAAGGCCGCCGATGTCGTCGTGGTCTTCGCCAATCAGTGGATGGGCGAGGGCGAGGACGCGCCGGACCTGTCGCTTCCCAATGGCCAGGACGCCCTGATCGCCGCGGTCGCAGCGGCAAATCCCAAGACCGTGGTGGTCCTGCAGACCGGCGGCCCCGTGGCCATGCCGTGGCTCAACGCAGTCGGCGCCGTGCTGGAGGCCTGGTACGCCGGCGCCGATGGCGGCGAGGCCATCGCCGATGTGCTGTTTGGCGAGGTCGATGCGGCGGGCCGTCTGCCGGTGACCTTCCCGGCCTCGATCGACCAGTATCCGCGCGCGGCCACGCCAGGGCGGAGCCTGGGGCCGAAGGAGCGCTTCGACGTCGTCTATTCCGAGGGCTCCGACGTCGGCTACCGCCGCTTCGCCGCGACGGGCGACAAGCCGCTGTTTCCGTTCGGCCACGGCCTGTCCTACACCCGCTTCGCCTACGCCAATCTGAAGGTCGTCGGCGGCGAAACCCTGACGGTCAGCTTCGACGTGACCAACACCGGCGCGCGCGCGGGCAAGGATACGCCGCAGGTCTATCTGACGGATCGGGCCGGCAAGGCGGGTCAACGGCTGATCGGCTTCGAGCGCGTGGCCCTGGCGCCGGGCGAGACCCGCCGCGTGACGATGACGACCGATGCTCGGCTGCTGGCGAGCTTCGATCCCGTCGCCAAGGCCTGGAAGGTGGCGTCCGGCGACTATGCCGTCGCGGTCGGGGCGTCCTCCGCGGACCTGTCGTTGAAGGGCGTGGCGAAGGTGCGGGCGCTCAGCCTGAAGCCGTGATCTGTCCGACCAGTGGTCATCGGCGTCGCGAGGTTTGATTGTTCGCGCCGGATGGTGTCCCTGTCGGCGCTAAGCTGAGCGGGGACACCATGGCTGTGCGCGGGCCTTTCCGACGGATTTTCTGGAGGCTCGGCCTGCTCGCCGGGCTGGTGCTGATGGCCTCGCCGGCCGTTGGGCGGCAGGTGGCGGATTTCGCCAGCCAGACGCCGCCGCCAGCCCTCGACTATACCAAGCCCGCCTCCTGGGCCGCCTTCGCGGGCAAGGGCGTCGGCGCGGTTCCAGCCCCGGGCGCGACGGTCTCGGTCAAGGACCAGCGTGTGGACGTCTTCTACGTCCATCCCACGACCCTGCGCAGCGCCGACAAGTGGAACGGCGATCCGGCCGACGCCACTCTGAACGCCTGGACCGACGGCAGCGCCACGGCGCGCCAGGCCAGCATCTTCGACGGCTGCTGCCGCCTGTTCGCGCCGCGCTACCGGCAGGCCTCGACCCTGGCGCTGATGAAGATGGACGGCGAGGGCGGCAAGGCCTTCGACCTGGCCTATGGGGACGTCGAACGCGCCTTCGATTACTATATCGCCCACGAGAACCATGGGCGGCCGTTCATCCTGGTCGGCCATAGCCAGGGCGGTTCGCACGTCGCGCGGCTGGTCCAGCGCCGCATCGACGGCAAGGCGCTGCAGGCCAAAATGGTCGCCGCCTACGCGATCGGCTTCAACCTAGCCGAGGGTGATTTTCCGCTGACCTACAAGACCGTGCCAATCTGCCGGAAGCCCGACCAGCTGCACTGCCTCGTGCAGTGGAATTCCGTGCTGCCGACAACGGATCTCGACGCCGTCGCCAAGGCCTCGGAGCGTCGGTTCGTCGCCCTCCACGGCGATGTCGCCGGCAAGACCACCCTGTGCGTGAACCCTATGACCTTCGACGCCGACAAGCCCTCCGCCGACGCCGGCCAGAGCCTGGGCGCTGTTCCGGGAACGCCCGACGCTTCGCCGATGCGGCCCCTTGAGAAGGGCAAGGTCGCCGCCCGCTGCGATCGGGGCTTCCTGGTCGTCACGCCCGACCCGTCGCTGGACCTGCAGCCGCTGCCCGGCGGCAGCATGCACTACCACGACCTGGGCCTGTTCTACGCCGACGTGCGCGCCAACGCCGCTCTGCGGGCCAAGGCGGCGCTGGCCGTCCATCAATAGTTTCGGAGTTCTCCATGATCGCGCGTCGCGGCTATGCCGACGGGCCGTTTGGCCAGGTGCACTTCCACGATACGGGCGGCGAGGGGACGCCGATCGTCCTGAGCCACCAGTCGCCGCAGTCGGCGCGCCAGTTCGATCTCCTCGTCCCGGTGCTCGCCGCCAAGGGCTTGAGAGTGATCGCCGTCGATCATCCTGGCTTTGGCAATTCCGACCCGACGCCCGGCGTCCCGACGATCGCGGATTACGCAGCGGTGTTCCCCGTGGTGCTCGACCATCTTGGCGTCGCGCGCGCCGCGTTCGCCGGCCATCACACCGGCGCCCAGGTGGTGACCGAGGTGGCGCTGCGCTGGCCCGACCGCGTGACCCGACTGATCCTGAACGGGCCGTCGCCGTTCACCGAAGCCGAGCTCCAGCACCTGCGCGACACGGTGACAGCCGAGGAGAAGGACATGGTCCATCACCAGGACGGCAGTCACCTGTCTCACACCTTCGAGGTGCGCTGGCGACTGCACGGTCCCAATCCCGATCCGGCCGTGCTGACCCGCATCGTGGCCGAGAAGTTCATCGGCTATGGCGAGATGTGGTGGGGGCACAACGCGGCCTTCCACTATGACCACGCCGAAGCCATGAAGCAGGTCACGCATCCGACGCTGATTCTGACCAACCCGGATGATGTCATCTACGACGCGGCCTTGCGGGCCCGCGAACTGCGGCCGGACTTCGCCTTCGTGGAACTGCCGGGCGGCGGTGTCGACGTGGTCGACGCCTATCCCGAGGAATGGGCGCGGGTGGTCAGCGAGTTCCTGCAGGCCGCCTAGGCCTCACCAGGGAACCGGCTCGCCGTTCAGGTTCAGAAACTGGCCGCTGTGCGCCGAGGTCATCTCGGCGATCACGGCGCGCTGGCGGCGGACGCTCTCGTCGACGGGCCAGGTCGCGTTCGCGCCGCCAATATCGGTCTGCGTCCAGCCCGGCGCCATGGACATCACCGTGACGCCGCGCTCGCGCAGATCGATCGACAGACCCTTGGTCAGCATGTTCAGCGCCGCCTTGCTGGTGCGATAGGCGTGGGATTGGCCCTGGGTGTTGCTGGCGATCGAGCCAAGGTCCGAGGACATCATCACCACCAGCTTCCGTTCGCCGAGCATCAGGTTCGGCAACAGAGCGGCCGTCAGCCGGAAGACGCCGAGGACGTTGACTCGCAAAATCTCTTCCCACTGGTCGTAGTCCATGCCGTCCAGCGTCTGCCGCGCGGCGCTGTCCTCCCAGCCGCCGCCATACAGGCCGGCATTGTTGATCAGGATGTCGATGGCGACGCCGTCGAGGCGCGACGCCAGCGCGGCGATGGACCCGGCCTCGCCCGTGTCGAGCCGCTCGATCCTAAGCCTTGCGGGATAGCGCTCATGCAATTCGGCTAGGGCGATAGCCTGGTCCGGCGCGCGGCAGGCGGCGATCACGGACTGGCCCGCGGCGAGCGCCTGGCGCACATGCTCCAGCCCGATGCCGCGATTGGCGCCGCTTACAAGGACAGTCTCGGTCATGCTTGAGGCTCCATGGGCGGCGCGAAGGGCGCGAGGATCAGATTTCGACGGTGGCCGCGTCGTAGTCGAACAGACCCAGCGTCTCTTCGTTCTTCAGGCCGCCGAGACCGAAGGTGTCGGTCTCCTGGCCCTGCATGCGGTCGGCGTTGGCGTTCGATTCCAGCTGGATGAAGCTGGCGCGCTCGTGGCGGGCCTTCTCATAGCGGGTGAGGGCTTCATCGAGGCTCGAGGACGCGTCCAGCGCCCGCACCAGGACCACGGCGTCCTCGATGCCGGCGGCGGCGCCTTGGCCCAGGAACGGCGTCATGGCGTGGGCGGCGTCGCCCAGCAGGGTGATGTGATCGCCCACGCGCCAGGTCGGCAGCGGCTTGCGGGCGTTGATCGCCCACTTGTAGAGGCGGCTTTCGTCGATCTGGGCGATCATCGTGTGGATGTCGGGACACCAGCCCTCGAACGCCGCCGACAGCTCGGCCTTGGTGGCGGGGATCGTCCAGCCGTCGTCCTCCCAGCCCGCCTGACGGATGAAGAAGACCAGGTTAAGGATCTCGGAATTGCGGACCGGGTAGCGCACCATCATGCGACTGGGGCCGATGTGCATGCCGGGGTTCTTGGCCAGGTCTTCGACCGTTGGCGTCACCGGGATCAGCGCCCGGTAGCAGACGTGGCCGGTGAAGTGCGGCTTGGCTTCCTCGAACAGCTTGCGCACGACGGACTTCACGCCGTCGGCGCCGATCAGCAGGTCGGCGCGGAAGGTCTCGCCGTCCTCCAAGACCAGCTCGGCGCCGCCTTCGACCGGCCCGACACGCTCGACGCGGCGACCGATGTGCAGGCGCGCGCCGGCGTCCTGCGCCGCCTTCACCAGGATCGTGTGGAGGTCCGCCCGGTGGATGTAGACATAGGGCGCGCCGTATTTCTGGCGGGCTTCGTCGCCGCGTTCGAACTGGAACAGCAGCCGGTTGTCCTGCCAGTGGCGGATCGTCTGGGCCTTGGGCTCGACGCCCGCCTTGGCCACGGCGTCGCCCAAGCCCAGGAATTGGAAGCCCTTCATGGCGTTCGGCGCAAGGGTCACGCCCGCGCCGATATCGGCCCAGGCCGGCGCGGCCTCGAAGATGTCGACGCTGTAGCCGGCTCGCGCGAGGCCGACCCCCGCCGACAGGCCGCCGATGCCGCCGCCGATGATCACGATGCTGGGCTTGGGATTCACGCGCGGCCTCCAGGCGGACTTCGAAGAGTATCGAGCCTTCGCCTGTAGAACGCGCCCGGCGAACCGGCAAAGGCCCAGATCAAGCTCGCCGCTAAGCGGATAGCTCGAGGCCGATCCCGACGTATTTCAGCTCCATGTAGTCGTCCATGCCGTACTTGGAGCCTTCGCGGCCGAGGCCCGAGGCCTTCACGCCACCGAACGGCGCGACCTCGGTGGAGATCAGGCCCTCGTTGACGCCGACCATGCCGTATTCCAGCGCCTCGCTGACCCGGAAGGCGCGCGAGAGGTTCTGAGTGTAGAGATAGGCGGCCAGGCCGAACGGCGTGTCGTTGGCGAGGCGGATCGCCTCGGCCTCGGTCTCGAACCGGAAGATCGGCGCGACCGGACCGAAGATTTCCTCGCGGAAGCAAAGAGCGTCGACCGGCGTGTCGACCAGCACGGTCGGTTGGTAGAAGAGGCCGCCGTTCGGCGCCGGCCCGCCGCCGCGCGCGACCTTGGCGCCGCGGGCGATGGCGTCATGGACGTATTCGTCGACCTTGGCGAAGGCGCTCTGGTCGACGAGCGGGCCGATGGTGACGCCGGGCTCCAGGCCGTCGCCGACCTTCAAGCTGTCGACGGCTCGGTTCAGCGCCTCGACAAAGGCGTCGTGGATGCCCGCCTGGACCAGCAGGCGATTGGCGCAGACGCAGGTCTGGCCGCTGTTGCGGAACTTGGCCACCAGAGCGCCGCGCGCGGCGGCCTCGGGATCGGCGTCGTCGAAGACGATGAAGGGCGCGTTGCCGCCCAGCTCCATCGAGGTCTTCTTGATGGTCGGGGCGCACTGGGCCAGCAGGGTCGCGCCGACCTCGGTCGAGCCGGTGAAGCTGAGTTTGCGGACGGTCGGGTTGCTGGTCAGCTCGCCGCCGATCGGACCCGCCGCCCCGGTGATGACGTTGCAGACGCCCGGCGGCAGACCGGCTCGCTGGGCCAGGACGCCGATGGCCAGGGCCGAGAAGGGCGTCTTGCTGGCCGGACGGATCACGCCGGCGCAGCCCGCGGCCCAGCCGGCGCCCGCCTTGCGGGTGATCATCGCCGCCGGGAAGTTCCAGGGCGTGATGGCCGCGAAGACACCGACCGGCTCCTTGCGGACCAGGATGCGACGTTCGGCCCGGTTCTCCGGAATGATGTCGCCGTAGGCGCGCTTGGCCTCCTCGGCGAACCACTCGATGTAGCTGGCGGCGTAGCGGATCTCGCCCTGGCTCTCGACCAGCGGCTTTCCCTGCTCGGCGGTCATGATGCGCGCCAGGTCGTCGACATTGGCCAGCATAAGGTCAAACAACCGGCGCAGGATCGCCGACCGCTCGCCGGCCGTGGTCTTGCGCCACCGGGCGAAGGCTGATTGGGCCGCGGCGATGGCCGCGCGGGTTTCCTCGACCCCAAGGTTCGGGACATGGCCGATGGCCGCGCCCGTCGAGGGGTTGGTCACCGCCAGAGTCCTGCCGTCCGCGGCGTCGATCCATTGGCCGCCGACAAGCGCCTGCTGGCGCAGAAGGTCGGGGTCGGCCAGGTTCAGCGGATTGAACACGGTCATGGCGGCGGCTCCCTCGTCGTTGGAGGCGAACCGTTACCGGTCGTGACGGGCGCGGAGCGAACGCGCGCGCGGCTTCACCGCTGAGCGGATAGCGGCTCGCTGGTCAGGTTCTGATCGGCCGGATCGCGCTCGATCAGATTGACGATCACGCCGTCCGGGTCGCGAAGACTGATCTCGACCTGGGCGCGGTGGGGAAGGCGGAAGACGTGCTTTGGGCCAACCCAGGTCGCTCCGGCGGCCGTCAGCCGGGAGACGGTGTCGTCCAGGCCGGCGGTGTAGAAGATCAACGCTGCCTCGCCGATCCGCGCGGCGCCGCTCGCGGCGGGTATCACCTCGGCCTCGTGCCGGGAATCCAGCTGGAACAGGCCGACCATGCCGAAGTTCGAGCCGTCGGCCTTCAGGATGCGGACCGGATAGGGCCAATGCAGATCAAAGCCGATCAACGCGCTGGCGGAGGGATCCTCCAGCAGGCCTTCGTAATAGACCGTGGTCAGCCCCAGCGCGCCGTAGAAGGCCGTGGAGCGCTCAAGATCGCGAACGAACAGCGTGGCCCTGATCAGGGCCGAACAGGCTGGGGTCATGGCTGCATCCGTCTTTCAGGCGCCGTGCGGCAGCAGGATCTGGCGGATGGCCGAGCCGTCCTCCAGGGCGTCCAGCAGGCGGTTGATGTCCGAAAGAGGGCTTTGCGAGGTGAGCAGGTGCTCGACCGGCAGCCGGCCGGCTTTCCAGAGGCGGATGTACTTGGGAATGTCGCGCGCCGGCACGGCCGAGCCCATGTAGCTGCCGATCAGGGTCTTGCCTTCCGCCACCAGCGATACGGCGGGGAAGCTCAGCATGTCGGCCGGATTGGGCAGGCCGACGGTGACGATCCGCGCGCCGCGGCGGCCGGCGGCGTAGGCGGCCAGCAGAACGGCGGCCTTGCCGGCGGTCTCGATCACGACGTCCGCGCCGCGCGGTAGCACCGACTTGATCCCCGCTTCAGCCTCGGCCGGGGCGAAGGCCGCCGCGGCGCCGAGCTTCAGGGCCAGTTCGCGCTTGGCGGGGACGGGGTCGATCGCGATCACCGGGCTGGCGCCGCTGGCGACCGCGCCCAGCAGGGCCGACAGGCCGACGCCGCCCAGGCCGTAGACCACGACGCTCTCGCCGGGTTGGACCTTGGCGCTGTTCATCACCGCGCCGACGCCGGTCAGCACCGCGCAGCCGAACAGGGCGGCGATCTCGGGTGGTACGTCGCTGTCGATCTTCACCGCCGAGCGGCGGTCGACCACGGCGTATTCGGCGAAGCCCGAGACGCCCAGGTGATGCTTGATCGGCGTGTCGCCCTCGCGCAGCCGCGAGCCGCCGCGCAGCATGCGGCCCTCGCCATTGGCGCGCGAGCCGGGTCCGCAGAGATAGCTCTCGCCCGCGACGCAGTCCTCGCACTCGCCGCAGGCCGGCAGGAACGCCATGACCACGCGGTCGCCGACCTTGAACGCCGGGTCATCGGCCGAGCCCAGGACCTCGACGATTCCCGTCGCCTCGTGGCCCAGGGCCATCGGCATCGGGCGCGGACGATCGCCGTTCACGACCGACAGGTCGCTGTGGCACAGGCCGGCGGCGTCGATGCGGATGAGCAGCTCGCCAGGGCCCGGGGGATCCAGCGTCAGCTCGGCGACCCGCAGCGGCGCGGAGTCGCGATAGGGGCGGGCGCAGCAGCCGCAGGCGTCCAGAACCAGCGCACGGATGGTCTTGGTCATTGCTTGCCGCCCCACTTCTCTTCGAACGCCCAGACGTCCTTGAAGCCGATAAGCTCGCAGAAGGCCTTGAAGTTGAACATGGGCATGTCGGCCGGCTCGCCGTCGCCCTCGTCACGCAGCTTGACCAGGGCCTGCTCGATGGCCGAGGCGGCGATCAGGCTGGTCAGAGAAGGATAGATGGCGAAGGCGAAGCCGATGTCGGCCAGCACGTCGCCCTTCAGCACCGGCGTCAGGCCGCCATTGGCCATGTTGGCCATGACCGGCTTGCCGAAGGTCTCGCAAGCCTTTCGCATCTCCTCTTCGCTGGTCAGGGCCTCGGGGAAGAGGACGTCGGCGCCGGCTTCGGCATAGGCCTCCAAGCGGCGCAGCGTCCCATCCAGGCCTTCCGATTGACGAGCGTCGGTACGGGCGACGATCAGCATGTCCTGGCGGGCGTCCTTGGCGACCTTGATCTTGTCGACCATGTCCTGGGTGGAGATCAGGCGCTTGAAGGGCGTGTGGCCGCACTTCTTGGGGAACTCCTGGTCCTCCAGCTGGATGGCGCTGACGCCGGCGGCCTCATACCCCTTGACCGTGTGATGGACGTTCAGCAGCCCGCCATAGCCAGTGTCGGCGTCGGCGATCAGCGCGGCCTTGCTCGTGCGAGCCACGGTCGCCATCCGATCCAGCATCTGGGTGTAGGTGGCGATGCCCGCGTCCGGCAGCCCATAGGCGGAGGCGGTCAGCCAGTAGCCCGTGCCATAGACGATGTCGAAGCCGACCCGGTCGGCCATCACCGCGGCGATCATGTCGTGGACACCCGGCACGACGAAGAACTTGCCGGCGGCGAGCTTCTGCTTGAGGACGGCGGTCTTGCTCATGGATGGTCTCCAGGGAACAGCCACGGCTCGGCGACGCGCCGGCGGGCTTCGAAAGCTTCGATGTCGGCCCGGTGCAGGGCCTTGATGCGGGCGATGTCGTCCCAGCCGTTCAGCAGGGCTTCGCGCACGGCGGGATTGACCGAGAACGGCGCGGCCACGCCGTCGGCGACGGCCAGGGTCTGGGCGCGCAGATCGACTTGCAGGAGGGCGCCGCTCTCCAGGCCGTAGGGGAGGCCCTCGGCCTCATCCATGCGGATGGCCAGCACGCCGTTCTTGGCGCAGTTGGACTGGAAGATTTCGCCGAAGCTGGGAGCGATCACGACCTTCACGCCGGCTTCCTTCAGCGCCCAGACCGCCTGCTCGCGGCTGGACCCGCAACCGAAGTTCGGACCGGCGACCAGGATCGGCGCGCCGCTGGCGAGGGCGGCGAACATCGGCGCGTAGTCGGGCGCGTCCTGCTTGTCGTGAAAGGCCAGCTTGCCCAGGCCGTCGCGCGTGGTGATCAGCAGGAAGCGGGCGGGGTAAATAATGTCGGTGTCGACATTGGCGGCCGGTAGGCGCGCGATCGGACCTTCGACGACTTCGATCTTGTCCATGGCTTTAGAGGCTCCGGACATCGACCAGGCGGCCGGCCAGGGCGGCGGCGGCGGCCATGGCCGGGCTGACGAGGTGGGTGCGGGCGCCTGCGCCCTGGCGGCCCTCGAAGTTGCGGTTCGAGGTGGAGGCGCAGCGGGCGCCGGCCGGCAGCCGGTCGTCGTTCATCGCCACGCACAGCGAGCAGCCGGCGTGCCGCCACTGAAAGCCAGCGTCGAGAAACACCCTGTCCAGGCCCTCGGCCTCGGCCTGCTTCTTCACCGCCGTGGAGCCGGGGACAACCAGGGCGGTCACGCCGGCGGCGACCTTGCCGGTGGCGGCGATGGCGGCGGCGGCGCGGAGGTCTTCAAGGCGCCCGTTGGTGCAACTGCCGATGAAGACGGTGTCGATGGCGATGTCCGTCAGTTTCGCGCCGGGTTCCAGGCCCATGTAGCCCAGGGCCGAGGCCAGCTGGTCGCGCGCCGGACCCGCCGGAAGATCGGCGGGCGAGGGCACGTGGCCGTCGATCGGGAAGGTCTGGTCGGGGCTGACGCCATAGCTGACCTGAGGCGCGATCGTCGCCGCGTCGATCTCGACCTCACGATCGAACACGGCGCCGGGGTCGCTGGGCAGGGTGCGCCAGTGGGCCACGGCGGCGTCCCACGCCGCGCCGCTCGGGGCGCGCGGGCGGCCCTTGAGATAGGCGAAGGTCGTCTTGTCCGGCGCGACCAAGCCCACCCGGGCGCCGGCCTCGATGGTCATGTTGCAGAGGGTCATGCGGCCCTCCATCGAAAGGCTCCGCACGGCCTCGCCGGCATATTCGATCGCATAGCCGACGCCGCCGGCCGAGCCGATCCTCGCGATCAAGGCCAGCGCCATGTCCTTGGCCGTCACGTGGCGGGGGAGGGCGCCCTTGAACATGACGCGCATCGTCTTGGCCTTGGTCTGCCAAAGGCTTTGCACCGCCATGACGACACCGCACTCGCTGGCGCCTATGCCGAAGGCCAGCGCCCCGAACGCGCCGTGGGTGGCGGTGTGGCTGTCGCCGCAGACCAGGGTCAGGCCCGGCAGGGTGAAGCCCTGCTCGGGGCTGATCACGTGGACAATGCCTTGACGCTCGCCGTCCAAGGCCAGGTGCTCGAGCCCGAACTCGGCGCAGTTGGCGGCCAGCAGGGCGACCTGGGCCCTTGCCTGCGGATCGGCGATGAGCCCGCCGCGCGCCTGTGTCGGCACCGCGTGATCGGCCACGGCCAGGTGTGTTTCCGGCCGCCAGACGGGCGAGCCCGTCTTCCGCAGCGTCTCGAACGATTGCGGCGTGCTGACCTCGTGCAAGAGATGGCGATCGATATAGAGGAGGGTCTGGCCGTCGTCGCCCTGGGCCACCACGTGGGCGGCCCAGAGCTTGTCGTACAGCGTCGCCGGCCCGTTCACCGACGAGCCGGGCGTCGACGCCTGGCTCATGGGATGGCGGCCTCGCGCTCCAGGCTCGAAAGCATGGCCTGCTTTTTCAGGTAGGCGCGGCGAGCCTCGGTGTCGGCGAGAAGCCCGGAAAGCTCCTGTTCCATGGCCGTGACGTCGCCGGTGGCCGACTCCATCGTCTGCTTGTTCTTGATCGTCTGGGCCTGGACGAACTCCAGCATCACCGTCCGGCGCTGGCGTTCGTAGCGGTCGAGCAGGGCGTCGGCGTCGCCGCCGTCCTTGTAGATCTCGATCAGCTTGCCGGTGACGTTCCAGGCGTCATGTACGCCGGAGTTCATGCCGAAGCCGCCCAGCGGATTGTTCAGGTGCGCGGCGTCGCCGGCCAGCATGACGCGGCCTTGGCGATAGCGTTCGGCCACCCGCTGGTGGACGCGGTAAATCGTGCGGTGGGCGGTCCGCACGGATGGGGCCTTTTCCGGGCCGATCAGGCGCGAGAAGATGGCTGTCTTGTTGTCCTCGCTGAGGATCTGTTCGTCGCTGCTTTCGTCTGGCACGGGCACCAGCACGCGCCAGAAGGTCGGCACCTTCAGGATCACGCACCACTCGTCAGGGTCGGCCACATAGTTGACCGTTGCGAGGTTCGGGATCTCGTTCTCGAGCGGATGATCCGTCGAGAGAGTCAGGAACTTCTCCGGATAGGTGAAGCCCTCGAACGGGATCTGCAGCCACTTGCGGACGATCGAATTGGCCCCGTCGGCGCCGATCATGTAGTCGGCGCGCCAGGTCTCGATGTCGAACGGCGTCTCGAAATGCGCCGTAACGCCCTCGTCGTCCTGGGTGAAGTTGATCAGGCGGCGCTGGAACAGCATCTGCGCGTTCGGCAGCTTCTCCAGCAGCGGGGTGATCAGGCGGGTGACCTTGAACTGCTCGCACTGCAGCCGGTACGGATACGGCGTCATGTCGGCGATCTCGGCCATATCGAAGGCCAGGACGTTGCCCGTGCGCCGGTTGCGGTAGTTGTAGACGGGCGCCCGCAAGCCTTGCGCGTCCAGGGTCTGAAGCAGGCCCAGTTCGTTCAGCATCGACAGGGTCGGCGGGTGCAGGGTCGAGGCGCGCATGTCCTCGCGCGGGAAGGCGTCGGCCTCCACCAGCGCCACCTCCAGCCCGGCCAGGGCCAGGCGGTAGGCGGCGATCGCGCCGACAGGGCCTGCGCCCACAACGAGAATCTTGGTCCGCTTCATCAGGAATAATCGCTTTCGAATGATCGGGCTTGCGGTTAGGCGGTCAGCAGGCGGATGGCGACGGCGGCCGCGCCCTTCCGGTGCTCGCAGGCCGCGCGGTACTCAGGGCTGGCGATGTAGGCCTTGGCGTCCTCGACGCAGGGGAAGCGGGTGACGACCACGCGTTGGCCCACGGCGATGTCGCCTTCGAGCACTTCGGTCACCGCGCCCTTGACCACCGGCTCGCCGCCAAAGCGCTCTGCGAGACCCGCGATCCCCTTGGCGTAAAGGGCGAAGCGTTCGGCGTCGGTGATGTCGACGGTCGCGACGATGTAAGCGCTCAAGACCCTGCTCCCAGCCATGTTCAGCACCCTAAGAACAACGGGCCGGATGGAAGGCGGGGACCGGATTTGGCGACTGATCGCAGGGCGGTCACGGTCCAGTGGAGCCGTTTTGGCGGCGCTGTCAGCGGCTAGCTATGCCCTCGCTGGACCGCAGCCACTGTCACCACTGAAGGAGTGGAAAATGACCGACTCTCTGGGATGGCGCATGAAGTTCGCGGTCGTCGCGCCGTCGACCAACACGAGCGTGCAGCCCGAATACGACGACATGCGTCCGCGCGGCGTCACCAACCATTTCTCGCGGATCATCATCCCCGACACCAAGGTCACCGACGACGCGACCTTCATGGAGATGATCCAGAACATCCGTAACGGGACGATGGACGCCATCGACGCCGCGGTCACCATGGATCCCGGCGCGGTGATCCTGGGCATGTCGGCCGAGACCTTCTGGGACGGAGCCGACGGCGCCGAGAAGCTGATGGCCAAGGTGAAGGAACGGGCCGGCGGGCGCCCTGTCTACATGGGCTCGGTCGCTGTCGACGAAGCGCTGAAAGCCTATGGCGGTATCAAGAAGATCGGGGTCGTGACGCCCTACGCCCCGGTCGGCGACGCCCAGGTCAAGAAGTTTTTCGAAGACATGGGCTACGAGGTCACGGCCGTCAAAGGCCTGCGGTCGCCCTCGCCGATGCAGATCGCCCACGAGACGCCGCTCACCCTGAAGCGCGCGGCCGAAGAGGTGTCGCAAGGCGCCGACGCGGTTGTCCAGTGCGGCACCAACCTGGCCTTCGCCAAGGTCGCGGCGATGGCGGAATTCTGGCTGGAGAAGCCGGTGATCGCCATCAACACCGCCACCTACTGGCACGCGCTGCGCAGCTCTGGAATCAAGGACCAGATCGACGGATTCGGCTCGTTGCTGCTGGATCACTAGACTTCGTTCCGGAGGGCGGGCGCGGCCTGTCCTCCGGCGCCATTACCGGGCGTGTCGGCCCGATCGGGGACGTTGAAGATGGAATATGATTACGTACCGCTTCCGCAGCGCGGCCGCCTGACCTGGCCGAACGACGCGCGGGTGGCCCTGGTCCTGACGTTCAACCTCGAGACCTGGGACCTGACCAAGCCGACGGACAAGCCCTATTACGCGGGCGGCCCGGCCATCCTGCCGGACGTGCTGCCGGGCGACACCCCCGACTTCCCGAACTTCACCTGGCGCGAATACGGCCAGCGGGTGGGTATCTGGCGCCTGTTCGAGCTGTTCGACGAGATGGGCGCAAAGGCGTCCTGCACGACCAACGCCGTCACCTTCGAGCGCCGCAAGGCGATGACCGACGCCGTCCTGGAGCGCGGCTGGGAGCTTCTCGCCCACAACTGGGAGCAGGGCGAGCTTCTGACCAACTTCGCCAAGGACCCGGAGCGCGAGCGCGACCTGGTCCTGCGCACCCTGGCTCAGTTTGAAAAGTACACGGGGCGCAAGTCGGCGGGCTGGCTGTCGTCCAGCCTGCGCAGCACGCTGAATACCGCCGGCCTCCTGGCCGAGTACGGCTGCAAGTTCTATTGCGACATCATGAATGACGACCAGCCGTACATGATCCGCACCGAGAACGGTCCGATCGTCTCGGTGCCGTACTCGAACGAGATCAACGACTTCACCTTCATCACCCGCAAGAACTATACGACCGACGAGTTCCGCGACGCCCTGATCGAGGAGCTGGATGTGCTCTACGCCGAGGGCGCCAAGACCGCGCGGATCATGAATGTCGGCCTGCACCCGCACGTGTCGGGCCGCGCGCACCGCATCCGCGCCCTCCGCGAGTTCATCGCCCACGCGCAGTCCCTGCCGGGCGTCTGGTGGGCCACGCGCGAGGAGATCGCGGACTGGTACCTGCAGAACCACGAGGGTCATATCCCGGGCCAGATCCGCTGACGCCGTTGCGGGGTAAGAATGCCGGCCACGAAGAAGCCCCGGACCATCGGTCCGGGGCTTCTCTATTTTCGCATCGCGTCCGGGACTTCAGGCGGCGATGCGGTGCATGCCAGACGCGAGATCCAGACCGATCCGTTCGGCGGCGGCCTTCATGTCCGGAACGTAGCGTTCGACCGCTTCGGACATCTTCATCGCCGAGGCGAAGAACACCATCGTCAGTGCGCCGACCAACTCGTCCTCATCGAAGATCGGCACGGCGATCGAGGCCGTCCGCCCTGGGGTCGCATTGTGGAAGTTCCGCCCCTTGGTGGCGTAGCCGTCACGTCGGATCTCGTTCAGGACCACGTCGCTTTCGAACAGCGTGAGGGTCTGAGGATCGGTCGCGCCGGGCAGAGTCCGCACGCCGTTCAGGATCGTCTCTCTTTCCTCGGCGCCGGCGTGGGCGATGTAGGCGCGACCGGACGCGCACTCCAGGATCGGCAAGGTGAAGCCTGGGTAGTAGTTCGAGAAGGTTCGGGAGGTCAGGGCGTGCGTCGAGTCCCGCACCACCATCGACTGGCCGACCCGGGTCACGACCGAAAGCGGCCAATTATGCTTGTAGGTCAGGTCGACAATATACCGGCGCGACGCCTGGATCAGGCGATCGTGGACCTGGAAGCCATTGGCCAGCGACAGGACGAGCACGGTCGGACGATAGCGTTTGCGATCCGGCTCTCGCTCGATGAAGCCCTCGTGCAGCAAAGTCTGAACGATGCGGCAGGCCGTGGGATACGGGACCTTGGCCGCCTGGGCGATCTCCATCAGAGACAGAGAGCCGTGACGATTGATCGCCTGAAGCACCGACATGCAACGGCTAATCGAACGGATGGGAACTCCACGTTCCATGCGTCACCTCCTCTTGATTTCGCGAGCATATGGTCGCGTGGCGGCCTTCCGGCCGCTTCTTATCCACACCGTGAGCACTTGGCCGAACATGCGCAAGGCCTCGGCGCCGGCGCCTGAAACGCCAGCTTACAACTATCCGCCTAGCGGATAAACGCGGCCAGCCGTTCTCGCTGAGCGAATGTCGCGATGGGGATCAATTCCTCGTTGCAACATGGCTTCAGCGCGCGTCTCGCTCGGTCAAGGCCTTGATAAAGGTCAAGATCCGCCTGGCGCGTATCCGTCTGGCGGAACGTACGTATCCACGAACCTCGGCGCCGCCTTGAACCGGGCTTTGCGGCGATGCGAGCGGTAAATTCCAAGGCTTAGATCGTCGGAACGACGCTTGGCTTATCGCCTATCGGATAGGGGGCGGCTGCCAGCCACAACAACGTCAAGGCCTCGCGAAGAGTAGCGCGACATTAACCGAGCGCGCGGAGATCTTCATGCGTCGTGCCCTTCTTCTAGCGTCTGCCTTGACCCTGTCCGCGCCGGCCGCCTGGGGCGCGGAGCAAGCTTCTCAGAACCCGAGCGCCACCGCCGCCGACTCCTGGGCCTTGCCGGATCTGGTCATCACCGCCCAGCGTCGCGAACAGAACCTGCAGAAGACGCCGGTCGCAGTCAGCGCCCTGGGCGGGGAGCAGTTGGCGCAACAGCAGATCGCCCAGGTGGAGAACCTGGGGCGTGCGGTGCCGAGCCTCTTCATCAAGCAGGTGACCGCCTCACCGTCGGCCCTGGCCATCGCCCTTCGCGGCGCCCAGGACCTGACCGGAGGTATCGTCACCTCGGAGTCGCCGGTCGGCCTCTACATCGACGACGTCTACCAATCGCGCCTGTCGGCCGCCAATTTCGGCCTGGCCGACATCGAGCGGATCGAAGTCCTGCGCGGACCGCAGGGCACGCTGTACGGCCGCAATTCGATGACCGGCGCCGTCAAGTTCGTCACGCGCCAGCCGGACGGCAAGACCTGGCTCACCGCCGAGGGCGCGGTGGGCAGCTACAAGAAGGAGCAGGTCAAGGTCACGGGCGGCGCGCCGATCTCCGATCACTGGGCGGGCGCCTTCTCGGCGATGTACGGCTCGCAGGGCGGCTGGCAGAAGCACAGCGTGACGGGCGAGCGCATCGGCGACAGCTACAATTGGGGTGTCCACGGCGCGCTGGGGCTGATCAATGGCGGACCTTGGGAGGTCAAGCTGTCAGGAACGTACGAGAGCACCGGTTCCGACGGCCAGCATTTCACGCCAGTGGACAACGCTGGCAAGGTCCTGAACGGCGGCGGCTATGGCGCCTACTTCAGCCCTGTCCACGGCGACGGTGATAACACCCGCGGCTCGGTCTCGGCCCACGTCGGCTACGACTTCGGCGCGTTCAAGGTCAAGTCGATCACCGCCTACAACACGCTCGACGACGACTGGACCCTGGACTTCACCGGCGGCGCCCTGCTGTTCAACCCGACCCAGCCGGTAGCCGGCTTCCTGCGCAGCAGCAGCGCCACGTCACAGCAGTTCACGCAGGAGTTCCAGGCGCTGGGCGGGACCGACCGCCTGAACTGGATCGTCGGCGCCTTCTACTTCCACGAGGACGCCAAGCAGTCGCTGCGCGACACCTTCGGTCCGGGGATCTTCGGCGCCACGGCGTTTCAGCTGCTGCCGACCTCCATGTGGGTGGATAGCAAGAGCTATGCGCTCTACGGCCAGGGCGACTACAAGCTGACGGACGACCTGACGATCACCGCCGGCCTGCGCTACGGCAAGGACGACAAGCACTTCGACGGCGTCATCCAGAACGGCTTTGCGTTCCCGCTGACCCTCGCGTCTGTCAGCCGGGACCAGAAGGCCAACGCCGCCACCCCGAAGGTCAGCGTGCAGTACCAGGTGTCGGACGATGTGATGCTGTATGGCGTGGTCTCGCGCGGCTATCGTTCGGGCAGCTTCAACGGTCTGATGATCGCCAATCCGACCCTGTTCGGGGCGCCTTATCAGCCGGAATACAACTGGTCCTACGAGGCCGGCGCCAAGGCCGAGTTCTGGGACCGGCGCGGCAAGCTGAACCTGGCGGCCTACACCCAGAAGATCAGCGACCTGCAGGAAAGCGCGCTGCGCAACGGCTCGAACATCACCGAGAATGCGGCCAAGGCGACGATCTCGGGCGTCGAGCTCGAGTTCGCGGTGACGCCGACGCGCAACCTGAACCTGTTCGCCAACCTCGCCTACACGGATGCGAAGTACGACGAGCTGGGGCCCAACACCTCGGCCGCCCAGGCCGGCGCCACCGAGCTGCCGCTGATCTCGAAGTGGCAGGGGCAATTGGGCGCGTCCTGGAAGGTCGAGCCTGCCGCCTTCGACGGCTGGGCCCTGACCCTTGCAGCCGACTACGCCTTCCGCAGCCGCTGGTTTTCCGAGGCGACAAACGGCGCGATCGGTCTGATCAGCGGCAATGGCCAAGCCAACACCTCGCTGACCCTGACCTCGCCGGACGCGCATTGGTCGGTGGGCGTCGAAGGCAAGAACGTGACCAACGAGAACTACTACAACTCTTGCGCGGTGTTCATCGCCGGCGTCGCCAACTGGTGCCAGGCGGTCGATCCTGCCAAGTGGAGCCTGCGCGTTCGCTACAAGTATTGACCAGGACCTGGGTCGCGGCGGGGGCGGCGGCCTTTGGACTTGCCTTTTCATGCGCGCTCAGGAGGCTCGGCCCTCTTGGGCGCGACTCTGTTTCCGCCCATTCGGGAGACTGGCGTGACCTATTCGTATTCGGGCGGATCCAGCCCATCTTCACCTGCGGTCAGCACGGGGCGCATGGTGCTCTACGGCGCCGGGCAGGTCGGGGCGCAGATCGTGCGCGACAGCCCCACCGTGCTGCTGCCGCTGTTCATGACCACCATGCTGGGAATATCGCCGTGGCTGGCGGGTCTGGCGATCCTGATCCCGAAGCTGTGGATCATCCTGTGCGATCCGCTGGTCGGATCGTGGTCGGACCGCAAGAAGGCCAGCTGGGGCCGCGCCCCGTTCCTGCTGGTCGGCGGACCGCTGACGGCCCTGGGCTTCTTCATCCTGTTCCTGCCGGTCACCCTGGACAGCGAGGTCAAGACGGCCATCTGGGTGTCTCTGATCTATACCCTGACCTCGACGGCCTTCAGCGCCTACCTGGTGCCCTACATGGCCCTGGCTTCGGAGATGACGACCGACACCCATGTGCGGACCAAGATCCTGGCCTGGCGCATTGTCTTCACCATGGTGGGCGTCATCGCGGGCGTCGGCTTCGCCCAGCCGCTGATTGGCTGGGCCGGTGGCGGCGCCAAGGGCTGGACGGCCATGGGCGGCTTGTTCGCCTTGTTGTGTTTGGCCTCGATGCTGGCTCCGGTCGTGGTCGCCCGTCGCACCGTCGCCCCGGCCAGCGGCGAGCCCCAGCCGTTCCTGGCCCAGATGGCCACGGCCTGGTCCAACCCGCCGTTCCGCGCCCTGTTGGCGGCCTTCTTTATCCAGAGCGTCGGCCAGGCCGCCAGCTATGGGGCCGTGGCCCTGATGTTCCTGTTCGTGCTCGGCAACGTCACCCTGCTCATCCCGTTCATTCTGCTGATGAGCGTCGGTTCGGTGGGGAGCCAGCCGCTTTGGGTCTGGCTGTCGCGCAAGATCGGCAAGCGCGAGACCTTCACGCTCTCGGCCTTTGTCTGGGCGCTGTTGACCTTCACCTGGCTCCTGGCCAAGCCGGGCGGCCCGATCGTGGCGCACCTGCCGATGCTCGGCGACGTCACCGGCGAGCAGATCCTGGCCCTGGTCCGTGCCCCGCTGATCGGGGTCCTGAACGCGGGCTTCTTCCTGATGGCCCAGTCGATGCTGACCGACGCGGTGGTCTATGACCGTGTCCGCAACGGCCGTTCCAGCGAAGGCGCGCTGACTGGCGTGTTCTCGGCGTCGGAGAAGCTGGCCTACGCGGTCGGGCCGTTCCTGGGCGGGATCGTGCTATCGGCGGCGGGATTCCATGCTTCGCATGGCGGCGCCGTGGCCCAGGGCGCTTCGGCGCTGCGCGGGATCCTCGTCAACTACTCGCTGGTCCCCGCGGCCTTCGTGCTGCTGAGCCTGCTGGTCATCCGAGCCTATCACCTGAAGCCGGCCGACCTGGAGCCAAGCCGAGGCTGATGGTCCAAGCGGACAAGGAAAAGGCCAGGCTCCGCGAGGAGCCTGGCCTTTTTCTGTCTGGATGAGCTCGCCGGATCAGACGACGGCGCAGACCGTCTTCCATTCCAGGTAGTTGTCCAGGGCCGCCAGGCCGCTGTCGCGGCCGTAGCCGGACTGCTTCACGCCGCCGATCGGCAGGCTGCAGTCGTACATCGAGTGAGTGTTGATCCAGACCGTCCCGGCCTGGATGCGGCGCGAAAGCCGGTGGGCGTGCGACAGCGAGGTCGTCCAGAGGCTGGCGGCCAGGCCGTAGTCGCTGTCATTGGCCTGGGCGATGACGTCGTTGACGTCGTCGAAGCGCTGGACGGCGAGCACCGGGCCGAACACCTCTTCGCGGACGATCTCCATCGACGGCTTGACCTCGGCGACCACGGTCGGCGCCACGAAGGTGCCGTAGGGGCCCAGGCGCTCGCCGCCGGCCACGATCGAAGCCCCGTCGGCGCGGGCGCGCTGCACGAAGCCTTCGACCCGCTCGGCCTGCTTGAGAGAGACCAGGGGGCCCATGTGGCTGCCGGGGTTCAAGCCGTGGCCTAGTTGGATGCCCTTGGCCTGGGCGGCGAGGCCCTCGAGGACCCTGTCGTAGATCGAGGCGTGGACATAGGCGCGCGAGCCGGCGACGCAGACCTGGCCACCATTGAAGAAGATGGCGTTGGCGACGCCGGGAATGGCGAGTTCAAGGTCGGCGTCGTCCAGCACGATGACCGGCGACTTGCCGCCCAGCTCCAGCGTCACGCGCTTGAGGTTGCCCTTCGAGGCGTCGAGGATCGCCCGGCCGGTGGCGGTCGAGCCGGTGAAGGCCACCTTGTCGACGTCCTTGTGAGCCGCCAGGACCGAGCCGCAGGTCGCGCCGCGGCCCGTGACGATGTTCAGCACGCCCGGCGGCAGGCCGGCTTCCTGCATCAGCTCGCCCAGGCGCAGGGCGGTCAGCGAGGTGTCCTCGGCGGGCTTCAGCACGACGGTGCAGCCGGCGGCCAGGGCGGGGGCCAGCTTCATGGCCGTCAGCACCAGAGGCGAGTTCCAGGGCACGATGGCGGCGACAACCCCGACCGGCTCGCGCAGGGTCCAGGCCGACACCTCCTTACCCGCGGGCTGGTAGGTCACGGACGTGGTGATGGTCCGGCCCTCGATCGCCATCGCCTGTCCCGCGTAGTAGCGGAACTGGGCCACGGCGCCGGGGATCTCGGCCCAGCGGCCGACATACAGGGCCTTGCCCTGGTCGAGGGTCTCAAGCTCGGACAGCTCGTCGATATTGGCCTCGATCAGGTCGGCGATGCGCCACAGGATGGCGGCGCGCTGGCCGGGGACCATGCCGGCCCAGCCGTCGAAGGCGCGGCGGGCGGCGGCGACCGCGGCGTCGACGTCCTCGGGGCCGGCGTCGACGATATTGGCCAGGACCTGACCCGTGGCCGGGTCCAGCGAGGGCAGGGTGGCGCCGGCCTTGCACTGGACCCACTGACCATCGATCAGCAAGCCGAAGGTCTCAGGGGACGCCAGCAGCGCCTGGGCGCGGGCGCTGGCGGGGCGGACGGCTTCGAGGATGGCGGTCACCGCGGACTCTCCGTGCGTGAGAAAGGGTATCAGAGACGGGCCGTGACGGCCTTGGTTTCGAGATAGAGGTCCAGGCCCTCGCGGCCGAACTCGCGACCCCAGCCGGACTCCTTGTAGCCGCCGAACGGGATGTTCGAGGCCACGGCGCCGTGGCAGTTGATCGAGACGTGGCCGGAGCGGATGCGGGCGGCCATGCGGTGGGCGGTCGAGAGGTCGCGCGTCCAGACGCTGCCAGACAGGCCGAAGGGGCTGTCGTTCACCCGCCGCGCCAGGGCGTCCAGGTCCTCGTCGCCGAAGGTCTGGATAGACATGACGGGGCCGAAGATTTCCTCGCGCCAAACCTTCATGTCCGGCTTGGTGCGGGTGAAGATGGTCGGCGGGACGAAGAAGCCGGGGCCGTCCAGCGGCGCGCCGCCCAGGACGAGCTCCGCGCCCGAGGCCTTGGCCTCCTCGATGCGCTGGAGGACGCGGGCCCGGTGCCCCGCCGAGATCAGCGGGCCGAACTGGTTGGTCGGGTCCAGGCCATGGCCGACCTTCATCGCGCCGGCGAAGGCCTTGATGCGCTCGACCAGGGCGTCGTGGATCGTCTCGTGGACGAAGATGCGGGTGCCGGCCATACAGTTCTGGCCTTGCAGGAAGAAGGTCGCCATGGCGACGCCCGGACCGGCCAGATCAAGGTCCGCGTCCGCGAAGACCACCACAGGCGACTTGCCGCCTAGTTCCAGAGAGACCTTCTTCATGGTGGTCGCGGCTTCGCGCACGATCAGGCGGCCTACCTCGGTCGAGCCGGTGAAGGCGATCTTGTCGACGTCGGGATGAGCGACCAGCGCCGCGCCCGCGGTCTCGCCGCGACCGTTGACGACGTTGACCACGCCGTTCGGGAAGCCGGCCTCCTGGATCAGCTTGCCCAGGTGCAGGGCCGAAAGCGGCGTCTCCTCGGCGGGTTTGAGCACCACGGCGCAGCCGGCGGCCAGGGCCGGAGCCAGCTTTAGGCAGGCCATCGACAGCGGCACGTTCCAGGGGATGATCTGGCCGACCACGCCCACGGCTTCGCGCGTCGTGTAGGTCAGGGCTTCGCCGCCGAAAGCCACCAGATGCTCGGGCGGGGCGGTGGTCGTACCCTCGATCCGGCGGGCCGCGCCGGCGTAGTAGTCGATCAGGTCCACCGCGCCGTCGACGATCATCCGCGACAGCGCCGCGGGCATGCCGTTGTCCAGGATCTCCAGCTCGAAGAACAGATCGGCGTCGCGCGCGATCAGCTGCGCCAGGCGAGTCAGCAGGCGAGAGCGCTCAGCGCCGGTCGTGCGGCCCCAGGGGCCTTCGAACGCACGCCGCGCCGCCGCGACCGCGCGGTCGATGTCCGAGGCGTCGCCGGCCGCGACCGAGGTCAGAACAAGGCCCGTGCCGGGGTCGACCGTCTCAATGCGCTCGCCCTTGGCGCCGTCCGTCCAGGCGCCGTCGATCAGCAGCCCGTGACGGGCCGAGAGGAAGGCCAGCGTGGCGGGGGCGGGCTTGTGACCGCCGAAGGGCTTGGCTTCCAGGGTGTCGGTCGTCGTCACGTCGGACAGTCCTCTCAAAACTCACGCCGCGCCCAAACTCTTAATGCCCGGCGCGCGTGCGAGACCTTGGACAACCCTGGCGGACACGTAAGGGTCAGGACCGTCAATGTTCGCAGCGCGAATACGGCCTTAGCTTGGCCATATGCCCGAGTCGGCGACGTCTTTGGAATGATGGCGCCTCACCCTCCGAGCGGCGCTTGTCTTGGCGCTCGCCTAGTGGATAGTCCGGACATAGCCGTTGTTCCCACGCCCCCCAAGGCCAGTGTCAGCGGCACGGTATAGGCGGCGGGAGCGCGTATTCAGATGCTCAACACATTCCAGCAGGCGCAGCACGACATGCTGCCGGTCGCGACGCCGGACGAGGCGTCGCGCCAGGAATTCACCAAGAGCCTGAAGCAATTCATTCAGTCCAGCATCCTGCCGGGCCTGGGTCCGGTCTACCGCGCCCGCGCCGCCAAGAAGTTCGAGGTCGAGACCGGTCGAGCGCCCGCCGATCGCCACGACATCCGCAAGGCGATGGTCCCCGACCCCTACTTCCAGCACTACGCGGCCGTGAACCGGATCAGCCAGGAGCTGCTGTGGGATTCGGTGATCGACAGCATTGACGCCCAACTCCCTGAGCTGAAGACCAAGGCTGAAGCCAATTCCGCCAAGAACGCCGGCAAGCTGGTCATTCCGGAGGATTTCAAGGTTCCGCGCTACGTCAGCGCCCTGGACATCCACTGCATGCCCGGCGGCTACGCCGGTCGTCCGGGCGGCGACTCGGTCGGTCTGGGCGTGCTCTATGACCGGGGCGTGTTCCTTTACGCCATGGGCTACACCGGGCCCGACAACGACGACATGGGTCGCTCGGTCTGCAACTACGTCAAGCGTCGCCTGGACGGCTTCTCGCCAAAGCGCATCCTCGACCTGGGCTGCACGGTCGGTCACTCGACCCTGCCGTACAAGGAGCTGTTCCCCGACGCCGAGGTGTGGGCGATGGACGTTGCGGAAGCCCAGGTCCGCTACGGCCACGCCCGGGCGGGCGCCATGGGCTATGACGTCAACTTCGTCCAAGGTAACGCCGAGGCGATCGATTTCCCGGACGATCATTTCGACCTGGTCGTCAGCCACATCCTGCTGCACGAGACCTCGGGCAAGGCCATGCCGAAGATCTTCAAGGAGTGTCATCGTGTGCTGACCAAGGGCGGCTTCATGATCCACGCCGACCTGCCGCCGTTCGACCTGATGGACCCGTTCACCCAGTTCATCCTGGACAACGAGACCTACTACAACAACGAGCCTTTCTGGGGCGCGATGCGCGAGATGGACCAGATCCAGCTCGCCAAGGACGCCGGCTTCCCGGCCGAGACCATTCGCTTCGACACCGCCCCGATGGCGGTGATGGAGTTCGCCCAGGCCGCCGACGGCTACAGCCAGGAGGCGGCCGAAGCCGTCAATGATCGCGAGTTCACCGCCGGTGAGTTCGCGCCGGGCGGGGGCTGGGAAGTCCTGATCGCCCAAAAGCTCTGATCAATCGAGTACCCCATGACCGATACGATGATCCGTAACGCCCAGGGCAAGCGTCCGGCGTTCTACGAGACGCCCCCGCTCGACCAGATGATGTCGATGATCATGGTCCTGGCCGAGGAAGTCTCGGTGCTGGCCGATCATGTCGACTCGCTGGAGCGCGTCGCCAAGGACAAGGGCCTGGACCTGGCCGAGGGCGTGAGGACGCTGAAGCTGGACCAGGCCGCGCTGGAGGCCCGCGAGGCGCGCCGCCAGGCGTTCTTGTCGCGCCTGTTCTATCTGATGCGCAAAGAAGCCGCCGAAGCCGCGGCCCACGAAACCGCCGACGGCTTCATCCAGACGATCGAAGAGATCGCGGTCCGATGAGCGCCAAGACCGCCGCGTCGCTGGTCGACGCCCTGGTCGCGGTCGTCGGCGCTGAAAACGTGCGACGCGGACCCGAGGCCGCCGCGCTCTACACCGACGTTTTCCGCGCGCAGGCGGAGCCGATCGCGGTGGTGCGCCCCACCAGCGTCGAAGCGCTGCAGGCCGTCGTGCGAACGGCGGCCGAGGCGGGAACCCCGATCAACGTCCGCGGCGGCGGCGCGTCCTATACCGACGGCTATACACCTTCGAAGCAGAGCCAGATCCTGCTCGACCTGGGCGGGTTGGACCGCATCGTCGAGATCAACGAGACCGATGGCTATGTCACCGTCGAGACGGGGGTCACCTGGGCCAGGCTGAAGGCCGAGCTGGACGCGCGCGGTCTGCGCACGCCGTTCTGGGGACCGTTCTCGGGCTTGATGGCCACGGTCGGCGGCTCGATGTCGCAGAACTCGATCAGCCATGGCTCGGGCGCCTACGGCATTTCCGCCGGCTCGGCCCTGGCGATCGACGTGGTGGCCACCGACGGCGCGCTGGTCCGCACGGGTTCGGCGATCAACGGCGGCGCGCCGTTTTCGCGCAACTACGGACCTGACCTGACCGGCCTGTTCACCGGCGACTGCGGCGCCCTGGGCGTCAAGGCGCGCATCACCCTGCCGCTGCTCAAGGTTCGTCCGGCGCACCGTCCGATCTCGTTCGCCTTCGCCGACTTCGCCTCGATGCATGAGGCCCTGCGCCTCGTGGCGGCCGAACGCCTGGAGGACACCAGCTTCATCCTCGACGGCGCGCTGTCCCAGGGACAGATCGCCCGCCAGGACCGGGCCGGCGACCTCCTGGGCCTGGCGCTGTCGATCCTGAAGTCCTCGCCGTCGCTGGCGGCGGGCGTTGGTCAGCTGCTCGGCGGCGCGCTCAGCGCCCGCAAGCACATCGCGACCTCGGCCTACATGATCCACTACATCGTCGAGGGCGTCGACGACACGGAGGTCAAGGCCCGACTGCACCGCATCCGCCAGATCGCGACGCCCCACGGCCGAGAGATTCCCGCCACCGTGCCCGCCGTCGTGCGCGGCATGCCCTTCGCGCCGTTCTACAACGTGCTCGGCCCAAACGGTGAGCGCTGGGTCCCGGTCCACGGGATCTTCCCGCACTCCAAGGGCAAGGCGGTCAACGCCGCCCTGGTCGCCTTCTTCGCCGAGCGTCAGGTAGACATGAAGCGCCTCGGGATCTGGAAGGGCGAGATGTTCTCGACGGTCGGCTCGGGCGGCCTGCTCTACGAGTTGGCCCTGTACTGGCCGGACGCGATCTCGGCCTATCACGAGGCCTATGTCCCGGCGGACTATCTGGCCGCCCTGCCGCGCCATCCTGACAACCCCGAAGCCCGCGCCTATGCCCACAAGCTGAAGGCCGACCTGGTCGCGCTCTTCGACGCCCACGGCTCGATCTACTACCAGCTGGGCCGGGCCTATCCTTATGCGGGCGTGGTGCAGGGCGAGGCGCTGGACCTGGTCCGCGCCGTGAAGGCCCGGATGGATCCGAAGGGCTTGCTGGCGCCTGGCGTGCTGGGCCTCTAGCCCTCGAACCGATGCAGCCGAAAGGGTCGCGGGTCATGCTCGCGGCCCTTTTTTCTTTGGGCGGCGCGACCTTGAAATGGGCGCCTGGCGGTCTTCCGTCACCCGTTCTTCCGCGTGGCGGATAGTCATGCGGCGTGCGTTGGCGCGGCGCGGTGGGGTTGCGTTTTCTAGCGCCCGAAGCGCGGCGCCATGCTCCGCGCGATGTTCAAGTTCGCGGATCTTCGGAGCGCCGGAATGACCTACAGATTGGGTGTCGACGTGGGCGGCACGTTCACCGACCTGCTGCTCCTCGAGGAGGAAACCGGCGCGTTCTGGCGGCACAAGACGCCGTCGACGCCGGCCGACAGCTCGGTGGGCATCCTCAACGGCGTCGAGGCGATCTGCCAGAAGGCGGGAATCACGCCGGCCGACATCGAGGTGTTCCTGCATGGCACCACGGTCGCGACCAACGCGGTCCTGGAAGGCAAGGGCGCGCGCGTCGGCCTGATCGTCGCCCAGGGCTATCGCCAGATCATGCAGATCGCCCGCAGCTTCGTGCCGGGCGGCCTGGCCGGTTGGATCGTTTGGCCCAAGCCCAAGCCTCTGGCGGCTCTGCTGGACACCTACGAGGTCGGTGGGCGCATGGACGCCCAGGGCAATGAACTGACGCCGCTGAACGAGGGCGAGGTCCGCGCCGCGCTCGAGAAGCTCAAGGCGCAAGGCGTCGAGGCCATCACCGTCTCGCTCATGAACGCCTATCTGAACGGCGTGCACGAGAAGCGCATCGGCGAGCTGGCCGCCGAGATCCTGCCCAACGCCCCGGTGTCGCTGAGCCACGAGGTCCTGCCGGAGATGCAGGAGTACGAACGCACCCTGACCACGGTCGCCAACGCCGCCGTGCGCCCGATCGTCAGCCGCTATGTCAGCAACCTGCGCGGCAAGCTGCGGTCGGCGGGCATGGCGGGCAAGCTGTCGCTTCTCCGCTCGGACGGCGGTTTGATGTCGTCGGAGAAGTCCGAGGAGCATCCCGTCGCCCTGCTGATGTCTGGTCCCGCCGGCGGCGTCACCGGCGCCCTGTGGGTCGGCAAGAACGCGGGGATCAAGAACATCCTGACCCTGGACGTCGGCGGCACCTCGACCGACGTGGCGCTGATCGAGAACCTGGAGGCGCGCCGCGTGCGCACCACCGAGGTCGGTCACCTGTCGGTCCGCGCTTCTGCTCTGGACGTCAAGACGGTCGGCGCGGGCGGCGGCTCCATCGCCTATGTGCCGGAGCTCACCAAGGCGTTGCGCGTCGGCCCGCAATCGGCCGGCGCCGTGCCGGGCCCAGTGGCCTACGGCAAGGGCGGCGAGCTGCCGACCGTCACCGACGCCAATGTCGTGCTGGGCTATCTGCCCGAGGCCCTGTTGGGCGGCACGTTCAAGCTGGACCGCGAGGGCGCCAAGCAGGCCGTCCAGACGATCGCCGACGCCCTGGGCATCGGCCTGTTCGAGGCCGCGCGCGGCATCATCGACATCGTCAACGAGAACATGTTCGGCGCGCTGCGCATGATCTCCGTTCAGCAGGGCTATGACCCGCGTGACTTCGCGGTCATGGGCTTCGGCGGCGCGGGGCCGTTGCACGTCAACGCCGTGGCCAAGCTGATGAACAGCTGGCCGGCGATCTCGCCGGTCTCGCCGGGCGTGCTGTGCGCCCTGGGCGACGCGACCACCCGGATGCGCACCGAGACCGCCCGCTCGTTCTCCAAGCGCGTCGGGGACACCTCGCAGGAAGAGGTCATCGCCCTGCTGGACGAGATGGCGGCCCAGACGCGCGGCGAGCTGCTGGCCGACGGCGTGCCGGAGGCCCAGATCGTCAGCCAGTTCGAGATCGACGTCCGCTACGAGGGCCAGGCCTTCGAGGTCCCGCTGTCGATCGACGCCGAGACTCTGCGCAAGGATGGCCTGAAGGGCGTCACCGACCGCTTCGACGCCGAGCACAAGCGCCTCTTCACGTTCAACATGGACACCCCGCACGAGCTGGTGAACCTGCGCGCCGTGGCCATGGGCGCAGCGCTGGATCTGCCGGCCGCCCAGCTGCCGGTGGGCGATGGCCATCCGTCGGACGCCAAGATCCGCGACCACGAGCTGTGGATGGACGGCAAGGTGCATCCGGCGGTCATCTATGATCGCGCCAAGCTCAAGCAGGGCGACGTCATCCCGGGTCCGGCGATCGTGATCGAGATGGACTCCACGACGCTCATCGAGCTGGGCTGCGTCGGCAAGGTCGACGCGGTCGGCAACATCCTGATCAATCTGGCCTAAGGGGAGGGACGACCATGCCCGCGCGGATCATCCAATCCAACGAGACCCCCTTCAACAAGGTCACCGTCGACCCGGTAACCCTGGAGGTGATCGAGAACGCCCTGCGCAACGCCCGTATCGAGATGGACGCCACCCTGGTGCGCACCGCCATGTCGCCGGGCATCCGCGAGCAAGGCGACGCCTTCCCGCTGATCGCCGACCACAAGGGCCGGATGATCGTCGGCCAGTTCGGCTCGTACATCGGCCCGTTCCTCGAGGGCTTCGAGGGCACGGTCGAGGAGGGCGACATGATCTTCCTGTCGGACCCGTATTCGGTCGGCGGGGCGATCAGCCACTCCAACGACTGGCTGGTGCTGCTGCCGGTGTTCAAGGACGGCCGCCTGCTGGCCTACACCTCGATGTTCGGGCACCAGTCCGACATTGGCGGCAAGGTCGTCGGTTCGATGCCGATCGACGCCCGCTCGATCTTCGAGGAGGGCGTGCGCATCCCGCCCGTGAAGATCTGGAAGAAGGGCGAATACAACGAGGACCTGATCAAGCTGATCATGCACCAGACCCGCAAGCCGGACTGGTGCTCGGCCGACCTGAACGCCCTGATCGCCTCGTGCCGCGTGGCCGCGCGCCGGGTGATCGAGCTGGCCGGCCGCTTCGGCGACGACGTTTACACCTCGGCCTGCGAGGAACTGCTGGCCCGCAACCATCGCGCCATGGAGCACCTGATCGCCACCTCGATCGGCGAGGCCCCGGTCAGCTTCGAGGACTATGTCTGCGACGACGGCCTGGGCTACGGCCCGTACAAGATCAAGTGCACGATGTGGCGCGAGGGCGGCAAGGTCCACCTGGACTTCACCGGCACCGATCCGCAGAGCCAGGCCTCGATCAACTTCTTCCTGAACGAGAACATGCTGCGCATGTTCTTCGGCATCTACATGATCATGGTCTTCGACCCGCAGATCCTGTTCAACGACGGGTTCTACGACCTGATCGAGGTGCACATTCCGGAGGGTTCGCTGCTCAAGCCGAAGTTCCCGGCCGCCCTGTCGGGCCGCACCCACGCCCTGGGCCGCATCTTCGACATCCTGGGCGGCCTGCTGGGCCAGAAGACGCCCGAATTCCTGTGCGCCGCCGGCTTCTCGTCGTCGCCGCACCTGTTCTATTCGGGCTTCGACGCCAAGGGGAAATGGTTCCAGCTGTTCCAGATCGGCTTCGGCGGCATCCCCGGCAAGCCTATGGGCGACGGGCCCGACGGCCATTCGCTGTGGCCGGGCTTCACCAACGTGCCCAACGAGTTCCTGGAGCGCTACTTTCCGCTGATCATTGAGCGCTACGAGACCGTGCCGGACTCCGGCGGCCCGGGCCTGCACCGCGGCGGCAACGGCATCCAGATGACCTACAAGTTCCTGGAGAAGGGCACGATCGCCATCCACGACGACCGCTGGTTCACCGTCCCCTGGGGCGTGAACGGCGGCGAGCCGGGCGCCCGCGCCCGCAAAATCCTGGAGAAGGCCGACGGGACCAGCCAGGTCGTGGGCAACAAGGTCGAGGACCTCGAGGTCGAGGCCGGCGATCGCCTGCACTTCATCACCTGGGGCGGCGGCGGTTGGGGCGACCCGCTGGAACGCGAACCGGCGCTGGTGGCGCTGGAGGTCGAGCAGGGCCTGGTCACGGTCGATGGCGCGCGCCGCTATGGCGTGGTGCTGAAGGACGGACAGGTCGACGCCTCGGCCACCGAGGGTCTGCGGGCCAAGATCCGCGCCGAGCGCCCCGCCCCGTCGGGTCCGTTCAACTTCGGGCCGGATATCGAGACCCTGCGCGCCAACTGCCTGGCCGAAACGGGTCTGCCCGCGCCGAAGAAGCCGGTGGCCCTGCGCCACACGGCGGCGGCTTAAGGAGAGCGCATGAGCCAGGAAGAGCTCAAGGCCAACTATGCCGGCGCGTTCGACGGCCGGCTGCCGTTCGGCCAGCGGCCGGCGCTGCTGATCGTCGACGTCGTGGTCGCCTATCTGCGGCCCGGCTCGCCTCTCTATGATCCAGCCTTCCAGGTCGCTCTGGAGTCGAACGAGCGGCTGGTCGCCGCCGCTCGCAAGGCTGGCGCGCCTGTGGTCTTTACCAACGTGGTGTACGCCATGGGCGGTCGCGACGGGGGGCTGTTCTATCGCAAGGTGCCGGCTCTGAAGGCCTTCCAGGCCGGTTCGCCGGACGGCGCCTTCCCCGACACCCTGCAGCCGGAGCCGGGCGAGGTGGTGGTCAACAAGCAGTACGCCTCGGCCTTCTTCGGCACGTCGCTGGCCTCGACCCTGACGGCCATGGGGATCGACAGCCTGCTGATCACGGGCTTCTCGACCTCGGGCTGCGTGCGGGCCACGGGGCTGGACGCCCTGCAGCACGGCTTTGTTCCCTACGTCGTTCGGGAGGCCTGCGGCGATCGGCACCCGGGACCGCATGAGGCCAATCTGTTCGACCTGCAGGCCAAGTACGCCGAGGTCGTCAGCGAGGCCGAGGCCATCGCGCTGCTCGGTCAGGTCGGCGGCTAGAGCTCTAACCTCCGCACAGAAAAGGGGCGGCCTTCGCGGGCCGCCCCTTTCCTTTGGCTTGGGCTCGGGCCTTAAGCCGACAGGATCTCCAGCGCCACGCGCTCGGCCGACTCCAGCGCCGACTCCAGCCCACGGTTCGACGTGCCAGTGTGCTCGCCGCAAAAGTGCACGCGACCGACAGGCGTGCTCATCTCGCGGGCGAAGGCGGTGATCTGGCCCGGGTTGAAGTAAGACCAGTCCCCGCCGTTGAACGGCTCCAGGCCCCAGCTGTGATAATAGGCGCCCTTGACCAGGCCCTTGGCGGCCGGACGCAGGCGCTCAAGCTCAGAAACGATCATCGCCAGCGTGTTCTCCTTGCCGAGGCGATCCCAGGCCAGGGCCAGTTCGCCGCGCGCGAAGACGCTGAGGCCGGTCACTTCGTCCGGGGTCGGACCGTAGCGTTGCGCCAGCACTTGGCCGAGCGGGCCGTCGGTCCACATGGTCGGCGGCAGGCCGTCCTTCTCCCAATAGGGCGCCGACACCGTGAGGAAGGCGATCGAGATTGGCTGGTAGGGCAGGGACGTGACGGCCTTTGCCTGGGGGCCGGTGAAGCCGGGCTCAAAGCTGATGTTGCGCAGCACAGAGAACGGCAGCGAGCAGATCACCTTCTTGGCGCGATAGGTCGAGCCGTCGCGGCAGGTGACGACCGCGGCGTCGGGGCCGCTGCTGATCGCCACGACCTCCTTGCCCAGCAGGATATCGCCCTTCTGCTTCGCGGCCAGGCCTTGGGGCAGCAGCAGGTTGCCGCCCTTGACCGCGAAGCTGCCCGGCCCCGCGGCGCTCTGCGCCTTGCCCCAGCCGTCGTTGAATTCATAGACCAGGGCCGAGGACTGGTGGCCGTTCAGGCCGTAATAGGGGGCCTTGTCGAACGCCAGGCGGATGGCGGCGTCGCTCAGGCCCAGCTGGCTCAGATACTGGTGCATAGAGATGTCGAGGGGCGCGCTTTCGGGCGCGATCCAGTCGGCCCAGTCCTTCAGGCGGTTGTTCTTGGACACCAGCACGGGAACGATTTCCCAAGGCATCATGCTCTTCAGCGCCGCCGGGAAGGGATTCTTCGGCGAGGCGGCCCATTCCTCGCGGGTCAGGGTCACGCCGCCCAGGACGAACTGCTGGCGCGGATCCTTCATGTAGCGCGGGGCGACATCGTGGAGCTCGACGCCGGCCCGGCGGGCCATGTCCATGCCGCGACCATAGCCGGCGCCCATGGAGTTGAAGCCCATCTCCGGCGTGCCCGGCTGGTCCAGCAGGGTGAAGATCCGCCCGCCCACGCGTTTGCGGGCTTCGAGGATCAGGACCTTGGCGCCTTGCTCCTCAAGCAGGCTGGCCGCGCCCAGGCCCGAAATGCCGGCCCCAAGGATGATGACGTCGGGATCCGAGGAGACGGGGGACGGCTTGGCATCCTTGGCTTTCACGGGCTTGGGGGCGGCCTGGGCCGTCGGAGCCAGAGCCGCCGCGGCGCCCAGCTGGGCGATGGCGGCTCCGAGGATCGCTTGCCGGCGCGTGAAGGTCATGGGGCTTCTCTCACGTTTGTACTGCGCTACTGGAGGCTACTGAGTCGAAGAGATTACAGTCCGTCTCGCGAGGCGAGGCGGGGCTCGTCTTTATCCGCTCGGCGGAGAGCGCCTCCCAAAAAAGAACCACGCCGTCCGTGAAATGGAACGGCGTGGAGTAGTCGACGCCACGCCCCGGGGAGAAGCGACGGCGGTCGGGGAGTTCGCTAGTAGGTGGCCGAGACCGTCACGCCGACGCGGCGGCCTTCGCCCAGGTAGATTTCCGGAATGCTGTAGACGCTCGGAAAGCCGGAGCGCGGCTGGTTGATCGAGTTAGCCACATAGGTCTTGTCGAACAGATTATTGGCCCACAGCGAGACGTTGTAATTGTCCTTTGCGAGGCTCAGCCGGACGTTGGTCAGGGTGCGCGAGCCAATCTTCACCGTGTTCAACAGGTTGTTGTACATCGAGCCGGTGTAGTTGACGTCGACGCGGCCTTCCGCGGTCCAGCCATCGAAGACGTCGTAGCGGCCCGTTGCGTGCAGGTTCCACTGGGTCTTGACCGCGCGCTGCGGACGATAGCCGGCGATCGACGGCACGACGCGGGTGGCGCCATTGGCCAGCTTGATCGTCGTGACCTTGCAGCCCGTCGCCGCCGCGCCTGCCGAGGTCACGCATTGCGTGATCGACGAGGCGTCGTAGGCGCCGTCCTGGAACTTCGGATCCGAATAGGTGAGGCTGCCGCCGATCTGGATGGCGTCCGTCGCCTGGAAGTCGGTCTGCAGTTCAAAGCCGTCGACCTTGATGTCGCCGGCGTTGCGCACGATGCGCACCGGGTTCACCGCCGTCGGATTGTCCGTATAGGAGGAGACCTGGGCGTTGCTCCAGTCGGTGTGGAACACCGAAGCGTTCAGCAGCAGGCGACGATCCAGCAGGCGGCTCTTGAAGCCAGCCTCGTAGGTCCAGTTCTCCTCTTCGTCGTAGGACACTTCGCTGGCCAGGATGCCGGTCGCGCTGACGGCGTTGGCGGTGTTGAACCCGCCCGAGCGAATGCCCTTGGCCGCGGTCGCGAAGGCGAAGATCGTCGGCGTGAACTGGTAGTCGACGCTGAAGCGCGGCGTGACGTTTTTGTAGGTCTTGCGGTAGGGGGCGCTGGCGACCGGGAAGACCCCGGCGGCCGGCACATGCACGCCGTCGATGGTGGGGTAGAGGTACGGCTGGGAAGTCAGGTTGGTGATCGAGAACGTCTGGGCGCGCTTCTGGTCGATATTGTAGCGCGCTTCGGCGTTCACCCGCAGCTTGCCTAACTCGTAGCCGACCGAGCCGAACAGCGACTTCGTGCGGGTCGCCGATTTCGTGTAGGAGCCGGACACCTGATGGTCGGAGCCATCGCCCGACAGGAACAGGTTGGCGGTGAAGTCGTACGCGCCGACGCCGGTGGCGGTGGGCGTGGTGATCTGGCTCACCGTCACATAGCGCTCGTTGGCGGCCAGGCCGGTGCTGTCGACGCCCAGGCCGCTGCCGGACAGCGGGATCATCGAGTTGAAATAGTAGCCGCCCAACATCCACTTCAGCTTTGAGGAATCCGGCGATTGCAGGCGGAATTCCTGGCTGACCGTGCGGACTTTTTCGCGCGAGGTGACGTAGAGGTTGGCCTTGGCCAGACGGGTGTAGGCGCCGTTCGCGACACAACCTGCGCCGAGATTGCACACGCCGAACTGCACGCCGCCGCTGGTGAGGTCGTAGTCGGAATAGGCTTTGTTCTGCGAGGCGGTGACGCCGCTGACGCTGACGAACGAGGCCCAGCCTAGGTCCCACTTCATGTCCAGGGCGACCTGGGCGTTCTTGGAGCGGGTGTCGGGAATGTCGGGCGACATGTCGCTGGTCTTCGGCGTGGTCGCGTCACCGCAGTAGAGCGTGGGCAGGCCGGTGGCGGCGTTCGTCGTGCCGCAGTTGAACTTGCTGAGCGGCAGCAGGGTGCTGGGCGTGGCCTCGACGGCCGACTTGGTGAAGAAGCCCGACAGCTTGGCCGTGAAAGTGTCGGTCGGCGCCCATTCCAGCGAGCCGGCGACGGCCTTCTTTTCGAAGCCGCCCAGCTTGTCGCTGGTGGCGGCGTTCTTGCCGTAGCCGTCATAGGTGACGTACCCGGCGGAGAGGCGGCCATACAGGTTTTCGGCCACGGGGCCCGACACCGTGCCCTTCACGCGGAAGTCCTTGTCGACGCCGGCCGTGGCCGAGAAGCCGCCGGACAGGTCGTGGCTGGGGCCCTTGGTCGTGATGCCCATGGCGCCGGCGAAGGTCGAGCGGCCGTAAAGCGCGCTTTGCGGACCCTTGGCGATTTCGATCTGGCCGGGATCGAGGACCGAGATGACGTCCAGCGTGTTGCGGCTGGTCTGGTAGATGCCGTCGATGAACACGCCGACGTTGCCGTCGACGTTCAGGTCATTGGCGGTGTTGGCCGGCGCCAGGCCGCGCAGATAGATCAGCAGGGTGGTGCCGCCGGTGATCGAGGTGATCGCAACGCCGGGCGTGCTGTTCGACAGGTCCGCCATGTTGCTGATATTGCGGGCTTCCAGGTCCTTGGCCGAGAGCGCGCTGATCGAGATCGGCACTGTCTGGACGTCTTCGGCGCGCTTGCGCGCGGTGACGACGATCTCGCCGATTTCGACGCCGCCGCTCGGCGCGGCGCTCTGGGCGAGGGCGATCGACGGGGCGCCGACGGCCAGGGCCGCGCTGGTGATCAGGAGCGCCTTGGCGCTTCTCGTGATCCGGTTCATGCTCATAGCAAAATCCCCCAATTGCTGTTTTCCGACCAAGGTTTGGCGCGCCTTCATTCGTGGGCGACCTGGGTATGCTGCAGAAACCAACGGTCTTGGAGGCGGTGACAGATCGCTTTTATCCGCCGTGCGAGAAGCTCGCCTCCGGGTGTCACGAATTGGCTTATTCGTAGGCCATTTGGGTAGAAATTCTCAGCAATCGTTATGCCTTGACCCTTCTGGAGTCGAAGCGGCGCCTCTTATGGATGCGCCGAGCTAGGCGCTCAGCTTCTACGTTTGTTCGGAAAGAAAAGCGCGGCCGCTTGTGGCGACCGCGCTTTACAGGGCGTTCAAGTCAGGCGCTTGGGGCTCAGCCAGGTAGAACCTGCGTCAGGTAGGTCTCGACGATCGCCGCGAAGCGTTCCGGAACCTCGATCGGCGGGTAGTGGCCGACGTCCTCCAGAGCGACCATCGAGGGGATGACGCCGGTCAGGCGTCCGCGCAGGTCCGTGCCGACCTTTGGCGGTAGAACCGGATCGCGCATGCCCCAGATGATCAGGGTCGGCGCCTTGACCGCCTTGAGGCGCTTGGCCGTTTCGTCGCCATTGCCGGCCAGGGCCAGCAGGTGCACCATGTTGGGCTCGACGCCGCGCCGACCCATGTCATAGCTGACCTGGATCTTCTTGTCGGTGATGCGGGCGGGATCGCCGTAAAGCCACGTGAGGTAGGTGCGCCACCAGGCCTTGTCCTGCAGTCCAGTGGCCTTGATCCGGGCGTTGGCCGCGGTGATCTCGGGCGACGGGACGAGGCCAAGGCGATCAAGCGGCTCTGAAGGGCAGTTCGACAGCACCACGGCCTTGACGCGATCGGGATGCCCGGCCGCGAGGTAGTACGCCATGGTGCCGCCGCTCGACACGCCCACGGCCACGACGTCCTTGATCTTCAGATGATCCAGGAAGCCGATCATCAGGTCGTCCGGCCCCGTCAGGGTCGCCTTGGAGGCTTCGCTGATCGAGCCCGATAGCCCCATGGGCGGCAGGTCGAAGCGGATGACCCGACAGTTTCGCTTCAGCACGTCGGCGACGCCATCCCAGGTTTCCAGCGTGCTCTGCGAGCCGTGCAGCAGCAGGATCGGCTGCCCGCGACCTTCGTCGCGATAGCGCACCTCCACGCCGCCCAGCGTGACCAGTCGGTCGGCGGGCGTCATGTAGCGGGCGCGCAGCTGGGCGACGGTGAGCCTGCCCTCGGCAGGCAGGTCAGCGGCGGAGGCTGTCCCGGCCGCCAAGGCGGCCAGGGACGTGGCGATCAGGGTGCGGCGATCCAGCGGCATCGCGATCAGGCCGGCTTCTTGGGGAAGCTGGGGACCGGCGGCGCCTGCGGCGGGGTCCAGCCCGGAGGAACCGGGGCTGGAGTCTGTTGCCGGGCGTAGTTCTCCAGGCTCGACAGCGACGGACCGTAGTCTTCGGTCGGCGCGCTCAGGAACTTGGGATCGACCGCGCGGGCGGCCTCGACCAGGTCGGGCTTCAGGTCCTTCACGCCGCCGGGCAGGGTGCCGAAGGTGGTGAAGTACGAGATATGGCCTTCGGCCTGGCCCATCAGCATCCAGGGCAGCCACGGCGTGATCCGCGACCACGCCCCGACATGCGGGAGGTGGGTCATGTTGGGGTTCTCGGCGTCCTTGCGCTTGATCGTGTAGATGAAGTGCTCAGAGACGCGGTTCATCGGGCCCGAGGACTCGCGCACCCATTTGTCGGGTTGCAGCGCGTTCGGGTAGATCATGTCGATGCCGTTGCGGCAGATCAGCGTGTCGTCCGGGCCTTCCGTCCAGTTCAGCAGATAGGGACGCTTCGGCGTCTTCACGTTTTGCAGGCCGCCATAGGACGGCGGGTCGGGGAGGTACTCGCTGATCGTGAAGTTGAACGGATCGTTGGCGATCGGCACCACGCGAACGTCTTCGTTCGTGTAGGGGTTATGCCAGGTCTTCAGGATCTCGCCGGTCTGGCTGTCGCGATAGAACACGATCTCGCGCAGCATCCGCCGCCAGCTGCCGTCTTCCAGGCGTTTGATGCGGACGAAGCTGAAGCCCTCGACCTCGAACAGCGGGCGGACCGCTTCGTTGGGGCGCACGCCGTAGGCGGTGCCGCGAATCCAGCCACACTTTTCCTTGGTCGGATCAAGGTTGCCGTCCATGCGGGCGTAGGTGTCGCGGTTCCACTTCGGATCCTTGAAGTCGACCTTGGTGACGAAGTCGATCTTGGGCTTGGCGCTCGCGGCGGTGGCCGAGACCGAAAGCGCCGCGGCGGCCAGCCCGGCCAGTCCTAGTCCTTCGCGGCGAGTCATTTTGGCGGGCATGAACGTCTCCTCAAACTGTACGGTCACGATCGAACGCTCGGCGCTATCGACGCAACCCGTGCTCGCCCTGTATCCGCGCTACGGACAAAAGAGGCTCCGAGCGGCACGGGCGCGCGCGAGTTCGGCTTAGGCTTCCACTAGGCTTCAGTAGGGTGAGTCACATGAGCAACGCTGGGCGAAATCGGGCTTTCTCCAGGATCGCCGCGGCCTTGGGTCTCACGCTTCTCAACGCCAGCGGGGCCTGGGCTGGTCAGACCTCGATGTCCGATGCTGATCGCGCGGTGCTCGAGGCGCGCTTCGCCCAGCTGAAGGGCGGCATCATGACCACCTACGACCCCGCCGAGCGGGCGGCGGGCGAGGCGGGCTCGAAGCCGCCGCCGCGGGCAAAGGCGCCCAAGATCGCGGCATCCGCGCTGGACGCCGCCGAGGCCTATGCTCGCGCCAATCGCTCCACCGCCTTCATCGTCTGGAGGGACGGCGCGATCGAACGGGAGACCTATTTCGGCGCGACCAAGGCGGACACGCCGCTGGTCTCGAAATCCCTGTCCAAGCCCCTTGGCGTCGCTCTCGTCGGACGCGCCATCCAGCTGGGCTATATCAAGTCGCTGGACCAGCCGGTCGCCGACTTCATTCCCGAGTGGAAGGGCGACGAGCGCTCCAAGATCCTGATCCGCCACCTGCTGGACATGCGCTCGGGCCTGATGCCGCAGGGCGCCGCGCCGACGGCCGACCATATCCTGAACCGCGCCTATCTCGGGCCCCGGCACGAAGAAGTGCTGATCAACGAATACCCTCTGGTCGCCAAGCCGGGCGAGCGCTTCGACTACAGCAACGCCAATGCCGAGCTGGTGGCGATCGTCCTGGAGCGCGCCACCCAGCAGCGGTTTTCGACCTTCCTGTCCCAGCAACTGCTCCAGCCGATCGGAGCGCCCGATGTCGACGTCTGGCTGAACCGCCCGGGCGGCGTCGCCCACGCCGGCTGCTGCATGACGACCCCGGCTCAGACCTGGCTGCGGCTGGCGATCCTGATCATGGATGACGGCGTCTGGAACGGTAAGCGCCTGCTGCCCAAGGGCTTCGTCGCGGAGATGCGGACGGCCACGCCGCAGAACCCGCATGTCGGCATGGGGCTCTATCTGGGCGAGCCTTACGCCCAGCGTCGCGGCTTCGGGGCGCTCGACGTTCCGGGGCCTCGGGTCCTGCACAGCGAGCCCTATCTCGCCAAGGACCTCGTGCTGTTCGACGGCAATTCGGACCAGGTCATCTACATCGTTCCGTCGCGCCGCCTGATCGTGCTGCGACTGGGGGAGACGCCGCCCGCCTCGCCGGAATGGGACAACGCCTTCCTGCCCAACGCCATCCTTCGCGGCCTCGCGGCCGGCGCCTCTTCTTCGGGAGCTTTCAAATGATCGACAGCACGCGTCGTGGGCTGGTCGCCACGGGCCTCGCCGCCGTATCGGCCGCCGGGATGGCCGCACAGCCGGCGCAAGCCGCGCCGGCCCTCGATCTATCCGACGGCAAGAAGCGACTTCTCGCCTTCATGCGCCTGCGCGGGTCTCTGGACCAGGCGCTGGTCGCCGGCTGCATCAGCGGCCGCTACTACGGCGTTGTCGGCGCCGAGGTCCGTCCGCTCTATGGCGTGACCGCCTCCACCTTCGCCCGCTACCGGGAACTGCCCGACGGCCGCTTCGAAGGCTTCACCTACGAAGTCGCCTACTTCACCGACTTGGAAACCGGCAAGGTGATGGACCGCTGGGCCAATCCCTACACGGGCGAGACGGTCGACGTCCCCCATACCTTCTCCAAGCCCGCGCGGGTCGTCATCGGCGAGGACCTGACGATCAAGGCCGAGCCGGCGATTCCCGGCCTGCAGATCCGGCACGCAACCCTCTCGCCGCTGATCATCGGCCAGGATCTTTGGTGGACCGAGGAGGTGCTGACCGAAGCCCAGATCCCGGGCATGGCCAAGCCGCTGAACTACAGCGAGTTGGTCACCTTCCAGACCAGCGTCGCAGAGCTGGCGGCCAACAACACCAGGCGCGTGACCTGCCGCAACGCCTACACCTCGGTCGTCAACTGGCGTCCATGGTTGAAGATGGGTGATGCGCCGGGGCACCTGATGGGCAATGGCGCTGGCGCCTGGGGCGTGGCCATGAAGGACCTGCCGGCCGCCTGGCTCGAAGCGACCAAGGCGCGGCATCCGGACGTGCTCGCCGATCCCGGCGCCAAGCTCGAACCCTTGTGGCGCAAGGCGTAGGAGAGGGCGTGATGATCGATCGTCGATGCCTGCTGGCGGGCGCTGTCTCGCTGGTCGCCGCGCCGGCCCTGGCCGCGTCGCTCCAGACCCTGACCACCGAAGACGGTCGTCAGGTGCAGGTCAGCGTCTGGAAAGCCAGCGGCAGGCCTAGGGGCCTGATCCTGTTCTCGCACGGCGCCCTGTCGGCGCCCGGCAAGTACGAGAACCTGCTGGAGCCCTGGCGCGCGTCCGGCTTCGACATCGCCGCGCCGCTGCATGTCGACTCTACCGACCATCCAGACCGCGCCAAATACGGCATGGCCGACAGCTGGAAGGCGCGGCTGCTGGACATGCGGGCCCTGGCCAAGGCGTTCGCCGGCGGCAAGCCTTATGTCGCCGCGGGCCACTCCTATGGCGCCCTGGTCGCCCTGACGCTGGGCGGCGTCGCCGCCGAGCGGCCGACGGGCTTCGACGGTTCCATGTCGGACGCCGCGGTCAAGGCGGTGGTGGCCTTCTCGCCGCCGGGCGTGACGCCAGGTCTGGTCTCGGCCGACGGATTCAAGACCCTGGCGCGACCTGCGCTCGTCCAGACGGGAACGATGGATGTCCCGCCCGGCGCGCCTGACTGGCGCGTCCACCTCGCCGCCTTTGAGAATGCGCCGGCTGGCGACAAGTACGGCTTGGTGCTGAACGGCGTCGACCACTACTTCGGCCATCTGATCTGCCGGCCCGAGCGTGACGTTCCGGCCCAGTCCGACGGTCTCAAGCGCGGCGTCGAGGTCTCGAGTCTCTTCCTGGCGGCCTATGGCGCGGGCGATCGAAAGGCGATGCGGGCGCTGGCGTCCAACATCGGCAAGGACGCTATCGGCGAGCTCACCCTGCGGTGATGCTGAATTTCCCTGCCAACGGTAGGGCTTTTCGCTTGAGCGTCGCGCGCCCTTCTGATGATAATGATATATTATTATATCAGGAGGGGGCGATGAACCTGAACGAACTGGATGTGCTGCGCTGGGTTCACATCCTGGCGATGGTCTACTGGCTTGGCGGCGAGTGGGGCGTCTTCCAGACGTCGTACAACATCGTCAATCGCAAGCTGTCGCTCGAGGAGCGCCGCCGTCACCTGGAGACGGCCTACCGGATCGACATCCTGGCTCGGACCGGGATCATCCTGCTGCTGCCGCTGGGCCTGCACATGGGCCACATCTACGGCTTCCAGCCCTACGGCGGCGGGTTCCTGGTCGGCATGTGGATCTCCTTCAGCGCCTGGCTCTGCCTGACCTGGAGCGCGTTCCTGGCGCGGGAGTCCGATCTTGGCATCCGCCTGACCAAGATCGACGAGGCGTTGCGCTACGTCCTGATCCCGCTGATCTTCATCGTCGGCATCTCCTCGCTGCTGGGCCACGGTCCGCTGGAGGTTGGTCCCGGCACGCTCTGGTATCCGACCAAGCTGACCCTGTACGGCTTCGCCCTGATCATCGGCCTGGGCCTGCGCTTCGTGATGCGCGCCTGGACCGTGCGCTTCCGCCGTCTGGCCGAAGGGCCGAACCCCGCCGAGGAGGCGGCGCTGGAGCGCGAGATCGTTCTGGCCCGCCTGATGGCCTACGTCTACTGGATCACCATCTCGGGCGTCTGCTTCCTGGGGGCGACCAAGCCCTTCTAGGCGCGACCACAGAACAGCAAAACGCCCGGCGGGGAAGCTCCGTCGGGCGTTTTTTGTGCGCTATGGCGCGATCAGCCCGCGTAGGGCGTCGTCCGCGCGAAGTGCTCGCCGATCTCGCGGCGGGTGGCGATCCAGACGCCGGGCTTGGCGTTGGCGTGCTGCAGCAGCTTGTCCAGGGCCCACGAGCGCCCGGGGCGGCCGATGATACGCAGGTGCAGGCCGATCGACAGCATGGCCGGATGCTCTTCGCCCTCGGCGTACAGGGTGTCGAAGCTGTCGGTCGCGTAGTCCAGCCAGTCGCGCGCGGTATAGGCCGGGTCGCTCCACATTTTCATGTCGTTGGTGTCGATCTGGTAGGGGATCACCACGATCGGCTTGCCGTCCGGCGCGTCCCAGAACGGATACTCGTCAGAGAAGTCGTCCATGCTGTAGAGGAAGCCTTCCTCGGCCAGCAAGCGGCGGGTGTTGTCGGTCGTCAGGTAGCGGCTCAGCCAGCCCACGGGCCGCTGGCCGGTCGTGGCCTCGATCGAGTCGGCCGCCTTGCGGATGAAGGCCCGCTCGGCCGCTTCGTCCATCTTGTACTGGAACTGCCAGCGGTAGCCGTGGCTGCAGGGTTCGTGGCCGGCGGCGACGATGGCCTTCGCCAGGTCCAGTTCGCCCTCCAGAGACTGGGCGCAGATCGTCCAGGTCGACTTGGCGCCGTGCTTGGCCAGGATATCCAACACGCGCCGCGCGCCGACTTTCAGCCCGAACTGGTAGTTGCTCTCGTTGGGATAGTTGCGGATCGGGTCCTTGACGAACATGCCCAGCTCGTCGACCGCCTCCATACCCTTGTCGCCGCGGGCGATCGAGCGTTCGGAGCCTTCTTCGACATTGACGACGATGGAGAGGGCGAGGCGTTGGCCATCGGGCCATCTGCGGACGAGAGACATCGGAAACTCCGGAAAATGCGCCGCTAGAGCGTGAGGCCGAAAGTGGGAACCGGCTTCGGCTGACCTCACGCTCTAAGTCTTTGATTTAGAGCCTTTTAAGCGCCTGAAATCGATTCCGATTTCAGGCTAAAGGCTCTAGCGGAAAGGGAAGTTGGGTTTGCGCTTTTCCAGGAACGCCGCGCGGCCCTCCTGGAAGTCGGCGGCCTGCGTGGCCTCGAGAAACGCCGCGCGGGTGCGGGCGTCGTCTCGGGCTTGCCCGGCCAGGATCAGCTCGACCATGGCCTTGATCCCGCGCGTGCTCCATTGCGAGGCGGCCGCGATCTCGTCGATCTTGGCGTCGATCGCCGCCTCGAAGGCGTCGGGCGCGATCACCGCGTTCAGAAGCCCCATGTCCCGCGCGTCATCGGCCTTCAGGATCCGCCCGGTGAACAGGATGTCCTTGGCGTGGGCGGGGCCCACGGCGTCCACGAGCCGCTTGGTGTCTTCCAACGAATAGACGAGCCCGAGCTTGGCCGGCGTGATCCCAAAGCGGGCAGTGCTGTCGGCGAGACGCAGATCGCACGCCAGCGCTAGCGCCATGCCGCCGCCGACGCACGGGCCCTGGATTGCGGCGAGAGTCGGCTTGGGGAACACGGCCAGGGCGTTGACCGCCTTGGCGATGATCTCGGCATAGCTCGCGGCGCTCTCGGCGTCCGCCCAGACACGTTCGAATTCGCTGATATCGGCGCCCGCGGAAAAGACGCCGTCCGCCCCGGTCACGACCAGCACCTTGGCCGGCGAACGCTCGACGGCCGCCAGGGCGTCGGGCAGGGCGCGCCACATCGCCTGGCTCACCGCGTTCTTGCGGCCCGGCTGGTTGAGCGTCAGGACCGCGTGCCGCTCGCGGATGTTCAGCGTCAGCGCGCCGTCGGCGAAAGTTTCGATCATCGTCCTGGGCTCGGTTGTCCGGGAAAGCCAAACTGGCGCTTTTTTACACGGGCGGGGCCTGTGAAGCGCCCTTCGAACAAGCTTTGAAGTCGGGGGTGAGCGGCTTTATCCGCCTGGCGACTTTTGCCCCGCCGCGCGTGGTGCCGGGTCGCTGTGCGGTCATACTTCGAAATCATCTGCTCCGATCGAAGAGGCCGATTGTGTTCAAGTCGTTCTTGGAGTTCATCATTCTCGGCTTCGCGACCGTCGCCGTGTGCGGTCTTGTCGCGACGCCCCATGCCGAAACAAGCCACGAGCCCGTCTAGGACGGCGTTAGCGTTACGAGTGCGAATTCGATGAAATCGGTCCTGATGTTCCTCGCCGCTTGCGGCGCTGTTTCTCTTCCCGCGTCCGCCATGGCCCAAGCCTCCGGCGGCGACGCCCAGGCCGGCAAGAAGGCCTTCATCCAGTGCCAGGCTTGCCACACCGTCGACGCCAAGGCGCCGTCGCGCATGGGACCCAGCCTGCTGGGCGTCTATGGCGCCAAGATCGGCGGTCGGCCCGGCTATGACCACTATTCCAAGGCCCTCAGCGGAACCCCGGGCAAGTGGGACGACGCCAAGCTTGACCAATGGCTGACCCGTCCGACCAAGTTCGCCGCTGGAACGTCGATGGCTTTCGCCGGCGTCCCGGACCCGAAGCGCCGGGCGGACCTCATCGCCTATCTGAAGACCTTGAAGTAGAGGCTTGCCTCTCGGGGCATGAAGGGCGGCGTCCTCGGGACGCCGCCCTTTTTCATGGCCCCTGTCAGGACGCCGGCGCATGGTCCGCGCTTCTGGCGACGTCTTCCGCCACGGACACCTCCGGCCCCGCCTCGCGGCGATAGCGCCCCAGCGTCAGCAGAATCAGCGCGCCCACCACCAGCAGGACGGCCGAAAGCATCAGCGCCGCCCCGTAGCCGCCCGTCTTGTCGAACACCGCGCCATAGGCCACCGGCGCGATCCCCGCGCCCAGGGCGTAGGCGCCGTACAACGCGCCATAGATCGAGGCATAGCCGCGCAGGCCGAAATAGCGGGCGGTCAGATAGGCCAGCAGGTCGTACTCCATGCCGGCGGCGAAGCCGATCATGGAGATGGAGAACACGGCGTGGGCGTAGCTGGCGCCGGGTTGGGTGAGGGCGACACAGCCCAGCGCCGACACGCTGAGCAGCGCCATGGCGACGCCGGGCGCCCAGAAATGGTCGATCAGCCAGCCGCCCAGCAGGCGCCCGACAATCACCGACAGGCCGATCAGCGGCGCCAGGCTGACGATCTGACCCATATCGAAGCCGTTGGCCTTCAGCAGGTTCTCCATGTTCGGGATCGGTCCGGACGTGGCGAAGGCGATCGGCACGAAGGCCAGCCAGATCGCCCAGAAGCGCCAGGTCTTCAGGGCTTCCTTCAGCGTCAGCCCTTCGGCCGCGGCCTTCGCCGCCTCCGGCGCGTCGGCGGCGTCGGGCTTGGCGTCATGGAAGAACTTCCAGGCGACCGGCAGGGTAATCAGCAGCGGCAGGGCGCCGATCACGAAGTAGGTCGAGCGCCAGCCATGCTCGGCGATCAGCCAGGCGGCGAACGGCTTGATCAGGAAGCCGAACAGGCCGGTGCCCAGCAGGGCGAAGCCCAGGGCCAGGCCGCGCTGGCGCCGGAAGTGAGCGCTGATCGGCCGTGTCCAGGTCATCGGCAAGGTGCCCGCGCCGCCGATGGCCATCACCGTCCAGGTCAGGAGGTAGAGGGGCAGGGAGCCGTTCGACAGACCAAAGGCCATGTAGGACAGGCTGAAGATCGCGACCGAAATCAGGGCCACGCGACGCACGCCGAACCGGTCGGCGAGAATCCCGATCACGGGACCCGCCAGCAGGGCGCCGAAGGTCATGACCGGCAGGCCCAGCATGATCTCCGAGAACGACCATCCGAAGGTCTTCGCCAGGTGCGGGGCCACCATCCCGATCGTGTAGAAGGGGACGGGGCCGAGGCCCATGCCGACGCCCAGCAGGGCGCACAGCACGTAGGGCCAACCCTTGGCGAATTCGTTGTCCTGACGCGTCATACGCTGCGCCCCTCCCTGATTGAAAGGCATAATTTTATATCATTTTTGCGGGGTCTCACGTCCGGACGCAAGGCTGAAGCCCTGCCGACCTAAGACGCCCGATATTCAGGCGTCAGGCGCCTAACTGACGCGCCTCCAGCCAGGCGATGACCTCGGCCACCTCGACGACGTCGGCGTACTTCAGCTGGAGGTCCGTGAGGTTGGCGTAGTGATAGCTCTCGTGCTTGTCGGCCACGCACTCCTCCGGGACGATCGTGCGGTAGCCGCGCGACAGCGATTCCACGCCGGTCGCCCGTACGCAGCCAGAGGTAGATCCGCCGGTGATCACCACGGTGTCGACCTTGTGCCAGACGAGGTAGCTCTGCAGCTGGCTCTCGAAGAACGCGCTGGGCATGCGCTTGGTGAAGACGAGGTCCGCATGCTCATCGATCTCGACGCGTGGATCGAACTGGTGGCGCGGGCTGTCGTACTTGATGTTCTGCAGGCTGTCGGGCGTGTCGGTGCGCGTGCCCCAGACGCCGGCGTCGCCGCCGTCTTCCTTGTAGGCGACCCGCGTCCAGACCACCGGCATGCCCGCGCCGCGCGCCAGTCGCGAGATCTGGTTGGTGAAGGCGATCTGGTCCGGATGGGTCACATAGGCCGACTTCGGGAACAGGTCGGGTCGCGTATAGGCCTGCTGGAAGTCGATATTGACGATGGCCAGCTTCTCGCCGAACCCGAAGCGGGCGCGAGCCGGATTGGCCTTGACCGCCTCATAAAGCTCGCGGGCGGTCTTGTTCTCGCGAACCATGGTCGGTTCGAATTTCAGCTCTGTGGTCATGGCGACCTCCGGAAGCAGGTAATGGGATCAGGTATGGTTGCTGGCCCAGGCGTCGACGATCTGGGAGGCGGTGGCGGTCCAGACCGCGTTGTCCGACGCGACCGCCTTGAGTAGCTCCGCCACGGCCGCCGCGCGGAACGGTTGGCCTGAGACGTAGGGGGTAAGGGTGAAGCCCAAGACCTGTCCGCCAAAGCGCGACGTTTCCGTCTTGCTCCAGGCGATCGCCTCCAGGATCTGGCGACTCCACACGACCTCGTCCTGCTTGCGGTCGGCCAGCAGCAGGCGGTCGTCCAGTTCGTTGGACAGCGGCGCGGCGATGATCTCGCCGCCTGGCGTGGTCATGCGAACGGGAACGGAGTCCTGCTCCCAGTCCAGGCAGGTCTCGAAGCCGGCCCGGGCCAGGAGTTCAAGGGTCGAGAACGACTGCTGGCGCGCGGGGCTCATCCAAACGCGCGGCGTTAGGCCGGCCCGCGCGAACAGAGTCCGGGTCTCGTCGATCCAAGCCGCTTCGGTTTCGCGTTCAAGCCCGCCCCAATGGATGTGGTCGGTGTCGACGCCATAGGCGGCGATCTCGTGACCGTCTTCCAGGATGGCGTCGACCAGCGGCCGGACCTTGTCGAGCAACACCGCATTGATCGGGAAGGTCGCCCTGGCGCCGGCTGCCTTCAGAGCCGTCAGTATCCGAAACACGCCCACTCGGTTGCCATAGTCGCGGGTCGTGAAGTGGCGCAGGTCCGGATAGGGCGTCACCATGGCGCCTGGGTGCTTGAACGGCTTGCCGGCCGGATTCAGCATATGGTGCTCGATCGGCACGACGATCATCGCGGCGACCGCCTTGCCTTCCGGCCAGGCGATGGGCGCGCGTTCGTCCGACGGACGCCACGCGTACAGCGTCTGGTCCATGCCGTACTGGCGCTTGGGATAGATGAGGTAGTCGTCGGGGAGGCTCATGCCTTGTCCTCCTGGTGCGCGAAGCCGAAGCCGCCCGTGGCGAGGCCACGGCCTTGGATGTCGTTCAGCGTCTGATCCCAATAGGTCTGCCGGTAGTAGCCGGCGATTTCGGCCGCGGTGGTGATCCAGACGTCGTCGGCGTGGGCGGCGATGTGCTTGAGCGCCGCCTCGAACGGGCCGATCCGGTGGGGCTGGCCGACGAGATACGCGTGCAGCGGAATGCACATCACCGTCCCGCTCTCCTCGCCCTCAGCCAGCAGCTGGTCGAAGTGGCGCTTGAGCACGTCGGCGTAGCGCCACGGGTCCATGCCCTGCTGGCCGTAGGTGATCACGTCATTGACCTCGAGCGAGTAGGGCATCGAGATCACCTGGCCCTGGCGGGTCTTGATCGGCTGGGGCTGGTCGTCCTGGAAGAGATCGCAGGTGTACCAGAAGTCGTACTCGCCCAGGAGCTCGAAGGTGCGCTCGGTGTGGGTGAGGGCGGGCGCCAGATAGCCCCGGATCCGCTGGCCGGTCGCCGATTGGATCGAGCGGATCGAGTCCTCGATCACCGCGCGCTCTTGCGCCTCGTTCATGCCGTACGAATAGCGGGTGTTGTAGATGCCGTGCGAGAAGAACTCCCAGTTCCGCGCGACGCAGGCCTCGATGATCTCGGGATGGTGGTCGATCAGGGCTGTCGACAGCGAGATCGAGCCGCGCATGTCGTAGCGGTCCATCATCTCCATCAGCCGCCAGTGGCCGACCCGGTTGCCCCAGTCGCGCTGCGAGTAGCCGACCACATCCGGCGCGGGCTTGGGCCAGCCGCCGCGCGAGGGGTTCTTGGGCGGGTCGAACTCGTAGAACTCGATGTTCGGCGCGATCCAGAAGGCGAGCTTCTTGCCCTCCGGCCATACAATCTTGGGGCGGTCCCTGTAGGGCCAGTAGTCGTAGAGGTTCGGGGTGGAATGCATGGCCGAGCCGCCTTACCGAGGGTTACGCATAGATCCAGGGACGCCGTGTCTTGTCTGCTTCGCGGAAAGCGTTGATCGCCTCGCGAGCGGTCAGGGTCAGATCGATCTCGTCCAGCCCTTGGCGGAGCATTTCCTGAGCTTCCGGCGCCAGCGGAAACGGCGCCGTCAGGCCCGACGGCGCGCTGATCGTCAGCGTGTCCATGTCCAGGGTCAGGCGACGGCCTTGGGGATCGACTTGAACCTCTTCCGCCAGCGCGGCGATCACGTCGGCGGGGACAGTGATCGGGGCGATGCCGTTGCGGATGCAGTTGTTGAAGAAGATCGGGTTGAACGACGGCGCCAACACGCCTCGAAAGCCATACTCCGCCAGGGCCCAGGCCGCGTGCTCCCGGCTCGAGCCGCAGCCGAAGTTCTCGCCGCCCAGCAGGAAGCGGACGCCCGCATAGGCCGGATCGTTGAGGACGAAGTCCGGATTGGTTTCACGGCCGCCAACGCTGGTGTAGCGCCAGCCGGCGAACAGGCCTTCGGCAAGGCCCGTCTTCGAGACGCCCTTCATCTCGCGCGAGGGGATGATCGCGTCGGTGTCGATGTTGGCCCGGATCAGCGGGGCGGCGACGCCGGTCAGCTTGGTCAGCGGTTCCATGTCAGCGGCTCAGCGGTCGGGGATCGGCGATGGCGCCGGCGATGGCCGAGGCCGCGACGGTCTCTGGCGAGGCCAGGTGCGAGCGGGCGCCCGGCCCCTGGCGGCTCTCGAAATTGCGATTGGTCGAGGTGACCACGCGCTCGCGCTCGCCGAAGCTTTCGCCGCCGACGAAGAAGCACATCGAGCAGCCGGACTCGCGCCACTCGAAGCCGGCGTCGAGGAAGATGCGGTCCAGACCCTCGATCTCGGCCTGCTTCTTCACCTGGCTGGATCCGGGCACGCAGATGGCGCGCACGCCGTCTGCGACCTTTCGGCCCTTCAGGATGGCGGCGGCGCGGCGCAGGTCGGAGATGCGGCTGTTGGTGCAGGAGCCGATGAAGGCGCCCTGGATCGGCAGGCCCAGCAACGGCTGGCCGGGCTTGAGGTCCATGTAGTCCAGCGCTCGGTCATAGGCCTCGCGGCTGTCGCGGGCGGCGACGCTTTCGTAGGCCGGGACCTCGGCGTCGAGCGGCGCGCCCTGCTGCGGGCTGGAGCCCCAGGTGACCATCGGCGAGACCTCGGTCGCGTCGATGCGCGCCTCGACGTCGAACACCGCGTCCGGATCGCTTCGCAGGGCCCGCCAGCTCTCCAGAGCCTGCGCCCAATGCTCGCCTTTCGGGGCGTAGGGGCGGCCGGCGAGGTAATCGAAGACCTTGTCGTCCGGGGCGATGATGGCGCTGAACGCGGCCAGCTCGGTCGCCATGTTGCAGAGGGTCAGCCGCTCCTCCAACGACAGGGCCTCGACCGCCGAGCCAGCGTATTCGACGATGCAGCCCTTGGCGCCGGACGACGACAGCTGGGCCACGACGTGGAGCGCCAGGTCCTTGGCCGTTACGCCGACCGCCAGGACGCCGTCGATCGTGATCCGCATGGAAAGCGGCTTCTTGATCCGCAGGGTCTGGGTGGCCAGGGCGTGCTCGGCCTCGGTCGAGCCGATGCCCCAGGCCAGGGCTCCCATGGCGCCTTGGGTGCAGGTGTGGCTGTCCGGACAGACGAGGGTGGCGCCGGGCAGGACGAGCGCCTGCTCCGGCGAGATCACGTGGACGATGCCTTGCCGCTCGTCGCCGATGTCGAACACCGTCAGGCCCGCCTCGCGAGCGGCGTTGCGGGTCTCGATGATGAACGCCGTGCCGGTTGGCATCAGGGTCTTGTCGGTGCGGCCGGGCAGGGTGTCGACCACGTGATCCATGGTCACGAAGGCTTGGCCAGGAGCGGCGATGGCTCGGCCGCTGGCCTTCAGGCTTTTTAGCGCGACGCCGCCGGTGCGTTCGTGCAGCAGGACGCGGTCGATCAAGATCAGCGCCGCGTCTCGTGCAAGCGATTGGACGGCGTGGGCGTCCCAGATCTTCTCGAACAGGCTTCTGCCGGTCATCCGGCGACGCTCTCGGGCTCGACCTTGGCCGGGTCCAGATAGACTCCCATGCGCTGGCCGTTCATCTCGAGGGGCAGGGCGGGCAGCAGGGTGCGCTCGCCGTTGGGGAGGCCCACCTCCACCAGGCCGCCCGCGGCAAGCAGGTGCGGATCCTCGAACAGGTCTTCGGGCCGGGTGATCGGGGCGAATGGCAGGCCGATGACCTCAAGCTTCGCCGCCAGCTCGGCCAGGCTGAACGATTTGAAGGCCTCGCGCACCACCGGAAGAATTCGGTCTCGCGCCGCGACGCGGGCGTTGTTGGCCGCCAGGCTCTCGTCGGCGCCGATCTCGCCGAGGTCGAAGGCCTCGCGGAAGGTCTTCCACTGGCTGTCGCTGACCACGCCGACGAAGATCTGCTGGTCGTCGCCGGTTTCGAAGACGTCATAGATCGCCCAGGCCGAGATGCGGGCCGGCATCGGGTTGGCCGCCTTGCCGGTGACCGCCTTCTGGGCCATGTGCTGGCCGACCAGGAAGGCGGTGGTCTCGAACAGCGAGCACTTCACGGCCTGGCCGCGGCCGGTCTTCTCGCGCTCGGCCAACGCCGCCAGCACGCCGATCACGCCGAACATGCCGCCGGTGACGTCGATCACAGACGCGCCCGCCCGCAGCGGTCGGCCAGGAGGACCGGTCATATAGGCTAGGCCGCCCATCATCTGGGCCACTTCATCGAGGGCTGTCCGGTTCTCGTAGGGACCGGCCAGGAAGCCCTTCGCTGAGCAGTAGATCAGCCGCGGATTGTCCTTCGACAGCGCCTCGTAGGAAAGACCCAGGCGCTCCAGCGCACCGGGACGGAAGTTCTCCAGGACGACATCGGCCTCCAGCGTCATGGCGCGGGCCTTGGCCAGATCGTCAGCGTCCTTCAGGTTCAGGAAAACCGCCTTTTTGTTGCGGTTGTACATCGGGAAATAGCCCGACCCGGATCCCACCAGGCGGCGCGTGGGATCGCCGCCGATCGGCTCAACGCGCGTTACGTCCGCGCCGAGATCGGCCAGGATCAGGCCCATGGTCGGGCCCATCACCATGTGGGTGAACTCGACCACCTTCAGGCCCGAGAGGGGACCGCTCGCCGACATGCGCAACTCCTGTCGCCCCTTGTTCGCAAGGGCGTTGGCTGAAACCTACAATATGATCTATAAATATATCAATTGTCGTTTTGGCGTTTTCAGGGGAAGCCGTTGGAACCCTCCATCCTGGTCAGTGAGGTCGGTCCGCGCGACGGGCTGCAAAGCATCAGCGCCATCATGCCGCTGGAGGCCAAGAAGGCCTGGATCGAGGCGGAATACCAGGCTGGCGTCCGCGAGATCGAAGTCGGCTCCTTCGTGCCGGCCAAGGTGCTGCCGCAGCTGGCCGACACCGCTGAGGTCGTCGCCTTCGCCCGAACGCTGCCTGGCCTCGTCGTGGCCGTGCTGGTGCCGAACCTGCGCGGCGCCCAGGCTGCGATCGAGGCCGGCGCGCACAAGATGACCCTGCCGCTCTCGGTCAGCGAGACGCACAGCCTGCGCAATATCAAGCGCACGCACGACCAGGTCCTGGATGAGGCCAAGGCCATCGCCGACCTGATCGCCGCCCAACCCGTCGAATCGCGTCCGAAGTTCGAGGGTAGCCTGTCGACGGTGTTTGGCTGCACGCTGGAGGGCGTGATCCCGGACGCCCAGATCCTGCGTCTGGCCGAGGGGCTTCTGAAAGCGGGTTGTCATGAGGTCGGCCTTTCGGACACCACCGGCTACGCCAACCCCGCCGAGGTCCGTCGCCTGATCCGCCTGGTGCATGGCGCGTTCGGCGAGGCGGTTCTGACGGGCATCCACCTGCACAACACGCGGGGCCTCGGGCTGGCGAACGCCTTGGCCGCGCTGGACTGCGGCTTGACGACGCTCGACGCCTCGCTCGGCGGCCTGGGCGGTTGCCCGTTCGCGCCGGGGGCCAGCGGCAACATCGTCACCGAGGACCTCGTGTTCATGCTGGAGGCGATGGGGCTGTCGACCGGGATCGACCTACCGGCGCTTCTGAAGGTGCGCGAGATCCTGCGGGCCGCCTTGCCGGGCGAGCCGCTTTACGGGTTCACGCCGGATGCGGGCCTGCCGCTTGGCTTCCATCCCGCCACGCTCGCCGCAGAATGAGCGTCGCCAGCCGTCTGGTCGATATCGTCTTTCCGACCGACACCAATCACCACGGCACACTGTTCGGCGGGACGGGGCTGTCGCACCTCGACAAGGTCGCCTTCGTCGCGGCGACCCGCCACGCCCGCATGGCCTTCGTCACCGCCTCTTGCGAGCGGATCGACTTCGGCGCGCCCGCGCGGCTCGGCGAGATCGTCGAGGCCGAGGGGCGCGTCATTCGCGTGGGCCGGCGCTCGATCGGCGTCGAGGCGGTGCTGAGCGCCGAGAACCTGCTGACCGGCGAACGGCGCGAATGCACGCGCGGGGTCTTCAACATGGTCGCCGTGCCGGCCGATGACGCGCCCTTACGAGAGATGCCCGCTCTTGAGCCTCCCTCCGAGCCGGAAGACGGCGCGCTTCGGATGATCGAGATGGTCTTTCCCGACCGCACGAACCACTACGGCACGTTGTTCGGCGGCGAAGCCCTGGCGATGATGGGCAAGGCGGCGTTCGTCGCTTCGACGAGGGCCCTGCGCGCGCCGGTGATGATGGCCGCCTCCCAGGCGGTGAACTTCCAGGCGCCGATTGATGGCGGCGATATTGTCGAGCTGACGGCGCGGGCGTTCGATATCGAGCCTGGCGTCGGCGCGACGGTCAGCGTCGAGCTGTGGGCCGAGAACGCCATCAGCGGTCTTCGCCGCCGATCGGCCGACGGCGCGTTTCGGATGCGGGTTCTCTAGGGGAGATGGCGTGGTGCAGGTCGACCTTCTGAAGCGCGCCTTTGTCGATCTTCCAGGGCGGCAGGTTCACCTGCGCCAGGGCGGGGAGGGGCCGCCGCTGGTGATGCTGCACGCCTCGCCGGGCGCCTCGGCCCAGCTGGCGCCGCTGGCGCGCCAGCTGGCGAAGACCCGCCGCGTGATCGCACCCGACACGCCGGGGCACGGCGACAGTCCGGTCCTGTCCGTAGCTCAGCCGGAGATGGCTGACTATGCGGGCGCGCTGATCGAGCTTCTGGATGCGATGGAGCTGGAGACGGTCGATCTCTACGGCTCGCACACGGGCGCGGCGATCGCCGCCGAGACGGCGCTGCTGGCGCCCGAGCGCGTGGGCAAGATCGTGCTGGACGGCTTTGGCCTGTTCTCGCCCGAGGAGCGAGACGAGTACCTGGCGCGGTACACGCCCAGTCTGACGCCCGACCTCAACGGCGCCTACCTGCAGACCGCCTTCATGTTCCTGCGGGACCAGCTGGTCTACTGGCCCTGGTATGGCCGGACCGCGACCCACCTGCACGGCGGGACCCTGCCGCCGCCGGAGGCGTTGCACAGATGGCTTGTCGAGGTTTTGAAGGCGGCTGAGACCTACCACCTGGCTTACGGCGCGGCGTTCCGCTACCCGGGCGCGGAGCGACTTCCGATGATCGGCCACCCGGTGCTGGCCTTGGCGCGTCCAAACGATCCGCTTCTACCGCATACCCGCGCCGCGGCCGATCTGCTTCCGAACGCCAAATACGTCGCTTTGGCCAGCGACGGCGGGGACCCCTGGGGATCAGATCCCGCCGCCGTGATCGAGGCTTTTCTCGCGACTGACTAGTCCCGCTTAAGGCGCGCGACGACCTTGCCCATTGAGCGGCCAGAGGTCAGCCAGTCGACAGCGTCATAGACGCTCTCGACGCCCTCGAACTTGGAGTCGTCGATCCGCACCGTGATCTTGCCCTGAGCGTAGAGCTCCAGCAGCTCCGCGCGCGCGGCGGGCCAGTGCGCGGTCAGTAGGCCGTTCATGAAGCCGCGGATCGAAGCGGCCTTGTAGTAGAGCTTGTGAGCGACGCGCGGGGCGGTGACCAGCTCGGGACCAGCGTCCATGTCCTGGGCGACGCCGGCGACGACCAGACGTCCATGCGGGGCCAGATTGTCGAGGAAGGCGTCGAAGACCTCGCCGCCGACCGTGTCGATCGCTAGGTTCAGAGCATCGCTGAAGTCGCGGTTCAGCACCTCGGCGATAGACTCGGCGCGGTAGTCGATCACGACGTCCGCGCCCAGCGACTTCACGAACGCGACCTTGCGTTCGCCGCCGCAGATGGCGATCACCTTGCAGCCCCGCAGCTTGGCCAGCTGGACCAGGATGTGGCCCAGGCCGCCGGCCGCCGCCGAGATGGCGACGGTCTCGCCAGGCTGGATCTGTCCGATCACATGCATGGCGACGTGCGCCGACACGCCTGTCGAGGCCAGGGTCAGCATCTCGGCCGTGCAGGCCGGCAGTTGCACGAAGGATTCGGCCGGCCCGATATTGCGTTCGCGGTAGCCGCCGCCGAAGCGGTTGCTGGCCACGGCGTCGCCGATTTTCAAGTCCTCGACACCAGGGCCGACGGCTTCGACGATCCCAGCGGCCTCGACGCCCATGACGATCGGCGGCTTCAGCTTGACGTAGGACACTGCGTCGCGGGCGATCTGGACGTCGAACAGCCCGTTGACCCCGCACCAGTGATTGACGACCCGAACCTCGCCCGGACCGGGCTCGGCGATCGGCAGCGCGACGATGTCGGCGGCCTCGCGGAGGGTCTTGGCGAAACGTTCGAGGCGCAGCGCGCGATAGGTCTCGCTCATGCGCCCAGACCCAGAACGCCGGGGTTCAGGCGGCCGTCCGGATCGACCTCGGCCTTGATCGTCTGGAGCAGGCGCCAGGCGGCCGGGTCGCGGCTGTCCTTGTAGGGATAGGTGCGGCCGATCTGGAAGTGGCCGGCGCCGTGCGCCTGGAACACCGCGATCACGCGCTTGCGGGCCTCGATCACCACCGCGGCCGCGTCGGCGTCCGCAGGCAGGGCGGGCAGCTTGGCCAGGTGCCCCGGCTCGATGGTGGCCTCGTGGATCGCCTGGCGGGCGTCGGGCCAATAGAAGGTCGGCTCGATGATGCAGGCGTTGGTCGACAGCGTGCAGAACAGGAAGCCGTTGTAGACGCCGTGCTTCTCGAACTGCGGCGCCATGTCGGCGAACACCTGGTTGAGGGCGGCGAAGGCGTCCTTGGCCCGCGACAGCGGCAGGACGCCGTGGACCGGCACCCAGCGCTCGCCCTCGGGACCCAGGATGCTGTTCAGCGGCGTGAACGGCATGGCGCGGATGACCTTGGGGATCGTGTTCTCGATCTCGCCGCCGGCGAAGCGGGCGATGATCGCGCGCACCTCGGCCATGTCGGCGTCGACGGCGGCCTTCGAGCGACCCTCGCAGATCACGTGCAGAGGATAGGTGTCCTCCTCGATGAACGAGCGGCCGGCCAGGGCGATCTTGGCGGCTTCCTTGACGCCGGCGAACAGGGACTTCTGCTTGGAGACCACGTTCTTCAGCGCCGAGACGTCGGCGGCGAGCGAGGCGCGTTTCATCCGAACGCGCGTCAGGCCAGGATCAAACCCGCAGAGTTCAGAGGCGAGGCCGGCGCGGGTGATGGTGTTCATCGCGTCCAGCATCTGCGCGCCGGTCTCGAAGGCGAAGGAGGCGTAGGCTTCGTGCGCTGGAGCCTGCATCAGGCGCAGGGTGATCTCGGCCTTGACGCCCAGGGCGCCGCAGTCGCCGGCGAACAGGCCCGTCAGGTCCGGCCCGTAGTGGCGCCAGTGAGCCTCGGTTCCGTCAGGGCGCTGAAGCCCCGTGCGCAGGATCTCGCCGGTCCCGGTGACCACGGTCACGGACACCACGCTCTCGCTGGTCGTGCCGTAGAGGCTGGCGCCGAAGAAGGCGTTCAGCTGCGATAGGCCGCCGCCGACGGTGGAGGTCAGGCCCGACAGCGGTCCCCAGAAAGGCGTGCGCAGGCCCAGCGGGGTCAGGGTGTCATGCAGCGTCTTCCAAGTGCAGCCGGCCTGGACCGTCACCGTCATGTCCTCGGCGTTGACCTTCAGCACCTTGTCCATGCGGCTGGTGTCGATCGACAGCGTACGCGGCGAGGTCGGTACATAGCCGGCCGTGTAGCTCATCCCGGCGCCACGTGGGGCGACATGCAGGTCATGGCGCGCGGCGACGCTGACGACTCGCGCCAACTGGTCGGTGTCCTCGGGCGAGACCACGGCGACGACCACGTCGTCGGAGACCTTGTAGATGTCCTGGCTGAACAGCTTGCGCCGCGCCTCGTCGCCGGCGACCCGGTCGACGCCGACGATCTGCTTCAGCTCGGCGAGGACCTGGCTTTGGGTGTCGGCGTCAGGCAGGACTGCGTCCATGGGATGTCTCCGAGCGGCGATTGCACTAATGATATAACCATATAACATCTGTCCGCGAAGCGAGCGCAAGCGGTCTCGCGCTCAAATCCGACGGAGTCGTCTCTGGTGACCATAAGGCGTGGCTTTGTTTGCGTGGGGGGCAGAGATGTCCACTATCGCACCGCGGGCGCCGGGCCGACCTTGGTGCTGCTGCACGACTCGCCGCGCTCCTCCAGCCTGCACGCGTCGCTTTTGGAGGCGTTCGGCGATCGGCGGGAAGTGATCGCTCTCGACACGCCGGGCTACGGAGACTCCGCGCCCCTAGTGGGAGAGCCGACGATTGCGGACTTCGCAGAGGCGCTCGCCGAGACTTTGGACGCCTTAGGCGTGTCCCGAGCGGTGTTCTATGGCTTCCATACGAGCTCCAAGATCCTGCTGGAGTTCGCCGCGCGTTATCCCGAGCGCGTGGCGCTGGCGGTGCTGGATGGCCTGTCCATTCCTGTCGGCGCTCCCGACGAGT
>NZ_QFQZ01000010.1 GCF_003243465.1 Caulobacter segnis
CCTTCGTCACTTCGACGAGACCAAAACCCTCCTCTAAACGGAACCCTCAATCTGTCTCATGGGCGCTGACGGCGGACACTACGCGCTGGATTCCTTCTATTACCGGGGCTTCAACAACCAGTCGAAGCTGAAGGAAGGCGTTTTGAACGCCAAGTACGAGCTGAACGACGTGTGGACGCTGCGCGCGGGCGTCGCCTACCACAAGTTCACCCAGGGCGGCCGCGACCTGTTCTATGACGACAACGTCAACGGCACCCGCTCGAAGATGCGCGGCAAGTCGGTCGCCGACATCACCAGCGTGTTCAGCAACGAGTTCGGCTCGTGGCTGGTCGGGGACTACGAGAAGACCTTCGCCAAGTACAACGAGTACCACCGCTTCGGCCCCAACAAGGATGGCACGGGCGGCGCGCTTCAGGACATCGAGAACGTCTACGAGACTTCGGAAAAGACGGTGTCCGAGTATGTGCAGGCGGACTGGGACAGCCAGCTGATGGGCAAGCGGTTCCGCGGCAATATCGGCCTGCGCGGCTATCAGACCGATACGCACGGCGCCGGCTGGATCCAGGGCGACAGCTACGCCTATCTGGGCACCACCGATGTGAAGGGCAGCTATTCCGGCGTCCTGCCGGCCCTGAACACCGTGGTGGAGCTGACGCCTGAAATCCAAGTGCGCTTCGCCGCCACCCAGAACCTGAACCGTCCGAGCCTGGGCTCGATGGCGGCCAAGGGCAGCGCGTTCCAGTCCGACAGCGGCGACATCACCGCCTCGCGCGGCAATCCCAACCTGAAGCCCTTCAAGGACACCACCCTGGACATCGCGGCCGAATACTACTTCGGCCAGGACGGCATGCTGTCGGCCAGCGTGTTCCACAAGAGCATCAAGAACTTCATCGGCAGCCAGACGCTGGAGAACATTCCGTTCAGCCAGACGGGCGTGCCCTACACGACGATCCCGGGCGCCACGGCCAACTCGATCGTCAAAGAGTTCGACATGCCGATCAACGTCGCCGGCACGAAGGACCTGACCGGCGTCGAACTGGCGGCGCAAGGCCAGTTCTCGTTCCTGCCCGCGCCGTTCGACAAGCTGGGCGCGGTCGTTAACTACACCTATGTGGACGCCGACGAGGCGCTCACCGGGATCTCGAACACCAGCTACAACGCCACGCTCTATTACGAGACCGACCAGTGGGGTCTGCGGGGCTCCATGAGCCACCGCAACAAGTGGTTCAGCGGCCACAGCGACAACCCGATGAGCGCCAGCACGCGCGGGTTCCAGGGATCGACCTATGTCGACGCCTCGGCCTTCTACAACGTCTCGAGCGCGCTGCAGGTGACGCTGAACGCGATCAACCTGACGAACCAGAAGGACACCCAGTTCTGGGGTCAGAACGAGTATCTCTACAACCAGACCCAGAGCGGTACGACCTACATGGTCGGCCTCCGCTACAAGTTCTAGGACGACTGGACTTTATTGATATCGCGCCCCGACCCGCCCTCCCCGGCGGGAAGGGGCGCCCCTCTTCTGCGTGGGCTCCAACGTGATCGTCTCCCATCGCCACCGCTTCATCTTCGCCGCCGTGCCCAAGACTGGCACCCATGCGGTGCGCCAGGCCTTGCGCGAGCGGATGGGGGAAGAGGACGTCGAGCAGGTCGGTCTGTTCGTCAACAAGCGCTTCCCGTGGAGCGACCTGGCGGCGATCCAGCACGGCCACCTGTCGCTGCGCCAGGTGCGGCCATACCTGGGCGAAGAGGCCTTCGCCGCCTATTTCAAGTTCGCGTTCGTGCGCAATCCGTTCGACCGCTTCGTCTCCTACTGCGCCTTCATGCTCCGCGGCGGCGACGTCTTCCAGCGCCAGCCCCGGGAGGCGATGCGCCACTTCCTGTTCGTGGATCCGCCCGAGGGCCACATCCTGTTTCAGCCCCAGGCCTGGCTGCTGGTCGATGACGACGGCGAGACCCTGCTGGCCGACCAGATCGGCCGGGTCGAGGACATGCAGGGCTCGTATGACGCGATCTGCGCGCGCATCGGCATCGCCCCGCGTCCGCTGGACCGGGTCAACAGCACCGCGCACGCGGACTATCGCGACTATTACGACCAGGCCCTGATCGACGGCGTCGCCGCGCGCTACGCCCAGGACCTGGAGCTCTTCGGCTACGACTTCGAGGGGGCGCGATGAGCCCCGCGCGGTCCGAGCTGACGCCAAATCCTCGCAAGACCCGAGCGGTCCGTCGGCTCGGTACTGTCGATATCGCCGCCCTGCGCGCCGCCGTCCTGGCGATCCCGGAGCCGGTTTGGGCCGCGGAGAACGCCGCCAAGCCCAACCGGTTCGAGGTGCTGGACGCGACGCGGCACATCGTCTTTCGCTTCGTCGACAGCCCGCGCGACTGGCGCGGCTCGCACGACCGCCCCGCCTGGGCGTCGTGGCGCCGCCGTTTGGAACCGGTGCTCGCCCAAGCGGTTGCCGACTACGGCTACGCGCGAGGTGTCTTTCCCCGGGTGATGCTGGCCAGGATGCCGGCGGGCGGGGTGATCCACCCGCATATCGACGCCAATCCGGCCGCCAAGTGGCCGCATAAGATCCACGTGCCGCTGACGACCAATCCCGGCGTGGTGTCGTTCTTCGGCGGGACCGAGCATCACTTCCCCGTCGGCGAGGCGGTGGAGGTCGACAATCTTGGCCCCCACTGGGTGCGCAACGACGGAGAGACCGATCGTATTCACCTGATCTTCGAGTACTACGACGCCGACCAGCCCGATCCCGACTGGCTCGCGCCGTTCCTGAGCGCGAGCGCCGCGCCGTGATCTCGCCGCGGGACCTGGAGGCGCGCGAGGCGACGTTGCGCCAGGCGCGTGCGCTGCGGGAGCAACGGCGGGTCGCCGAGGCCCTGGCGATGCTTGACTATCTGTATACGGAATATCCGCGTTTCAGCCGTCTCCACCAGGAGCGTGGACACTGCCTGGTAGCCCAGGGCGATGGCGCCGGAGCGATCGTCGCCCTGCGCGAAGCTGTCCGCCTGAACCCGGCGCTGCCGGCCAGCTGGGACATGCTTGAGCAACTGCATCGCCTGGCCGGAGACCTGGCGGAGGCCGGCGTCGCGGCCCAGCGCCTGGCCGCGCTGAAGCAACTGCCGCCTCCAATCGTCATGGCCCAGAGCCTGCTCGCGGACGGCGATCTTGAGCCGGCCGAAGCGGTGCTGACCGATCATCTGCGCGAGACCGGTGAGACCGTCGGGGCCTTGCGCCTGCTGGCCCGCATTCGGCTGGAGCGCGGCGCCCTGGCTGACGCCGAGGCTCTGTTGGCGGCGATCCTCGACGAGGCGCCGGACTATCGTGAGGCGCGCTTCGACTACGCCATGGTCTTGCTCCAAGGGCAGAAGCACCTGCTGGCCCGGCGGCAAGCCGAGCGGCTGCTGGTCGACGCGCCGGACAGCCGCGACCTCCTGAAGCTGTACGGTGCGGCCTGCCTTGGCCTGGGCGACTTCGAGCCGGTGATCGACCTCTATGCGCGCCTGCTGGCGGGACCGTGCGAGTCCGCGGACGAGATCGCCGACCTGCGTCTTTGGCGGGCCAACGCGCTGAAGGCGATGGGACGCGGCGCCGAGGCCATCGCCGACTATCGCGCCGCCTTGTCCGTGCGGCCGGACCACGGCGTCGCCTGGTTCAGCTTGGCCAATCTCAAGACCCATCGTTTCACCGACGACGACGTCGTCCGCATGCGCGCGGCCGAGGCGCGGCCGGGGCTGGCCGACATGGACCGCGTCTATCTGCGCTTCGCCTTGGGAAAGGCGTGCGAGGATCAGGGCGACCACGCGACCTCCTGGGCCTTCTACGCGCGGGGCAACGCGCTGCGGCGCGCCTCGAGCCGCTATCGGCAGGATGTGGCGGAACGCTGCGCCGAGCGTCTGAAACAGACCCTGACGGCGGACGTCTTCACACAACGCCAAGGTTGGGGCTTGGACGATCCGGCGCCGATCTTCGTAGTGGGCCTGCCCCGCTCGGGCTCGACGCTGATCGAGCAGATCCTGGCGTCCCATTCCCAGGTCGAGGGCACGCATGAGCTGACCGAGATCGGCCGCTACGCTGGCGAGCTCTGCGGCTGTGACCCGGACTGCGGCTTGCCGGTCCGTCCTGAGGCGCTGCTGGATCTGACGGCCGGCGAGGCGCGCGCCCTGGGTGATCGCTTCTTGCAGGAGACGCGCGCCTACCGCCGCCTGGGGCGGGCGTTCTTCATCGACAAGATGCCCAACAATTTCTGGCACATCGGGCTGATCCACCTGATTCTGCCGCGTGCGACGATTCTGGATGTGCGGCGCGAGCCGATGGCCTGCGGCTTCAGCAACTTCAAGCAGCTGTTCGGCACGACCCACCAGGAGTTCACCTACAGCCTCGAAGACATCGGCGGCTACTATCGGATCTATCGCGATCTGATGCGCCACTGGGACACCGTGCTGCCCGGACGGGTGCTGCGCGTTCGTTACGAGGACGTGGTCGAGGACCTGGAAGCCGCCACCCGGCGGATGCTCGCGCACGGCGGACTGGCCTTCGAGCCGTCATGCCTGAACTTCCACCAGACCCGTCGCGGCATCCGCACGCCCAGCGCCGAGCAGGTGCGCCAGCCGATCGGCCGCGAGGGTCTTGAGCAATGGAAGCGTTACGAGCCCTGGCTCGCGCCGCTGCGCGCGGCCCTGGGCGATGCGATGACGGAGACGGCCTGACCCATGCGGCTCTCACGCCCCTTCTTCCAGTTGCCCCTGCTGTTCGATGTCACGCGGCTGCAGGCCGAGGTCGCCGCCCTGCCGCCCGAGGCCTGGGTGGCGCATCCGGATCAGGCGCCCGGCAACAGCGCCGTCCGGCTGATCACCCCCGGCGGCGGCGAGACCGACGGCGTTCAAGGCCGCATGGCGCCGACGCCTTGGCTGGAGGCCATGCCGTATCTGAAGCAGGCGCTGGCGGGCTTCGGCGTGGTCTGGAGCCGGTCGCGGCTGATGCGTCTGGCGCCGGGCGCGGGCGTGCCGGAACACGCCGACATCAACTACCATTGGCACACGCGCGTGCGGCTGCATATTCCCGTCCAGACCTGGCCGGAAGTTCGCTTTCACTGCGATGGCGAGGTCGTCCACATGGGCCCGGGCGAGGCCTGGGTGTTCGACAACTGGCGGCGCCACCACGTCGAGAACAAGGCGGGCGGCGAGCGGATTCATCTGGTGGCCGACACGACGGGCACGGCGGCCTTCTGGCGGTTCGTCAACGCTTCGCCGCCGCCGCGCGCCCAATGGCGCAAGGTGGGCTGGGATCCTGCCGCGCGTCATCCGCTGCTGACCGAGGTCAACGATCGGACGGTCATCATGCCGGCGGCCGAGGTCCAGTGGCTGCTCGATGATCTGCGCGAAGAGCTCGCCCTGGCGGTCGATACGCCTGACGTTCGCCAACGCGCCGCGCTGTTCAGCCAGCTTCTCGAGAGCTTCGTCTTCGACTGGCGCCAGCTGTGCGCCTTGCACGGCGTTAATGGTCGCGCGGCGGCTGAATTCCAGCATCTGGCCGGCGCGTTCGGGCAGGCGGCTCGTCCGCTGGCGGAGGGTCTCGTGATGCGCACCAACGGCGCCGGCGCGCTGCTGGTGCTGGACAAGCGCGTGCTGCAGCATCTGGTCGATCTGGACGCGGCGCGCCAAAGGGAAGGTCTGTCTTGAAACAAGGTTTCGACGTCGCCGTCGTCGGCGCGGGCGTCGTGGGGCTGGCCCACGCCCTGGCCGCCGCGCGGCTGGGCAAGCGGGTCGTCGTGGTCGATCGCGACGCCCAGGCCAATGGCGCCTCTGTGCGCAATTTCGGCTTCGTGACCGTCACCGGCCAGGCGCGGGGCGTGGTCTGGAACCACGCGCGCCGCTCGGCGGATGTGTGGCGCGAAGTCGCCGCCGAGGCCGGCGTCGAGGTCCTCCAGCGCGGCCTGACCATGGTCGCACGGCGTCCCGAGGCGAAGACGGTGCTCGACGCCTTTCTACGGACGGAGATGGCCGAAGGCTGCGCCTGGCGCGACGCCGCGGCGCTGGGGGATCGGTTGCCGATGGCCGGGCAGGTCCTCGGCGCGCTGACCAGCAGTGTCGACCTGCGCGTGGAGTCGCGCACCGCCATCCCAGGCCTGGCGGCCTGGCTCGAGGCGGCGCGCGGCGTCACCATCCTGCGCGGGGTGGCCGTGCGCGGCGTCGAGACCGGACGACTGGAGACCTCCGCCGGCGTCATCCAAGCGGACGCCATCGTCGTCTGCCCGGGCGACGATCTGGTCACCCTGTTCCCCGACGCCTTCGCCCGCGCGGGCGTCACGCGCTGCAAGCTGCAGATGCTGCGGCTGGCCGATCCGGGCTGGCGCCTGCCGTCGCCGGTCATGTCCGACCTCGGACTCGTGCGCTATCTGGGCTACGCCGACCTGCCGGAAGCCGGGGCCCTGCGCGCGCGCCTCGAGGTCGAGCAGCCCGCGCATCTGGAGCACGGCGTCCACCTGATCGTCGCCCAGAGCGCCGACGGCTCGCTGGTGGTGGGCGACAGCCATCACTATGCGCCGACGCCCGATCCGTTCGGGCGCGACGACGTCGACGCCCTGATCCTGGACGAGTTCGCCCAGGTGTTCGGCCAGGCGTGGCCACCGGTACTGGAGCGCTGGACCGGGACCTACGCCTCGGCCGCCGGCCATAGCCTGGTCGAGACGCCGATGCCGGAGGTGCGGCTGGTCGTCGTGACCGGCGGGACCGGCGCCTCGACGGCGTTCGGCCTCGCCGAGACGGTGATCGCCGACCTGTTCGACCTGCCGCAAGGAGCCTTCGCGTGACCCAGAGCCCGATCCGCGCCGTGATCTTCGACTGGGCCGGCACCATGGTGGACTTCGGCTGCCGCGCGCCGGTGCTGGCCTTGCAGGCGGTGTTCGCCGAGGCCGGCGTCGAGATCACCGAGGCCGAGGCGCGGCGCGACATGGGCCGCGCCAAGCGCGACCATATCCGGGCTCTGCTGGCGGCCCCGCGCGTCGGTGAGGCGTGGCGCTTGCGCCATGGCCAGGCCGCCGGCGAACACGATGTCGATCGCCTGCACGACGCCGTCGAGCCCCGGATGCGGGCGGCCGCCCGCGACTGCGCCGCCTTGATCCCGGGCGCGGCGTCCCTGGTCGCCGACCTTCGCGCGCGCGGCGTGCGGATCGGGTCTTCGACCGGCTACACCCGCCCGATGATGGCCGACATCCTGGCGCTGGCGGCCGAGCAAGGCTACGCGCCGGACGTCGTGGTCTGCGCCGGCGAGACCCGCGAAGGACGCCCCTCGCCCCTGATGATGTGGAAGGCGCTTGTGGACCTGGGCGCGTGGCCGGCGCGCGCGTGCGTGAAGGTCGACGACGCGGTCGTGGGGATCGCCGAAGGGCGTGAGGCCGGCGCCTGGACCATCGGTCTTTCGGCGTCCGGCAATGGCGTGGGCTTGAGCCAGGAGGCGCTGAGCGACCTGCCGGCCGAGGACCGCGCCGCCCGCGTCGCCGCGTCCGCCCAGGCCCTGGCGAACGCCGACGCGCATTATGTGGTCGAGACGGTCGCCGAGCTGGGCCCGGTGCTGGCCGAGATCGAAGCCCGGATCGCGCGGGGCGAGCGGCCTTCCTAAAGCTTGCCCGCCTGGTCGATCAGGCCGCGCATCAGGTCGCGATAGCTCTCGAAGCTTGCGACCTCGGCTTCCAGGGCCTTGCCGGCCTCGTCGTAGTCGCGGAGCTTTCGCGCCGGGGCGGCGTACGGATTGGCCAGGAAGACCTTGATCTCGTCAGGGCTCATCGGGCCGCCCTGCAGGGCCAGGCTCTGTTGCGAGGCGGGGCTGAGGCGGCTGGCGTAGCCCGGATCCACCGCGACGCGATAGCGCTTGGCGGCCACATGCAGGCGGATCGGTTCGGTCACCTCAGGGCCGAAGCCGCGGGCCAGATAGCCGGCCCCGATCTGCTCGTGGCGCGTGTCGATGCCGCGGTCGGCGGCGTCTTCGCCGATCTTCTGCATCAGGTGGCCGACGTCGTGCAGCAGGGCGGCGACGACCAGGGCGGGCGCAGCGCCGTCCAACTCTGCGTGCAGGGCCGTCTGCAGGGCGTGGTCCATCTGGCTGACGTCCTCGCCATAGTGCAGGTCGCCGAGGCGGGAGAACAGGTCGGTGATCTCGGCCAGGAACGTATCGGCCGGGGTGTTGGCGGTCATGCGATGTCCATCAGAGAGCGGCTACAGGCGCATGCGCCCGATGCCGGGATCGGTGCGGCTGGCCTGGCCGGTTTCGATATGGCCGGCCAGGCGCTGGAGGAAGGCGGGATCGTCCGCGTGGGTCAGGGTCAGGTCGTACCAGTGATCGCTGCCGCGCAGGTCCCAGGCGGCCTCGATCCCACGCGCGGCCTTCAGCGCCAGGGTCTGGCGCGCTTGTCCGTCGGACAGGGGATAGGCCTCGTCCATCTGGGCGATCACCTGTCCGGCCTGCTCGCTGGCCAGCCGCAGCACCAGGCGCGCCCGCGCATCGGGCAGGACCTTGATCGCGGGCTGGGGTCGCGAGGTGTCCCCGGCGAAGCGACGATAGAAGCCATTGGGGCCGTGGACGGTGAGATCGTAGGGGCCTGGAGCGCGGCCGGGGCGGTTCCAATGGCCCGCGGCGTAGGCCTGGCCGGCGGCCAGGGTGAAGCGCCACGGTCCGTCCCGGTCGGTGTTGTCGAACACCTGGAACACGGCCCCGGCGCGACCGGCGTTGACCAGATCGATCCAGACCCGGCCGTCCTTCACCCGCGCGTCGGCCGACAGCAGGTAGGGCAGGGCGCGAGCGCCGCGTTGCGCGCCGTCTTGGGCGGAGGCTGTCTGGATGGCGGGAATTCGCAAGGTCGGGGCGGCCTTGGATCGCGCCACGCGCTTCATGTAGTCGGCCGTCGCCGGCAGCGTCAGGGCCGTCCAATCCTGGTTCGGCGCGGCGAAGTCGAAGGCCGAGGTCAGGTCGCCGCAGACCGTCCGGCGCCAGTCGCTGATGTTCTCTTCGCGCACGCCAAAGCGCCGCTCCAGGAACCGCAGGGTCGAGGTGTGATCGAACACCTCCGAACAGACGAAGCCGCCGCGCGTCCAGGGCGAGACGATGATGGCCGGGACACGGATGCCCAGGCCCAGCGGATGCGCGCCCTTGTTGACCACGTCGGCCTGGCCGTAGTCCTTGCTCTCGCCGGCGACCGACACCGAGCTCCAGCCCTGCTCGGCGGTCAGCGGCGGCATCGGCGGCTGCATGTGGTCGTAGAAGCCGCCAGCCTCGTCGTAGTTGACGATGAACACGGTCTTGGCGAAGACCTCGGGGTGGTCGACCAGCGCCTTGACCAGCTCGGCGCAGACGTGCTCGCCCTTGGAGGGCTCGGCCTGCGGATGTTCCGATAGGTCGGCGGCCGTGACGATCCACGAGACTTGCGGCAGGCGGTCGGCGGCGACATCAGCGCGGAAGGCCTCGACCAGTTGCTCGCCGTCCGATCGGGTGCGATCGGCGCCGGTCTTGTGCTCTGAGACCCACGAGCGCCCGCGGGCGTACAGCGGCGAGTCCTTGGCGCAGGGGCGGAACGGCTTGAAAACCGACAGGATGTTGTCGCCGAAGTTGTCGTACTCCTGATAGACCTTCCAGCTGACCCCCGCGGCCTCCAGGCGCTCGGCATAGGTGGTCCAGTCATAGGGCCCCTTGGCCATGACCTTGTCCTCGGCCATGTCGGCGCTGGGGGTTTCGTCCTCGCCGTAGTTGGTCATCTCCGGATCGCCGCCGACCTTCCCGCCGCCGTTGCAGCCGGTCCAGAGGTGCAGGCGATTGGGGTAGGTCTGGGTCAGGGTCGAGCAGTGGTAGGCGTCGCAGATCGTGAAGGCGCTGGCCAGCGCGTGATAGAAGGGCAGGTCGGAGGCCTTGTAGTAGACCATCCGCTTATGCAGCTCGCCGGAGTGACCCCACTGGTCGTAGCGTCCGCCGTTGACGATGGTGGTCGCCCCCTGGTGGCCCTGCTCTGAGCCGTCGACCGTATAGGCGTTGGTGGCCGAGGCGTCGCCGTGGAACGGGGCGACGAAGCCGTCAGGATGCTCGCGGCTGGGCTGGCGCCAGACCGAGCTTCCCCCCGGCAGGCGCTGCGGCCGCGGATCGCCAAAGCCGCGAACGCCGTTCAACGTGCCGAAATAGTGATCGAACGCGCGGTTCTCCTGCATGAAGATCACCACGTGCTCGACGTCCATGATCGTGCCGGTCCGATGGCGGGCCGGGATGGCCAAGGCGCGGGCGACGGTCGCGGGCAAAAGCCCGGAGGCGGCCCCGGCCGCGGCGGCGCGCAGGAACGAGCGTCGGTCGGTCGCCATGGGCCGTCTCCTCCAGTCCGATTTGGTATAGACCAGATTGAAGCGCTTAATGACGAACCTTTCGTGACACGCTCACGTGGCGCCGCCGGAACCGCTATCGGGTTCCTTGACCCAGGCAGGCCCCCCTCCCATCCTTGCGGCCGGCGGGATTCGACCGCCGGCTAGGTCGTTCGATGCAACAGCCCGACAGTCTCCAGTATATCGGCGTGCGCGACGACATCGCCGCCCGCATCATGGCTGGAGAGTTCAAGCCCGGCGAACGGCTTCCCTCCGAGCGCCAGTTGCAGCTCGGCGGCGGCGTGGCCCGCGGGACGGTGCGGGAGGCCCTTTTCCAGCTCGAGGCCGAGGGGGTCATTTATCGGAAAGAGCGCAGCGGCTGGTATGTCTCGCCGCCGCCGGTGGTCTATGATCCGACCCGCTGGGAAGGCTTCATGTCCTATGTCGAGGCCCAGGGCCGGCGCCCCGAGACCGAGACGCTGAGCAAGGTCGAGATCGCCTGCGACGCGATGCTGTCGCAGATCTTCTCGCGCCCGGTGGGCGCGCCGATGTACTGGATCCACCGCCGCCGCTCGATCGACGGCCGCGCGGTGCTGATCGAGAGCATCATCGTCGATGCGGCCCGCGCCCCCGGCCTGATCGAGCACGACCTGAACGGCTCCCTGACCAGCGTCCTGAAGACGGTCTATGGCGTCGGCGTCGCGCGCAACAAGGTCGACATGCGCCCTTGCGCCCTCACACGCGGCGAGGCCGAGGCCTTGCGCGTCAAGTCCGGTCTGCCGGGGCTGAGCCTTGTGCGCACCTGCTACGACGCGCAGGGCAATGTGGTCGAGTTCGACCGCGAATACTGGCGTCATGACGCCTTGACCGTCAGCGTGGACATCCGCGTCCGCTAGGGCGCAGACCGTCATCGAGCCGACATGTCAGTGGTATAGACCAAGACGCTCCAATGCGGGGCGTTTTCATGATCCTTGGTCCTCGGCGCTGGCTCGAACGCGCCCATCCGCTGGCTTTCGCCCTGTTCGCCGGCCTCGCGGGCTTCTGCGCCTATTTCTCGATGTACGCCTTCCGCAAGCCGTTCGCGGCGGCGACCTTCGGCGTCGTCGAGGGCTGGCATTTCGCGATCGACTACAAGATCGCCCTCGTCCTGGCCCAGGTGATAGGCTACGCGGCGTCGAAGTTCATCGGGGTCAAGGTGATCTCAGAGATCGCCCCCGCGCGGCGGGGCGGCGCCATCCTGGGCCTGATCGGGGCGTCCTGGCTGGCGCTGCTGGCCTTCGCGGTGGTTCCTGCGCCCTGGAATGTGCTGGCCTTGTTCCTGAACGGCCTGCCGCTGGGCATGATCTGGGGGCTGGTCTTCGGCTACATGGAGGGCCGGCGCACCTCCGAGGTGCTGGGCGCCATCCTGTGCGCGAGCTTCATCCTGTCGTCCGGCGTGGTGAAGTCCGTCGGCAAGTGGCTGATGAGCGATCTCCACGTCTCGGCCTTCTGGATGCCGGCCGCGACGGGCGCGGTGTTCATGCCGCTGCTGGCGGTGTCGGTTTGGGCGCTGACCCAGCTTCCGCCGCCCAGCGCCGAGGACGAGGCCGCCCGCGTCCGTCGGCTCCCGATGAACGGCGCCCAGCGCCGCGCGTTCCTGGCGGCCTATGCGCCGGGCATCGCCCTGCTGGTGCTTTCCTACGTCCTGCTGACGGCGCTGCGGGACTTCCGCGACAACTTCGCCGCCGAGATCTGGACCGCCCTGGGCTTTGGCGAGGCGTCGGACGTCTTCACCGCCAGCGAACTGCCGGTCGCGGTGATCGCCTTGGCCGTTCTCGGCGCGGTGATGCTGGTGCGGGACAACCTGAGGGCGCTTCTGGTCATGCACGGCGTCATCCTGGCGGGCTTCGTCATGCTGGGCCTGTCGACCCTGGCCTTCCAGGCCCACATGCTCTCGCCGCTGGCCTGGATGATCCTGACAGGCGCGGGCCTCTACATGGCCTACACGCCGTTCAACGCCATGCTGTTCGACCGGATGGTCGCCTATAGCGGGCAGGTCGGAACGGCCGGTTTCCTGATCTATGTCGCGGACGCGTCCGGCTATCTGGGCAGCGTCGCGCTGCTGATCTGGCGCAACCTGGCCATGGTCGCCCTCGACTGGCTCGGTTTCTTCGTCGCCAGCATCTACGCCACCAGCCTGGTGGGCGCGGCGTGCACGATCCTGGCGGGCCTGTACTTCCTGCGTCGCCGGCCGGCCTTGAGCGGTCGGGTCGAGGCTCGGGCGCCGCACGGCGCGCTTGAGGGCGGCCGCTAGGGCCGGCGTCGCTTCCCGGCGAAGGGCAAGGCGATCTCGGCGATCACGGGGAAATGGTCGGAGATCGCCAGGCCGCTGTCCGTATCGGTCAAGGTCGCGAAGCGCCGAACGGTTAGGGCGCGATCGACGAAGATGTGGTCGATCGGCCCCGACGGCGCGGCCCCCGGTGCGAAGTCGTTGAACGTGCCTTCTGGACCGAAGACCACCGGGCTCGCCAGGCGCGCATCCTTGAGCGGCGTCGTCTTGTCGGTCAGCGCCAGATAGGGCTCTTCGCCGGGTTTGCTGTTGAAGTCGCCCAGCACGACCAGCCGCGCTCCAGGCCATGGGGCCTGATCGCGGATCTGCTCGGCGCACAGCTTTCGCGAGACGGCCCCCACGTGGTCGAGGTGCGCGTTGCGAACGTCGAGCAGGGCGCCGCTGGCGCGATCGCGCAGCACGAGCCGGGTATAGGTTCGGGGTAGCGCCGCGTCATACGCTTTGCCGGGGCGGTCGGGCGTTGGCGAGCACCACTGGGTCTGGGCCAGCAGCCGCTCGAACCGCGCGGCGCGGTAGAAGATCGTCGTGCTCTCGCCGCGCGGGCCGCCGTCGTCGCGGCCGACGCCGTAGTGGGCGTAACCCGGCAGCGCTTCGGCGAGATCGGCGACCATCGGCAAGAGCGCTTCCTGGAGGCCCAGGATGTCCGGCGCGAAGAAGGCGATCTGGCGCGCCATCGGCCCGCGACGCGCGCGCCAGTCGGGCCGGTCGTCGGGATTGTCGTAGCGAATGTTGTAGCTCATCACCCACAGCGACGGCGGCGCGGCGCGCGCGGCGACCGGAAGGGCGGCGGCTGCGACGGTGAGGACCAGGGCGAGTTTCAGGGTTTTGCGAAGCATGAACGCGTCCTAGGGCGCGACGACGACGGTCGCGTGACGGAAGGCCTCGGCGAAGGGCGCGTCCAGCGGCTTGTCGGTCACCAGGATGTCGACCTCCTCGGGCGATGCGGTTTGGATCAGTCCCAGGCGGCCGAACTTGCTGTGGTCGGCAGCCAGCAGTACGCGATCGGCGCGCTCGTAGATGATCCGGCTCACGGCCGCCTCGCGGGCGTGCCGGTCGGTCAGGCCATGGACGGCGTGGACGCCGCCCACCGTCAGTATGGCCAGGTGTGGCGTGAACTGCGCCACATAGGCCTGGGCCACGTGGTCGCAGAACGCCTTGTAGTCGTAGTCGAGCTCGCCGCCGGCCAGGAACAGGCTGTTGCCGTCACGGCCTCCCAGGGTCTGGGCCACGACCAGAGAGTTGGTGATCACCTTCAGTTCCCGGCGCACCCCGGCCAGCGCCCGCGCCACGTAGCAGGCGGTGGTGCCGGCGTCGATGAACAGGGTGTCGCCGTCGCGCACGAAGGGCGCGGTGGCCGCGGCGATCCGGGTTTTCTCCGACAGATGCTCCTGCATGCGCCGGTCGTGGGGGCCTTCGCTGGACACCGCCGCCAGCTGGACCGCGCCGTGCGTCCACACCACCGCGCCGCGTGCTTCGAGCACGCGCAGCTCGCGGCGGATCGTCTCCTCGGAGACTTCCAGCTCCTGGGCCAGGCCGCCGATGGCGCGGCTTTCCCCCGGCTTGAGCTTGCGGAGTATCTCGCGCTGGCGGTCCTGGCGCTTGAGCATGGCCGCTTCCTCTTTCCGCCCCATCCGATTGTTGTGGGAATTCTGAAGGAGTGGTGCGGATTTGTCGATAAAGACGTGCGCGTCGCGACAAATCGCGCAGAAATGTCACGCCCCTGTCTCAACGACCTCGTATGAGCCGCGCCGTCGCGAACAGCGAACCAAGTCAGGGGTGTGGTGATGAAAGAGTGGAACGGCGAAGGCGCCAAGCGGCCGCGCGCGCGCGCGGGCAAGTCGATCAAGGCGGCCCTGCTAGCCGGGGTGTTCGGCCTGGCCTGGGCGAGCGGCGTCCAGGCCGACACGGTGGCGGCCGCGGCTGAACCGTCCGACACCATCGACTCCCTGGTGATCGTCGCCAAGCGCAACGACGCGGCCAAGACCCAGATGCGCGCGGCCAACGCCATCGCGGTCCTCTCGGCCGAGGACCTGGAGCACACCGCCGTTCACAACGTCGCCGAAGCCCTGGGCATGATGCCCAGCGTCAACGTGATGAACACCGGCTCTTCGTTCTTCGGCGGCATCGACGGGGCCTCGCGCGGCGAAGGCATGTTTGTCTCGATCCGCGGCCTGAACGCCGAGTTCAACGTCAACATGATCAATGGCGTGACCGTGGCCCAGGGCATGCCCTACAGCCGCCAGGTCCAGCTTAGCCTGCTGCCGCCGTCGGGTCTGCACACCATCGTGCTGAACAAGACCTCGACCGCCGATATGGACGGCGACGCCATCGGCGGCACGGTCGACTTCCGCACGCCCTCGGCCTTCGATTACCGCGAAGACTTCTCCGGCGCGATCACCGCCTCGGGCCGTGTCGAGAGCCGCGCGCGCGACTACGGCGACAAGGGCCTGGGCGGCGGCGTGTCGGGCGAACTGGCCAAGAAGTTCGGCCCCGAACAGAGCTTCGGCGTCTACGCCAGCGCCTTCTACGACAAGCGCAACTACGCCAACAGCGAGATGGCCGGCGTGATGGCCGCCCAGAACGACGGCGGCTGGAGCTATCTGGTCCGCAACGCCGACGGCGTCAGCTATCCGGGTCTGGATCCCGAGAAGAACATCACCCAGACGGGCGTGAACTTCGGCGTCTCGAACGGCTACACCGAGCGTTGGGGTGGCAACTTCACCCTGAACTGGCGCCCGGACACCACGCTGGACGCCTATCTGCGCGGCTCCTACGCCAAGGCCAAGACCCAGCAGAACTCGACGCTCAGCCAGTTCGTCAGCACCAGCAAGAGCTACAAGGAAACCGTCGCCGGCAGCGGTCGCTACGCGCTGAGCGTCGACGCGATCTCGACCCGCGTCTGGTACGAGACCAATCCGGAGGAGGCGGACCTCGCCACCCTGCAGGCCGGCTTCGACAAGACGCTGGGCGACTGGACCCTGTCGCCGCAGGTCTTCTTCAGCGAAGGCAACAACGACCGCCCGAACCACATCGAGGCCTCCGCGCGCATCAACCAGAGCGACAACTACAACAAGGGCTCCAACCGTCCTCTGGGCGGTCTGTCGATCGGCTATGCCGACAACCTGCCCTATCCGCTGTTCACCAGCACGATCTATGACGACCTGAACAACGCCAACACCGCCCTTCTGGCTCGCCGCGCCGGTCAGTTGACCGAGCAGTTCAGCGGCCAGCAGAAGTACGGCTTCAAGTTCGACGCCAAGCGTGTCTACGAAGGCCGCGCCCTGCAGTGGATCAAGCTGGGCGGCAAGTATGTCGACAGCCACCGCCGCGTGACCAACCGCGACTGGACCAACGACCACTTCGCCAACCTGATCGGCCAGGGCGGCCTCACCTGGCAGAGCCTGGGCCTGGCCACCAGCTACTACGACGAGGTGTTCCCCGGCCAGTACAAGTGGCGCGTTCCGAAGGTGAACCAGGAAAAGCTGTTCGAGTACTTCTACAAGTACAAGACCGACGCCTCGTTCGACACCTGCGGCTCGAACGCCGTCAACAACTTCAACTGCAACACCCAGAAGGGTGACGAGGCCGTGGCTTCGGTCTACGCCGCCGCCGACTACCAGTTCGGGGACGTCGAGGTGCAGCCTGGCCTGCGCTACGAGCACACCAAGATCGACAACCTCTACTGGGTGATCCCGACCGACAAGGGCAAGGAGCTGACGGGGAACTGGAGCACGAGCAGCACCGAGTACAACGAGGTTCTGCCCAGCGTATTCGTGACCTGGCGCCCCAGCGACGCGGCCGTCTATCGCGGCTCGGTGTGGACCTCGTACACCCGCCCGGCCTTCATCCAGCTGGCGGGCGGCGAGCGCCGCCAGACCGGCGACGACGGCAACGTCTCGATCACCCGCGGTAATCCGAACCTGAAGCCGATCAAGGCGATCAATCTCGACCTGTCGGGCGAGTGGAGCAACGACAAGGGCGGCTACGCCATGCTGGGCGGCTTCTACAAGCGCCTGTCGGACTACATGTACGACAACGGCTCCAGCTCGGTGAACAGCGACACCTTCGCCGAGGGCAAGACCACGATCAGCCAGCCGAACAACGGGGGCAGCGGCGACGTCTACGGCGCGGAAATGCAACTGCGCCAGAAGTTCGCGGACCTGCCGGGCCTGCTCAGCGGTCTCGGCGTCGGCGTCAACGTCACGCGCCAGTGGACCAGCGTCGACCTGGGCAAGGGCGTCGAGAAGCGCATCCAGAATGCGCCCGACTGGCTGGCCAACGCCCAGCTCTTCTACCAGAAGGGCGGCTTCAGCTTCGACGTGATGTACCGCTATACCGGCGCTTACGTGGCCGGATATGACGCGTTGGGTACGGCCGCCGTCGGCTGGGACGACCTCTGGGTTCGCCCGATGCGCCGCGTCGACCTGCACGCCGGCTATGCGTTCGACAACGGCTTCAAGCTCGACCTGTCGGTGTCCAACCTGCTGAAGAACTACAGCTATTGGTCGCATATCGGCAAGGACAGCCTGGCCCTTTCGGACGTCGTCGACTCCGGCCGGACCACGCTGCTGACGCTGAAGAAGAGCTTCTAAGGCGCTTTCATCCCGGCGCTGCGAAGCGGCGATGCGCGCCTCCATGCGGAGGGGCGCATCGTTTCGTTCGCGGGCCGCCCAAGAGGAACAGAACGGTGTCCCGTTCCAGAACGCCGCGCCGCCTGGCGCAAGTCCTGATCGCCTGCGCCCTCGTGGCCGTGACCAGCGCTTCGGCGGCCGCCGCGACGCGCGTGGACCGCGTCGTCGTCGTCATGCGACACGGGATTCGCGCCCCGATCGTCGGCGAGGCGCCCGAGGGCACGCGGACCGGTGACCCCTGGCCGAGCTGGCCCGTTCCGGCCGAGCATCTGACGCCGCATGGCGCGCGGGCGCTCGAGGTGCTGGGCCGCTCGGACCGCGCGTGGTTCGCCAAGCTCGGCGTCCTGCCGGCGCAGGGCTGCCCCGCGTCCGGACAGGTCAGGATCTGGACCAACACCGCCGAGCGCACGATCGCCAGCGGTGAGGCCTTCGCCGAGGGGCTGGCGCCCGGCTGCGGCCTGCCCGTGGGCCACCTCGCGGCGAGCGAGGTCGATCCGTTGTTCGAGCCGCTGCGCGCCGGCGTCGCGCCCTTCGATCCAGCCGCCGCGATCGCGTCGATCAACGCCCACACCGGCGGGGTCGATCGCTTGGCCGCCCGTCTCAAGCCCCAGCTCGAAGAGCTCGACCGCGTTCTGGGATGCGGCGCGCCCACAGGCTGCCAGCCGGAGCATCCTTCGGGCGTCAAGCCATCCGGCGACGGGCGCGGCGTTGACCTGAGCGGCCCGATCCGCGACGCGTCGGGCACGGCCCAGGTCCTCCTGCTGCAATATGTCGAGGGGCTCTCGCCCAGCCCGCCGCGCTGGCGCGCCGTCGAGCCGGGGGCGCTGAAGCGGCTGGGCGCGCTGCACGCGGCGCTGTTCAACGTCTTCACCCGGCCGCCCTACATGACCGCGCGTCAGGCCGGTCCCCTGGCGCGCCGCGTGCGGGAGGCTCTGGCGGCTCCAACAACGGGCGTCGACGTCTTCGTGGGCCACGACACCAATGTCACCGCCCTGGGCGCGGCGCTGGGCGCCCCGTTGTCGGCCCCGGGCTATGCGACCGGCGATGTCCCGCCCGGCGGCGCGCTGGTCTTCCTTCGCTTGGTGGACGATGCGGGGCGTCGCTGGATCGAGGTCCGCTATCAGACCCAGTCGCCCCAGGCCTTGCGGCGGGCGAGGGACGCGGTGTCGAGACCCGCGATCGCCGTCTGGGGGCGTCGCGTCCTGTCGCTTGACGCCTTCGATCGCCGGCTCTCGGACGCGGTCAGGACGGACGCATCTCCCAGCCGATAAGCCGACAGGCCGTCTACCGGGCCGACGCCCCGATACGAAAAGGCCTCCCGGATCGCTCCGGGAGGCCTTCGATCGCTTCAGGGCGACGCCTTACTCGGCGGCGGCCTTGGTCTGGCGGTCGCCGAACTTGGCGTGCAGCTCGCCCGAGGCGTAGCGCTTGGCCATGGCGGCGGTCGACAGCGGCTTGATCTTGTCGGCCCAGCCGGCCGAGCCGAACTCGGTGAAGCGGGCTTCGCAGACCTTGCGCATGGCTTCCTTGGCCGGCTTCAGATAGGCGCGCGGGTCGAACTCCGCGGGCTTCTCCATCAGCACCTTGCGGATGGCGCCGGTGATGGCCAGGCGGTTGTCGGTGTCGACATTGATCTTGCGCACGCCGTGCTTGATGCCGCGCTGGATTTCCTCGACCGGCACGCCCCAGGTCTGGGGCATCTCGCCGCCGTACTGGTTGATGATGTCCTGCAGCTCCTGCGGCACCGAGCTGGAGCCGTGCATCACCAGGTGCGTGTTGGGCAGGCGCTGGTGGATCTCCTCGATCACGTTCATGGCCAGGACGTCGCCGTCCGGCTTGCGCGTGAACTTGTAGGCGCCGTGGCTGGTGCCCATGGCGATGGCGAGGGCGTCGACGCCGGTGGCGTGGACGAACTCGACCGCCTGGTCCGGATCGGTCAGCAGTTCATCGTGGGACAGCTTGCCTTCGAAGCCGTGGCCGTCCTCGGCCTCGCCCATGCCGGTTTCCAGAGAGCCCAGCACGCCGAGCTCCCCTTCGACCGAGACGCCGCAGCTATGGGCCATCTGGACCACGCGACGGGTGACGTCGACATTGTAATCGTAGGTGGCGGGGGTCTTGGCGTCCTCCATCAGCGAGCCGTCCATCATCACCGAGGTGAAGCCGTACTGGATCGCCGTGGCGCAGGTCGCCGGGCCGTTGCCGTGGTCCTGGTGCATGCAGACCGGGATGTGCGGATAGAGCTCGACGAGACCGTCGATCAGGCGGGCCAGGACGATGTCGCTGGCGTAGCTGCGCGCCCCGCGCGACGCTTGGATGATGACCGGCGAGTTGACGGCGTCGGCCGCCTCCATGATCGCCAGGCCTTGTTCCATGTTGTTGATGTTGAAGGCCGGAAGCGCGTACTCATGCTCGGCGGCATGGTCCAGCAACTGTCGCAACGTGATGCGAGCCACGTAATTCTCTCCTGCAAGCGTGAAGTGGGTGGGTTCGTTTCTTGTTGTTGGGGCTCGGCGCTGAAGCGCTCTTTGCCCGCGTGCTCCCGTGGTTCGTTCGAACCCGAGAACCCGATCTCAGTCTAAAGCACGTCAGGGGCGGGAAAGCCGCACACACGTTCGCCTGACGCGCTGGATACTCAATCTGGCACACACTGAACGCGGATCTGCACGATCCGCGCCAGAATTGTCTTATGCTTAGGCTTCGAGCGCGGCGACGCCCGGGAGCGTCTTGCCCTCCATCCATTCCAGGAACGCGCCACCGGCGGTCGAGACGAACGTCATGTCGGCCGCGACGCCAGCGTGGTTCAGCGCCGCGACAGTATCGCCACCGCCCGCAACCGCAACGAGTTTCCCCGCCTTTGCCCGCTCGGCGACGTGATTTGCCGCCGAAACAGTCGCCTTGTCGAACGGCGGTACTTCGAAGACGCCCAGCGGACCATTCCAGATCAGGGTCTCGCACTGGTCGATCGTGGCGTTCAGCGTGGCGACGGTCTCGGGGCCGGCGTCGAGGATGCGGTCCTCGGGCTTGACGTCGTAGACGTTGCGGACGCTGGAGGCGACGCCGGGCTTGACCTCCTGGGCGACCACCACGTCGGTCGGCAGCAGAAGCTTGCAGCCCGCGCTTCCGGCCAGGTCGATGATCTGGCGCGCGGTCTCGGCCATGTCGGCCTCGCACAGCGAGGCGCCGACGTCGATCTTGGCCGCGTAGAGGAAGGTGTTGGCCATGCCGCCGCCGATGGCCAGGTAGTCCAGCTTGGTCACCAGGTTGCGCAGCAAATCAAGCTTGGTCGAAACCTTGGAGCCGCCGACGATGCCGATGACCGGCTTCTTGGGCTTGCCCAGGGCGGCGTCCAGGGCTTCCAGCTCGCGCTGCATGGCCAGGCCCGGATAGGCCGGCAGCAGCTTGGCCAAGCCTTCGGTCGAGGCGTGGGCGCGGTGGGCGGCGCTGAAGGCGTCGTTGACATAGACGTCGCCATTGGCGGCCAGGGCCTTGGCGAACTCTGGATCGTTCTTCTCTTCGCCGGCGTGGAAGCGGACGTTCTCCAGCAGGGCGACGCCGCCGTTCTCGAGGCCGTTCACCACTTCAGCGGCGGCCGGGCCGACGCAGTCGCTGGCGAAGGCGACCGGCTGCTCCAGAAGCTTGGACAGCGGCTCGGCCACGAAGCCGAGGCTCATCTCCGGCACGACCTTGCCCTTGGGGCGGTCGAAGTGGGCCAGCAGCACCACCTTGGCGCCTTGCTTGGACAGGTAGGCGATGGTCGGCAGCGCCGCGCGCAGGCGGGTGTCGTCGGCGACCTTGCCGCCGTCGACGGGGACGTTGAAGTCCACCCGGACCAGGGCGCGCTTGCCGGCGAGATCGGCGGTGTCGAGGGTGCGGAAGGTCATCGGTCGTCCTGAATATCGAACAAGGAAAACCCCCGCTCCTTGCGGAGCGGGGGCTGGGTATTTCGGTTCCTTACAGGAACTTCGCCATCTCAAGAGCGGTGTCGCTCATGCGCGTCGCGAAGCCCCACTCGTTGTCGTACCACGACAGCACGCGGGCCAGCTTGCCCTCGATGACTTGCGTCTGGGGCAGGGCGGCGGTCGAGCTGGCGGCGATGTGGTTCAGGTCCGACGAGACCAGCGGCTCGGTCGTCGTGGCCAGGACGCCCTTCATCGCGCCGTCGGCGGCGGCCTGCAGGGCGGCGTTGATCTCGGCGATGTTGGTCTCGCGAGCGGCGACGACCTTCAGGTCGATGACCGAGACGTTCGGGGTCGGGACGCGGATCGACGAGCCGTCCAGCTTGCCCTTCAGTTCCGGCAGAACCAGGCCCAGGGCCTTGGCGGCGCCGGTCGAGGTCGGGATCATGCTCAGGGCCGCGGCGCGGGCGCGGTAGAGGTCCTTGTGCATGGTGTCCAGCGTCGGCTGGTCGCCGGTGTAGCTGTGGATCGTGGTCATGTAGCCGCGCTCGATGCCGAACAGGTCGTGCAGGACCTTGGCGACCGGGGCGAGGGCGTTGGTGGTGCACGAGCCGTTCGAGACGACGATGTCGTCGGCGGTCAGGGTCTCGTGGTTGACCTTGTAGACGATGGTCTTGTCGGCGCCGTCGGCCGGGGCCGAGACCAGGACGCGCTTGGCGCCGGCCTTCAGGTGGGCGCTGGCCTTGTCCTTGGCGGTGAAGATGCCGGTGCACTCGAAGGCGATGTCGACGCCCAGGTCCTTGTGCGGCAGCTCTTCAGGGTTCCGGATGGCCGTGACCTTGATCTTGCCCATGCCGACGTCGATCCAGTCCTCGCCCGAGGTGACGACGCCGGGGAAGCGGCCGTGGACGCTGTCGTAGCGCAGCAGGTGGGCGTTGGTCTCGACCGGGCCCAGATCGTTGATGGCGACGACCTCGATGTCGCGACGGCCATGCTCGGCGATGGAGCGCAGGACCAGACGTCCGATGCGGCCGAAGCCGTTGATGGCGACGCGAACAGCCATGGGTCTTTCTCCTGTTTGGCCGCCGAGCGGGATCGATCGGCGTTCCCTATTTTCGCAGCGCGTTTTGCGGCCTGGGGGCGCGAAGTCAAGTCCGCGGACGCGCGATTTGACGCCTCCTACGCCAAAAAGCGCGGTCTCCGGAAGCGGCGACATCCCCAAGGAAACAGGCTTTCGTCCGCATGCGGCGCGGACAAGCAGCGGCGAATGCTGCTATGCACGTCGATGTCGCCCAAATGTCGCCGCGCCCGGCTGGCTTAGAGGGCGTCGATCTGTATGTTGCGTTGCATGATGGAAATCCGCCGATGATCCCGGCCGACGGTACGGCCCTCGACCTCGCCGTGCGCCGCCTGGAGCGCGCGGTGAGCCAGCTCGAGCACCGCCTGGCGGCCAAGGCCGCCGACGCCAAGCGCGCGCTCGCCGCCGCGACCGCCGCCGGCGCTGGAAGCGCCGTCGCGCCTGGCCTGTTCGACGACAACGAGAAGGCTCAGCTGGTCGCCGACCTGGAGGCCGCCCGCGAGCGTGAGAAGGCGCTGGAGGAAGCCGGCGAGCAGGCCTCGGTCGCCCTCGGCCGCGCCATCGCAGAGATCCGCGCCGCGCTGGGCGAGGACGGCGTCGCCAACGACCTGCACGCGCCGACCGACGACGATGACCTGTTCGAAGACTCCGAGGAGGCCTGACCCATGGCCCAGGTGACGATCCAGGTGAACGGCCGGCCCTACATCGTCGGCTGCGAGGACGGGCAGGAGCCGCACCTGACCGAGCTCGCCCGCCTGTTCGACCGCCAGGTGCGCCAGGTCAGCGCCGATGTCGGCCAACTGGGCGAGACGCGGCTCTTCCTGATGGGCGCCCTGCTGCTGGCCGACGAGCTGTCGGACATGAAGCTGCGCCTGGCCCACGCCCAGAGCGAGATCGCCCGCCTGAACCAGGAAGGCACCAAGGCCGAGATCGCCGCCATCCGCGCCCTAGACGCCGCCGCCGAGAAGATCGAGAAACTCGCGGCGGATTGATCAGCCGTCCACCTCGATCACGCGTCCGCCGTGGAAGATCCTGTCGATGATCACGGCGCTTGGCGTGACGTGGAAGGCGATCTCGGTGCGTCGCTCGAACCCGACAAGCCTGAGGCCCGGACGTATGTCGTCTCGGCGCGAGCCTTGTTCCGGAAAGTCCGCCAGGGTCATGCAGCGCCCCTCTAGCCGCTCGATATAGGCGAGGGCGGCGATGGGCGCTCCGCGTTCGAAGATGTATCGGTGAAGCTCGAAAAGATCGTCGCGCGCTTCCGGAAAAGACGACCTTTCGCATCAAGGCTTGGTCTTCAGCCGCTGGGCATGATGCGCGCGGATCGAGGCGAACACCTCCGCGGCGTCGATCGCTCGGTTTGGATCGTCCAGCATGGCGTCATAGACGGGCGCGACGTCTTCTCGCAGCCAGCGCTCGACCGCGACGTCGCGCTCCTGTAGCGCCCGGACACCGGCCCGAACGACTTCACTTGCGGAAGCATAGGTTCCGGCCGCGACCAGCTCGTCGATGTATCGAGATTGCTCGGCGGGCAGGCTGACGGTTCGCTTGCTGACGACGGTCATGAGGCGTCCTCTTCTCTAAAGGAGCCTAATATGCGGTGTGAAGCTTGCATACCGTCTTGTCGCGACAAGGCGCCGCTGGCGTTTCCAGGGTCGAGCGCCTATCTATGTCTCCGGCGGGTCTTGCTGCGGTTCGCGTCGGGGACTTCACATCCCGGGGACCTTAATCGACTCTCTTGGGAGCTGTGCCTTTCCGTGGCCGTGGCTGCGGAAATACGGCGCCCACCTGGCATGCCAGGTCCGAGTGGATTGAAACTGTCGCCCACGGTTCTTCGCGGCGCCGCCACCCTTTTCCTTCTATAAGCGGCGCATGACCATCGCCGACCCCGTCGCGGCCAAGACGGCGCTGCGCATCTTCCTGCGCAATCAGCGCAAGCAGCTGGCCCGCGAGCATCCGCAGGCCGACTGGATGATCGCCGAGGTGGGCCGCGAGCCCTTGGCCCGGCTGTTTCCTGATCCCGCCGGCAAGGTGGCGGCGCTCTATCACGGTCTCGGCTCGGAGCTGTCGCCGCTGCTGCTTGGCGACGCGCTGTGCGAGATGGGCTGGACGCTTGCCTTGCCGTCGGTGGTCGACTCCGACGCGCACCGGATGGTGTTCCGCGCCTGGACGCCGGGCGAGCCCCTGGTCCACGACAAGATCGGCCTGCGCGCGCCCAGCGCCAGACACCCGATCGTGGAGCCCGATCTCGTCATAACGCCGCTGCTGGCCTTCCAGCGCGATGGCGTGCGGCTCGGGCAGGGCGGCGGCTACTACGATCGGGCGCTGGAGGCCCTGCGCGCCTGCAAGGCGGTCTTCGTGCTCGGCGTCGGCTACAGCGGTCAGCAGGCGGAGAATTTGCCACACGAGCCGCACGATCAAAGGTTAGACGCCATTCTCACCGAAAAAGAGTATATCGCCGTCAAAGCCTGAGCCCCCGATGGGCTCGATCCATACAGTTTCTTGGGACTTTCGATGCGTTTCGCCTTTTTCGGCGATGTCGTCGGCAAGTCGGGCCGGGACGGCCTGGCCGACCATCTGCCCGACCTTCGCCGCCGGCTCGGCCTGGAGTTCGTGATCATCAACGCCGAGAACGCGGCGGCTGGTTTCGGGATTACCGAGAACACCGCACGCGAGCTGTTCGAGGCCGGGGCCGACTGCCTGACGCTCGGCAACCACAGCTGGGACCAGCGCGAGGCCCTGACCTATATCGTGCGCGAGCCGCGCCTGATCCGTCCGGCCAACTATCCGATCCTGTCGGACGCGCCGGGGCGGGGCAGCCACCTATTCCAGACGGATAGCGGCAAGACGATCTTCGTCGTCAACCTTTTGGGCCGTGTCCACATGGACGCCATGGACGACCCGTTCGCCGCCGCCGACCGCGAGCTGGACAAGGCGCCGCTGGGCCAGGTGGCCGACGCGGTGATCGTCGACATGCATTGCGAGGCCACGTCCGAGAAGATGGCCATGGGTCACTATTGCGACGGCCGCGCCTCGCTGGTGGTGGGCACCCACACCCACGTCCCGACGGCGGACTGCCAGATCCTGCCTGGCGGCACGGCCTATCAGACCGACGCCGGCGCCTGCGCCGATTACGACAGCGTGATCGGCAACCAGAAGGAAGAGCCGCTGCGGCGCTTCACCACCAAGATCAGCGGCGGCCGCTACCAGCCGGCCAGCGGTCCGGCGACGGTCTGCGGCGTCTTCGTCGAGACCGACGACCGCACGGGCCTGGCCACGCGTGTCGAGCCGATCCGGGTGGGCGGGCGGCTGAAGCAGACGGTGCCGGACGTCTAGCGACACGAATATCCAATAAGGCTCAGCTTGCGGCTGTCATGGTTCGGGTCTCACATGAGATCCTTGAAGCCAATGGAGCGCCCCATGACCGACGCCATCTACACCGCCCACGCCCACGCCGTCGGCGGCCGCAACGGGACGGCCAAGTCCGACGACGGCCACCTGGACGTGAAGCTGGCCTTCCCGAAGTCGATGGGCGGCGATGGCAATGGCACCAATCCCGAGCAGCTGTTCGCCGCCGGCTACAGCGCCTGCTTCCTGGGCGCTCTGGGCCTGGTCGCCCGAAACCAGGGTGTCAAGCTGGGCGAGCATAGCCTGGACGCCGAGGTCGACCTGATCCAGGACGAGACCAGCTTCCACGTCGGCGTGCGCCTGAAGCTGAACGCCCCTGAACTGGACCGCGAGACGGCCGAAAAGCTGCTGCACGCCGCCCACGAGGTCTGTCCCTACTCCAAGGCGACGCGCGGCAACGTGCAGGTCGATCTGGAAGTCGCCTAAGGTCGCTTTCGGGCCGGCTTTTGGGCGGGCGGGGTGACAAAGCCCCGCCTCAGGGGCTAAAAGCCCCGCCTCCAATCGTCTTAGAAGCAGAGCCCTTCGATGGCCGGCCACTCGAAATTCAAGAACATCATGCACCGCAAGGGCCGCGCCGACGCCGCGCGGTCCAAGCTGTTCTCCAAGCTGTCGCGGGAAATCACCGTCGCGGCCAAGTCGGGCCTGCCCGATCCGGCCATGAACCCGCGCCTGCGCCTGGCCGTGAACAACGCCAAGGCCGAAAGCCTGCCCAAGGACGTCATCGACCGCGCGATCAAGAAGTCGCAGATGGGCGACGCGGCCGACTACACCGAAATCCGCTACGAGGGCGTGGCCGCCGGCGGGGTCGGGATCATCGTCGAGGTGATGACCGACAACAAGAACCGCGCCGCCGCCAATGTCCGCTCCTACTTCACCAAGATGGGCGGCAACATGGGGGCCACCGGCTCGGTGACCTTCAACTTCGACCGCGTCGGCCAGATCAGCTATCCGGCCAAGACCGCCTCGGAAGACGCCATGATGGAAGCCGCCATCGAGGCCGGCGCCGATGACGTCACCTCGGACATGGACGAGGAAGGCGAGGGCCACACGATCTACACCGCCTTCGAGGACCTCAACGAGGTCGCCGCCGCTCTGGAAGCCAAGTTTGGCTCGGCCGCCAACACCAAGATCGCCTGGCGCCCGAAGATGCAGGTGCCGGTCACCGGCGACAGCGTCGCCACCCTGATGAAGCTGCTCGACATGCTGGACGAGGACGACGACGTGCAGGCCGTCTACTCGAACGAAGACATCAGCGAAGAAGACCTGGCCAAGCTGGGCTGAGGCTCGATTTTGCTTCGATCCTGAACGCCGCGCCGGCTCGCAGTCGGCGCGGCGTTTCCATGTCCGGGATCACGAACCGCTTTCCGGCCGTTACAGCCGGCATGGCCTGGCTGTCCCCTTCAGACTTCCTGCCCATCGCCGGCGCCCTGGCCGCCGGCGCCGTGATCGGGTTCGAGCGTGAGTACCGCGCCCGGCCGGCGGGGCTGCGCACCCATATGCTGGTCAGCCTGGCCTCGGCGTTGCTGATGCTGGCGGCCGTCCACCAGGTGCGGTGGATGAGCGACACGCCGGCGGATGTCCTGCGCATCGATCCTGTCCGCATGGCCCATGGCGTGCTGACCGGGGTCGGCTTCCTCTGCGGCGGCGTGATCTTCCAGCAGGGCGTGTCGGTGCACGGGCTGACGACGGCCGCATCCCTGTGGATAACTTCGGCGATCGGCATGCTGTTCGGTGTGGGCCTCTACGACCTGGCGATCGTCGGCGCCGTGCTGGCGGTGATCACGCTGGGCGCCGCGCGCTGGCTCGACAGAAGCCTGCCCCAAAAGAACTACACCGAGATCAGCGTCCGTTCGCGCCGCGAGACCCCGCTGGACGAGGAGGAGCTGCGCCGCCTCCTGGCCGAGTACGACCTGAAGGGCCAGCGGCTGAACCTCAGGCTCCGCGACGGCGGCGCGGTGTTCGAGCTGGCCGGACCGTTCTCCGGCAAGGGGGCCCTGCGCCTGCGCGAGGTCGCCCATCGGCTGAGGTCCGACCCGCGCGTCGTCGAGTTCGACATCCTCCCGCGCAAGGACTGAAGCATCGCGTCGTCTTCTCGCCGTGATGTCGCGCCGCTACAGTGGCCGGATGGTCCTGAAGGTTCACATCGACACCGACTGCGGCGTGGACGACGCCCTGGCGCTGGCGCTGCTGGCGCGCGCCCGGCAGGCGCTTGAGGTGGTGTCGGTCTCGGCCGTGTTCGGCAACACCTATGTCGACCAGGCGGCGGCCAATGCGCGCGGCGTGCTGCGCCTGGCCGGCTGCGGGGCCGAGGTCTATATCGGCGCGGGATCGGGCCTGGCCAGGCGCCGGGTCGAGCGCATGCGGCCGGCCCACGGCGTCGACGGCCTGAACGGCGCGGGCTTCTCCCAGCGCTGGAAGCTGCCTGAACTGGACCGGGGGCACTCGGCCAACTTCCTGGCCTTCGCCGCGCGACGGAAGGTGACGGGTCTGTTTCTCGGCCCGCTGACCAATCTCGCCAAGGGCCTGCTGGAGGACCCCGCCGCCTTTCGCGACTGGCGCCCAACGATCACGGCCGGCGCTTTCGCGGTGGAAGGCAAGGCGGCCGGCGGCGCCGATTTCAACAGCTGGAGCGATCCCGAAGCCCTCCAGCGCACCTTGGAGGCGGGGGTCATGCCGCGCCTGATGCCGCTGGACGTCAGCCGTCTCGTCCAGGTGACCGCGGACGATCTGGCGCGCGGCGCGGCGTGTTGCGGCTCGCCGCTGTCGACGCGTCTGACCAAGGCGGCCGGCGGCTATATCGCGTTCCACGAGAGCGTTTGGGGCGGCGAGGGTTGCCGCCCGCACGACGCCGTGGCGGCCGCCAGCCTGATCGCGCCGGAGCTCTTCACGTTCGAGCCGGCCCGCCTGCGCGTCGCCGTCGATGGTCCGCGCCTGGGCCGGGTCGAGCGGATCGACGGCGCGCCCAACGCCGAGGTCTGCGTCGGCCTCGACATCGAAGGCGTGCGCCGGTTGATCGTCGGCGGGCTGTTCGGGGCCAAGGCGGTCGAGGCGGCCTAGCCCGGCGGGTTCTGATCAAACTGCATCGCGCCGTCATGGGGGCGATGCCAAGGCGGCGCGCTGGCCATCCACATGTCGGCCTGCACCTTGAAGTCGGAGGCGTTGTCCAGTCCGCCGACCTTGACCGCCACCAGGCTTCGGTTCTTGTCCGGCCGCGAGAAGACATGGACGCCGCAGGTTCCGCAGAAATAGCTTCCGCCGCTGGCTTCGCGGGCCTTGAAGACACGGGGCTGGCCTTGGGTCACCGTCAGGGTGTCGGCGGGAAACACCATGGTCAGGTTCGGCGAGCCGCCCGCCACGTACTGGCAGTCGCGGCAGTGGCAGGCGATGTGGAACATCGGCTCGGCTGAAAGCGCGTAGCGGATTTCGCCGCAGCGGCAGCCGCCGGTTCGCAGGATCATGGCGTCTCTCCCTGGACGGAAGATTGGCCTCATCGGCTGGCGAGCGACAAGCTTTCTAGTGCGGCTGGCCCCACTGGGCCGCGCGTTCGCGAACGAGGTCGCGCATGAACTGGTCGAGATCGGCCAGGCGCTGGTCCATCTCCGAAATCGGCACGCCGTTCCAGATCGCATGGTCGTAGGCCGAGCGCGCCGCCTGCAGGCTCTCGCCGGCCCGGTAGCGCTCGGCGATGTAGAGCGTTTCCAGCAGCTTGGTGGGACGGTCGATCTTCTCGTGCTTCATCGACCAGTAGCTGACCATGTACTCGGTCAGAATGCCTTCGTCCGAGGTGCTGACCATCGGCGTCTCCCTAGCGACTGAGCGCTAGATAGGGGGCGGCGTCGAGCTCGCCAGGGCCTGGATCAAATTCCGCCGCCGGCGGTCCATTCGTCTTCGAACATCGCCGCGGTGATCGGCGTGAGGGTCAGGCGTTCGCCCTCGTGTTCGGCGGCGTGGCCCTCCAGCAGGTTGGCGGCCATGTCGCGGAACGCGCCCTCGACCAGGCTGCCGCCGTACTCGGCCTCGGCGCAGACGCGCCGGCCGTCGGCGAAGACGTCGATCAACCGCGGCACGCCGCCCCGCCCGTCCACCTCGTAGAAGATGGCGACGGGATCCTCGCTCGGCGGATGGGTCCAGTCGCAGCGATAGTGGGAGACGATCATGGGGGCGTTTTTGGTCTCGGCCGCCTCCCGGCGCAAGAGCGCGCCGCGTTTACGAGTCGTTAGGGAAGTCGGGGCTTTTCCTCGGAGGCGGAAGCGAGGAAAGTGCGAGAACACATGATGAACGCGAATCGCACGCCCATCCGCATCCTTGGCCTCGATCCGGGCCTGCGCCGCACCGGCTGGGGGGTGCTGGCGATCGACGGCGCACGGATGAGCCACGTCGCCCACGGGGTCATCGTCCCCGACGAGAAGGCCGACTTCGCCCAGCGCCTGCTGCACCTGTTCGAAGGCCTGACCGCCGTGATCGAGCAGCACCGGCCCGACGAGGCGGCGGTCGAGGAGGTGTTCCTGAACACCAACGCCCAGTCGACGCTGAAGCTCGGCCACGCCCGCGCCGCCGCCCTGATCGCCCCCGCCCGCGCCGGCTTGCCGGTGGCGGAGTACTCCACGCGCTTGGTCAAGAAGGCGGTGGTCGGGACCGGCGCGGCCGACAAGGCGCAGATCGGCTTCATGATCGCCCGTCTGTTGCCGACCGCCGGCAAGACCACGGCCGACTGCGCCGACGCCCTGGCCGTCGCCATCACCCACGCCAACCTGCGCGCCGCCCACCGGAGGGTCGCATGATCGGTCGCCTGAGGGGCGCTGTCGCCGAGGTCGGCGAGGAAGAGGCCCTGATCGACGTCATGGGCGTCGGCTATGTCGTCCGCTGCGGCCACCGCACGCTGCAGCGCCTGCCGGCCCTGGGCGAGGAGGCCCTGCTGCACGTGGAGAGCCAGTGGAGCGAGAGCGCGGGCCTGCGGCTCTACGGGTTCCTGACCCGCGAGGACCGTCGCGCCTTCGTGCTGCTGCAGGCCATCCAGGGCGTCGGGCCCAAGGCGGCCATGGCCGTGCTGGACGTGCTGTCGCCGGCCGAGCTCGCCTCGGCCGTCGCCCGCGAGGACAAGGCCGCGGTCGGCCGCGCCAACGGGGTGGGTCCCAAGCTCGCCCTGCGCATCGTCACCGAGCTGAAGGACAAGCCGATCACCGACGGCCCGGTGCTGATGACCGCGCCCGCCGCCAGCGCCGCGTCCTCCGCCCCCGCCAAGCCCGCCCCGACCGGCGACGCGGTCGCCGCCCTGATGGGCCTGGGCGTGGCCGAGGTGAACGCCCGCCGCGTCGTCGAGGCCGCCGCCGATCGTCTCGGCGAGGAGGCCACCGTGCAGGCCCTGATCAAGGCCGGCCTGCAGGAGCTAGGCCGATGACAAGGGTCATCTCCGGCGAACCCCAGCACGGCGATCTCGCGCCCGCCGACCGCGCCCTGCGGCCCCAGACCCTGGCCGAATTCGTCGGCCAGGAGCAGGCCAAGGGCAATCTTCGCGTCTTCATCGAGGCGGCCAAGGGACGGGGCGAGGCTCTGGACCACGTGCTGCTGTTCGGCCCGCCGGGCCTGGGCAAGACCACTCTGGCCCAGATCATCGCCCGTGAGCTGGGCGTGAACTTCCGCGCCACCTCGGGTCCGGTGCTGAACAAACCCGGCGACCTGGCGGCGATCCTGACCAATCTGGAAGCCAACGACGTCCTGTTCATCGACGAGATCCACCGCCTGTCCTCGAACGTCGAGGAGATCCTCTATCCGGCGATGGAGGACCACGTGCTGGATCTGGTGATCGGCGAGGGGCCCTCGGCGCGTTCGATCCGTATCGATCTGGCGCCCTTCACCCTGGTGGCGGCCACGACCCGGGCGGGGATGCTGGCCACGCCCCTGCGCGACCGCTTCGGCATCCCGGTCCGGCTGGAGTTCTACACGCCCGCCGAGCTGCGCCACGTGCTGCAGCACGCCGCCCGCAAGATGGGGGCGCCGCTGTCCGACGACGGCGCCGACGAGATCGCCAAGCGGGCCCGGGGCACGCCGCGCGTCGCTGGCCGCCTGCTGCGCCGCGTCCGCGACTTCGCCACCGCCGATGGGGCGAGCCTCATCGACCGCAAGGCCGCCGGCATGGCCCTGGCCCGGCTGGAGGTCGACGAGAGCGGCCTCGACAGCCTGGACCGCCGCTACCTCCGCGCTATGATCGAGCACTATGGCGGCGGCCCGGTGGGCGTGGAGACCATCGCCTACGCCATCGCCGAGGCGCGCGACGCGGTCGAGGACGTGATCGAGCCCTATCTGATGCAGCAGGGCTTCATCCAGCGCACACCACGCGGCCGCATGGCCTGCGGCAAGGCCTATCTTCACCTGGGCCTCACCCCGCCCGCCGCCCCGCCGGGGACCGCGCAGGGCGGGCTTTTCGACGAGTAGAGCATGAGCGCCAGCCTTCGTCTTGCCGGCGGGCAAGTCTTGACGACCATGCTGATTTCGCTCGTCGCGATCCACTTCGCGGGCGGCTCGACATCGACGCTCGTGATGCAGAGCGCAGCCGCTCTCGTGGGCGCCGTGGCGGCGTTCGCGGTCGGACGTTGGGGCAGGGAGCCGGGCGTCCTCGGCGCGCGCGCTATCCTCGCCCTGGCCTTCGCGGTCGAGGCCTATGTCCTTCTGGCCGGCGTCTCGATGGAGGGGATACGCCGCTGGATCACCCTGGGGCCGGTCCAACTTCATCCGGCCTCGCTGCTGGCGCCGCTGGTCGCCTGGATCGTCGCGCGACGCCTCGAGCCGATCACGGCCGGGCTGGTCGCCGCGCTGCTCCTGGTGCTGGCCGCCCAACCCGACGCGGCATCGGTCTTGGCCTTGACCCTGGGCGTCGCCGCCGGCGCGGTCGGCGCGCCGTCAAAGCGCGGCCCGGTCGCCTTGGCGGTCCTGGGTCTCGCGTGCGCGGCCTACGCCTTCACCCGCCATGACCCCCTGCCGGCCGTCGCCCATGTCGAGCGGGTCATCCCCAACGCCTTCGCCGCCGCGCCGCTGGTTGGCGTTCTCGCGGGTCTCGCCATGGCGGCCCTGCCGCTGGCCATGCTCTGGCGACGCCGGGAGGCCCAAACCCTGGCCCTGGCCGGCGTCTGGACCGGCTTCGCGCTGGCGAACCTGCTGGGCAACTATCCCGCGCCCGTCCTCGGCGCCGGCGCCTCGCCCCTGCTGGGCTGGCTGCTCTCGATCGGGCTGGCGTCTATAAACCCAGGCGAGAACGACTAACCGTTCTGCCGCGCGCCGTGCCGTATCCGCAGGATGATCACGGCGTCATCACGCACCCTGTAGCGGATCAGATCCGGATGGATGACCGCCAATTCGCGTAAGCCGCCAGACGCTTCGCGACCACGGTCGGGGTGATCCGCCAGACTATCCGCCGCTGTCTGGAGGCGCCGCGCCAGCCGAGCCGCCGCCGGCGCATTGAACGCCGAGACATAGCCGAAGATGCTCCGCAGGTTGCCGACCGCTTCGGCCGTCCAGATGATCAGCCGCACTAGTCGCCGATTTCGGGCGGTGGCAAAGGATCGCCTTGAGCCCACGACGATAGCCAGCGGCTCACCGCCTCATGGCTGATCACGCGGCCTGAGGCGACATCCGCCTCGGCGCGCGCATCGGCCGCCGCCTCGCCTTCGGCGTCGACCTCGTCGAAGATGGCCGGCTCGATCTTCATGTGGAAACGCTGGCGCAAAAGAAGAACATGTCGAGTCGCGCCTAACGTCGTATGCCGAAATGAGGGCTGACGCTCGTCGTCTCAGAGGCTAATCAAGCGCCATGACGACCCCGCCCGAACCGACCGCCGGCGTCTTCGATGGCCGCGAGCATCAGCTGCCCGTGCGCATCTATTACGAGGACACCGACTTCACCGGCATCGTCTATCACGCCAACTACCTGCGCTATCTGGAGCGAGGGCGCAGCGACTTCTTCCGGGCGGTTGGCATCTCGCACAGCGAACTGGCGCAGCAGGACACCGGTTTCGCGGTCATCCGCATGGAGCTGGACTTCAAGCGCGCGGCCAGGATCGACGACGCCCTGGTGGTGCGCACCCTGTACGAGCGTGTCGAAGGCGTCCGGCTGCATGTCAGCCAGCGGATCACGCGCGGCGACGAGACGATCCTGGAGGCCAAGGCGGTCGCGGTCTGCATCAGCCTATCGGGCCGTCCGCGCCGACCGACGGCGGAGATGACCGCCAAGCTGGCGCCCTGGCTGGCCTCATCCGGCGAGGCCTGAAGCGGCGTCCCCATTTTTTCGGATCAATCGACCCGCGTCATAGTTTCACCCAAGCGCCGCTTCATGCCATACGGCGCACCTCTGTCCTGATCAGACGCCCCAACGGAGCCCTATCCCGCATGGACGCCTCGGCCGCCGCCCCGAATTTCTCGTTCTTCGCCCTGTTCATGCAGGCCGACTGGGTCGTCAAAGGCGTGATGATCGGCCTGATCCTGGCCTCGCTGGGGTCGTGGGCCGTGATCATCGACAAGCTCTATCGCTTCACGACCCTGAACCGGGCGGCCGACCGCTTCGAAGAGCAGGTCGGGGGCGGGCGCTCGCTGGAGGATGTGGCGGGCGAGGCCGGCGCCAATCCCGCCCACGCCCTGCCGCGCATGCTGCAGGCGGCGCTGAAGGAATGGCGCGAGGCCAAGACCCGCGCCATGACCGAGAACCAGACGGGCTTTCTGATCGCCCGCATCGACCGGATCCTGGACACCATCATCGCCCGCGAGACCGCCAAGGTCGAAGAGGGGCTCGGGAGCCTGGCCATCGTCGCCACGGCCAGCCCGTTCATCGGCCTGTTCGGCACGGTGTGGGGCATCATGCACGCCTTCCAGAACATCGCCCTGTCGAAGAACACCTCGCTGGCCGTCGTCGCCCCGTCGATCGCCGAAGCCCTGTTCGCCACGGCCGTCGGCCTGATCGCCGCCATCCCGGCCTATATCGCCTACAACAAGTTCTCGACCGACGCGGGCAAGTACGCCGGCCGCCTGGAAGGCTTCGCCGACGACCTGTCGACCGCGATCCAGCGTCGCCTGACCGAGCGCTAAGCCATGGCGATGTCCTCCAACGACGCCTTCGCCACCGGGGGCGGCCGAGGCCGCCGCCGTCGCGGCCGCCGCTCGCGCGGGGCCCTGTCCGAGATCAACGTCACGCCGCTGGTCGACGTGATGCTGGTGCTCTTGATCATCTTCATGATCTCGGCGCCGCTGCTGACCGCCGGTGTTCCGCTGGAGCTGCCCAAGACCGAGGCCGCGGCCCTGCAGAACCAGGAAGAGCCGATCACCGTCTCGATCCGCAAGGACGGCGGCATCTTCGTCGGCGAGACGGAGATCCCGTTCGAGAACCTGGCGCCGCGCATCAGCGCGATCGCCGGCGACGGCTACGACAAGCCGATCTTCGTGCGCGCCGACGGCGGCGCGACCTACCAGGTCGTCGCCCAGGTGATGGCCGGCCTGTCGAACGCTGGCTTCAACAAGATCAACCTGATCACCGAGACGGGCGGCCCGTCCTCGGGCGCGGCCCCGCGCGACGCCAAGCCGGCGGACGCGGGCGACGCGCGGTCGGCGCAGTAGGGGCGGCATGATCGCCCGCCGCGAACAAAAGGTCTCTCCGGCCCTGTTGGCCTCGATCGCGCTGCACGGCGCGGTCGCGGCGCTGATCGCGTTCGGCCTGCCGTGGAAGTCGTCCAAGCCGATCACCATCGGCGAGTCGGTGCCGGTGACCATCGTCACCAATGGTCCGACCAATGTCCGCCCGGCCGAGGAAGCGCCGGTCGAGCAGACCGCCCAGACGCCCGAGCCCGAGCCGCAGGCCACGCCGCAGCCGCCAGCCCCGACACCCGCGCCCACGCCGACGCCTGCGCCCGCGCCGCCGCCCAAGTCGACGCCGGTCCCCAAGCCCACGCCGACACCGACGCCGGCCAAGTCCACGCCTCAACCGAAGAAGAACGACAACGACTTCTTCGCCTCGCTCGAGGCGACGATCGCCAAGACCCAGAAGGCGACCGGCAAGCCGACCTCGAACGCGCCGAAGGGGCCCGCGCGTCAGGAGACCTCGGTCTCCGCCCGGCCCGCCCTGGGCGCGGCCACGGGTCTCTCGGCCGCGGCGCTGGGACGCCTGCAGGGCGAGGTGCAGCAGCGCTGGAACCCCAACTGCGAGGTCGAGGGCGGCGCCAACGTCAATGTCCGCGTGGTCTTCGTGATCGGCCCGGGCGGCCGCGTCGTCGGCCAGCCGGAGTCGCCGGGCACGTCATCGCCCGACCCGGTGGTCAAGGCCGCCTCGGACCGCGCCATCCGCGCGCTGTTCGCCGCCTCGCCGTTCGCCTACCTGCCGCCCGATCTGTACGGTCAGAAAATCGCCCTGAACTTCAACGCAAAACAGGCCTGTTCGCGTTGATGTCCGGAAGGAACAAGAAGGAGACCCCGATGCGTCAAGCTTGGAAGGGAATGCGGGCCCTGTTGCTGATGGTCGCCGCCCTGACGAGCGGCGCGGCCTTCGTCACGCCGGCCGCCGCGCAGATCGAGGTCGACATCAACGCCGGCGCGGTCAAGCCGCTGCCCATCGCCATTCCCGCCTTCTCGGGCGCGACGCGCGGCGCCGAGATCGCCCAGGTCATCAGCGGCAATCTCGAGCGCTCGGGCCTGTTCCAGCCGCTGAACGTTTCGGGCGTTCCGGACAAGCTGGCCGACGTCAACATCCAGCCGCGCTTCCCCGACTGGCAGGCCACGGGCGCCCAGGCGCTGATCAACGGCCAGGTCACGGTCGGCCCCGACGGCGGCCTGCGCGTCGACTTCCGCCTGTGGGACGTGTTCAGCCAGCAGCAGCTGCTCGGCCTGCAGTTTTCCTCGACGCCGGATAACTGGCGGCGGGTCGCTCACAAGATCAGCGACGCCGTCTATGAGCGGCTGACCGGCGAGAAGGGCTATTTCGACACCCGCGTGGCGTTCGTCGCCGAGAGCGGTCCCAAGCTGAACCGCATCAAGCGCCTGGCGATCATGGACCAGGACGGCGCCAACCCGCAGTACCTGACCGACGGCTCGTACATCGTCATGACGCCGCGCTTTAGCTCCACCAGCCAGGAGCTGACCTACATGGCCCTGCGGCCGACGGGCTCGTCGATCTACCTGCTGAACCTTGAGACCAGCCGCCAGGAGACGGTCGGCAAGTTCCCCGGCATGGTGTTCGCCCCGCGCTTCTCGCCGGACGGCGGCAAGGTGGCCTTCTCGGTCGAGAAGAACGGCAACAGCGATATCTATGTGATGGACCTGCGCAGCCGCGCGACCACCCGCATCACCACCGATCCGGCCATCGACACCTCGCCCTCGTTCTCGCCGGACGGGACGAAGATCGTGTTCAACTCCGACCGGGGCGGCCAGGCGCAGCTCTATGTGATGAACACCGACGGCACCGGCGTGCGCCGGATCTCGTACGGCGGGGGCCGCTACACCACGCCAGTCTGGAGCCCGCGCGGGGACTTCATCGCCTTCACCAAGCAGACGGGCGGCGAGTTCCACATCGGCGTCATGCGCGCCGACGGCAGCGACGAGCGCCTGCTGACCACCAGCTATCTCGACGAAGGCCCGACCTGGGCCCCGAACGGGCGCGTGCTGATGTTCTTCCGCGAGAGCTCGGCCGGCAATCCAAAGCTCTGGACGGTGGACATCACCGGCCGGATCCTGCGGCCGGCCGCCTATAGCGGTTCGGGGTCCGACCCCGCCTGGTCGCCGCTTTTAGACTGACAAATTGACAGCCGGCGCAACCTTAGCCTTGCGAGCGCGTTCCCTGGCCACTAACTCGGTCATAGTCCCCATCGAAATGGCTTCAGGCGAAGACTTTCGGCGTCATCTGGCGGACTTCTGACGTCATTGTGAGGTATGGGCAGGCATTTAGCGGCCCATGTCCCGCAGGTCGCAGGTATGGATCAGGTCCAGAGTTGTTGAATTGAGGAGAAACTGGATGAGCTTCGACCCCCAGCGCGCCGCTAGACTGGCGCTCGTCGGCCTGGCCGCCGCCTCGCTCGCCGCCTGCGCTTCGCGTCCGAAGCCCCAGCCGGTCGCGCCGACGCCCCCGGCGCCGCCGCCGGCCCAGGAACCCGCTCCCTACACCCCGCCGCCGGCCCCGCCGGTCGCTCAGGGCCCGCTGCCGGGCTCGGTGCAGGACTTTGTCGTCAATGTCGGCGACCGGGTCTATTTCGACACCGACGAGTATTCGGTCCGCGCCGACGCCCAGCCGGTTCTGGCCGGTCAGGCCCAGTGGCTGAACCGCTATCCGGCCGTGAAGGTCCGCATCGAAGGCAACGCCGACGAACGCGGCACCCGCGAGTACAACCTGGCCCTCGGCGCCCGCCGCGCCAACGCCGTCCGCGATTTCCTGATCGCCCAGGGCGTTTCGGCCTCGCGCATCGAGACGATCTCGTTCGGCAAGGAAAAGCCGATCGACGCCGGCTCGACCGAAGAGGCCTGGGCCAAGAACCGGAACGGCCACACGGCCATCACGGACGGCGCCCGCTAAGCGCTGAGCTAAAATGGGGCGGCCTTCCTTGGAATGGCCGCCCTAAATTTTTCCGGAATGGAAAAATTTAGGTTTCAATCTGGGGCGCGGCAGCCGCCGAAACCGGCGTCCACTTTCGGCTGCCGCGCCCTAGTTTTGTCCGCGTCCTACCGGTAAATCACGGTCATGAAGCTCAAATCCGCCCTGCTCGCCGTTCTGTTCGCCTCCAGCGCCGCCGTGGCCATGGCCCAGACCCCGTTGCCGGAAGCCGATCCGCTGGACGACCGCTCGGCCAAGCGCGTGGAGCGGATGGAGAAGGTGGTCCGCGAGCTGCGCGCGATCGTCTTCCAGGGCAGGGACACCGGCAAGCCCGTGGTGGTCCAGCCGGCCGAGACCGACGCCCAGATCGCCGCCCTGAACGACCGGGTCACCGACCTGGAGCAGACCCTGACCAAGCTGAACGGCCAGAACGAGACCGTCACCTTCGAGCTCACCAAGGCCAACCGGGCCGCGGCCGAGCAGAAGGCCCGCGCCGACGCGCTGGAACAGCGCCTGGCCGCCATCGAGAAGACCTTGGCCGACCTGCAGGCCGCAGCCGCCGCGCAGGCCGCCGCTCCCGCCGCCGGCGCCGCGATCGCGCCGCCGCCTCCGCCCCCGGCCGATCCGGCCGTCGCCTTTAAGCAGGCCCGGCAGATCATGCTCGATGGCGACTACGCCAACGCCGAGCAGGCCTTCGCGACCTACGTCGCCAACTATCCGGACAGCGCCAAGACACCGGAGGCCCGCTACTGGCTGGGCGAGACGCTGTTCGTGCGCGAAGCCTATACCGACGCCGCCGCGGCCTATATCGGCGCGATCCGCGGCTGGCCGCAGACGGCCTGGGCGCCGGACGCGACCCTGAAGCTGGCCCGTTCGATGGTGGCGCTGAAGAAGAGCGCCGAGGCTTGCCGCACCCTGGACGAGCTGGCCAAGCGCTATCCGAAGGCCTCCGCGCAGGTCACCTCGCGCGCGGCCTCGACCCGCGTCGCGGCGAAGTGTTCGTAGCGTAAGATGAACCCCTCTCTCTTGGAGAGAGGGGGGACCCATCGCACGGCGATGGGAGGGTGAGAGGTTATACTCTCGCCGATCTAGGCTCAGGCGAACGCCGATGATGAAGGGCTAGGATTGTCCGGTGGATGGTGAAACCTCTCACCCTCCCACCGCCTCCGGCGGCGGGCCCCTCCCTCTCTCTAGGAGAGAGGGTTTTCTTGGCGCCTTCGATCGCCGTCTGGAGGCCCTGTCCAAAGCCCCGCTGGCCGTTGGCTTTTCCGGCGGCGGGGACTCCTTGTTCCTGCTGAAGGCGACGCTGGACTGGGCGAAATCGTGTGGCCGGCGCGTGTTGGCGCTGGTCGTCGATCACCAACTGCAGGCGGATAGCGCGCGCTGGACCGCCGAGGCGCTTGCCAGGGCCAAGGCCTTGGGCGCCGAGGCGCAGGCGCTGGCCTGGATCGGCCCGAAGCCTGTAACGGGTCTTCCCGCCGCCGCCCGCCGGGCCCGCCATGCCCTGCTGGCGGGCGCCGCGCGTGAGGCCGGCGCCTCGGTCCTGCTGCTCGGCCACACGGCCAGCGACCTCGCGGAGGCCGCCGCCATGCGCGCTGAAGGCTCGACGGTCCCCGATCCTCGGCAATGGGCGCCATCGCCGGTCTGGCCCGAGGGGCGCGACGTCTTCCTGCTGCGGCCGCTGCTGTCCCTGACGCGCGTCGAGATCCGGGATGCGCTCGCCGCCGAGGGCGAGACCTGGCTCGACGATCCGGCCAATGCCGATCTCCGCTACGCCCGCGCCCGCGCCCGGGCCGGCGGGGCTGACGGGGCGGTATTGGAGCCGGAAGCGGCGAGGCCGCCTCCGGTGTTCGCGGTCGATGACGCCGGCGCCCTTCGACTGTCCCGCGACGCCGCCGCCGCCCACCTCGCCGCCGCCCTGCTCTGCGCCGCAGGGACCGAGCGCCCTCCGCGCGGCGAGCGACTAGAGCGCCTGGTCCGGCGGCTGCGAGGCGGTGAGACCTTCACCGCCACGCTCGCCGGGGCCCGGATCGAGGCGCGAGACGAGGTGCTGATCTGCCGCGACGCCGGCGAGACCGCGCGCGGCGGCCTAGCGTCGCTGACCCTGGCGCCGGGCGAGACCGGTGTCTGGGACGGGCGATGGGAGATCGTCGCCGGCGTATCGTCTGTGACCGTCTGCGCCTTGCAGGGGCACGCCTCGCGCCTGTCGCCCGCGCAACGCCAGAGCCTGGCCAAGCTGCCCGCCGCGGTCCGGCCCAGCTTGCCCCTGCTCCTGCGGCATGGCGCGGCGCCGTGTTCGCCCGCGCTTGACGGGCCTTCTTTTGCAGCCGAAGGGGGAGGGCGTGCGCGTCTGCTCGTTGGCGGTCGGTTCGAGGCCGCGGTCGGCCTTTACGACCAAGAATCCGTGACCAGATGTCACGTACGTGGCGCAAGCGCTCGCGAGCCCTTATCTTGAGGGGCGAAGACCTATCGTTGGGAAGACAACGCGTATGAATTTTCGGAACGCAGCCATCTGGCTGGTGATCGTGGCGGCCCTGATGGGCGTGTTCTTCGTGAGCCAGAACGCGCGCACCAAGGGCGGCGGCGAGATCAGCTACTCGCAGCTGCTCAAGCAGGTCGACGCCGGACAGATCAAGTCGGCCGAGATCTCGGGCCAGGTCGTGCAGGCCAAGGACGCCAGCGGCAAGGTGCTGACGGTCAACGCCCCGATGGACTCCGACGAGCTGGTCAACCGCATGGTGGCCAAGAACGCCGACGTGAAGTTCAAGAGCGGCTCGATCAGCTTCCTGGCCATCCTGGTCCAGCTGCTGCCGATCCTGCTGGTCGTGGGCGTGTGGCTATTCTTCATGCGCCAGATGCAGGGCGGGGCGAAGGGCGCCATGGGCTTTGGCAAGTCCAAGGCCCGGCTGCTGACCGAGAACAAGAACCGCATCACGTTCGAAGACGTCGCCGGCGTCGACGAGGCCAAGGAAGAGCTGCAGGAGGTCGTCGACTTCCTGAAGGACCCGGCCAAGTTCCAGCGCCTGGGCGGCAAGATCCCGAAGGGCGCCCTGCTGGTCGGCCCTCCCGGCACCGGCAAGACCCTGATCGCCCGCGCGGTGGCGGGTGAGGCCGGCGTGCCGTTCTTCACCATCTCCGGTTCGGATTTCGTCGAGATGTTCGTCGGCGTCGGCGCCAGCCGCGTGCGCGACATGTTCGAGCAGGCCAAGAAGAACGCCCCCTGCATCATCTTCATCGACGAAATCGACGCCGTCGGCCGCCATCGCGGCGCGGGCCTGGGCGGCGGCAACGACGAGCGCGAGCAGACCCTGAACCAGCTGCTGGTCGAGATGGACGGCTTCGAGGCCAACGAAGGCATCATCCTGATCGCCGCCACCAACCGTCCGGACGTCCTGGACCCGGCCCTGCTGCGTCCGGGCCGCTTCGACCGTCAGGTCGTGGTGCCCAACCCCGACGTCGCCGGCCGGGAGAAGATCATCCGCGTGCACATGAAGAACGTGCCGCTGGCCGCCGATGTCGACGTCAAGACGCTGGCGCGTGGCACCCCGGGCTTCTCGGGCGCCGATCTGGCCAACCTGGTCAACGAAGCCGCCCTGATGGCCGCTCGCAAGAACCGCCGCATGGTCACCATGAGCGACTTCGAGCAGGCCAAGGACAAGGTCATGATGGGCGCCGAGCGCCGCTCGATGGCCATGAACGAGGAAGAAAAGAAGCTGACGGCCTATCATGAGGGCGGCCACGCCATCGTGGCCCTGAACGTCCCGCTGGCCGACCCGGTGCACAAGGCCACCATCGTACCGCGCGGCCGGGCCCTGGGCATGGTCATGCAGCTGCCGGAAGGCGACCGCTACTCGATGAAGTACCAGCAGATGACCAGCCGCCTGGCCATCATGATGGGCGGTCGCGTGGCCGAGGAGCTGATCTTCGGCAAGGAGAACATCACCTCCGGCGCCAGCAGCGACATCAAGGCCGCCACGGATCTCGCCCGCAACATGGTCACCCGCTGGGGCTATTCCGACGCCCTGGGCACGGTGGCCTATGGCGACAATCAGGACGAGGTGTTCCTGGGCCACTCGGTCGCGCGCACCCAGAACGTCTCGGAAGAAACCGCCCGGCTGATCGACAGCGAGGTCAAGCGCCTGGTGCAGTTCGGCCTGGACGAGGCTCGCCGCATCCTCACCGAGAAGATCGAGGACCTGCACACCCTGGGCAAGGCGCTGCTGGAGTACGAGACCCTCTCGGGCGAGGAGATCGCCGGCGTGCTGAAGGGCGTCCCCCCGAAGCGCGAAGAGGAAGAGACCAAGGAGACGATCGTGGCCCCGTCGCTGGTGCCGCTGTCTCCGGGCGCGGGCGCCAGCGTCACCGCCTGACGTCGCTGAGACTTCCAGGGATCAAGCCGGCTCGAAAGGGCCGGCTTTTTTCTTGTCCCGCTGAAACCCGTTCGCAACAGGAGCGTTGGAGCTTAACCGCAAGTTCGCGGTCCGGGGCGCACGCAGGCCAATGGTCACTACGCTTGACGACGACAGGGCCAGCGAAGTCGGTCTTGCCCGTGGCTTCCTGACGCGCGGCGGCCAGATGGGCGCGGCGATCGCAGCCGGGGACTGGACCAGCACCGGACTGCCGCCGCCGAAGGCCTGGCCCGCGGCCTTGAAAGTCGCCGCTGGCATGATGCTGGCCTCGCCCATTCCGTCGTTCCTGGCCTGGGGCGAAGCCGCCGCGACCCTGCACAACGACGCAGCCCGCGCCATGCTGGACCTGCCCAACGCCCTGGGCCGTCCTTTTGTCGAGGCGCTGCCGATTCCCCAGGCCGCCGAACTCTTGGCGCGGGGACGCGCGGGGGAAAGCGTCGTGCTCGAGAATGTCTCCTTCACCCGGGCGGGCGAGGAGGCCTGGTGCAACCTGCTGGCCTCGCCGGTCCGAGACGAGGACGGGGTGGTCCAGGGCGTTCTGGTCCACTGCAACGACATCACCGCCCGGGTCCTGCAAGACCAGGCGCGGCTGGCCAAGGAGCGCCGCTATCGCGCCCTGTTCGAGTCGATGGACGAGGGCTTCTGCGTCATCGAATTCTTCGACGGCCCGCACGGGCCCGACAGCGACTACATCCACATCATGGCCAACGCCGCCTATGAGCGGCACGCGGGCATTCCCAATGTCGTCGGCCAGACGCTGCGCGAGATGGTCCCCGCCGAGGCCGACGCCTGGGTCGCGCGCTACGGCGCTGTGCTACGCACCGGCGTTCCCATCCGCTTCGAACAGGAGCTGGTGGCGACGGGACGCCACCTGTCGCTGTCGTCGTTCCGCATCGAGCCGCCGGAGCTGAAACAGGTGGCCGTACTCTTCCAGGACGTCACCGACCGCAAGCGCGCCGAGGCCGAGCTGCGCCATCTGAACGAGACTCTGGAGGCCCGCGTGACCGAGGCCCTGGCCGAGCGCGAGCGGACCGAGGAGGAGCTGCGCCAGGCCCAGAAGATGGAGGCGGTCGGCCAGCTGACCGGCGGCCTGGCTCACGACTTCAACAACCTGCTGGCCGGCATCTCGGGCGCCTTCGAGATGATCGGAACGCGGCTGGCCCAGGGCCGGACCGGCGACGTCGAGCGCTATCTGGGCGCGGGGCAAGGCGCGGCGCGGCGTGCGGCGGCCCTGACCCATCGCCTGCTGGCCTTCTCGCGTCGCCAGACCCTCGCGCCCCGGGCCGTGGTGATCAACCGGCTGATGGCCGATTTCGTCGAACTGGTCCGCCGCACCGTGGGCCCGTCGATCGACGTGGAGATGGTGGCGGCCGCCGGCTTGTGGCCGACCCTGGTCGACGCCAACCAGCTCGAAAACGCCTTGCTGAACCTCTGCATCAATGCGCGCGACGCCATGCCGGACGGCGGGCGGATCACGATCGAGACCGGCAACCGCTGGCTGGACGAGCGCACCGCCCGCGAGCACGGCCTGGAGTCCGGCCAGTACGTCTCGGTCTGCGTCAGCGACACCGGCTCGGGCATCGACAAGGCGACGCTGGAGCGGGTGTTCGACCCCTTCTTCACCACCAAGCCGATCGGCCAGGGGACGGGCCTGGGCCTGTCGATGGTCTACGGCTTCGCCCGCCAGTCGAACGGCCATGTGCGGATCTATTCCGAGGTGGGCCAGGGCACGATGGTCTGCCTCTACCTGCCCCGGCACCTGGGCGACGAGGACGAGGATCCGATACTGGCCAGCCCGGACGCGGCGCCCGCCCACGCCGACCAGACGGTGCTGGTGGTCGATGACGAGCCGACCGTGCGGATGCTGGTGGTCGACGCCCTGAGCGAGCTGGGCTACGCCGTTCTGGAGGCGCAGGACGGCGCGGCCGGCCTGCGCATCCTCCAGAGCGAACGACGCATCGACCTGTTGATCACCGATGTCGGCCTGCCGGGTGGGCTGAACGGCCGCCAGGTGGCCGACGCGGCGCGGGCCCTGCGTCCCGAGTTGAAGGTCCTGTTCATCACCGGCTATGCGGAGAACGCCGTGCTGAACCACGGCCATATCGAGCACGGCATGGAGGTGCTGACCAAGCCGTTCGCCGTCGGCGACCTGACCGGACGCATCGACCGGATGCTGTGCGAGGGGTAAAAGCCCGGCCATGAGCCTCGCCGCCCGTCCCGCCGCTCCGCGCCCCCAGGTGATGGGGATCGTCAATGTCACGCCCGACAGCTTCTCGGACGGCGGCCGGTTCTTCGATCCGGCGGAAGGGATCGAACACGCGCGGCGGCTGATCGCCCAGGGCGCGGACCTCCTCGACATCGGCGGCGAGAGCACCCGGCCTGGCGCGACGCCCGTCTCGGCCTTCGAGGAGATCCGGCGGGTGGTTCCGGTGATCGAGGCGGTTCGCGCGGCCAGCGCGGTCCCGATCTCGATCGACACCATGAAGCCCGAGGTCGCCCGCGCGGCGGTCAAGGCGGGGGCGACGATCTGGAACGACGTCAGCGCCCTGCGCTTTTCGCCCGACGCGCCCGAGGTCGCCGCCGCGCTGGGCTGCGAGGTCGTGCTCATGCATATGCTGGGCGAGCCCGGGACCATGCAGGACGCCCCGCGCTATGACGACGTCGTCGCCGAGGTCGAGGCCTTCCTGCTGGCTCGCGCCTTCACCGCCATGGCCGCGGGCGTCGCCAAGGAGAAGATCTGGCTCGATCCCGGCATCGGCTTTGGCAAGACCGCCGAGCACAACCTCGCCCTGCTGGCGGCCCTGCCGCGGTTCGTGGCCCTGGGCTATCCGATCCTGCTGGGCGCCAGCCGCAAGCGCTTCATCGCCAGCGTCGATCCTTCGGCGCGCGAGGCGGACGATCGCCTGGGCGGCTCGCTCGCCGCGCATCTGGCCGCCGCCGCCGCGGGCGTGGCGGCGGTCCGGGTCCATGACGTGCGCGAGACGGTCCAGGCCCTGGCGGTCCAGGCGGCGATCGCCGGAGCGCGGTAGGCCCCGCGCCCCTTCAAGGGCTAGAAGCCCGACGCCCGCTTGGTGACCCCGCCGGCGACCTGGTCGTCGTTGGCGATCTGGAACTGGCCGACGAGGCGCGTCAGTTCGGCGCCTTCGCCGCTCAGGCTGGCGGCCGCGGCCGTGGCCTCTTCGACCATGGCGGCGTTCTGCTGGGTGACCTGGTCCATCTGGTTCACGGCGGCGTTGACCTCGGACAGGCTGTTGGCCTGGTCCTGAGCGCTGGCGGCGATTTCCTTGATCAGGCTGTCGATGTGGCTGACCTTGTCGACGATGCCTTGCAGCGCTTCGCCCGTGCTGGTCACCAGCTTGGCGCCCTGGTCGACCTGCGAGCTGCTGTCGGAGATCAGCTGCTTGATCTCCTTGGCGGCCTCGGCCGAGCGCTGGGCCAGGGCCCGGACCTCCTGGGCGACGACGGCGAAGCCCTTGCCCGCCTCGCCCGCCCGAGCGGCTTCGACGCCGGCGTTCAGGGCCAGGAGGTTGGTCTGGAAGGCGATCTCGTCGATCACGCCGATGATCTGGCTGATCTGGCCCGAGCTTTCCTCGATCTGGGCCATGGCCGCCACCGCCTGGCGCATGATCTCGCCCGACTGCTGAGCGTCGACGCGGGCGCCGGAGGCGGCTTTAGAAGCTTCATTGGCGCCTTGGGCGCTGCGCTTGACCCGCCCGACCACTTCCGAAAGCGCCGCGGCGGTTTCCTCGATGCTGGCGGCCTGCTGCTCGGTGCGGCGCGACAGGTCGTTAGAGGCTTCGGAGATCTCGGCCGCGCCGCCGCGCACGCCTTCGGCGGCCGTGCGGATCGCGGTCATGGCGGTGCGCAGGCTCTGGGCGGCGGCGTTGAAGTCGTCCTTGATCTGGCGGTACTGGCCGGGGAAGTCGGCCTGGATCGAGGTCGTCGGGTCACCCTTGGCCAGGCGGCCCAGGCTCTGGGCCAGGGTCTGGACGATCATGGTCTGCTCGGCCTCGAGCGCGCGGCGCTGGGCGTCGTTGCGGGCGCGCTCGGCCTCGTTCTCGGCGCGGGCGGCCTCGATCTCGGCGGCGGCCTCGCGGGCCTTGATGCCGTTGTCCTTGAAGATCTGCACGGCCTTGGCCATCAGGCCGACTTCGTCGCGACGGGCTTGCCCCTGCACCTCGACGCTGAGATCGCCATTGGCCAGCTTTTCCATGCGACCGGCCAGGGCTTGCAGCGGACGGGTGATCTTGAAGATCGCCATCCAGGCCGCGGCGGCGCCGCCCACCACGATCGCCACCATCATGAGGCCGAACAGCGTGGCCATGTCGAAGCGCGATTCATTGGACAGATTCGCGCTTTGCGCCGCGATATCCTTGGTCAGGCTGTTGTTTCGCCGCTTGATTTCGGTGCTCAGCTTGACGACGTCCTTGTCGTAGCCGCGCAGCAGCGCCTTGGCGCTCTCGTCGTCGTTGCTCAGCCCGGCTTCCATGACGGCCTGCCCCGTCCCGGTCAGGGCGTTGAGTTTCGGCATGATCGAGTCGACGAAGGCGGCCTGGGCCGGATCGATCTGCTTGGCCTTCGCCGCCGCCGTATTGATTTCCTTGACCGCGTCGGCGCCCGCCTTGGCCGCGGCCTTCGCCTCCGCCGACGCGCCGTCATAGACGAGGGTGCGATAAGCCGCATAGCTCAGCTTGTTCAGCGAGCGGTTGATCCGCACGAGCTCCACGGCGGCCGGGGCGCGGTGGTCGGTCAGTTCTGAATAGGCCGTGTCGACCTTCATGATCTGAAGCACGCCGAAGATGGCGCCGCCGAGCGCGAGAACGGCCATCAGGCCGATCACGGTCATGATCTTGGTCAGCAGTTTCAGGTTGTCGATCATCGGCGCGAGCTCACACGCAGGAGGAAAGGTTATGCTGGAGCTTGCGGGGGGGGGCGTTTAGGTCGAGGTTAACGAAGTCGATATGCGGCAATATGACCCATGTATAGAAATCAGTCGGAAAGGCATGAAGACTTTAGAATTCGCCCTAATATCTGTCTCGTGTGAGCGGTATCAAAGTAAAAAGCAAATATCATATTATTCGCATATCGAAAAGTTTATCGATTAATGTCTACGAAGCCGGGGGAAATCCTAAATAAGGAATATTCTACTAGGATCTTGCGGCGGTGTGGCTGCTTTTAAAGATCGGTGCGGGCCTTAACGGACATTCGAAAGAGCTCAAGGCGCCGCTGGCGACGCCGAGCGGCCGGCGCGCCTTGTCGTAGGGCGCGCGCCAACCTTGGGTTCGACGGCTAGGCGTCGCTCAGCCGCCAGTAGGTCGCGTACCGCTGGTGGGCGATGCGGTGGTAGGGAACGAGGCGCACCGCGCCGCCCTCGGCCGAGGTCACCGTGAACTCCAGCGGCTTGCCCGTCGGCCGGATGCGGGCGGCGACCGAGGCTGGCTGGCCCGACAGCGTCGGCGGGGTGAACGGGCCGTCGTTGTACTTCCCGTAGAGCCGTTCGTTGACGATGATGTCCGCGCCGGGCGCCAGGCCTTCGGTCCCCAGGGCGCCGGCCAGCACCAGCGGGCCGTGGGTGAAGACGGCGATGTTCGTGGCGGCGGGATCGGTCTCGAAGCCGGTCCGCATCTCAAGGCGCAGCTCGACCGTGTCGCCGTCCTTCCAGGTGCGGGCGATCTGGAGGTATCCGGGGGTTTTCGAGCGCAGCGCGACCTTGCCGTTGACCAGGACCGTCGCCGTGCGGCTCCAGCCCGGCTGGCGCAGCTTCAGCGTCAGGGCGGTCGGGCGCTTGAGGCTCCAGCGCAGGGTGGTGGTCGGGTCGTCCGGGAAGGTCGTGGTCTGGGTCAGGGTCGCGCCGTGCGCCTTCCAGGCGACCTTCGACGGAATGAACAGGTTCACGTACAGCGTCTTGGCGTCGTGGAAGTAGATCGAGTCCCGGTACTTGGCGTGGTTCTCCATGCCCGTGCCGGTGCAGCACCAGAACGAGTCGACCGGCGTGCAGTAGAGCTTCATGTAGCCCGGCCGCGCCCCCTGGAAGTAGGTGACCATGCCGCTGTCGGGGTCCTGCGAGGCCAGGATGCCGTTGTAGAGGGTGCGCTCGTAATAGTCGGCGTACTCGGCGCGCGGGTCCTGGGCGAACAGGGCGCGCGTCAGCTTCAGCATGTTGTGCTGGCAGCAGGTCTCCGAGCCCTTGGCCGAGAACACGCGCTTGTCGAAATCGGCGCGCGGGAAGAAGTGCTCGTTATCGCCCGAACCGCCGGTGGCGAACGACCGCGTCCGGGTCACGGTGCGCCAGAAGAACAGGGCGGCGTCGCCGTAGGCGCCCTGGCCGGTGGCCTCATGCACGCGTTGGAAGCCGATGACCTTGGGGATCTGGGTGTTGGCGTGCAGGCCATCCAGCGTGTCGCGGCCCTGGGACAGCGGCGTCAGCAGGGCCTTGTGCGAGAAGCGCTCGGCCGCGGTCCGGTAGCGCGCATCACCGGTCAGGACGAAGAGGTCGGCGAAGACCTCGTTCATGCCGCCGTGCTCGGTCTGCAGCATGGTCTCGAACTGGGCGTCCGACAGCGGGGCGGTCGCCTTGACCGTCCAATCGGCCAGGCGCAGCAGCACGGCGCGGCTGGTCTGGCTGTCGGCCAGCTGCCAGCCGTCGCGCAGGCCGGCGAACACCTTGTGCAGGGTGTACCAGGGCACGCCGGTGATCTTCTCGCCGCGAATATGAGCCGCGACCAGGGCAGGGCCCTTCGGGAAGGCGCAGATGAGGCCGGAGTTGGACGCCGCCTGACAGGCGGCGAGTTCGTCGGCGATGTAGTCCACGCGCTGCTTGAACCGCGCGTCGCCGGTCGAGCGGTACATCAGGGCGCAGGCCGACTGGTAGTGGCCCAGGGTGTGGCCATGGCAGTTGATATCGGCCCACATCGCTTCCGACTCCCAGCCGCCGTAGGGCGGGGCCTTGGGCGCGAGGCCCGCGTTGGTGCGGAAGGCGCTGAGCAGGCGGTCGGGCTCCAGCGACAGCAGATAGGCCTCGGTCTGGCGCTGGGCGTGCAGGAAGGGGCTGTCGAGCAGCTCGACGTCGCGCATGTCGAACGGGGAGAGGCGGGGGGCGCCTGGAGCGGCGGCTGCGGCGGTCAGGGCGCTGGTCGAGGCCATAGCGCCCAGGGCGCCGGCGAGCACGGAACGCCTGGGCCATCCCGCGCGGAGGCCGGAGCAGCAGTCACCATGGGCCATACGCGAACTCCCTGACGCGATGCGGCCGTGCGCCGCTTATTGTAGGAGTTATTAAGCGCTGAACGGCGCCGAGGAAAGCGTCTCGTCGGCGATTTACCGTCCGCGCCCTGGGCGTGGTCGATCGGGGCGGCCTGACTCACGACCGGCGCGGGTCGGGCCTCCCCATCGCGCCGATTCCCGCCTAAACGTCTGCCATGTCGCAAGCATCATCCCCGGCGCCGCAAGGCCGTGTTCTCGTGATCGCCGGATCGGATTCCGGAGGCGGCGCGGGAATCCAGGCCGACATCAAGACGATCACCGCGCTTGGCGGCTATGCGGCCACGGCGATCACGGCGGTGACGGTGCAGAACACCCTGGGCGTCACGGGCGTCCACCCGATCCCGCTGGACATCATCGCCGCCCAGGCCCGCGCGGTGCTGGACGACATCGGGGCCGACGCGATCAAGACCGGCATGCTGGGCGACGCCGCCGTGGTCGAGACCGTGGCCGCCGCGATCGACCACGCGGGCCAGGTCCCGGCGGTGGTCGACCCCGTCATGGTGGCCAAGGGCGGCGCGCCTTTGCTGGCAGAGGCGGCGATCGGCGCGGTCAAGGCGCTGATGATCCCGCGCGCGGCCCTGCTGACCCCCAACGCCCCCGAGGCCGCCGCCCTGACGGGCCTGACGGTCGAGACTACCGACGACCTGCGCCGCGCCGGCGAGGCCCTGCTGGCCCTCGGCGCCAAGGCGGTGCTGATGAAGGGCGGGCATGTGGCGGGAGACCGCGTCATCGACGTGCTGATGACGGCCGAAGGCGAGACGACCTTCGAGGGCGAGCGGATCGAGACCCGCCACACCCACGGCACCGGCTGCACCCTGGCCTCGGCCTGCGCGGCGGGGCTGGCTCAGGGCTTGCCGCTGGAGCAGGCGGTCGCCCGCGCCTGGAACTATGTCCACGAGGCTATGCTGCGCGCGCCCGGTTTCGGCGGCGGCCATGGCCCGCTGGACCACGGCTGGACGCTGCGCGCATGACGGGCGCGCTCGAAGCCCGGCTGGCCGAGATCGTCCGCGCCACCCCGACCACCTGGGCCGTGCTCCAGACGGCGCGCGAGCTGGACCTGCCCGACTGGATGATCTTCTCCGGCGCGGTCTACCAGCCTGTCTGGAACCACCTGACGGGGCGGCCGCTGGACTACGGCATCAAGGACTATGACCTGGCCTATCACGACGCCGGCGATGTCAGCTACGAGGCCGAGGACGTGGTCATCAAGCGCGTCGCGGCCGCTTTCGACCCGCCGCTGCGCGACTTGGTCGAGGTTCGCAACCAGGCGCGGGTCCATCTGTGGTTCGCCGACAAGTTCGGGGCCGACGAGCCCTATCCGCCTCTGGAGAGCAGCGCCGCGGCGCTGAAGCGCTTCGTCGCCACGGCCTTCTGCGTCGGCGTGCGTCTGGAGGCCGATGACAGCCTGACCGTCCACGCGCCGTTCGGCCTGGAGGATCTCTTCGCCCTGCGCTTGCGGCCCAATCCGCTGCGGCTGAAAGGCGCCGGCGGCTGGGAGCGCACGACGGGCTCGGCCAAGGCCCGCTGGCCGGAGATCACGATCGAGCCCTGATTGTCACCGGGACAATAAAGGCTTTGCGCGGCGACACGCGCCCGCATAACAGCGATGTCCAACGGATTTCCGGGAGATCGCCCGCATGCGCCAGTGGACCATCGACGCCTTCGCCAGCGCCCCCTTCAAGGGCAATCCGGCCTGCGTGGTCGAGCCGTTCGACGCCTGGCCGACCGACGTCTGGATGCAGGCTCTGGCCGCCGAGAATAATCAGGCCGAGACGGCCTATCTGCTGAAGACGGACGATCCCGCGCGCTACGGCCTGCGCTGGTTCACGCCGACGCAGGAAGCCCCGCTGTGCGGCCACGCCACGCTGGCGGCGGCGCACATGCTGTTCGCGGAGCTCGGCGCCGATGCGCCGCTGCTGACCTTCGACACCCTGTCGGGGCCGTTGACGGTGAAGCGCGCGGGGGAGGGTCTGGAGATGGATTTTCCCGCCGATCCGCCGCGCCGGACCTCAATTCCGGATGGCCTCGCCGAGGCGCTGGGCGCGACGCCGGTCGAGGTCTGGGCGGGCGCCTATCTGATCGCGGTTCTGGAAGACGAGGCGACGGTGCGGGCGCTGAAGCCAGACCTGCCGGCCTTGAAGGCGATCGGCGGCGAGGCGACCGGTGGCCCTGGCCAGACGGTGGTGGTCGCCCAGGCCGATCCAGGGCGGCCCTATGCGGTCGTGAGCCGCTTCTTCGCCCCGGGCTTCGGCATTCCGGAGGACCCGACCACGGGCTCGGCCCACTGCATCCTCATGCCGCTCTACGGCGACAAGCTGGGCGCGGAGGTCCTGCGGTTCCACCAGGCCTATCCGGGCCGCGGCGGGGATCTGGAATGCGAACGCCGCGGCGCGCGTGTCTTGCTGCGCGGCCGCGGCGTCACCGTGTTGGAGAGCCGGCTCCGCGTGGAGCCGGCCTTCAGCTAGGCCCGACTACCAGCGGGCGGGACCCTGACGGTTGCCATAGCCGTAGCCGTAGTCGCGGTCATGGCGTTCGTAGCGGATCTGCTGGCTGATGCGGTCGAAGCGGCGGTCGAGGTCGGCGCGTTCCCAGCCGTTCAGGCCGCCGCGACGGTAGCGCTGCTCCATGCGCTCGGTCTCGCGAAGGTCGGCCCGCAGCCGATAGGCTTCCTGGCGGGTCAGGGAACCGTTGCGCAGGCCAAAGTCGATGCGGCGCTCCAGCTGGTCCTGGCGCTGCTGGATGGGCTGGGCCGATACGACGGGCGGAAGGGTGACGGCCGCCAGGGCCGAAACCGCGGCGATCGGAATCATGATCTTCTTCATCGGTTCGGTTCCTCTTGATCATCATGTCCGCCGACGTTCCCAGAGGGACGACGGCGCTGAAGCAAGAAGAACTCGCGACGGCGGAAGCGGTTCTCAGAGGCGTGCTATAATGGGCTGGCCTGGGTTCAGGCGGCCTGGGCCATGCGGGCGGCGGCGATCGCGTCGTCGATCGCGCTGTAGAGCTTGGTGACCTCGACCGGCTTGGCGACGTGGCCTTCCATGCCGGCCGACAGGTAGTCCTCGACCTGGTGAGCCAGGGCGTTGGCGGTCACGGCCACGATCGGGGTGCGGTCGCGGCCCTCCTGGGCCTCCAGGGCGCGGATGGCGCGCGCGGCTTCGATGCCATCCATGACGGGCATGTGGATGTCCATCAGGATGATGTCGAACTTGGCGGCCTTCCAGGCCTCGACGCAGGCCGCGCCGTCGGTCACGGCCGTCAGCTCGACGCCGAGCGGGGCCAGCACGGCCTCGATGACCTTTTGATTGGTCGGATTGTCGTCTGCGGCCAGAACCCGCAGCGGCGCCTTGGCCGTCTGCGGCGCCGGCTGCGGGGCGCTGTCGGCGGCCTCCTCGACAGCGTGGACCTGGACGATCGCCTCCTCGCGGGGCAGCGCGACCAGCACGGTGAAGGTCGAGCCGCGGCCTTCGCGGCTTTGCACCTTGATCGAGCCGCCCATCAGCGCCGCCAGTTCGCGGCAGATGGCCAGGCCAAGGCCCGACCCGCCGAACCGGCGCTTGGTCGAACTGTCGGCCTGCACGAACTTGTCGAACAGGCGCGGCAGGATATCCGATGAGATGCCGATACCGGTGTCGGCCACGTCGATGCGCAGGCCCGACCCGTCCTCGGCCGAGGCGAAGCGAACGGCGACCGCGCCCTCCAGCGTGAACTTCAGCGCGTTGGAGATCAGATTGCCAAGAATCTGGCGCAGCCGGTCGGCGTCGCCGCGCCACAGGCCCTGGGCTTCGGGCGCCACCGCCACCTCGAAGGCGAGACCCTTCTCGCGGGCCTGATGGGCGTAGGTTTCGCGGATCGACTGGGCCAGCTGGGCGATGTCGAAGGGACGGTCCTGGATCTCGAGGCGACCGGCCTCGATCTTCGAGAGGTCCAGCACGTCGTTCAGGACCGCCAGCAACAGCCCGCCCGACTCGCGGATCACCGCCAGGCGCTCGCGCTGGGCCGGCTTCAGCTCGTCCATGTCCATGACCTCGGCCATGGCGAGCACGCCGTTCAGCGGGGTGCGGATCTCATGGCTCATATTGGCCAGGAAGTGCGACTTCAGCACGTTGGCGGTGTTGGCGTCGTCGCGGGCCTTGACCAGCTCGGCCATGGCGCCGCGCAGGTCCTCGTCATTGGCGCGCAGCCGCGCCACCAGATGGTTGAAACTGTCGATCAGGCTCTGGAAGACGTCGTCGTCCGCCGTCTGCTCGACCGGCATGAACCGGCCGCCGACCGCGGTCTCGTGCATGGCTTGCGACAGCCGCTTCATCGGGCGCGCCATGCTGCGGGCCATGCCGTTGGCCAGCAGGATCGCCAGGCCCGCCGAACCGAAGAACAGAGCGCCGGTCAAGGCCAGGTCGCGGGCCAGGATCTGGCTTATGCTGGGGCGGCGAGCGACCAGCACGATCTCGCCGATCTGCTTGCCGCCGGCGTTGACCGAACGCTTCAGCGTGTCGGCGTCCGCAGGGGCGGCTTCGCCGAGCTGGGCGACGGTGCGGCCGCGCGAGTCGATCATCCGAACGGCGGCGACCCCCGGGGCTCTTGAGACCGCCTCAAGCGCGCGATAGACGCCGGGAAGGTTGTTGTCGGCCAGCGGCCCCGCCGCGCCCGCCACGGCCATCTCGGCCAGGACGGCGTGGTTGGCGCGCGATTCCTGTCGCGCCACGCTCCATTGCTGCAACATGAAACAGAGGCATGCCGCCACGAGCGCGAGGACCGTGGTGGCCAGAGCCACACCAGCGATCCGCGCCTGGAGCGGCGCGTGCGTCGATTCGCGGGAATCCCGCGTGTGGGGTCTGTCGCTCATAGGCGTCCAGGAGCTCGATTCGGCGGCAGTTTGCCGCAAGGTTCCTAACGCTTCACTTCTAAAAATGCGTGCGCGCCCGATCGTGCCAACGATTGCGCGCAAATACGGTATTGCAATTAAGTTAACTTCCTATTTACCTTCACCATTAGTGTTTCATTAATGGAGGCGGGCGTGGAAAAAGTGTTTGTTGCTCAACGGGTCGCGACCAAGCTGTTCGCGTCGGAGAACGCCGTTGACGCGGCGATGGTCGAAACGGCCGAACTGATGGCCGACCTGATGAAGGCTCGTAAGGATCTCGGCATCTCGGCCGTGGTCGGCGATCGCGCCGCCACGAAGCTGGCCGAAGCCATGAGCGCGCTGAGCCAGGCGCGGTCGGCGATGGTCGAAGCCCACTCGGAGCTGAACGAAACCAAGCTCCGCCTCGGCATCCGCACCAAGCTGGCTGGCGTGGAAGAAAAGAACCAAGGCACCCGGACGACCGGCGAGGCGGGTCTCCGCCAGGTCATCTGAAGGTTGCAATAGTTTAACCCACAAGGCCTCTAATCCCGGTTAGAGGCCTTTTTCATGCCTATGTCGCTTTTTCTGATTCTGTCCTTGGCGTTGATTTTCGCCGTCTGCCTTTTCGCGATGGTGAAAGGCGGGGCGGCGGAGCGATACGCCGGCATGATCGTGGCGGCCTCGACGATCGGCGTCGAAATCATCCATTTGACGACACGGGGCGAGCTGCAAGGCCTGCTGCTGCTGGCCGTGGACGGCTTCGTCGGGGTCGGCTTTCTGCTTCTGGCCCTGCGCTACGCCAGCTTCTGGCTGGGCGGCGCCCTTCTTCTGCAGGCGATCCAGTTCAGCCTGCACGCCTATCACTTCGTGACCGGCGCCCGCCGCGGCTACACCTACGCCCTGATCAACAACCTGGACTCGGCGGGTGTGCTCTTGTGCATCCTGCTGGGCGCGGCCATGGCCTGGCGTCGGCGAGCGGCGGGTAAATAATTTCTTCGCACGGCGAGAAAAGCGCGCGCCGCGACAAATCTCTCCTTGCCTTTTGGCCGCGAACACGGTTTCTCGCCGGCGGGCCACGCCCTCCCAACGGGGCGCAGTCCATCTGTAAGGATGGGAGACATCGCTATGACCACGACCCTCGCCAAGCCGGCGATCCGCCCGGCGCGTCCCGAGTTCTCTTCCGGCCCCTGCGCCAAGCGCCCCGGCTGGACCCCCGAAAATCTCCGGAACGCCGTCCTCGGCCGTTCGCACCGCTCCAAGCTGGGCAAGGCGCGCCTGAAGGCCGCCATCGATCAGACGCGCGAAGTGCTGGAGGTCCCCGCCGACTTCCTGATCGGCATCGTCGCCGGCTCGGACACCGGCGCCGTCGAAATGGCGATGTGGTCGATGCTGGGCGCCCGCCCGGTCCAACTGCTGGCCTTCGAGTCCTTCGGCAAGGACTGGGTCACGGACGTCACCAAGCAACTGAAGCTGCCCGACGTCGAGGTGCTGAGCGCCCCGTACGGCCAGCTGCCCGACACCGCCAAGGTCGATCCGGCCAAGGACCTGGTCTTCACCTGGAACGGCACCACCTCGGGCGTGCGCGTGCCCAACGCCGACTTCATCTCGGCCGACCGTGAAGGCATCACCATCTGCGACGCCACCTCGGCGGCGTTCGCCCAGGAGCTGGACTGGGCCAAGCTCGATGTCGTGACCTTCTCCTGGCAGAAGGCCCTGGGCGGCGAGGGCGCGCACGGTATCCTGATCCTGTCGCCGCGCGCGGTGGCCCGCCTGGAAAGCTACACGCCGGCCTGGCCGATGCCGAAGCTGTTCCGCATGACTAAGGCCGGCAAGATCGCCGCGGACATCTTCGAGGGCGCGACGATCAACACCCCGTCGATGCTCTGCGTGGAAGACGCCCTGGACGCCCTGAAGTGGGCCGCCTCGATCGGTGGCCTGCAGGCCATGCAGGCTCGCGCCGACCAGAACCTGAAGGTCCTGGCCGACTGGGTCGCCAAGACCCCGTGGGTCGATTTCCTGGCCGCCACGCCGGAGATCCGCTCGAACACCTCGGTGTGCCTGAAGGTCGTGGATCCCAAGATCTGCGCCCTGCCTGAAGACGCCCAGGCCGACTTCGCCAAGAAGCTGGCCAGCCTGCTCGAGAAGGAGGGCGCGGCCCTCGACATCGGCGGCTATCGCGACGCCCCGGCCGGCCTGCGCATCTGGTGCGGCGCCACCGTCGAGGCTTCGGACCTCGAGGCCCTGACGCCCTGGCTCGACTGGGCCTTCGCCACCGTCTCGGCCGAACTGGCCGCCGCTTAATTCGCGCCCTCCCTCCCCCTTGATGGGGGAGGGGCAGGGGTGGGGGTGATCCCCCGCCGCCTCAGCAAGCACCCCCATCCCAACCCTTCCCCCATCGAGGGGGAGGGGCCCGATATCCGGAGACCAACTCCATGACCGCTCCCCGCGTCCTCATCGCCGACAAGCTCAGCCCCGCCGCCGTCGACATCTTCAAGAACCGCGGCCTCGACTTCGACATCAAGGTCGGCCTCTCGAAGGACGAACTGATCGCCGTGATCGGCGACTATGACGGCATCGCCATCCGCTCGGGCGCCAAGCTCGACAAGGACGTGATCGCCGCCGCGAACAAGCTGCGCGTCATCGCCCGCGCCGGCATCGGCGTCGATAACGTCGACATCCCAGCCGCCACGGCCAAGGGCATCGTCGTGATGAACACGCCCTTCGGCAACTCGATCACTACGGCCGAGCACGCCATCGCCATGATGTTCGCCCTGGCCCGCCAGATCCCCGCCGCCGACGCCTCGACCCAGGCCGGCAAGTGGGAGAAGAACCGCTTCATGGGCGTGGAGCTCTACGCCAAGACCCTGGGCCTGATCGGCGCCGGCAACATCGGCGGCATCGTCGCCGACCGCGCGCTGGGCCTGAAGATGAAGGTCGTGGCCTACGACCCCTTCCTGTCGCCCGAACGCGCCGTCGAGATGGGCGTCGAGAAGGTCGAGCTGGAAGACCTGCTGGCCCGCGCCGACGTCATCACCCTGCACACCCCGCTGACCGACAAGACCCGCAACATCCTGTCGGCTGAAGCGCTCGCGAAGACCAAGAAGGGCGTGCTGATCGTCAACTGCGCCCGCGGCGGCCTTGTGGACGAGGCGGCCCTGCGCAAGCTGCTGGACGACGGTCACGTCGGCGGCGCGGCCTTCGACGTGTTCACGGTCGAGCCGGCCAAGGAAAACCCGCTGTTCGGCTCGGACAAGGTCGTCGCCACCCCGCACCTGGGCGCCTCCACCAGCGAGGCCCAGGAGAATGTCGCCCTGCAGGTCGCCGAGCAGGTTTCGGACTATCTGCTGACCGGCGCGGTCACCAACGCGCTGAACAGCCCGTCGATCACGGCCGAGGAAGCGCCGAAGCTGAAGCCGTTCGTGGCCCTGGCCGAGAAGATCGGCGCCTTCGCCGGCCAGATGGTCGACTTCGGCATCAAGGCCATCGACATCGCCTACGAGGGCGAGGTGTCGAACCTCAACGTCAAGCCGATGACCTCGGCCGCCCTGGCCGGCGTGCTCAAGCCGATGCTGGCCGAGATCAACATGGTTTCGGCCCCGGCCGTGGCCAAGGAGCGCGGCATCACCGTCTCCGAGAGCCGCCAGGAAGTCAGCCCCACCTATGACAGCCTGATGCGCGTGACCATCACGACCGAGAAGGGCAAGCGCGCCTTCGCCGGCACGGTGATCGCCGGCGCGCCGCGCATCGTCGAGGTCAAGGGCATGGAGCTGGACGCGGCCTTCTCGCCGGCCATGCTGTACATCAACAACCTGGACAAGCCGGGCTTCATCGGCGCCCTGGGCGGCCTGCTGGGCGAGGCGGGCGTCAACATCGCCACCTTCAACCTGGGCCGCGTGGCCGCCGACGAGGACGCCATCGCCCTCGTGGGCGTCGACCAGGCCCCGGACGCCGCGCTGCTGGGCAAGATCCAGGCCCTGCCGCACGTCAAGGAAGCCCGCGCGCTGACGTTCTGAGACTGATCGCCCTTCTCCCCTTGCGGGAGAAGGTGTCATCCGAAGGATGACGGATGAGGGGTTGCACGGTATCGCCAGCGCGACCCCTCACCCGGCCCTTCGGGCCACCCTCTCCCGCAAGGGGAGAGGGATACCGCCAAGGCCTCGCATGTCCCTGCCCGTTCCGCGCAAGATCAACCGGTTGGGCCTGGCCGTCTTTCTCGCCGCCGTCGCCTTCACGCTCTACGCGGCCCTGGCGCCCGGCGACGACTCCAAGGGCCTGATCCCGTGGGACAAGGCCAAGCACTTCATCGTCTTCTACGGCCTGACCTTCCTGGCGACCCTGGCCCTGCCCAAGAGCCGATGGTGGAAGATCGCGGTGGTGCTGCTGGGCTTCGGGGTCGCCATCGAGATCCTGCAAGGCCTGCCGATCATCGGCCGCGACGCCGATATCCTGGACGTGGTCGCCGACACCTGCGGTATCGGTTTCTTCCTCGGCCCGATCCTCGTGGCCCGCTGGTTCCTTCCCCAGGACTGACCCTCACCCGCGACACTCCATACCTTGACTCTCGCCTTGCTTGGCGCGAGAACAAAAATAGAACATGGAGTGTGGAATGGCCGGATCGCGCGAGGCGCGTCTTGCGGCCCTGAGAGGCCGGATCGCCGCGATCGAAGCGGGGACTCGGACTCCGACTCCGGTCCTGCCGTTCGGCGATCCAGCCATCGACGGCTGCTTTCCGGGCGGCGGCCTGCCGCTGGGCGCCTGGCACGAGGTGGTCGGCGCGGGGCTGGAGGGCGAGACCGGCGCGGCCCCGGCGGCCTTCGCCAGCCTGCTGATGAAGCCCCTGGTTGCGACCGGCGTCGTGGTCTGGGTGGCGCGGCGCAGCGACCTGTTCGCGCCGGGGCTTGCGGGGCTGGGCTTCCCCGCCCGGCGGCTGATCCAGGTCCGCGCCCGCGACGAGGCCGAGGTGCTGTCGGTGCTGGAGGACGCGCTGTCGACGGAGGGCGTCGCCGCGGCGGTCGGCGAGGCCGAGGCGCCGGACCTGACCGCCGGTCGCCGGCTGCAGTTGGCCTGCGAGAAGCGCGGCGGCCTTGGGCTGCTGCTGCATCGTCGTCCGTATGGCGGCCGCGCGGGGGAGGGGCCTCGGACGGTGTCCGGCTCGGCCTCGTTCAGCCGCTGGCGGATCGCGCCCCAGCCCAGCGGGCCGCCGCCCGACGACATTGGCCTGGGCCCGCCACGCTGGCGGGTCGAACTCAAGCGCTGCCGGGGCGGACGTCCCGGCGGTTGGATCTTGGAAGCGCAGGAGGCCGGCCATGGCCCGCATCCTTTCCGTCTGGTGTCCCAACTGGCCGATCACGACGTGGCGCCGGCGGAACCCGGGTGGCGCGAAGCCGGGTGACACAGGCCCCCTCCGCGCCTGCGGCGCTCCTCCCCCGGAGGGGGAAGAAGTCCGCCGCTCCCCTTCTTCCCCCTCTGGGGGAGGAGGATGCGCAGCATCCGGAGGGGGCAAGTCGCCGTCCGAGCCCCCCCTCGCCCTCCTCGTCTCCGAACGCGGAACCCGCCGCCTCGCCGCCGTCGACGAGCGGGCGCGGGCCCTTGGCCTGTTCCCCGGCCAGAAGGCCGCCGACGCCCTGGCGCTGGTCCCGGACCTCGTCACCTACGACCACGATCCCGCCGCCGACCGCGCGGCGCTGGAGGCGCTGTGCGACTGGTGCGTGCGGTTCTCGCCGGCCGTGGCGATCGACGGGGACGACGGCCTGTTGCTGGACATCACCGGGACCGACCACCTGTGGGGCGGGGAAGAGGCCATGCTGGTCGACCTCGTCGCGCGGCTGGCGCGCTGGGGCGTGCCGGCGCGAGCGGCGATCGCCGACACGGCCGGGGCGGCCTGGGGTCTGGCGCGCCATGGCGAGGACCTGGCCGTCGTTCCGCCCGGCGGCCAGCGCGAGGCCCTGGCCGACCTGCCCGTCGCGACCCTGCGCCTGGACGAGGCGGCCGAGGCCCAGCTGCCGCGCCTGGGGCTGCATCGCGTCGGCCAGCTGTACGGCCTGCCGCGCGCCCAGTTGGCCAAGCGCTTTGGCCTCGCCTTCACCACGCGGCTGGACCAAGCCCTGGGCGCGGCGAGCGAGGCCCTGACCTTTCGCCGGCCGGCCACGCCGTGGTTCGACCGCCTGGCCTTCTTCGAGCCGATCAGCGCGCCCGAGGACTTGGCCCGGGTGGCCGCCGACGCGCTTGAGCTGATCTGCGCCCGGCTGGAGGCCGAGGGGCGCGGGGCCAAGCGCTTCGAGGTCGTGTTCCACCGCCTGGACGGGCAGGCCTTGCCGGTGCGTGCGGGTCTGGCGCGGATCGGCCGCGACGCCAAGCGGCTGGCCAAGCTGGTCGTTCCCAAGCTGGACAAGGTGGATCCGGGCTTCGGGATCGAGGTCGTCACCGTCCATGCCGCCGGGGTCGAGCCCCTGGCCGCCGTGCAGAACGGGCTGGACAGCACGGCGGGCGCCGGCCTCGACGAGACCCTGGCGCCGCTGATCGACCGGCTGGTCAACCGCCTGGGCGAGGCGCGCGTCTGGCGGGCCGATCCGTACGAGAGCCACGTGCCCGAACGCTCGGTGGTCCGCGCCGCGCCCTTGGACCCGCCGCCGACCGCGGCCTGGGACCCCGACCGCCCGCGCCCGGTGCGCCTGTTCAAGCGCCCCGAGGCGATCACGGCCTTGGCCAAGGTGCCCGACGACCCGCCGGTGTCCTTCACCTGGCGGGGTCGGTCCCACCGCGTCCGCCGCGCCGAGGGGCCCGAGCGCATCGCCCAGGAATGGTGGCGCGCGGGCGTCGCCGAGGGCGAGACCGGCCCCGGCAAGATCCGCGACTACTACCGCGTCGAGGACGAGGCCGGCGGGCGATACTGGATCTTCCGGCAGGGACTGTTTGGCGGCGACGAGGCGCCGAAGTGGTGGATCCATGGTTTGTTTGGTTAGCGCCGTAGGCCCCCACCGGACCTGCTTCGCAGGTCGTCCGCCCCCAAAGGGGGCAGAAGGATCACCTTCCTCCCCCTTTGGGGGAGGGGGACCGGCGAACGCCGGTGGAGGGGGCTCGTCATGAAGAAACCCGCCTACGCCGAGCTCCAGACCACCAGCAACTTCTCCTTCCTGCGCGGCGCCTCGCACGCGGAGGAGCTGGCCATCGCCGCCGAGGCGCTGGGGCTGAAGGCTGTCGGCATCGCCGATCGCAACAGCCTGGCCGGGGTCGTGCGCGCCTGGACGGCGGCCAAGCAACGCCAGGTCCGGGTGCTGACCGGCTGCCGGCTGGACTTCATGGACGGGACGCCCAGCCTGATCTGCTACCCGAGCGACCGCGAGGCCTTCGCGCGCCTGACGCGCCTGCTGACCCTGGGCCAGCGCAGGGCCGAGAAGGGCCAGTGCCACCTGAGCTGGACGGATTTCCTGGACCACGCCGACGGGCAGATCGGCCTGATCGTCCCGCCCCGGACGCTGGACGAGGCCTTCGAGCGCGACCTGACCCGCATGGCCGGCGATCTCTCCGGACGGTCCTGGCTGGCGGCCAGCCGCGCCTACGCCGCCCAGGACCTGAAGCGGCTGGCCCGGCTCGACGCCCTGGGACGGGCGGCCGGCGCGCCGATCGTGGCCACCAACGACGTGCTCTATCACGGCCCTGAGCGGCGGCCGCTGCAGGACGTCATCACCTGCGTGCGCGAGCATTGCACGATCCACGAGGCCGGCTTCCGGCTGGAGGTCAACGCCGAGCGCCACCTGAAGTCGGCGGACGAGATGGCCCGCCTGTTCGAGCGCTGGCCGCGCGCGGTCGAGCGCACCGTCGAGATCGTCGAGCGGATCGGCTTCGACCTCGGCCAGATCAAGGAGCAGTACCCCGACGAGCCGGTGCCGCCCGGCAAGTCGGCGATGCAGCACCTGACCGACCTGACCTGGCAAGGCGCGGCCTGGCGCTATCCGAACGGCGTGCCGGACAAGGTGAAGGCCCAGCTCGAGGAAGAGCTGCGGCTCATCGCCAAGATGGACTATCCCAACTACTTCATCACCGTGCACGACATCGTGCGCGAGGCGCGGAAAATGGGCATCCTGTGCCAGGGGCGCGGCTCGGCGGCCAATTCCTCGGTCTGCTACTGCCTGGGCGTGACGGCGATCGACCCGACCGAGCACCGCCTGCTGTTCACCCGCTTCATCTCCGAGAACCGCGGCGAGCCGCCGGACATCGACGTCGACTTCGAGCACGAGCGGCGCGAGGAGGTGATGCAGTATGTCTATGAGCGCTACGGCCGCGACTACGCCGCCATCTGCGGGACGGTGATCCACTACCGCCCGCGCAGCGCCATCCGCGACGTCGGCAAGGCCCTGGGCCTGACCGAGGACGTCACGTCACTGCTGGCCGGCACGGTCTGGGGCAGCTGGGGCGATGGTTTGCCCGAGGAGCACCTGCGCAACGCCGGCCTTGATCCCACCGCGCCGGAGATCGCCCGCGCCGTGGCCCTGGCCACCGAGCTGCTGAAGTTCCCGCGTCACCTGTCGCAGCACGTCGGCGGTTTCATTCTGACCAAGCGGCGGCTGGACGAGATCGTGCCGATCGGCAACGCGGCCATGAAGGACCGCACCTTCATCGAGTGGGACAAGGACGACATCGACAGCCTGTCCCTGATGAAGGTCGATATCCTGGCCCTGGGCATGCTGAGCGCCATCCAGCGGGCGATGGGTATGCTGCGGCAGGACCACGGCCAGGCCTGGCTGCAGGATCTGGCCGACATCCCGAAAGAGGTCCCCGGCGTCTACGACATGCTGTGCAAGGCCGACAGCGTCGGGGTGTTCCAGGTCGAGAGCCGGGCCCAGATGTCGATGCTGCCGCGCCTGAAGCCGCGCGAGTTCTACGACCTGGTCATCGAGGTGGCGATCGTCCGTCCCGGCCCGATCCAGGGCGACATGGTCCATCCGTATCTAAAGCGCAAGAACGGGATCGAGCCGGTGGAATGGCCCGCGCCCTCGCCGGAGCACGGTCCCGAGGACGAGCTGAAGGGCATCCTGGGCAAGACCTTCGGCGTGCCGCTGTTCCAGGAGCAGGCCATGAGCCTGGCCATCGAAGCGGCCAAGTTCACGCCCGACGAGGCCGACGGCCTGCGCAAGGCCATGGCCACCTTCCGCAACCTCGGCACGCCGGCCGAGTACCGCGACAAGTTCGTCGAGGGCATGGTCCGGCGCGGCTACCAGCGCGACTTCGCCGAGCGGTGCTTCAAGCAGATCGAGGGCTTCGGCCACTACGGCTTTCCGGAGAGCCACGCGGCCAGCTTCGCCAAGCTCGTCTATGTCTCGGCCTGGATCAAATGGGCTTGGCCGGACGTGTTCTGCGCGGCCCTGATCAACTCCCAGCCGATGGGCTTCTACCAGCCGGCCCAGCTGGTCCGTGACGCGCGCGAGCACGGGGTCGAGGTGTTGCCGCCGGACATCCTGGCCAGCGACTGGGACTGCACGCTGGAGAAGGGTCGCGCCTATGAGGGCTTCCGGCCCCGCGCCGACAAGATCGCCGACGACGCCAACCGCCAGAACTGGAAGGCCGTCCGCCTGGGCTTCCGCCAGATCAAGGGCCTGAAGAAGGCCGACGTCGCGGTGCTGGCCAAGGCCCGCGCGGAGGGCGCCCGCACGCCCGGGGAGTTCGCGCAAGGCGGCGTCCCGCAGAAGGCGCTGGAGCTGCTGGCCGAAGCCGACGCCTTCGCCGGCGTGGGCCTCTCGCGGCGCGAGGCGCTGTGGGCGGTCAAGGGGCTGAAGGGCGAGCACAAGGCCCCGGTCCAGGCCCCGCTGCTGGCCGGCCTGCCGCTGTTCGAGGACAGGGTGGCCCTGCCGGCCATGGCCGCGCCGCAGGACGTGGCCGAGGACTATCGCACCACCAGTCTCTCGTTGAAGGCCCACCCGATCGGCTTCTACCGGCCGATGCTGCAACGGCGCGGGGTGATCACGGCCGAGCGGCTATCGACGCTGAAGGACGGCGCGCGGGTGTCGGTGGCGGGGCTTGTCCTGATCCGCCAGCGGCCGGGCACGGCCAAGGGCGTGGTGTTCGTGACCCTGGAGGACGAGACCGGCGTCGCCAACGCCGTGGTCTGGAAGGACCGCTTCGAGGCCGACCGCAACTTGGTGATGACCGCCTCGTTCCTGGTCGTCCACGGCCGCGTGCAGCGCGCCGACGGCGTGATCCACGTGGTGGCCGAGGGATTCACCGACCTCTCGGCGCACCTTTCCAGCCTGAGGGACGAGCCGGGGGCTCCGGCGCCGCGCGTGCGGCAGAAGGTGTCCGGCCGGCTGTTAAGGAGCCGGGATTTCCATTGAGCGCCGGTTAGCGCGCGGGGCGCGCGCTCACCTCGGCCAGGAAATCCCGGATCGCGGCCAAAACGGGCGCGGGCTGATTGGCCTGCATATAGTGGTTGGAGTCCGGCACGGTGATGTTCCGCCCTCGGCTGGAGCGGGCGGCCAGCGCCGCATGTCCGCGCTTCAGAACCGCCTCGACGGATTGGTTGAAGGCGTCGGACGCGCCCGGCGTCGGCGGGAAGGCGGTGCGCGTCAGGACGAGCAGGGGCAGGTCACCCCAGTCCTTTTGCGGCCCCTTGTCCTCGTCGATATGGCCATACTCCGAGGCGATCGTCTCCCACCGCTCAGGGCGCTGGTAGACAGGCAGCATCCGCGCCGCCTCGTCGCGCGTGTAATAGGGCAGGTTCGCCCTGAAACAGTCTTGCGGAGCCTCCAGCGTTATCTCGTGACCGCGGGCCTTGGCCGCGCAGTTCGACCATTTCGCATAGGCCTTGTCTCGCAAGCTGTCGAACAGCGCCTGGTCGGGCGCGGACAGGTTCAGGTCGTCCTGGCCGTAGAACCCCGGATCCACCAGCACCATGCCGGCGACGTCAGCCGGGAAGCGCTCGTAGTAGTAGGGGGCGTAGCGTCCGCCGATCGAATGCCCGATCAGCACCACCGGCGTGCGCACGCCGGCCTTGCGCAGCAGGGCGTGCAGGTCGTCGGTGACGTTCTTGGGCGTGCGGGGCTGGTCCGAGGCCGGGCTCTGGCCATAACCCGCACGGTCGTAGAAGCAGGTCCGGTTGGTCTTGCTGAGATCGGCCTGGATGTACTGCCAGTCCAGGATCGTTCCGCCCAGGCCCTGTTCGAAGACCAGGGTCGGCGCGCCCTCGCCGATGCAGACCATGTTCAGCCGCCGGCCGCCCCCGATGTCGATCAGGCGCCGGTCGAGCAGCTCCGGACTGCTGCCGGCGGTCATTTTCGGCGGCGTTTCCCGCGCCAGCGCCAGGGACGGCAGCAGGGCCGTCAGAGCCAGGACGCAAATAGGAAGATGACGCACCAGGAGCCTCCCAATCAACCTCCGGTGAAGCTTTTCCGAGGATGCGGCGATTCGATGGCGTGTCCGGCGGGCGCGGCCCGGGGGGGCTCGTCACAACGCTGCGCGAAAAAGGGTTGCCAATCTCGGTGATCGAAACGCAACCTTGGGTGGAATGTGCATCGGGCGCTCTCACGACGCCACAAACCCCGGGGGGAAAGATGGAGTGGCTTTCGCGCGTGCTCGTCGCCTTGGTGGTCATGGTGATGGGCCAGTCGGCCGTCGCGGCGGATCGCTGGCTGAAGGCGACCACTCCGCACTTCAACGTCTACGGCGCGATCGACGAGCCCGAGCTGAGGGAGGCCGCGTCCGACCTCGAGCGCTATCACCGGCTGCTGGCCGGGGTGATGCGCGTGGAGGACAAGCCCCAGGCCGCCCGTCTCGACATCTATCTGGTGGCCCAGCGCGACGATCTGGAGAAGGTCGAGCCCGAGGTCGACGCGGTGGGCTTCTATCGCGCCGGGCCCGGCGGCCGCGCCGCCCTGGCGACCTGGAACGCCAGCGATCGCGAGCAGGCCCGTCATGTGCTGCAGCACGAGTATGCGCACCACTTCATGGCGCAGAACTTCGCCTGGCCCTATCCGCTGTGGTTCCGTGAAGGCTTCGCCGAGTATTTCGGCGCGACCGTGGAGCGGGGCGACAAGCTGCAGCTGGGCGGGCCGGTGGCGACGCGGGTTCCCTCGCTGGAGCGGCAGTCCTGGATCACCCTGGACGCGCTGCTCGACGCGCGGATGGATTCGCCCCGGCTGGGCATGGTCTACGCCCAAGGCTGGCTGCTGACCCACTATCTGTTGGGCGATCCGGAGCGAGCCGGGCAGTTGCGGGCCTATTTCGCCGCCTTGCGCGCCGGCCAGCCCGAGCCGGACGCCTTCGTCGCCGCCTTCAAGACCGACAAGACCTCGCTGCAGCGACAGCTGACCAGCTACGCCAAGTCCGGCATGACCATGACGGTCGTTCCTGTCGCTCCCCTGGTCGCCGAGGACGTGACGGTCACCGCCCTGTCGCCGGCCTATGGCGACCTGATGCTCGACTCGCTGCGCCTGATCCGGGGGCGTCGCGGCGAGACCGACCGGCAGGCCTCGGACATCGTCAAGGCCATCGCCGCCAAGGCCGCCAGATATCCCGACGACCCGTTCGCGACCCGCACCCTGGCTCATGCCCAGCAGGCTTTCGGCGATCCCACCGTGGCGGTCGAGCTGCTGAAGGGAACCCCGGCGCTGCAGACCGATCCCTACGCCCAGTATCTGCTCGGCGTGGCCTGGCAGACGGTCGGCCGGCGCGATCCAGCCCGGTTGGCCGAGACGTCCGGCGAGTCCAGGAAGGCGCTGGCGCGGGCCCTGAAGCTGGACCCGACCTTCTATCCGGCCCTGTACCGCTATGCCCGCACCCAGCCGCAGGACAGCGACGCCGCCCTGGACGCGCTGGTCGGGGCGCATCTGCTGGCCCCGCAGGTGGAGCAGATCCGGATCGACGCCGTGATCGCCCTGCTGGGCAAGGGCGAGTACGACAGCGCCGCCGGCCTGATCGCGCCCCTGGCCCAGTCGCCGCACCTGAGCCTCAATGTGGCGGTGGCCCAGGTCCTTCGCGAGAAGGCCATCGCCCATCAGGGGGCGGGCGCCGATCAGGCCTTGGTCGCCGAGGCGCGCAAGCGGCTGGAAGTCCTGACGGCGGCCGCCAAGGGCTGAAGGCTTTCGGCCTCATGCTCTAGCCGTGGGCCTTGCGAGGAGGGATCGGACGTGAGCGCAGCGCGAGCCCACGCCCGACCTTTGTTCCGCGAGCGCGCTCGAGCGGTTTAACCGCCCATGCTAAACCTGACGCGCTCTAGGACGGCGTCATCTCTTCAAGGGTCAAGGTCCCGTCGCGATCGGCGTCGAGCCGTTCGAACCGGGCGCCCGCTTTCCCTCGCATCTGGGCGATGGCCAGCTCGACGCCGGGCGCCTGGGCCTTGATCTTGGCGACGGCGGCGTCGGGCAGGGTCGAGCCCTCGATATATTCGGCCTGGGTCAGGCGGTGGTCCTGATCACGGTCGCCGCGCTTCATGATCGCCATGGCGGCGCCTGTCCGCATGAACCGATATTCCTCGAAACTCAGTCGGTGATCCCCGTCCTGGTCGAGGCTGGACAGGGTCTCGTCGGCGCTTGCGGCGGACGAAATCCGCGTCGCGCCCGGCTTGGACGACGTGGACTTGACCGAATAGGTCACGCCGTCCTCGGGCGGCTGGTACTCCGAGGCGACGATGAAGCCGTCCTTGTTCTGGTCCATGGCGGCGAAATCGTCGCGGAGGCTGGTCGCCTGGCTCGCGCTCGGGGCCAGGACGAACACGGCGCCCAGGAGGCTGGCGGCGGCGAGGGTGGGATAGACGAAGGTCCTGCGGATCATCACGGCTTTCTCCGATGTGAGGATTTCCACCGGACGCGCCAGATAGCCCTCGATGAAATCGCGAACGAGGTCGCTCGCCGCCCGGTTCTCCGCCTCGCACCGTTGCATGAAGTCGCGCTTCATGCCGTGCGGGAGGCGAACCTGGAGGGTTTCGGACTTCTTGGGATCACGCTTCATAGGGGGCAGCCTGTAACGTTCCGGAACCCCACGCAAGCAGCCGCCGAAACCGCCGGAAACCCCCGAGGCGTCCGGACAGCGGCGGTATCGTGTACGTACAGAGCCATAGGCCGTGTGACAGGCTAGAGCGTGAGGCCGAAAGTGGGAACCGGTTTCGGCTTAACTCACGCTCTAAGTCTTTGATTTAGAGCCTTTTAAACGCCTGAAATCGATTCCGATTTCAGTCTAAAGGCTCTAGGCGCGGTCGGTGTCGACACCCCTCACCCCGGCAGCGCGTAGTGTTCCTCCGCCAGCCGCTTGCGGATCAGCTTCTTGTCGATCTTGCCCGTCGCGCCCAGCGGGATGTCCTCGACGAACAGCACGTCGTCGGGGGTCCACCACTTGGCGATCTTGCCCTGCAGGAAGTCGAGGAACTCAAGCCGCGTGGCGGTTTCGCCGGGCTTGAGCTTGACCAGCAGGACCGGGCGCTCGTCCCATTTGGGATGGGGCACGCCGACCACGGCGGCGAGGGCGGCCTTGGGGTGGCCGACGGCGATGTTCTCGATCTCGATCGTGCTGATCCACTCGCCGCCCGACTTGACCACGTCCTTGGCCCGGTCGGTGATCTGCATGAAGCCTTCGGGGTCGATCGTGGCGACGTCGCCGGTGTCGAAATAGCCCTCGGCGTCGAGGATGGTCCCGCCCGCGCCCTTGAAGTACTCGCCCGCGATGATCGGCCCCCGGATCTTCAGGTGGCCGAACGCCTTGCCGTCGTGGGGCAGGGGCTTGTCGTCGTCGTCCTTCAGGCAGATCTCCACGCCCAGCGGGGGCCGCCCCTGCTTAAGGCGCCAGGGCATCTGCTCGTCATAGGAGAGCTTGGCCAGCTTGTCGGTCATCACCGACAGGGTGCCGACCGGCGAGGTCTCGGTCATGCCCCAGGCGTGGACGACCTCGACGCCGTAGTTGTCGTGGAACGCGCGGATGATGCTCTCGGGGCAGGCCGCCCCGCCGATCACCACCTTCTTGAGCGTCGTGATCTTGCCGTTGGTGCTTTCCAGGTGCTGCAGCAGCATCTGCCACACGGTCGGCACGGCGGCCGAGAAGGTCACGCCTTCCGTCTCCAGCAGCTCGTGGATCGAGGCGCCGTCCATCTTGGCGCCCGGCATCACCATCTTGGCCCCGGTCCCGGGCGCCGAGAAGGTCACGCCCCAGGCGTTGGCGTGGAACATCGGCACCACGGGCAGCACCACGTCCTTCTGCGACAGGCCCATCACGTCGGGCTGCAGGGTGATGAAGGTGTGCAGGAAGTTCGAGCGGTGGGAGTAGAGCACCCCCTTGGGATCGCCCGTCGTGCCCGAGGTGTAGCAGAGGCCCGCGGCCGTATCCTCGGGGAAGCCGCCCCAGGCGACGTCGGCGGAATGCTGCTCGACGAGGTCCTCATAGCACAGCAGGCCCTTGAAGTGCGGGGCGTCGCCGGCCAGGGCGAAGTCGGCCGGCATGTGGTCGCTGTCGGTGAAGACGACCACGTACTCGACGCTGGGGATGCGCGGGACGATCTGCTTGAGGATCGGCAGGAAGGTCAGGTCGGCGAAGATCATCCGGTCGCCGGCGTGGCCGGCGATCCAGGCGATCTGCTCGGGGAAGAGGCGCGGATTGAGGGTGTGGCAGACCATGCCGACGCCCATGATGCCGTACCAGGCCTCCATGTGGCGGCCGGTGTTCCAGGCCAGGGTGCCGATGCGGTCGCCGGCCTTCATGCCCAGGGCCAGCAGGGCGTTGGAGACCCGCTTGGCCCGATCGCGCATCTGGCCATAGGTGGTGCGCACGATCGGTCCCTCGACGGACCGGCTGACCACTTCGCGGTCGGCGTGCCAGCGCGCGGCGTGGTCCATGATCTTGTCGAGGGTCAGCGCCCCATGCTGCATCAGCCCATACATCGGCCGTCTCTCTCCCGGTTAATTATCGTTGTTCACTAGAAGCTAGTGGGCCGTCCGCAATTGTGCAACGCAGCGCCACCGTAAAGCGAGGCGCTTGCCCGGTTCGGCCCGCCGCGATGATCGGTCGCATCGCGTCTTCAGGGTCTTCTGATGTTTTAAGTCGAGCCTGGGAGAACGAGGTTCGTCGTTCGGAGACCGGCTTGGGCTGGCTTAGCGAGACATGGTCCGACGCGCGGCTCGACGAGGTCGCGGCCGACACCTATCGGCTCACGCCGCCGCGCCTGGTCTCGGCGACCCTCGCGGCGGTGGTGGTCGGCTATGGCGTCGGGTGGTCGCTCGCGGTCGGCTGGCTGGCGAGCCTGCTGGCCTGCGAGGGCGCGGCATGGCTGATCACTCGGCGTTTCAAGCGCGGCCGTCCCGGCACCGCCCAGCTGCGCGCGCTGTTCGCCGGAGCGTCGCTGCCGATCAATGTGGTCTGGGCGTGGCTCGGCGCGATCCTGTGGCTCGAAGGCTCTGGCGACACGCGTCTGGGCGCCGTCGCCGTCTGGTGCGGCCAGGTGATCTACACCCAGAATTTCCGGCACCAATCGGGGCCGCTGGTGGTGCTGAACGGCGTGGCCCCGATGGCCTGCCTGGTCGTCTTTCCGTTCTTCCTGCTGCCGGGGGAGGGACCCGGGACGATCGCCGCGCGCTGGGGCCTGCTGCTGCTGGTGGCCACCACGGTCAACGTCATGCTGCTTAACCGCGCCGCCGCTCGCAAGATGGACGCCCTGACCCGCGACCTTCGCCAGGAGCGGGAGCGGGCGCTGGAGGCCGCGCGCGCCAAGTCGACCTTCATCGCCGTCGCCAGTCACGAGCTGCGCACCCCGATGAACGGCCTCCTGGGAATGGCCCACGCCCTGGAGCTCTCCGACCTGTCGCCGTCCCAGCGCGAGCAGGTCGAGCTGATGATCCGCTCGGGCGACAGCCTGATGCACCTGCTGAACGACGTCTTGGACCTGTCGCGGATCGAGACGGGACGGATCGAGCTGGCGCCGGTCGACCTGAACCCTCGCACCCTGGTCAACGAGGTCGCCAACGCCTGGCGCGACGCCGCCGCGTTCAAGGGGCTGGCCCTCACGGTCAATATCGCGCCGGAGCTTCCGGAGACGATCCATGCCGATGACCTGCGCATTCGCCAGGTGCTGACCAATCTCGTCTCGAACGCCATCAAGTTCACGGCCGTGGGCGGGGTGTCGCTGGACGCCAGGCCCGTCGTGGCTGCCGACGGCCGTCGCATGATCGCGATCGCGGTCGCTGACAGCGGCCCCGGCGTGCCCGACCACGCCCGCGAGCGGGTGTTCGACAGCTTCACCCAGGCCGACGAGACGGTGTCGCGCGACTATGGCGGGGCAGGCCTTGGGCTCAGCATCGCCCGGGCGCTGGCCCGGCGCATGGGCGGCGACCTGACCCTGGCGCCCAGCGAGACCGGCGCGCGCTTCGTGTTTCGCTTCGAGGCCGCGGAGGCGGCCGCGCCGGCGGCCCAGCCCCGGAAGACGCTGGAAGACGCGCCGGCCCTAGACCAGGTGCGGGTGCTGATGGCCGAGGACAATGCGGTCAACCAGCTGGTCGTCCGCGCCATGCTGGAGCCGCTGGGCGTCCTGCTAACCGTGGTCGGCAACGGCCAGGACGCGCTCGAGGCGATGGGAGACGCCCGCTACGACTGCGTGCTGATGGACATCAACATGCCGGTGATGGACGGGGTCACGGCGCTGGAGGCCATCCGCGCCGGCCGCGTCGGCGCCAAGCCGCCGCCTATCATCGCCCTGACCGCCTCGGCCATGGCCGGCGATCGCGAGCGCTTCCTCGACATGGGCTTCGCCGACCACCTGGCCAAGCCGATCCGGCCCGCTGAGCTGGTGATGGCCATCGCCTCGACGGTCGGTGGCGGGAACGAGGGGCGGCTTAGGGGCGCGGCTTAGGTTTCGCAGTCTCTCAAATAGACCGACCTTCCCGGCGACACGTCAGTGCGGCGAAGCCAATGCCGGGATGCAGATCGAACCCACGAACGCCCATCCGCTAAACAGGACGCGAATGTCGCGTCATCCCCAGCCGCTCCGGATGAACCTGCCCTCCCGGCATTGGCTTCGCCGCACTGACGTGTCGCCGGGAAGGTCGGGTTTGTGGATGGAAGCCGGAGGCTGCAACCGGTCCTCGTCGGACCTTGCGCGAACCCCTCTCTCTTTGAGAGAGGGCGGGGCCCGTCCCGACGGAAGTCGGGATGGGGAGGGTGAGAGGTTTCACCGCCCGGCGGAAAACCAGGATTCCTTTCGTTGAGCGCGCCCCCGGACCGGCTCAAGCTCCAGCCATGGACCGGATCGCCACCGCCTGTCGCCTTCGCAGGGATCAAACCCTGGCCGAGAAGACGCTGTGGGCTCTCGTCCGTAATCGCCGCTTGGGCGGGTTTCGCTTCCTGCGCCAGCACCCGATCGACCGATATTTCGCCGACTTTGTTCTGCGAGTCCGCGAGGGTGATCGTGGAACTGGACGGCCCCGCCCATGAGGGGCGCGAGGACTACGATAACCGCCGCACGGAGACCCTGACGCTCTTCGGCTATCTCGTCCTGCGTTTCCAAAACGAGCGGGTGCTGGCGGACCCCGGCGGAATGGCGGACGAGATCCTGTCGGTATTGCGTTCGGGCAGGCAGTAGCCTCTCACCCTGCCATCCCGACGGTCGTCGGGACGGGCCCCTCCCTCTCTCCAGAGAGAGGGATTGGGCGCCGTTCTTCCCACCCCAAGCAGACCTTCGACCGATCCGCTTCTGCCGCGCTCCGCCTACCCCATCGCCTCGGCCAGCGCCCGGGCCTCGTCCTCGAAGGCGCTGACGGTGTCGACCTTGTGCCAGGCGATCTCGCCGGGATCGCGGGCCAGCTGGGTCTCCAGCACCGCGACGTCGGCGTCCGAGGCGTCGTTGACGCGGGCGGCGACGCGGGCGCGCAGCACCTCGGGCGGGGCCTCCAGCCAGACGCCCTGGAAGGCGACGTCGGCGGACTTGGCCAGGGCCTCGGCGCGGGCGCGCTCCTCGGGCTTGAGGAACACCGCGTCCAGCACCACCGAGCGGCCGGCCTTCAGGCACAGGGTCGCGTCGTGGAACAGCTGGTCGTAGGTCTTGGCGCTCATCTCCGGCGTATAGGCCTCGCGCGGCAGGCGTTCGAGCGACGGCACGCCCCACAGGCGCTTGCGGATTTCGTCGGTGCGCAGGACCACCGCGCCGGGCGCGGCGCCCAGGCCCGGGGCGCAGACCCGCGAGAAGGTCGACTTGCCCGAGCCCGAAAGGCCGCCGGCGGCGATCAGGCTGACCGGGCGCGGGGCCAGATGCTCCAGCGCCGTCTGCAGATAGGCCCGCGCGGCCTCGTCGTCGCCCGTATAGGCCCAGACGTGGGTGCGGACGGCGGCGCGCACGCTCAGCATCAGGGGCAGGGCCGCGAGACCCGTCCATAGCCCGTCGCCGAACGATCGGGCGGCCTCGTCGAGATAGGCGTTCAGCACCCGGCCGGCCGCGTCCCGGCGGCGACGGAAGTCCAGGTCCATCAGCAGGAAGGCCAGGTCGTACTGGACGTCGATGTCCGACAGGGTGTCGTTGAACTCGATGCAGTCGAACAGGATCGGCTGACCGTTCTCGATCAGGATGTTTCCCAGGTGCAGGTCGCCATGGCAGTGGCGGGCGAAGCCGTCGGCGGCGCGCGCGTCGAGCAGCGGGCCGAGGCGCTCCAGGGCGATGTCGGTCTCGTGGACGAGACGCTCGACGGCCTGCTTGCCCAGGCGCGGCGCCAGGCCCCGCAGCAGGTTGGCGTTGGAGCGGATCGTGTAGCCCAGCGCCGACACCCCGCCACCCTGTGGGCGCAGGCTCGAGCCTGCGTGGAAGCGAGCCACGGTGCGGCCCAGCGAATCCTCCAGCGCGTCGTCGATCGCCCACGGCTGGGTGGCCAGCACGCCGTTCTGGTCGAAGCGACGCATTTCCAGCAGGTACTCGACGATCTCGCCGTCGCCGTCGATCTCGATCCCGCCATCGGCCGCGCGAGTGAGGCGGCGCACCTCGCGGTAGATGTCCGGCGCGGCGGCGCGGTTGAAGGTCAGCTCCCGCTCCAGCGCCCAGCGGCGCAACTCCAGCGTCGAATAGTCGAGGAAGCCGAAGTCGACCGGCCGCTTCACCTTGAAGGCCGAGCCCCCGATCAGGAACACGCGGGCGCACGAAGTCTCGATCGTGTTTTCCGCCCGCTCGCCGAACCAGGCGGCGACTTCCTGTTCGCGCGCGGCTTCCACGTCCTTGATCACGCCTGAGATCCCGTCTCTTCCGCCCACGAATTGAGCGCGAGGGCTGCATAGCCGAAAGACGCCGCGAAGTCCTCTCGCGCATCTCTTGCTTAACCTTCGTTTTCGCGGCTAGATTGCATCACCATCGAAACAGCGGGTCTCCCCTATGCTCGTCGGCGCAGGTCTCAAGCGGTCGGGTCACAAGCGCGAGGAGATCCTCGCCTCGGCCAGGGCGCTATTCCTGCGCGAAGGCTATGCCGACGCCGGCATGGAGGTGGTGGCGCGCGCGGCGGGCGTTTCGACGGCCACGCTGTACGCCTACTTCCCGGGCAAGGCGGATCTGTTCCGGGCCATCGTGCTGGAGACGGTGGCCAGCTTGACCGCGCCGGTGCGCGAAGCCGTCCGCGTCAAGGGCGACGCCCGGACGCGGCTGACAGCGCTGGCTTGCGCCTATGCCAGCTTCTTCTCCCAGCCCGACTCGCGAGCCCTGTTCCGGGTGGTGACGTCCGAGCGCCGCCGCTTCGAGGACGTGGCCGAATATCTGCTGCAAAGCGCCCGCGACGAGCTGGGCGGGGCGGCGATCGCCGTGATCAACGACCTGGTCAAGACGGGCGAGCTGAAGGTCGAGAAGGCCTCGTGGGCGGCCAGCCAGCTGATGGGCATGCTCGACCACGTGACCCTGGTGCTGGGCCTCTCGGCCGGCGACGAGGTCCAGCCCCGCCGCGCGCTGAGGGCCATCGCCGAGGACGCGGTCGAGACCTTCCTGGCGCGGTATGGCGTGCGGGGGTGAACTTCTAAACAGCCATATTTCCGGTGTCATCCCGGCTAGCGCGAAGCGCGGAGAGCCGGCGACTGTGTTGGGTCAACCGGGCTTTTGCCAGGGCTGATTTGATTTCAGCATGCCGTTTGCGGCGAC